>CAJOIS010000077.1:1315-2888 GCA_905234645.1 uncultured Bacteroidales bacterium | reverse complement strand
CACATCGCTTTCGTCCACCCCGTCGATGCCCATCAGTCGGGCGAGGGTGCGCTCCACGGCCACCGTGGTGTATTGCTCGCAGAAGGCCTGCACATCATCGGCGATGTTCTTCGCCAGCCCCCTGGCATACTCCACTTTTTTAAAATCAAGTCCTAATTTACTTTCCATATTTTCAGTTTATGTTGTTTAAATAATTGATTTATTGCTTATTATAAAAATGTTTAATCATTTCAGCATTCTCCTTTCTTCCACGCCCTCCAGCACCTTCATCTGCTGAATGGCGATTTTGTTCAGTTCAATCAGTCTATCGCGTTGCGGCATACCTTTCATCACGCATTTCCTCCTTTCTCATTCAAAGGGGTCGATTTCGACCCCTTTGGTTTTTAAACCCCTCGAATTCGAGGGGTTTAAAATCTCCCTCGCCTCGGCAATCCACTCCTTATCAATCCCCAAACTCTCCGCGATATTCAGCGCCTCATGCGGCACTTCGCCGTCTTGCACCTCGACGAGCGAGTAGTTCATCGTGCCATTCTCGAAGCCCTTCACGCGGAGGCAACGGGCATCGGTCGGGAGGCTCACATTGTCGCCCCTCAACACTTTCACCAAGGCCGACACTAAGGCTGTGCCCTCGGTGGGATTGGTGGTGCGGGCCGGCTCGTCAATCAACGCTACTATCTTTCTGTTTTCGCGCGATGCCTTGATAACGGCATCGATGTTCTTCATCTCTGCAGCAAACGACGACAGCCCCTTCTCAATGGACTGCTCGTCGCCGATGCAGAAGAAAATCTCGTCCTTGACAGCGATGTCGGCCTGCTGGGCCGGAATGCCGAACCCGTATTGGAATAAGTACTGGCACAGCGTCAAGGTCTTCAACACCACGGTCTTGCCACCCATGTTGGCACCCGTGATCAAAGTGGGCTTCTGCCCAAAGGTGAGGGTCACCGGCTGGAAGGCGCGTTTGCGCTGCGCCAAGGCATCCTTCACCTGCGGATGGAACATCGCCTCGTAACGGCTGATGTCATCCTTTGAAATCGTCGGGAAGCAAAGTCCCAACTGTTTTATCTGCAAGGCTTTGGCGAGGTTCATGTCAATCTTCGCCATCGCGATTTGGGCTTCCTCCAAAGCCTTCACAAAAGGAACCAACTGCTTGCTCAAATCCCTCCGCACACCTTCTTCAATCTCGGCACACTCGGCCAAGAGTTCCTCTTGCCGGCTGGGATTCTGGCGCATCTGCGCGCGCAAGTCACGCAGTTCCTGGCAGTAGGAGTCATAGACATAGAAGGTCGCCATCTTCAGTCCGTCGGGGTCGAGGATGGTGATGACCTCGTTCAAGTCGGGCACGGCAATGGCCTTATCCAAGCCATGGGCCATCATCCGCTCCGCCACATCGACGGCCAAGATGGCCAGATGCTTCACCTCGAAGAGTTCAATGTCGTCCAAGACGGCCTGCTGCCCGAGGTTCTTGATGGTCGTACGGATGTCCTTCAGCCCCTGCAGGCGGAACTGTAACGTATTAATATAAGGTGTGTCAACCCGACCGATGAAATCCACAAACTGCCGCAGGGTGGCGTAG
>CAJOIS010000077.1:0-1289 GCA_905234645.1 uncultured Bacteroidales bacterium | reverse complement strand
AGCCCGCTTGCAGTTCGAGTTGCTCGAACACATAACGCAGGCCGCAGGGCGATTCTATGTGGTCTCTCAGTTGCATTCCAGTTTCATTAAGTCATACACTGGAAGTTGTATCGCTTCCGAAAGTCTGTTGCACAGCGTGTCGGAGTCCAAGGTCACGCCCAAGGGCGAGGTCGGGTTCACCGTCACGGCGATGAGTTTGCTCTTTTGCAGCACGCGGATCATGCCGCCTACCTTCAAGAAGAGCCTATACTGCTGCGGGCTGACGAAGATCTTGGTGAAGTCGCGCACCACCAGTTCGCAGGTCTTCAGTTTCGGGTTCTTCCTCACCTTCTCGAGGAAGCCGTCCACCAGGGCACCGGCCACATACAGGGTCTTGCAGCGGTCCATGCCCTCGAAGCGGAAGTCCTGCGACAGCGAGGAGATATTGCTCAACTCGTGCAATGCGCCTTCGTCGTCGATGTACCACACGCCTTTCTCTATGGGCATCAGCAGTTTCAGGTTGGCCTCCTCCGTCAGCGGGATCTTGATCAAGTCCACCACGAAGGCGGTCTGTTGCACCAGCGTGTTCATGTTAGTTGAATACGCGGCGCCAGTGGCCAGTATCATGCTCTGGCTCACGGCGGGCGAAGCGAGACTCATGCGCGACAAGGCCCCGTCGATGATGACGAGTTCGATGCCCACGCGGTGCATGTCTTTCATCCAGCGCTTCAGTCCGCTCGACGACGAAGGCCCCGACAGGAGGATTTTGCCTCCTGTCAAGGCTTTGGCCGTCACCACGCGACCCAATGAGGTGTTTTCGTCGCTCACGTCGATGAGTTCGGAGACGATGCGTTTCTGGCGGTAGTGCATCTCGGAGGTGCCGAAATACATGCCTTGGCGCAGATAGATCTCCGGCTTCTGGGTGCGCGTCACCTGGTCGGTGGTCTCTCCATCAATACCTATTGAAGTCACGGCAATGCGCTTCCTCTCGACGGGCAGGCGGTCGAGCACATAGTTCAGACTGACGGTCTTCCCCGTGTTCTTCTGCAAGCCTACTATCGAGAGGCTGTCGTAGTTCAATATGTCATCGATGAAATTCATTTCGTTTTAATTTAGAATTTTGAATTTAGAATTTAGAGGGTTCGTCGCAAATATCTCTAAATTCTAAATTCTAAATTCATAATTAACTATTGCGTTCATGGCGTTTCAGCGCCTTCGGCTCGATGTTCATTCTCTCGCCTTCGAGCAATGAAATCACACCGTCAACGGCCTTGTCGGCAGCCACTTGTTCCTTGGCGCGTGCAGCCTGG
>CAJOIS010000076.1 GCA_905234645.1 uncultured Bacteroidales bacterium | reverse complement strand
ACGTTTTCCAAGCCGCTCAACGCACTCACGGTGATGAGTTCGCGGTCAGCATGGGTGAGGTTGTCGCGGGCAAAGATGTCGCCGAAGAGATGCGCTTTCAGATAGTAGTCCTCGGCGGGACAAAACGCATAGTTGAAAGGCTGTCCAGAAAGTTTGGTTTGTACTTCCGTACCTTGTGTCAAAGCATTGTAATTGCTCGGCAGCGGCGATGCCTCAACACCTTCTTCAGTGGTTTTGCCTTCGCTTTGGCGTTGCTCCAACACCTTCTGCAAAGTGCCAAGGGCATTCAAAGAACGCGGGAAACCCGTGTAGGCATAGAGTTGCGATAGGGCTTCCTTGATTTGGTTGGCCGTCAGTCCGGCATCCAAACCGCCGTTGATGGCCTCGGCCAAGGCGGTATAGTCGGCTTTGGCCTCGTTGCAGGCGATGGCCGACATGAAGGCCGCCTGCTCTTGGTTAAAACTCAAAGTATTCATTTCCTTTTCCGTTGTGGGGGATTTGCTGCCGCACGAAGCAAACATCAGCGCGGCGGCAAACATTCCGATAATAAGTTGTTTTCTCATTTTATTGCGTATAGATTGATGATTGGTTTTGCTTTTGTTTGAGGATGCAAAACTACAACCATAATTCATTATGGCTGTTATGGATTTTTCGGGAAAAGTTTCACTTTTTGCGGTTATTTTAAAAAATCCGCAATCCAAGACTGTGCCTGGATTGCGGATTTGTTCAATAAAACCAATGCTTAATCTACATCGGCACGGGCCATGGCGTCTTTGTAGTACTTCTGGTTGACGAAGACGTCTTCCTTATAAGGATTGATGTGACGTTTCTTGGATACCGAGATGATATAGCCAAGAGCAACGATGTTCACGATCAGAGCGAGTGCGCTGACCACCAGCATCATGGTAGGATTGGCAGCCACGACGGAAGGATCTACTGTAGTGCCCACAACGCCGTCAACGGCAGCCTGTCCGCCTGCAGCGTACAGTTTCTCAATGGTGGTGACACCTTCAGGATAGAGGACAGGAAGCGTAGCCCAGCTGAACCATTGACGACCGTCTTTGAAGGTCTCTTGGAAGAGCGGGAACACCTGTGCGAACATGCACCAGATGGCCAAGGTATTGGCGCGGTTCTGGATCCAGCCGCCACGGTTCCACAGCAGAGCAGCCACCGTAGGAGCCAGCAGCAGGGCGATACCGCAGTACCAGCTGTGCGTCGGCAGGCAGTTGTATGTGTAGGCAAAGTTCCAGATGTCGTAGATGACGATGTAGACCGTCTTTCTTGTCCTTGGAACCATACACATTCCACCAAGCGGTCATACAGAAGATGTTGAACAAACCGGCAACACCATTAAAGACATTGTGCCAGCCACCATATTGCCAAACGCCTTCGGAGGTGAGCCACCACTTGTTCCATCCCATCACTGCGCTCTCGAAGTCGGAGACGCATGCAATCAAGATGTTGATGGCCACGATGATGAACGGGAATGGCTTGAACCAGTGTTTGGCGCCAATGCCCCATTTGTACTTGATCATCATAAAGCCGATACATCCGGCTGTTGCTGCATAAAGCTTGGCGTAGTGGAACCATCCCTGCATGTAGACATGGGTCTGGTTTTCCAACGCCCACTGTGCTCCGTTGCGGACGCCAAGCCAGATGGCGAGGAAATAGGCTGTCAAAGCAACGGGGACAACCAAAAATGTAAAGATGCCGCCGAACTTGGTGCGACGGGCAAACTCGTTAAGTAAGATTAGGCCTGCGAGGACAACGAGCATCAGCGCATTAGCGCCATAAACTTGGAAAAACATGGTTATTAGTTTTAAGTTGTTCAGTTATTCAGTTGTTCAGTTAACGCTTCGCGTCATTGACTCCGTCGAATCGGAGATTTGCGAGGCCTCATTCCGTGAAGACGGAAGAAGCAATCTAGACATTAAGTCAGTTGGACTTTCTTTCTGCGATGCTCTTTCGCCAAAGCATAAACCGCCCATACCGCTGTGATGACGAGCGACATAGGGACGCCTACGGTAAGCATCTCACGGCGCATGACGGCACCGCCTCCCGCATTCTCAAGTGCGGTGAAGAACGGGAAACGCCAAGTGAGTTCGCCGTTGATGATATGATCCACGACCAACATCACTGAACCACCCCAAAGCATCTTCTCCAAAGCTGGCAGATGACGCGCAAAGGCAGAATGATTGCTTCGGTTGTTTTTTTCATTGGATTTGCGAATGGCACTCGTGACCACCGCTTGTGCTAAAGGTACTACAAAACAAGACATTGTATTTGAGTTTTAAGTTTATAGTTGATAGTTAATAGTTATACGATTATGCTATTGATTTCCACTTCATTGCCCCGAAGCAGCCAGGTATTGTTGCTGTTGCAATGTGGACAAGTCTTGCCGAACTTCACGGTCTCGTATTCCTTCTTGCAGTTTTCACAGTGAGTCACCGCTGGGATGGTGTTAATCTTCAACTCACATCCTTTAAGCATCTCTTCTTTGTCAGCCGCCCAGCGCCAGCAGTCGGTGAGCAGGTGCGGCACCACCGTCGAAACCTCGCCGATGTCCATCACCACCGTGGAGACATGCTCCACGTGATTCTCCTCCGCCACTGCTTTGACGTCCTTGATAATATAAAATACTACTCCGAGTTCGTGCACGGTATTCAGTTGTTCGGTTGCCGCTTCGCGTCATTGCGAGGAACGAAGCAATCCAGATTAATGGTTATTCAGTTATCAGTTGTTCAGTTTTTCTTGCCGAAGATGATTTTTCCGGTGCGTTTGAGCATGTAAGGCAGGATGCCACCGAACTTGTCCTCTGAGGTGCGCATGATGCTGGCATCAGGATTGTCGCGGAAGAGGTGGATGGCATCGAAGCCGCACTTGGTGGTACAGATGCCACAGCCGATGCAGCGGTTCTCATCGACCACCGATGCGCCGCACGAGAGGCAGCGGGCGGTCTCTTTTCGTACCTGCTCCTCGGTGAGGGTAACCATATATTCGCTGAAAGGATTCTCGTTGGCTTTATGGCCTTCCACTTGACGTGAACTGTTGTCGTATGATTCCACGAGGATGTCGTCCTTGTCCAACTCAATGAAGTCGCG
>CAJOIS010000075.1 GCA_905234645.1 uncultured Bacteroidales bacterium | reverse complement strand
CCAAAGACCTACAAGGGCCTTCGGTGGAGTTTTTCGTTCATTCCCCTCATGAACTAACGAAGATGGTCAAGTGAGGGTTTGAGTCAATTACCTTGAACAAAAGATTTATGACTTCGACGTAAGACGTTTCAGCGACACCAGCACCAGTGGACTCGCGATGCCGTGCTTGAAAACCAACACGAGCAGATACACCCCGATGCCGATGCCGCCTCCGAGAAGCAAGGCATTGGCCAACAACGACTTGACTCTTCGGTGGTTTTGGGCTCCGACGCTGTACGACATCAAGGGATACATGGCCTGCGATAGTCTGCAAACCCACGATGAGCATCCCTATGATGCTCGGCAAGGCATATCTGGCAAACTCACGGAAACTGACACCGATCAGGGCTTTGGTTCTGGAAGGGAGGCTGTTCATTTCATATCCTGAAGCTTAAGCGAGGGCTGCAAGACTATCTCGGCGACTCCTTCTGATAAGCGGCTGCAAAAATAGAGATTTTGTTTGACAAGCCAATGATGATTTATGGTCGTAAAAATCACTATTTCTTGGGATTGTAGCGATAGGGCAAAGCGTCGGATTTTTGCAGCTGAATTAAACACAATTATTATGGGATTACTTAGTAAGATTTTCAGCAATACGCGCAAGCCCGAAGGCTTCTTCGGCAAAATGATGGTGAACGGGATGAACGGCGGCGGTCACGCCCAAATGGCCAACTGGGCCTTGTCGTCGGTGCAAATCAAAGAGGACGGCCAAATCTTGGATATCGGCTGTGGTGGTGGCGCCAACATCGCTCGGCTGTTGCAACGCGCCTCGAAAGGTGTGGTGCAAGGCATCGACTATTCGTCTGTCTCGGTGACAAAGTCTTCCAAAGTGAACGCCAAAGCCATCGCGGAAGGGCGCTGCAAGGTGCAAGAGGCCAGTGTGGTCAAACTGCCTTTCGGAGAGAACACCTTCGATCTCGTCACCGCCTTTGAGACCATCTATTTCTGGCCCGACATTGAGCATTGCTTTGGCGAGGTTAAAAGGGTGCTCAAACCTGGTGGACAATTTATCATCGTCAACGAGTCGGACGGCTCGGGTCCGATGGATGCCAAATGGGAAAGCCTCATCGAGGGAATGCATACCTACAAACCCGAGGAAATCAGATTGCATCTATCAAATGCAGGCTTCAAGGGCATCGACATCCGGAAAGACGAAGCCAAACACTGGCTGATGGTGACGGCGGAGAAATAAGCATGGATACTGAAGTAGTCGGCATTGTAGAATCCCTCGATATACTCTCGGGCATTTACCTCTGTATCGTATCTTTCGGTTGTGTAGGAGTAGTCTTTCGGCTTCGGCTGTGGCAATGCCTTACAGGTCTCGCGGACAAGCGCCGACATATAATCGCGGTCGTCCACATCTTCAATGAAGAAATAGTCTTTCGCGCCGTCGTAAGGTGGACGCATTTCAACGCTGCGCAATAGCGAGCGGCCAGCCTCGGTTGGTTTCAGGTAGAAACGGTTGTCGCAAACGAGGCCGAAGATGACGCCGTCGCAATAGATGCCGTAGTCGCCAAACATCTTTTTCACCGTAATCTCGCCTGCACCTGCGCATTGGTCGGCGATGTATTGAACGAAGTCGGGGTTGCTTGACATGGTGGGTTTTATAGAAGTTGTTGATAAATAACCTTGTCAATATCCTTAAATACATTGAAAACCACTTGTTTGACGCTGCAATCGGGATGTTCGGTCAAGGATTCTTTGACAGTTTGTACGGCGATTTCGGCGGCCAACTGATTCGGGAAGCGGCGGAACTCGCCCGTTGAAATGCAGCAGAAAGCGACGCTTTCAAGGTGGTTTTCATCGGCGCAAGACATGATGCTTCGGTAACATGAGGCCAATTGCTCCTTTTGGAATTCCGTCGGGATGCCGTTGGGGATGATAGGCCCGACCGTATGGATGACATATTTGCAGGGCAGGTTGTAGGCCTTGGTGATTTTGGCCTGCCCCGTCGACTCCTCGTGACCTTGTTGGAGCATCAGCTCCTCGCGCAATTGCACACCCGCTGCGGAATGGATGGCATTGTCGATGCACTTGTGCAAAGGATGGAAACAACCCAACATTTGGCTGTTGGCCGCATTCACGATGGCATCCACTTTCAGGCGCGTGATGTCGCCCTGCCATATCTGCATTGGCACATTGGGCAATTCCACGATGTCTTTTTCCAGCAGTTGCACCTGCAGTTCTTCATCCTGCAAACGCAGGAATTCCTCGCTGACAGGTTTCGGCCAGCGCACATTGCGCAAGGCACGAAACAGGTCACGCTTGCCTTGCAAATCCTCAGGAATCTGCATTTCGGAATATTGCTGGTCTTCTATAGTCCAAACGGTTCATAATAGTTTTCAGTTAGCAGTTTTCAGTTAGCAGTTTTTCCAAAACTTCACCTATGTCTCCATCAATCACAATCGACCTGTCTTTGATTTGTTCCACGGTGAACGCCTCGCCAAGGTTGATGGTGGCGTATGTCGCCTCGGGATTCTTGTAGGTCATTTGCATGAACGGTAGTTTGATGATGGTCGGGGTGTTGCTTCCGATGCCAAGGTCCCAATACAGCACCTTGCCATGTTGGTGGCCATTCACGAAATCGAGGTAACGCTGTGCCGCCTTGTGCCAGCCTTCGTCCTCCACAAAGGTGTCGTCGGAACGCAGGTTGACCTTCATGGGGCCGCCACAAACGGGGCAATGCGGAATCAGTTCCGAAGGAATGCGCATGTTCTCTTGTTCAGCGACCATTTTAATAATCACCTCTTCGTTGTCGTATGTCTTTTGGTGACAAGGTTTTGAGCATTGGAACAGCCCATAGTCGCCTTGGGTGTAGAACAACCGTTGTTTGTCGAAGCCCGCCTTTTGAAACTGGTGATCGACATTGGTGGTAATGACGAAATAGTCCTTGTCCTGCACGAGCTTCAGGAGGTTGTCGTAAACGGGTTTAGGTGCAGGCACGTATCGGTTGAAGTAGATATGCCGACTCCAGTAGGCCCAGTGCTCCTCCTCAGATGGAAACTGATGGAATCCAGCTGTGTACATGTCGGTGAAACCGTACTTCTCGATAAAATCGGAGAAATACTTTTGGAAGCGTTCGCCATTATAGGTGAAGCCAGCCGAAGTGGAAAGGCCAGCACCTGCGCCGATGACGACGGCGTCGGCTTCGAGTAAGGCTTTATGTAGTTTTTCTGTTTCCATAAAACAAAAGCAAGTTGCTTTCACAAAACGCGGAAGCAACTTGTTTATTGTTGGTTAGTAAATTGATTTCCTTATTTGTACAAAGCTTCCGCCAACGGAGCGATGGCACCAGGCATATCGGGGAAGGCTTCTTTCAAAGCCATTGTGAACGAAGCCGCATTGGACTTTTCGGCGCGCAATGCTTTCACCTTTTCGAGATAAGCGATACGGGCTTCAACGGCAGTTTTTTCCACCAATCCACCATGTCCACCGATGTAATATTTGCAACCAGAATCAAGGGCCTCTTTCGTGGCTTTCAATTCCGCATCGATGGCATCTGCATTGCCCAATTGAAGCGGACTCATGTGGGCGGGGTAATATGCCCAATGGCTATAATACACCTGTCCACCTATGATGATGCTGGCACCAGGGAAGTCGCTTGCCGCGCCGTGCTCGAAACGGAAGTCAACGCCTGCATAGTTTTGCGTGCTGCCAAAAGGAACCTCCGTGGCTTTTTGCGTCGGCAAGTCGACCATAGTGTCGCCAAACGATTGGGCAAAGCCTTTCATCATGCCACCATAGATAGGGCCTTCAATAAAAGCGGGCATCCCTTCGGGCATGACGATGGGCAATTGGTCGCTG
>CAJOIS010000074.1 GCA_905234645.1 uncultured Bacteroidales bacterium | reverse complement strand
TATCCCGTTGGGCAACCAGAGCGTGCTGCTCCGTGGCGTCAACGACTGCGTCCATGTGATGAAGAACCTCGTCCATGAACTCGTCAAGATGCGCGTGCGTCCGTACTACATCTACCAGTGCGACCTCTCGATGGGTTTGGAGCATTTCCGCACGCCCGTCTCGAAGGGCATCGAAATCATCGAAGGTCTCCGTGGTCACACCAGTGGCTTCTGCATCCCGACCTTCGTCGTCGACGCTCCCGGTGGCGGCGGCAAGACCCCGGTCATGCCCCAGTATGTCATCTCGCAAGCCCCTGGCAAGGTGGTGCTGCGCAACTTTGAAGGCGTCATCACGACCTACACCGAGCCGACCGAATACCACAGCGAATGCCCAGGCTGCACGCGCCAAGGAACAAGTGGCTGCCGACAAGGCCGTTGACGGTGTGATTTCATTGCTCGAAGGCGAGAGAATGAACATCGAGCCGAAGGCTTTGAAGCGCCACGAGAGGAACGAGAACAGATAATTAATATAAAGGTGAACAGTAGGGACGCGATTTTCGCGTCTCTACTATTCGCAGTTTTGTAGCAAAATAGGAAGCCTTATGAACGAAATGGTACCCAACCAGCAGAACCTCATCATCTACAACACTTTGGACGGCAAGGTGAGTGTTACGATGATGGCTCGTGACGGGAATGTCTGGATGAACCAGAAACAAATGGCTGAACTTTTTGCCACCTCGGTTCCCAATGTCAATATTCATATATCCAACATACTGAAAGAAAATGAGTTAGAGAAAAATTCAGTTATTAAGGATTATTTAATAACTGCCGCTGACGGAAAACATTACAATGTCACTTTCTACTCGTTGGATATGGTGTTGGCTGTTGGTTTCCGAGTGAAGGGAAAACGCGGCACGCAATTCCGCATTTGGGCTAACCAACACTTGAAGGAGTTCATCGTGAAAGGCTTCGTGCTTGACGATGAACGCCTTAAGAACCCCGATGGTCGCCCCGACTACTTCGATGAGTTGCTCGAACGCATCCGCGACATTCGAGCCTCGGAGAAACGCTTCTACCAAAAACTGCGAGACCTGTTCGCCTTAAGCAGCGACTACGATTCCACCGACAAGGCAACACAGATGTTCTTTGCTGAAACGCAAAACAAGTTGCTTTATGCCGTTACCCACCAAACCGCTGCCGAAATCATCGTCAGCCGTGCTGATGCCTCGCAGCCTAACATGGCACTCACATCGTGGAAAGGATCTGTGGTACGCAAACAGGACATCTACATTGCCAAGAATTATCTTCGTGCTGATGAGATAGACCTGCTCAACCGCCTGACGACATTGTTTCTTGAATCGGCAGAAATCCGTGTGAAGGAACGCCTCGACCTGACTCTCAACTACTGGCGGCAGAATGTGGACAATCTGCTGCAATTCCAAAACAAGGATGTGCTACGCAATGCCGGAAGCATCTCCAACAAAGAAATGGAAGACCATGTGTTGGCCGTTTACGAGCAGTTTGACCAGCGCCGCAAACAAGCCGATGCACAACTTGCCGACCAAATGGATGACGAGGAACTGAAACAGTTGGAACAGCAAATCTTGGAAAGAAAATGACCTTCATTGATGACATATTGAACTACGACAGCCTGTCCATCGTGGGCTTGCAGAAGAACACAGGGAAGACCGTGAGTCTGAACTATGTGCTTGACCGTCTGCCTATTGAGCGGAAGCGTATTGCCGTGACTTCAATAGGCATTGATGGAGAAACCACCGACCAAGTGACCCGGACGCAAAAACCGGAAATCTACTTGCGCCAAGGGATGTATTTCGGGACCTCCGAAATGCATTACCGCCAGAAGCGCATCGTCTCGGAACTGATTGATGTCAGCGATGAGAACACCTCACTGGGTCGTGTGGTGACGGCCAAAGCCCTGACAGGAGGCAAGATCCTCCTGTCGGGACCTTCGTCGGCCAGCGGACTGAAACGCTGGATGAAAGACATGCACCGTGTGGGCCTCGACCTCGTGATTATCGACGGGGCCTTGTCGCGCATGAGCCTCGCATCGCCCGCCGTGAGCCAGAGCATGATACTGGCCACTGGCGCCGCGTATTCGACCAACATGAACACGCTGGTGCAACAGACCGCCTTCGTGGTGGACCTGATCAAAATCCCGCTGACGGAGGAGGCCAACCTGAACCTGCTGATGCCCATCGAGAAAGGCGTGTGGTACATCGACGACGAAGGCGCGTTGCACGAGTTAAGCAACGTCTCCTCACTGTCGCAAGACTTCCGCTTCGAGGGCATGGATCGCTGCAAGACCTTGTATGTGGCGGGTGCCTTGGTGGACGGCTTCCTCGAGAAGGTGAGGAAGAACCCGAAACTGAAGACCTGCGAACTGGTGGTGCGCGACTTCACCAAGATCTTCGTCAGCCCTCAGCAGTACCGACTGTTCTTGAAGGCAGGCGGCATGATCCGCGTGCTGCAAAAGAGCAAACTCATCGCCGTGACGGTGAACCCGACCTCGCCCTTGGGC
>CAJOIS010000073.1 GCA_905234645.1 uncultured Bacteroidales bacterium | reverse complement strand
CTCGCAGAGGTCTTTCTCCATCTCGTTGATGAGTTCGAGATAGCCTTCCACTTGGTCGGCGGGGACGAAGGGGTGGATGTTGCCGAACTCAGGCCAGCTAAGGGCGTACATCGAGGTGGCGGGGTTCAGCTTCATGGTGCAGGAGCCCAACGGGATCATGCAGCGGTTGAGGCTGAGGTCGCGATTTTCGAGCTTCTTCATGTAACGCATCATGTCGGTCTCGCTGCGGTACTTGAAGAACATCGGGGCCTGCATGAACTTGGAGGTACGCTGCATCTCGGCAGGGATGCCACTGAACTTCTGGCAGTTCGGGTCACAGACCAGCTCTTCGTGTTGTTTGCCGAGGGCTTCGGCGACGACGATACCGATTTCGTTGATGTCTTCGCGAGCGGTGGTCTCGTCGAGGCTGATGCCGAAGTGTTGCTTGTCGATGATGCGGAAGTTCATGCCGTGTTTCTCGGCGGCTTCCTTCACCTTGCAAGTGCAAGCGCCTTCAGGCAGTTCGAACAGCAGCGTGTCGAAGAAGTGCTTGTTGAGTTGCTTCACGCCGAGCTTGGCCAGTTCAGAGGTCCGGCGAGGCAGTTGATATGGTGCGCAATTTCGATCAAGCCTTCAGGGCCGTGGTAGAGGGCGTAGAAGCCCGACATGATGGCCAGCAGGGCCTGGGCGGTGCAGATATTGGACGTGGCGCGCTCACGCTTGATGTGCTGCTCACGGGTCTGCAGGGCCAGACGGTAGGCGGGATTGCCGAGGGCGTCGACGCTGATGCCGATGATACGGCCGGGCATGTCGCGCTTGTAGGCTTCTGTCGTGGCGAAGTAACCGGCATGCGGGCCGCCGAATCCCATCGGCAGACCGAAACGCTGGTTGGAACCTAAGACCACGTCGGCACCCCATTCGCCGGGAGGAGTGATGAGGGTGAGGCTGAGCAGGTCGGCCGCGACGGCCACCTGCGCGACCTTGGCGCGGTTGTCGACGATCTCGCCAAACTGACCGGGGCACTGGAGCAGGATGCCGAAATACTGTTCGCTGCAGTCGAATTTCTCGACGGGAGCCACTTCGACTTCGATGCCCTGGAAATGGGCACGGGTCTTGATGACTTCGATGCTCTGCGGGAACACGTCGTCGGCAACGAAGAACTTCTTCACGCCGGCTTTCACCTGTGCACGGCTGCGGCTGTGCCAGAACATCAGCATGGCTTCGGCGGCAGCGGTGCCTTCGTCGAGCAAGCTGGCGTTGGCCAACGGCATGGCGGTGAGTTCGCTGATGACGGTCTGGAAGTTCAACAGGGCTTCGAGACGGCCTTGCGAAATCTCAGCTTGATAAGGAGTGTAGGAAGTGTACCAGCCGGGATTCTCAAGGATATTGCGCATGATGACACCGGGAGTGATGGTGTTGTAATATCCCAAGCCGATGTAGGTGCGGAACTGCTTGTTCTTGGCGCCAATGGCTTTGAGATGACTGATGACTTCATACTCGTTCATGCCTTCGCCGATGTTGAGATCTTTCGGCAAACGAATCTCGGGAGCGATGATCTCGTCGACAAGTTGTTCTTGCGATGCCACGCCGATGACCTTGAGCATCTTCTCAGCGTCCGATGCAGTGGGGCCGTTGTGGCGTTTGATGAAATTGTTTCTGATCATTGTTAAGTTGTTAATTTGTTGAATTATTTGTTAAATCTCTAAATTCTAATTAATTAAGAACCTTGTTGATGGTAATGTAATCGGGATAAGCCAATGACTGGTTGTTGACTTTGATGTAGGGCTTCACCTTGACACCAAGGTTGACGGGGTCGCTCTTGGCACCGGCAAGCTTGAAAGCAAGGTTGAGAATAGCATCGGCAGTCTCGCTGCTGAACAGCTGGAACAGGTCGGTGCTGATCGGGATGGCAATCTTGCCCTGTGAGTTGGGGTTGATGCTGAAACCTTCGGTAAAACAGCTGCTAATGACCTCTTTGTTGTTCAATGAAATGATGTAATCCATCTTGCCCAATGAGGCAGCGATGCTGTTCGGGTTGTTGACGTCGATGTTGACATTGAAAGTGACGGGCAATTTCTTGCTCAATAATGAATTGGTCACGTTGATCAGTTGCGCTGCCGTCAGATTGTTTTTATTCATGCCGTTGCTGACATTAATGCCCAGCATGTTGATATTGCTGATGCCGTTGACATCGAAAGTGCAGTTCTTCAGGTTCATGACCTGTGCGGCTTGGTTGGCAATCTGAGCCAACTCTTCACATGCCGTGAATGATGCGGTCAGCATCACGATGGCGATAATTCTGATAATCTTTTTCATAACAGTTTTTTTATTGTTCGTTGTTTCTATTGGCACGTTTGCGTTCGAGTTCGTCAAGGATGATCTTGCGCAGACGCAGACTCTTCGGAGTGACCTCGAGATACTCGTCGTCACGGATGTATTCCATGTATTCCTCCAACGAGAAACGTACCGGTGGGATCAGACGGATGGCTTCGTCGCTGCCGGAGGCGCGTACGTTGGTGAGGTGCTTGGTCTTGTTGATGTTGATGACGATGTCGTTGGAACGTGTGTTTTCGCCGATGACCTCGCCGGCATAGACGTCTTCGTTCGGGTTGACGAAGAATACACCGCGATCTTGCAACTTCCAGATGGCATAGGGGATGGCCTGTCCGGTCTCCATGGAAATCAAAGCGCCGGTGTTGCGGCTCGGCATCTCGCCCTTCCAAGGCTCGTATGCTTTGAAGCGGTGGGAGATGATGGCTTCGCCCTCGGTGACGGTTAACAGGGTGTTCCTCAATCCGATGAGGCCTCTCGACGGGATGTCGAAATCGAGGCACATGCGGTCGCCTTTGGGCTCCATTTGGGTCATCTCACCCTTGCGGGCGCTCACTTGCTCGATGACACGGCCGGAGAAATCCTCGGGAACCAAGACGGTGAGGCATGCGATGGGCTCGCATTTCACATCGTCGATGTATTTAATGATCACCTTGGGCTGTCCCAACTGGAATTCATAGCCTTCGCGACGCATGGTCTCCACCAGGATGCTCAGGTGCAGGATGCCACGGCCGTATACCATCAGCGAGTCGGGCGAATCAGTGTCCTCTACCTTCAAGGCGAGGTTCTTCTCAGTCTCTTTGTAAAGACGCTCGCGCAGGTGGCGTGAGGTGACGTATTTGCCCTCACGGCCGAAGAACGGGGAGTTGTTGATAGTGAAGGACCTTGATAGGTGGCAGAGCCTCGGGATTCTCGTAGTCGGCCACAGTGTCGCCAATCTCAAAATCCTCCAAACCCATCAATGCCACGATGTCACCTGCCGGAATGGGCTTCTTGGTGCGTTCCTTGCCCAAGCCCTCAAAGGTGTAAAGCTCCTTGATGGTTGATTTGACGACGCTACCGTCATGCTTGACCAACGAAACGTTCATGCCGGCTTGAAGGGTGCCTCTCTTCAGACGACCCACGGCAATACGGCCTACGTAGGAACTGTAATCGAGCGAAGTGATCAACATCTGGGGCGTGCCTTCCTCGAACTTGGCTTCGGGGATGGTTTCTATGATGGTGTCAAGCAGATACGATACATCGTTGGTGACATGGTTGGGATCGTCCGACATCCATCCTTGTTTGGAGGAGCCGTACACGGTGGGGAAGTCCAATTGATCCTCAGTGGCTCCAAGGTTGAACATCAGATCGAACACGGCTTCCTGTACCTCGTCGGGACGGCAGTTGGGCTTGTCTACCTTGTTGATCACCACAATGGGCTTCTT
>CAJOIS010000072.1 GCA_905234645.1 uncultured Bacteroidales bacterium | reverse complement strand
CAGCCAACCACAAGAGCCTTTAATTTGTTATGAAGCGTGGAGCTGATGTACCACGTCTTCGAATGGAGGTCGTAGGAATTACCTTGAAATGCAGATGCAGTAAACCAGTCCACGCTATACGCGCGAACCGTCATACACCGTCCTTGCATTTCATTGGAAGTTTCCTACGTTTCCATCCGCAAGTCGAGCATAACGCTTCGTTTTGTCAATATGTCTTTTCGCCCGCTTACCCACGAGTGGGCTAACAAGCGATAATGCAAATTTAGGGATTATTTGCTAAACGGCCAAAGATTCCCACAGGAAACTTCGGCCGTTTAACATTTTTACAGGAATGACAGGATTCTGCGTAACTACTCAGGGGACTGAGTAGTTACCGTTGCCGGATATTCAGGTGGTGAGGTAATGACTTGTGGTCAGAGTGGTGTGAAGAGATGGTCCATCAGTACCTCACGCTGTACCACTGCCGTGTGTATGCCGGGTTTCACGCCGTAGGTAGAGATGAAGGTGGTCAGCAGTGCTTTCCTCGTCTTTGTCTGCTCGCGGAAGATGGCCATGCGTTCCATCAGGTGCTCTTCGTAATCCTTGCTGATGACAAATGGCTCGGAGGCGAACTTCACCTCGCAGAGATAGATGTAGTTGTCTTGCCGCTCTATCAGCAAGTCTATCTGCGCCTTGTTGTCGGTGCCCGTGCTGCGCCATGAGCAGACATTGGTCATCACGCCCGATATGCCCAACTGACGTATCACCTGCTCCACATGCGCCATGGCCACCATTTCGAAGGTAAGCCCCTGCCACACCGCCACTTCGCGGCTCTCGGCCATGAGCAGCCAGTAAGGGCGGTCACGGCGTTTCACTCCTTCCACGAAGCGGAAATGGAAGAGCGTGAAGAAATCGGAGAGGCAGTAGATGATGCCCTTCTTCTTCTTGCCAATCTGTTGCTGGCCGGTAATGAAGTCGCAACGTTCCAGATTCTCTATCCTTCGGGTCAGCGAGCCGCCGCCGCCACCAGTGGCATCGGCCAGTTGCTGCCGCGTCATGCCCTCGCGGTGGGCAGCCAGCAGGCGCACAATCTCGATGTAACTGTCGGCATCCTTGAAGAGCACGTTGAAGAGTTCGTGAAACTCACCGGCTAACCGTGCGGAGGTGCTGAAGAACAGAACGTCGATATTTGCCGACAGTTCCCGCTTGCAGTCCAGAAGGCTCAGATAGTAGGGCACCCCGCCGAGGTACATGTAACACTGTGTGATGGTGTAGCGGCCCCAGGCGCACCCGTGACTGCGCAGGTATTGCTCCGTTTCGTCGAGATTGAAGGGGCGTAGGTATATGCGCGAGGTGATGCGTCCGTGCAGTCCGCCCTGGTTCTCCACCAGTTTGTCCACCATCCACGACGTGGCCGAGCCGCAGGCCAGGAAGCAGATGTCGTCGCGCTGTGCCGCCCATGTGTTCCAAAAGTCCTCAAGCGCCGCCACAAACTCCGAGCCGTAGGTGTCAATCCATGGCATCTCGTCAAAGAACACCACCTTTTTTCCCTTCGTGCGCTTGCGGCGCAGAAGGTCACGGAGGGCGTCGAAGGCATGATGCCAGTTGTCTACCACTGGTCGAAAGCCCATGCCACCGTATTCCCGCAGTGCGTTGGAGAACATTTCCAACTGTCTTTCCTGCGACGACTGGTGGGAGCCTGTGAACTGAAACGCGAAATTTCCGGCAAAGGTCCGGTTGACGAGAAATGTCTTGCCTATACGCCGCCGGCCATAGAGGATGACAAACTCCGACCGCTCCGAATGGTAGCACCGCATCAGTTCCTCTGTCTCACGTTTACGTCCTATCAGTTGTTCCATAAGCTTATTGCCTTGAAATGATGCTGCAAAATTACGGTTTTTCTTTGAAACGACAAAGAAGATAATGAGAAAATTGGCCAAATCTATTCGTTTTAGTGAGATTTGGCCAATTTTCAATACTACAAAATTGGCCAAATCTTATTGAAAAAGCAAGATTTGGCCAATTTCTTATCCCAAAGATTGTCCGCACCATGTGTTGTATTCAGGGACAACTTCTAACCCGTAATGTAGCAGTTCCGCTCTTCACTTCTTCGCGTCCATGGCCTGGCAGGCGGTGATGGCGACCATGTAGTAGATGTCGTCGACCGAGCAGCCGCGGGAGAGGTCGTTCACGGGACGGGCGATACCCTGGAGAATGGGGCCGATGGCGATAGCGTCGCCGAGGCGCTGCACCAGCTTGTAGCCGATGTTGCCCACCTCGAGGTTGGGGAACACGAGCACGTTGGCGTTGCCGGCAATGTCGCTGCCCGG
>CAJOIS010000071.1 GCA_905234645.1 uncultured Bacteroidales bacterium | reverse complement strand
GCATTGGCCTCCAAGGGGTTGGGCTCATGGTTGGGGAAGTTGCCGTCCAAAGTGTCATTGATGTAATGCGCCTTTCCGATGAGTTCGTGGGCAAAGATGGACGACATGCCGTTGCTGCAGTCCACGGCAATGTTGAGGTTGTCATGCGGCCCGACAAACTGCTTTTGGAAGGCCAAATAGTCGGCGTAAACATTCTTCTCATGGATTTGGCCTTTCCATGAACAAGGCACGGTCGGTTTGTCGCTTTCCACCAAGGCTTCGAGGCGGTTCAAGCCCGTGTCGTAGCCCACAGGAAGGGCATCCTTGGCAGAGATCTTAAGCCCGTTGTGGTTTTTAGGGTTGTGCGATGCCGTAATCTGCACAGAGGCGCCATAGCCGTATTTGGCCGTGGACCAATACACCAAAGGCGTGGTGGAAAGGCCGATGCTGTCCACGTTCTTGCCACGGTCGGTGAGGCCACGTGTGAGGGCTTCAAACATGGTGTCGGACGAGAGACGCATGTCGCGGCCAACAAGATAGGTGTCGGTGTCGAGCACATCAGGCAGGAAATAGCCGATGCGGTAGGCGATGTCGGCATTGAGGTCAGTGCCCCATTCGCCACGGATGTCATATGCTTTAAATGCTTTCATTGTATCAGTTGTTAGTTGTTCAGTTATTCAGTTGTTCAGTGGCTGTTAGCTTTTAGATGTTAGCCATTAGCTTTGTTGGCTCTAGGCTAACAGCTAATGGCTAGTACGTTCTTATTTGATTCCCCGTTGATTCAACGCTTGTTGATATCGCGCAGCGTTTCTATTATGTTCGCTGAGGGTCTTGGCGAAGTTATGGTAGCCCGAAAAGTCTTCCTTGGCGCAGAAGTAGAAATAATGGTGCTCTTCGGCGTTCAGCACCGCCTTGACGGCGGCGATGGATGGGATGCAAATCGGGCCAGGAGGAAGGCCTACATATTTATAAGTGTTGTATGGCGACTCGATTTCCTTGTGCCGGTCGAGGACTCGACGAATGCTGTAGTCGTTCCAAGCAAAGATAAGGGTGGGGTCGGCTTGCAGCAGCCAGTTGTTTTTCAGTCGGTTGATATATACTCCTGCCACACGAGGCATCTCGTCGGTCATGTTGGTTTCCTTGTTGACAATGGAAGCCAAGGTGCTGACTTGGATAGGAGTGAGGCCTTTGGCTTGCGCCTGTTGCTTGCGTTCCTCGGTCCAGAACTTGTTGTATTCCTGGAACATGCGGATGACGAAGCCTTCAGCGTCAGTATTCCAATAGAACTCATAGGTATCCGGCACAAACAGGGCAGGGATGGTGTATTTGTTGAAGCCTAGCTGGTTGATGTAGTCCTGATTGTGAAGCAAACTGGCGATGGCGGTGGAGTCGGCTTCAATCTGAGTGGCGATGCGCCCCGCCAGTTGATCGACATCACGGATGTTGTTGAACTTTACCTTCACGGGGGAGCATGTTGACCAATTGGTTGTTATTCATGCCGTCTTTCAGCACATAATGTCCCGGATGGATATTGTCGGAATAATCCTTCTTTTGTGCCACCCAGCTGAAGCTCTTCTCGTTGGCGATGCAATGGGTTTCGGCCAACAAGGCTTTCACCTGTTCGTAATCAGAGCCTGTGGGGATGAAAACCTCGGCATCCTTTCCGTCAGCGGTTTGCACATTGGGCGACATCACGGTTTTATAAAGCCAAAAGCCGAATGCCATTGTGAAGATGAGCAAGATGCCCAGCACCAGCAGCACGGTGAGTTTGGTGCTTTTGCCGTTTTTCTTCTTGCCACTTTTGCGCGACCTTTTCTCGTCGGGTAGTTTTGTTTCTATTTTGACCATTTGTGCCTGTTTTAGGCCACAAATTTACGACTTTTTCCTATTCCAAACAATTTCTGTTCTGTGGTGTACTGACATAAAAAAGCCTCAACCCAAAGATTGAGGCTTTGAATTTCAATGGAAGTTGAATTGATTTCGTTCCGCTTATTTATAATACGGCCAACCGCCCGTCCATGTGATTTGCTTGGTGAAGGTCGGCGTGTCGGAGTCTTCGTAATATTCAATGGTAGCGGAGCCATCCTTACTTCTGTCGAGGAGGCAGACGAGCATCGCAACGAGTTCGTTTTGGCGTTGTGCCTCAATGGTGAAACCGTTATTGTTTTGTTCGATGACGACCCAGCCGTTGTTGAGGCTGGTGTCAAGCCAAGTGTCGCCCGTGACTTTCACCTTAAGGCTCTTCCCTAAAGGAGTGATGGCTGCGACGACGTAGGAATGTGTGCCATCGAAATGCGTGACGTCTTTCACAAGGATGTTGGGCACTTCGCCGCCAGGGCCAATTTCAGGTGCCGGACTGGCTTCGTCGGGATAGACGAATTCGTTAACCAATTCTTGCTGGTGTGCGGCTTGGAACATGGCAATGTAGGACTCAAAGTTGGGGATTTCCACGTTTTGGCCTAGCTCGGCATAGTAATTCTGGATGCTTCGCCTAATGTACACTTGGTTTTGTAATGCGATATTGTTGAGCAGCTTATCTATCAAGGCCTGGTCGTTGATGGCACCGTCATCAGCGAAGTCGGTGGAGAGGTTGGTCATGAGCAAAGTCAGTTCGGCAGGGAGGGTGGGGATCTCCATCAAGTTGTTGGATGGCTTTTGAAGGATGATGGAGAAGGCGAGCAGCATGGCGTTGAAGTCGCCGCCCGAGGCTATGGACATCTGTTCGAAGCCTTGATTGAAATGGTTGGCTATGCCAAGAAAATCTTGAAATTCGCCTTCGGCCTTTCTTTTAGCATCGGCAAAACTCACGCCCTCGGCAACGAGTGTTTCGATACGGGCTTTGGTGATGTGTGTTAGCACGTTGATGTTGACCGTCTCATCATTAGTCAGGTCGGCGAGAGCTTGCAGCGTGATCTGTGCCGACGAAAGCTGACCGATTACTTCATTGAAATAGAAGCCATTGCCGGAAAGCAAGGCCAAATTGGATTCCATCTCGATATTGTTAAGGCTAAAACTTCCATCGTCGGAGGTGATGGAGGTAGTGAATGCCTTGCCGGTCTGTCCGAGGCTTTCGTTAAGTTCGTTGACGGTGATGGTGGTGCCGGTGACAAAAGGACCTTTCTGCGCCTTGCCTGAGAAAGAGAAACTGCCGCCACTCCTCTCAGCGAAGTATGCGGTGTAGGTGATGTCTTGTGTGACAGTAACGGTGCGTGGGTTGTCGGTGACGTCATCGTTCCATTTCACGAAAAAGCAGTCAGTGGCTGGAACAGCTGCAAGGGTAGCTGTGGCGCCTGATGCATAGGTGCCACCGCCCGTGGCAGTGCCCCATGCTTCGTTGTTCGAATTGACCGTAAGGGTGTATTCCTTGGAACAAGAAGTGACGGCCAATAATCCAATGAGTGCAAGACTCAAAGATAACAATTTTGCTTTCATAATATTAAAGTTTAAAAATTGAGATACTTGTTCGTGCAATCAAATTCACATGGCAAAAGTAGGGCAAAAGAAAAGCTCTGTCAAGCCCACCAAAGGTCATGTCTATCAAATCGCGAAAGATTGAGTTTATATTAATCTATCTTTCAAAACATTAAAGAGTTAAAGATCCACTATTGTCTATGGAATGTCTATGAAAAAGATGGATTTGGGCCAGGAAAACCCCTATTCCTTCACCACCTTCCGCACGCACTTGCGCCCTTCCTCGTCGGTGATGTTGACGAAGTAGACGCCAGTGGGCAAATCGCTGATGTCCACTGTGAGTTGTTCGCCATCGCCTTTGGCGTTGGCCATATGCTGGCCAAGGGCATTAAACACCTCCGCGGTTTTCAGGTCTTTGCCCATGATGGTGACGAGGCCAGTGGTGGGGTTGGGGTAAACCGTGGCGAAAGATCTGGTTTCGTCAATGCCGTCTGTGAAGTCGATTTGGCCCACACGAAGCGGATAGTTGGGAATGGTGCAATAGGCCATGCGGAAGACTGTCACATCATA
>CAJOIS010000070.1 GCA_905234645.1 uncultured Bacteroidales bacterium | reverse complement strand
GAATCAAGTTAAGACTAAAAGGAAAGAGTCCGGTACAATACCGAACTCTTTACCATGATAATTAATGTTTAACCGTCCAACTTCCGGGGGTCACATCACGTTTGGCCTCGCTTTTTTCGTTATCAGTACATCGCTGTCATCTTGATCCATTCTCGTCCTTGGGCGCACATGTCCTCGACCTCTGCAACGGTCTTGGGGATCGGTCGTCCGAGGATGCGGCAACCGTCTTCGGTGATGAGCAGGTCGTCCTCGATGCGGATGCCACCGAAGTCTTTATAGGTCTCCAGTTTCTCGTAGTTGATGAACTCCTTGAATTTGCCTTCGGCTTTCCACATGTCAATGAGGGTCGGGATGAAGTAGATGCCAGGCTCATCGGTGACGACAAAGCCCGGTTTCAGGGTCTTGCCGCAACGCAGGCCACTGAAGCCCAAGTTGGTGGAACGCAGCGTCTTGCCGTCGTATCCTACGAAAGTCTCACCGAGGCCTTCCATGTCGTGCACGTCCATGCCGAGCATGTGGCCGAGGCCATGAGGCATGAACAGCCAATGTGCGCCTTTCATCAGGGCTTCTTCGGTGTCGCCTTTCATCAGGCCGACACCCTTTAAGCCTTCGATCAAAGTGCGGCAGGCAAGGGTGTGCATCTCCACGTATGGAATGCCGGGACGTGTTTGGGCAGCCACTACTTGGTTGGCTTTCAGCACGATTTCGTAAATCTCACGTTGGCGTTGGTTGAAAACGCCACCAACGGGTGTGGTGCGGGTGAAGTCGGAGGCGTAGTAGTTCTCCGTTTCGGCGCCGGCATCGCACACCATCATGCGGCCTTCTTTCAGCACGTTGTGGTGACCGTGGTTATGCAGGGTCTGACCGTCGACGCTGAGGATGACGGGGAACGACACGGGGCCACCGCCCGACAGTGACAAGCCTTCCACCACGCCGGCAATCTCTTGTTCAATCATGCCGGGCTTACACATCTTCATGGCGGTGGTGTGCATGTAATAGGCGGTATTGGCAGCGCGTTCCATTTCGGCGATCTCAAGCTCGCTCTTTATCTCACGCATGGCGATGACAGCCTTGATGAGTTCCTCGCTGACATACTCCTTCACCTTATTAATATTGCAGTTCAGCCATTCGGCGCATTGGATTTTCGTGTCGGCGCGGTAGGTAGGCAGCATGTGGATTTGGCGGCCCTTGACAATGGCCTGCTGCAGGTACTCGCCGAAGCGGTTGAAGTCGCGGCAGTCGGTGATGCCGATGCTTTCACCTTGTTCTTTCAGCGAAGGCAGGGGACCACACCAGATGACATCGTCGATGGTGACTTCCACGCCGAAGAGGATTTCCTCGCCTGTCTCAAAGTCAATCACACCGACCAAGTCAGGATGGTTGAGGCCGAAGTAATAGGAGAAGTTGCTGTCCTGGCGGTAGATATAAGTGTTGTCGGGATAGTTGAAGGGCGCTTCGTTGTTGGCAGGGAAGAAGGCAAGGCCCTTCGAAAGCATTTTTTTCAAAGTGGCGCGACGGCCACTGTAAACGTCTTTTGTGAACATGGCATATTTGTTTTGGATGGGACAAAGGTACAAATTTTTGCCGATTTCATGTTGTTATTGGAAAAATGACTACTTTTGTCACCAGAAACTAACTTTAATTTATTATCAAATGAAGAAAAATTTACTTATTGTTGGCTTGATGCTGGCTCTTTCGCTGAGCGCATCTGCCCAGTACAAAGGTTTTACCTTTGGCTTGAAGTTTGGCCCCAGCTTTAACTGGACTGGCTCAAAAACAGGCGCTGCCTCTAATCAAGGAGTAAAGACTGGTTTTGACGTGGGCTTTGTGGCCGAGTACTATTTTGCTGAGAATTATGCCCTCGTCACGGGCGTCAATGTTGATTTTCTCAGAGGTCGTTATAATTTCAGTGACATGCGCGACATCAGCATAGCGGATTCCATCCACGATTACCAATTGGGTATTGTCGACAGACGATTCAAATCTACAGTCTTTGAAGTCCCGTTGATGCTGAAGATGGTTACTCCGCAAATCGGCAAACTTCCGCTTCGCGCTTTTGCCCAGATTGGTGGAGCCTTCGGCTATACCCAACGTGTAAAAGTGATGGACGACTTCACTTTTGGAAATTACGATTTTAGCAATATTGACGATGCGACCTACAGGGTTACAAATGGAGAGTATAATCCCTTCCATGCTTCGTTGCGTATCGGCGCCGGTGCTGAGTATGCCTTCTTGGAGTCGACCCGTGCCTTTGTCTGTATCTACTATTCGCACGATTTCCTGAACTGCATCAGCAGTGGTGGAGCTGGCATTACTTCCAATTACGTGAAGTATTATGCTGGAAACAAGGATTTGGGTGAACGTACAGAAAAGCTTAAGGTCCTTCAAAACCGTATCGGCATTGAAATGGGTGTCCTTTTCTAATCCGAAGGGTTGTAAAAAAAGGAGAGCGGCTCAACGAGTGATGTGACCCCCGGAAGTTGGACGGTTAAACATTAATTATCATGGTAAAGAGTTCGGTATTGTACCGGACTCTTTCCTTTTAGTCTTAACTTGA
>CAJOIS010000069.1 GCA_905234645.1 uncultured Bacteroidales bacterium | reverse complement strand
GAAGGTTTGTATTCAATGGAGGCCAAGGATTACGACAAAACCCTAGACCTCACCAAGATAAAGCCCTACGGCGACACCATGAACGACGGCAAGATGCAGATCAGCATGACCTTGCCCGTGCCTTGCGGCGCAGAGGCCATCGAAGCGGCCAAACTGCTGCTGAAGAAGATGGGACTGGAAAATCCCAGCGTGGTGTATTACAGGGAGTTGACCCCCGGTTTCACCTTCGTCAACTGCTACGGCAGCTGCACGCATACGGTCGACTATTCGACCATCTATGTGCCGAAGGTGGAATCCACGACTATGGATATGTACGAGACCGACAAGTACATCAAGGAGAACATCGGCCGCAAGATCGTCATCGTCGGCGCTTCGACGGGTACGGACGCCCACACCGTGGGTATTGATGCCATCATGAACATGAAAGGTTATGCTGGCCACTACGGGCTGGAGCGCTACGAGATGATTGAGGCCTATAACCTCGGCTCGCAGGTGCCCAATGAGGAGTTCATCGCCAAAGGCATTGAACTGCATGCCGACGCGTTGCTCGTCTCCCAGACCGTGACGCAGAAGGATGTCCACATCCACAACATGACCAACTTCATCGAGTTGATGGAGGCCGAGGGCCTGCGCGACAAGATGATCTGCTGCTGTGGCGGTGCCCGTATCACCCACGAACTGGCCAAGGAACTCGGCTTCGACGCCGGCTTCGGCATGAATACCTACGCTGATGATGTGGCTTCGTTCGTCGTTCAAGAAATGGTTAAAAGAGGAATGAAATGATTGTCATGTGCGTCATAGGGGAGAATGAAGCGTCGGGTACGTCATTGCGAGGAGCGGAGCTGTGCGGAGCGACGCGGCAATCCAACTTGACCAGGAAAAGACAGTTCAGGTTGGATTATCGCCTGACGGCGATGAGCTTCGGTTGCCACGCTCCACTTCGTTTCGCTCGCAATGACGCAAAGCGACGAATAGCTCTTAACAACAAGACCAACTAAACAAACAATAACGATCAACAAATAAACAAATCATTATCTAAACAAAACATCATGGAAAAAAATGAAATGAGAGAAGTAATCGCCAAGCGTGCTGCGAAAGAACTGCACGACGGCGATGTTGTCAATCTGGGTATTGGCATCCCGACTTTGATTCCGAACTACCTTCCTGAAGGTGTGACCGTGACCCTGCAGACCGAGAACGGCGCCATGGGCATGGGCCCGACCCCTGAAGAAGGCAAGGAAGACAAGAACCTCATCAACGCTGGCGGTGGCGCCATCACGCTGCTGCCCGGCGCCTGCACCTTCGACTCGGCCACTTCGTTCGCCATCATCCGTGGCGGACATGTGAATGTGTCGTTCCTCGGCGCTCTGCAAGTGGATGAGAAGGGCAACCTTGCCAACTGGATCATCCCGGGCAAGATGGCTCCCGGTATGGGCGGCGCCATGGACCTCGTGGTCGGTGCCAAGCGCGTGATCCTCACCATGGAACACACCCAGAAGGGTGCTCCCAAGATCTTGAAAGAGTGCACGCTGCCTTTGACCGCCGCTGGTCAGGTCAACATGATCATCACCGAGATGGGTGTCATGGACATCACCCCCGAAGGCATCGTCCTGAAGGAGCTCCATCCTGAATTCACCGTCGAGCAAGTGCAAGCTGCCACTGAGGCCAAGCTGATCATCAGCCCCGACCTGAAACCTATGGACATCTAATCCCTACGGAGATGGAATACACCTATCTTAAGATAGAAGAACACGATCAGATTGCCGTCATGAAGGTGTCGGCCCCCAAGACCTTGAATGCCCTTTGCACGGATGTCTTCAAGGATATGGACGACTACCTGAACCATTTCGACTGCAACAAGTTCCGTGTCCTCATTGTCACCGGTGACGGCGACAAGGCCTTTGTGGCCGGTGCCGACATCAGCGAGATGGCCAACCTGGGCATGCTTCAGGCCCAGACCTTCGGTGCCCGTGGTGCTGCCGTGTTCCGTAAGTTGGAACAGCTTTACGTGCCCGTCATCGCCGCTGTGAACGGCTTCGCCCTTGGTGGCGGCTGTGAACTGGCCATGGCATGCGACATCCGCATCTGCTCCGACAATGCCAAGTTCGGTCAACCCGAAGTGGGTCTGGGCATCATCCCAGGCTTCAGCGGCACCGTCCGTCTGGCACGTCTCGTGGGGCAGGGGATGGCAAAGCAACTCATCTATACGGGCAAGGTCATCAAGGCTGACGAAGCCTTGCGTATCGGCCTCGTCAACGAGGTGGTGCCTCAAGCCGAGCTGATGAACCGTGCCTTCGAGTTGGCTAACCAGATCGCTGCCAACGCTCCCTTGGCCGTGAAAGCCGCCAAGCTCTGCATCAACGCTGAATGGGATATGCACGTTGACGAAGCCATCCAGAACGAGAGCATCATCTTCGGCCGCTGCTTCCTCACAGAGGATCAAAAAGAAGGCATGAAAGCTTTCTTGGAGAAACGGAAAACCACTTTTGTAGGAAAATAATCATTAAATCTTGAATATTAAATCTTTAAATCTATAAATCATGAAAATCTGTGTTATCGGAACCGGCACCATGGCTAAAGGTATCGTGAAGGCATTCGCCGCCAAGATGCCCGTCGTCATGAAGAGCCGCACCCAA
>CAJOIS010000068.1 GCA_905234645.1 uncultured Bacteroidales bacterium | reverse complement strand
AAACTCGACAACTTGTCGGCTGACGAGGTGCGTCGTTTCGTCAAGGCAGGTGAAGGTGAAGTGGCTATTACGCTTTCATTGCAGCCCATCTATACAGGGATCCAAGAACTATCACCTAACGAAAACAGCGAAGGAACAACCTACACCATTACTGGGCAGATTGCACCCAAAGGCTATAAAGGCATTGTGATTCAAAACGGGAAAAAGAGAATAAACTATTGATACCATGAAAAAAACAATCATCCTGGCAGCAGTGGTAGCACTTATGACCGCCTGCAGCAATCAACCGCAAACAACAGAAGCAACAGAAACTAAAAAAGAAGAAATGAAACAAGAACTGAACCTCACGCAGGAGTGGGACAAAGTGTTCCCGCTGAGCGACAAAGTGAATCACCGCAAGGTGACATTCGAAACCCAATATGGTCTGAAGTTGGCCGCTGACCTTTATACGCCGAAGGATGCCGAAGGCAAATTGGCGGCTATTGCCGTGAGCGGGCCTTTTGGTGCCGTCAAGGAGCAGTCGAGCGGCCTCTACGCTATGAATATGGCAGAGCGCGGCTTCGTGGCACTGGCCTTCGACCCGTCCTATACTGGCGAAAGCAGCGGTGAGCCTCGCCGTACAGCCTCACCCGACATCAACACCGAAGACTTCATGGCGGCTGTTGATTTCCTGTCGAAACTGGACAACGTAGATGCCGAACGCATCGGCATCATCGGTATCTGTGGGTGGGGTGGCATCGCCCTCAACGCTGCCGCCGCCGACACCCGCATCAAGGCTACCGTGACCAGCACGATGTACGACATGACCCGTGTCAGCGGCAATGGCTACTTCGACAGCGAAGACAAAGAAGAGTCGCGCCACGCTGCCCGCGAGGCCATGGGCAAGCAACGCCTCTCTGACCCAACAGCAATGGCTGGCGGTGTCATCGACCCGCTGCCTGATGAGGTTCCGCAGTTTGTGAAGGATTACCACGCTTATTACAAGACCCCACGCGGCTATCATGCACGCTCTGGCAACTCTAACGACGGCTGGCGCGTCATCGGCACACAGGCTTACGCCAATGCTCGTTTCCTCTATTACATCAACGAAATCCGTTCCGCCGTCCTCGTGATGCATGGCGCGGAAGCCCACTCCCGCTATTTCGGTGAGGCCGCTTACAAATACATGGTAGAGGGCCAGGCAGAAGGCTACAACTTCATTGGCAAGCCGAATCCCAACCCCGAAAACAAGCAACTGCTCATCATCCCAGGTGCCACCCACTGCGACCTTTACGACGGTGGTGAAGGCAATTACATTCCGTGGGATACGTTGGCGGAGTTTTTCACTGAAAACCTGAAATAATACATAATGAACGAACAACCTACAGGGAAAACCTACGTCGGCAGCGATGAGCTTTATGCCGATGTGCAGCGTTGCATGAAACTGGTTGCCGAGATGAACACCGGCTACCATACCGAGGCCGAGGTGCGCGCATACCTGCGACAAATAACAGACTCCGACATCGATGATACCGTGCGCGTGTTTCCGCCGTTCAATATCAACTATGGCAAGAAGACCACCTTCGGCAAGGGCAGTTTCGTCAACTTCGGCTGCACCTTTTTGGCCCTTGGTGGCATTACGATTGAGGAAGGCGTTTTCATTGCGCCTCATGTGGTTTTGGCCACAGAATACCATCCCGAAGACCCGGAAACAAGACACTCCTTGCTCACCAAGCCCATCGTCATCAAGAAAAATGCTTGGATTGGTGCCAACGCCACGATATTGGCGGGTGTCACCATCGGCGAGAACGCCATTGTTGCCGCTGGTGCCGTGGTGGGAAAGGATGTCCCCGACAACACCATCGTGGGTGGCGTCCCTGCCAAGGTGATTCGGATGATCAGATAAGAGACGAAATGAAACGATGTAATCCGCAATTCTACCGAAAGGCATGGATTGCGGATTTCTTGTGCTTTTGCACCCATGAATTGCCAAGAAAATCTATCAGTGGCTGTCGTAACAGAACAAAAAATCCCTATCTTTGCAGCCTATGGAGAAAGTCAAAGTTATTGAAATCAAGAAAAGCGTCTTTGCCGAAAACGACAAAGATGCGGACAATCTGCGCAAAGAACTGAAAACCAAAGGCGTGTATCTTCTTAACCTGATGTCATCGCCAGGAAGTGGAAAGACCACCACCCTCATCCAGACCATCAACCGTCTCAAGGATAAGATTCGGGTAGCCGTGATGGAGGCAGATATCGATAGCGATGTGGATGCCATCAAGATTAAGGAATCGACGGGAATTCCGTCCATACAGCTGCATACGGGAGGGATGTGCCACCTCGACGCGGAGATGACCCGACAGGGTTTGGACAATGTGGCTTTGGAGGATGCCGAATGTAGGCAACTTGGTCTGTCCCGCTGAGTTCGACACAGGTGCTGTGCGCAACGCCATGATCCTCTCTGTACCCGAGGGCGACGACAAGCCGCTGAAATATCCGCTGATGTTCTCGGTTTGCGATTTGGTGCTTATCAATAAGATCGATGTCATGCCCTATTTTGACTTCGACCTTGAACGCTGCAAGAGCAACATCCACCAACGTAACCCTAAAGCGAAAATCATCCCCATTTGCGCAAAAACCGGTGAAGGCGTGGATGCCTTCGTCCAATGGCTCCTCGCCGAAGTCAACGCCTGGAAAAACAACTGATAACTGAACAACTGCAAACTAATTATATTATGCCCGAAATGTCAACCAAGTTTGTCCCCAAGCACAAAGGCGACAAAAACCCGAACCCGAAACTGTTGAAATTCGTCCGTCACGTCACGGACCGTATCCCCGGAAAAATCAAGATGGACACCGACGCCCCAGAGTATTGGGGCCTCGCCTGCATCTTCGAGGACGAGATGGACCCTGCCACCCGCGAGGCCTCGTTGGATTTGCTCTTAGACATGCTTCCCGGTAACTTCTTCAAAGTGAGAGAGCATCACAGCTATGCCGAATTGCATGAGTTGAACGCCAAGAAACACTATACCCCCGACGACAAATCCTTTGATGAACTTTTGGACAAGCTGGCCTATTTCGGCATGCTGGAGTACGACTACGGCGACAAATACACCAAGGAAGGACCGGTGGCCGGCACTTCGTTTGAACGCGATGCACGCATCTACTGGGTGCCGATGTTTGTCCCAGGTTCAGCAGAATATACCAACATGAACGTGGATCTGATGGACAAACACCCCGAGCTGGCCATGTTTTTCGAGCGCATGACCTTCCTGCCTTTGGAAAAGGTTACCCCAATGGTGCCCATGGGTGGTAGCGGTATCGGCATGCACGTGATTCCCGTCGAAAAAGCCATCTCGATGGAAAACGAGACGGCAGACATCGAGCATATCTCCTATTGGCTCAAGCGCTATGAAGGCCACCTGGCAGTGGGCATCTGCAGCTGCCGCTACGGACGCAAAAAACTCGACGAAGGCTGTGCCGACGACTACCGCGACTGGTGCATCGGAGTGGGCGACATGGCCGAATACCTTGCCGAGACGGGCCGTGGACACTTCATCACCTACGACGAGGCGATTGCCATCATGAAGAAGGCCGAAGACCACGGCTTCGTGCACCAAGTCACTAACATTGACGGCGAAGGGAAGATTTTCGCCATTTGTAATTGTAATGTAAAGATATGCAACGCATTGCGTACATCACAGCTTTTCAACACACCGAACATGTCGCGTAGTGCATACGTGGCTCATGTTGACCCGAAAAACTGTGTGGCTTGTGGTCGCTGCGTGGAATACTGCCCTGCAGGTGCTGTCCGTTTGGGACAGAAACTCTGCACCAAACACGGTGAGCAGACCTATCCCAAACAGGAACTTCCCGATGCCAAGAAATGGGGGCCGCAAAAGTGGACGGAAGATTACCGCGACAAGAACCGCATCAACTGCTATCCAACGGGTACGGCACCGTGCAAGACCGCTTGTCCTGCCCATATCGCCGTACAAGGCTACCTGAAGAAAGCTGCCGAGGGCAAATATACCGAAGCCTTGGAGCTCATCAAACGCGAGAACCCCTTCCCTGCCGTGTGCGGTCGCGTGTGCAACCGCCGTTGCGAGGATGCCTGCACCCGTGGCACCATTGACCAGCCCATCGCCATCGACGCGGTGAAGAAGTTCATCGCCGAGCAAGACCTCAACGCTGAGACACGCTTTGTGCCAGAGGTGAATATCTGCTCGAATGTGCAGGAACAATGGGAGGAAAAGATTGCCATCATCGGCGGCGGTCCCGCAGGATTGAGCTGCGCCTATTATCTTGCCACTATGGGCTACAAGCCCACTGTGTTCGAGAAGAGCGAGGAGCCTGGCGGCATGTTACGCTATGGCATTCCCTCCTACAAACTGGATAAAGACGTCATCAAGGCCGAAATCGACATCATGCGCGAGATCGGTGTGGAGATTCGCACGGGCTTGGAGGTCGGCAAGGACATCACCATAGAACAACTCCGCGAACAAGGCTACAAGGGCTTCTATGTGGCTATCGGTTGCCAGGGAGGCAAACTGCCCGGCATTTCGGGTGAAACACTTCCCGGCACCATCACCGCCATCGACTTCCTGCACGACGCCAACTGCGGCAAGGTGAAGGTCTCGGGCAACATAGTAGTCGTTGGCGGTGGCAACGTGGCCATTGATGCTGCCCGTGTGGCCAAACGCAGTGGCGCGACATCGGTGACAATGCTGTCATTGGAGACCGAAGACATCATGCCGGCATCGCTTGAAGAGCGCAAAGAAGCTCGCGAAGACGGCGTGGTCATCAACCCAGGTTGGGGACCGAAGGAAGTGCTTGGCGATGGCAAAGTCAGCGGCATCGTCTTCAAGAAATGCACCTCGGTCTATGATGCCGAACATCGTTTCAATCCACAATACGATGAGAATGAACTGATTACTTTGGATGCCGACATGGTTATCTTCGCCATCGGACAGACTGTCATCCTTAAAGATCTGCTCAAGGACACCAAGATAGAGTTCTTCAGAGGTGTGTATCCCGTTGCCGACAAGCTGACGTATCAAACAGCTGAAGAAGACATCTTCGTAGGCGGCGACGTCTTCACGGGTCCCAAGTTCGCCATTGATGCCATTGCTGCCGGCAAGGAGGCCGCAGAGAGTCTGCACCGCTTTGTGCAACACGGACACATGACCATCGGTCGCAACCGCCGCGACTTCATTGAGTTGGACAAGGACGACATCCTCGTGGAATCATACGACAACAGTTCACGTCAAGTGGAAGGCCATAAAGCCAACGAGAATCCTTTC
>CAJOIS010000067.1 GCA_905234645.1 uncultured Bacteroidales bacterium | reverse complement strand
ACAACGATGTCAAAGAACGAATTGATAATAGTGAACTGTTATTATTTTAAAGTTAAACATTCAAATTTTAATCGTCCAAATTTTTAGTGGACACCAATGGAAAAACATTAAAGCATAGAGATTTCCTCAAGGCTTAATCCTGTAATTTCTGATATCTCTTTCGCGCCATATCCTTTGCTCAACATTCGGCGAGCCGATTGAACCATGTTTTTATGAACGGCAGATTCCGCGGGCGCAATTTCTTGTTTTTCCCAGATTTCCCAATCGGTTTCGGAAAGATATCGAGCGATTTGATCTCGTAGGGGTTGCAAGTCTTCATCAATGACCTTAAAGACTTCTTTGCTTTTGATTTGATAATAGTCGTGTACCAAAACATGGCGCATCAATACAATGGAGCTCCAAGGTGTTTCCGAATGCTGTTGGCGAAATTCTTTCGTCAAGCGAAAAGCAGCTTCACCAATAATCTCAATGTTTTTCACCACCGCATAAAACAATATCTTTTCGGTATCCAATTCATCAGCAGTTTTCCCTTTTGCGAAACTGAAAATGTTATCGATGGCTTCAACAATGTGTTCCAGCCGTTCTTTATCTCTAATTGGCTCTCTCATAAATCAATTTTTTGTCACGGTTGGCACTTTCAACAGCAAAGGGAAGCAAGGTTCCATCTTCCACAATATCCACTGGACGGTTCAAAATGGTTTCCAAATCGACAATCATAGCTGCATGCTTCAACAAACTGACACCGACTTCATCGTCATAAACGACAAGCAAGTCCACATCGCTATCGGGCGTTTCCTCGCCTCTGGCAAACGAGCCAAAAAGCCATGCCTTCAAGATGGGTTGCGTCTTGAAGTATTCGGCTATCATTTTTGCAATTATTTGTGTCGTTGTGCTCATAACACAATCTGTTTATAAGCGCAAAAATAAACATTTTATCGCAATAACCCATCTTTATGGCGATAAAATAAAAGCGTTTTCGTACTTTTGCACCCAAATTCGATTAACCATGCTTAGCGAACAGGAACAAATAAGCTCGGCATCAACCCGTATCCGCAGGCCGCGTTCCCCGTGAGCGTGTTCACCACGGACATCCTCAACCAATTTGACGACAACAACCCCGACCAATTCCAGGAAGTCACCCTCGCAGGCCGTATCATGAGCCGCCGTATCATGGGCGCCGCTTCGTTCTGTGAGTTGCAGGACTCGAAAGGCCGCATCCAGCTGTATATCAAGCGCGACGAGATTTGCCCCGAGGAAGACAAGACCTTATATAACACGGTGTTTAAACGCCTGCTCGACATCGGCGACTTCATCGGCGTGAAAGGCTTCGCCTTCCGCACGCAGATGGGCGAAATCTCCGTTCACGTGAAGGAGATGACGGTGCTGAGCAAGAGCCTGAGGCCGTTGCCTATTGTGAAGGAGAAGGACGGCGTGAAGTACGACGAATTCAACGACCCCGAGTTGCGTTACCGTATGCGTTATGTCGACCTCGTGGTGAACGACCGCGTGAAGGACATCTTCATCACCCGCACCCGCATCATCGACAGCATCCGCCGTTTCTTCAATGAGAGCGGTTATTTGGAAGTTGAAACGCCAGTGTTGCAAGCCATTCCGGGCGGTGCCACGGCGCGTCCTTTCATCACGCACCACAATGCCTTGGACATCCCGATGTACTTGCGCATCGCCGATGAGCTTTACTTGAAGCGCCTCATCGTGGGCGGCTTCGAGGGCGTGTACGAGTTCTCGCGCAACTTCCGCAACGAGGGCATGGACCGCACCCACAACCCCGAATTCACATGTCTTGAGATTTATGTGGCCTACAAGGACTACCTCTGGATGATGGACTACACCGAAGAGATGATCCACCGCTGCGTGATGGATGTCTTGGGCAAGGAGACCGTGAAAGTGGGCGACAACGAAATCAGCTTCAAGCGTCCCTTCAAGCGCATCACGATGATCGACTCCATCAAGGAGAAGACCGGCATCGACATCACGGGTATGGACGAAACCCAGCTGTGCGAGGTGTGCAAGCAACTGGGCATCGAGGTGGACGAAACGATGGGCAAGGGCAAACTGATTGATGAAATCTTCGGAGAGAAGTGCGAAGGCACCTACATCCAGCCGACCTTCATCACCGACTACCCCGTCGAAATGTCACCGCTCTGCAAGCGTCACCGCAACAACCCCGAACTGACCGAACGCTTCGAGCTGATGGTCAACGGCAAGGAGTTGGCCAACGCCTACACCGAGCTCAACGACCCCATCGATCAGCGTGCCCGTTTCGAGGAGCAGATGAAGCTTAGCGAACGCGGCGACGACGAGGCTATGTTCATCGACCAGGACTTCCTGCGCGCCCTCGAATATGGCATGCCGCCGACCTCCGGCATGGGCATCGGCATCGACCGCTTTGTGATGTTGCTCACGGGCCAGACCACCATTCAAGAGGTGTTATTGTTCCCGATGATGCGTCCCGAGAAGGTCGTGAAAAACGCCACCAAGGAAGACTTCATGGCTTTGGGTATGGCCGAAACTTGGGCGACGCTGTTGCTCACCAATGGCTACAACACCATCGAGCAGCTGAAGGCCGAGAAGCCCGCTGCATTGCGTGAGAAGCTCAACGGCTTGCGGAAGAAGAACAAGCTCGACATCCCAGCCTTGCAGCTGGAGGACGTTGAAGCGTGGATGAAGTGATTTGAAAAGACGAAGAGAAAAACCCCGAGAGCCGTTTGACTTTCGGGGTTTTGTTTTATTTCACTCTGAGCCTTTGTCCGATCTGCAGTGTCTTGGTGGCTTTGATGCCGTTGAGTTTGCAAATTTTCGATACCGTAGTGCCATGACGCTTAGCGATTCTGCTGAGCGTGTCGCCCGACTTCACCTTGTAGTACACGGCTCCCGAGCTTCCGCCGCCTGAGTTCTTGGGCGGATTGGTGGACGCTGATGCTGACTGTTGGTCGCTCATGCCATAGTGCGAGTTGACATTGAAGTAATGCTTCTTCAGCGTGAAAATCTCATCGCGCAAGGTGCCGCTTTGGAAATCGAAGATGCGTTCAGGGTCGAAGGCTTGACCCATATAACGGGTTTCGAAATGGAGGTGAGGCCCTGAGGATCGTCCGGTAGAGCCACCATAGCCAATGAGTTCTCCCGCCTTAACGATGTCTTCAGGTTTGACTACGTATTTTGAAAGATGACCATAATAGGTCTCCAAGCCATTGACATGACGAATGACAACCACATTCCCGTAGCCGCCAGACATTCGAGTGGGCATGGCGACACGCACCACGCCGTCGAAAGCGGCATAAACAGCATCGCCCGTGTTCAGACCGATGTCGACACCTTTATGCGGATGTCTTTTCCTGTATTTAAACGTGGAAGTGATTGGACCAGGGTGGGGTATGCAGTAGCTGTGTATGGAGTCAACCAAAAGAATATCCACGTTATCAGGGATGTCCTTCCATTCTACACCTGTAACATGAATGATTTCCGTGTCCCAGTAGTCGGTACTCAGCGAATCCGGAATCTCCGGTTTGTCGATATTGAAATAGGCCCATGTGCTGTTGTCGAACAAAATGACCTTCTTGAACTTGTCATCAGTATCGAGGGTGTCGAAAGGGGTAGGGATGGATCCCGTAAACTCGATCTCACCGCCTTCGTTTTCGTCGTCCTCTTCTTCATCGTCGATAATCGAGTCGTCATGGTCAAAGTCGTGTGGAGCATCCGTTGCGGTAGAATCCGCATAAATATATATGGTGTCGTGTACGATGAAAGCTTCTCTTAAACGGTGCCAAAACCCGCCTCTTTCTTGCGAAAACGCCGCTGAAGTCAACAAAAGGCAAGCTATAAGGACTAATATTCTTTTCATAATTATAAAGGTCGATTTTTGGAAAATAAAAATGCAAAAATACAAAAAATCCCCGATAAGGCAAGGAGGTTTAGTCTGAAAAACGGAACAAAAATCAAAATATTGCCATTTTGTCAGTTTTTTTGTTTGGCATAAAGATTGACAAGACGAGGCCGTTGCAACCTCACCCCCTCTCAGGGGGCAAGGGGGGGTGCAACGGTGATAAGACAACAAAACAAGTAACAAATAAAAATAGGAGAACAAAATTATGTCAAAGATCATCGGTATCGATTTAGGTACAACCAACTCATGCGTGCGTCATCGCCAACAGCGAAGGCCACCGCACCACCCCGTCGGTGGTGGCATTCACCGACAACGGAGAGCGTAAGGTCGGCGAGCCTGCCAAACGTCAGGCCATCACTAACCCGCTGCGTACCGTTTATTCCATCAAGCGTTTCATGGGCGAGACCTACGACAAGGTCGAAGCCGAAATGCGTCGTGTGCCTTACAAGGTCGTCCAAGGCCCGAACAACACCCCGCGTATCGACATCGACAACAAGCAATACACCCCGCAGGAAATCTCTGCTATGGTGCTGCAAAAGATGAAGAAGACCGCTGAGGACTTCCTCGGCCAGACTGTGACCGAAGCCGTCATCACGGTGCCTGCATACTTCAACGATGCCCAGCGTCAGGCCACCAAGGAAGCTGGCGAAATCGCCGGTTTGACTGTGCGCCGTATCATTAACGAGCCTACCGCAGCCGCTTTGGCCTATGGCTTGGACAAGAAGAAGAACGACGTGAAAGTCGCTGTGTACGACCTCGGCGGCGGCACCTTCGATATCTCCATCCTGGAATTGGGCGATGGCGTGTTCGAGGTGAAGTCCACCAACGGTAACACTCACCTCGGCGGCGACGACTTCGACGAAGTCATCATCAACTGGTTAGCCGAAGAATTCCAGAAGGACAACGGCATCGACCTGCGTAAGGACCCGATGGCCCTGCAACGTCTGAAGGAAGCTGCCGAAAAGGCTAAGATCGAGTTGAGCTCATCGAGCGAGACGGAGATCAACCTGCCTTACATCATGCCTGTCAACGGCATCCCGCAGCACTTGGTCCGCACCTTGAGCCGCGCCAAGTTCGAGCAGCTGGCCGACAAGCTGATTCATGACACCATCGAGCCTTGCCGTCGCGCCCTGCAAGACGCCGGCTTGACCGTCAACGACATCGACGATGTCATCCTGGTCGGTGGTTCCACCCGTATCCCTGCCATCCAGAACATCGTCCGCGACTTCTTCAAGAAGGAGCCTTCGAAGGGTGTCAACCCCGACGAAGTGGTGGCCATCGGTGCCTCCATCCAGGGCGGCGTACTCACTGGCGAGGTGAAGGACGTGCTGCTGCTTGACGTTACTCCGTTGAGCCTCGGTATCGAGACCCTCGGTGGCGTGATGACCAAACTCATCGAGAGCAATACCACCATCCCGACCCGCAAGTCGGAGGTCTTCTCCACCGCAGCTGATAACCAGCCTAGCGTCGAAATCCACGTGCTGCAAGGCGAGCGTCCTATGGCCGCACAAAACAAGACCATCGGCCGTTTCATCCTTGACAGCATCCCGCCAGCGCCGCGTGGCATCCCGCAAATCGAAGTCACCTTCGACATCGACTCCAACGGTATCCTGAACGTGAGCGCTAAAGACAAGGCTACGGGCAAGACCCAGAGCATCCGCATCGAGGCCTCTTCTGGCTTGACTGACGCTGAAATCGAGCGCATGAAGAACGAAGCCCAAGCCAACGCCGAAGCCGACAAGAAGGAACGTGAGCGTATCGATAAACTGAACCAAGCCGACAGCATCATCTTCCAGACCGAGAAGCAGCTGAAGGAATACGGCGACAAGTTGCCTGCCGACAAGAAGGCTGAAATCGAGGCTGCCCTCGGCAAGCTGAAGACCGCTCACCAAGCTCAAGACATCGCCGGCATTGACGCCGCCATGAACGAGATGAACGCCATGTGGCAGAAGGCCAGCGAGGAGATGTACAAGAACGCTGGCGCCCAAGGCGGACCGCAGGGCGGCTTCGACCCGAACAACATGGGCGGCAACCCAAACCAAGGCCCGCAGAACGGCGGTGATGACACTGTCACTGATGCGGATTTTGAGGAGGTAAAATAAAACTAACCGCCAACAATAACCAAAAATAAGCAAAAAGGTGTAATCCAATGGGTTACACCTTTTTTATTTTCTCATTTTTTTCGATTTTTATGCTTGTATATCGGATTTTTATTGTATATTTGCAACATATTTGCAACGCGACTTAATTAGCGACAAGGTGCGACTTATCACTACTTATGCC
>CAJOIS010000066.1 GCA_905234645.1 uncultured Bacteroidales bacterium | reverse complement strand
CCCTTTAGTTTTGCGCCCCTGCTTGGTCGCCCGCCCGGCGGTTCCCTTGTCGGAGCGCTAAAGCGCATCGTGTTTCGCCCCCTCATCGTTGCCACCTCAACCCACAAAGGCCATACTGGTGCCTGCCTCTTCGGGGTCGCCGCCGTAAAAGGCACGCCCGCCGCCGCTTCGGATTGAAACCGTGCGCGGACTCCTGTCGGGCGGGTCGGGCTCCCCGGCGCGAACGGGGCGCAGTCGTTCTCATCGCAGTCGTAGTTCTTGGGCGCAGTGTTTGTCGTTCTGCTGAAACTCCCGCGTAAGTGGGCCGCAGGCGCTTTTCCCCCTTTCGGTTTTTCCCAACGCACACATCCCCCTTGAAAGGGGGTGGCCGAAGGCCAGGGGATTCTGCCGCCGTCACCCCCGACCACCACCCCGAAGTTCAGGTCAGGTCGCTCCGCTAACGCTTCGCTCTGGTACCACCATCAACCCCCACCAACCACCCTATTCTTATGATGTGGCAATGGGTTTAAGAGAGAATTTTTCAACATAGTTATGAACAATTTCTGAAGAATATGGTTGGTCAGTCCTTATGACAGCAAACATGGTTAATACAAGTTTGGATCGAATGGCATTAAGCACGGTCATTGGGTTCTTTCCTTCGTCAACTTTTCTCTGATAGTATTCTGTAAAATGATTAGACTTGCATCGTCTAGCCACGGTCACTGCGCATATATGTAGCATGGCCTTCAGGCTCTTATCGGCTCGCTGCGAAACTTTGTGCCTGGAATGTATACTTGTGCCTGAGGTATAGGCAAAAGGTGCAGTTCCTGCATAGCAACAGAACTGCCTGCCGTTCTTGAAAAGTGTAAAGCCTTTCGTAGCGGCAATCATCTTCATAGCCGTCAGTCTGCCAACACCTGGGATTGTCTCCAACAAGGCAGCTTGGTGCCCCATAGTCTCGTTTTCCTTCATCAGCTTCTCCAGTTCCTGTTCCGTTTCGTAAATGAGCTTATCGTATTGCCTGATGAGCTTCCCCAACCGTTTAGCCTTAGCTTTGTAAAGAATAGGGTCTGAGTAGCTCTTCTGATCTTTAAGCTGCCCCTCATACTTTCCCCTTGCCAATACATAGTCTTCCCGTTCTGCCAAAAGGCTATTCAAGATTGTAAATTCTTGTGCGGGAATATTGTAATAACGCGCATCTAGACGATTCTTATACCCATATTCAGCTATCCGCCGAGAATCCTCTTTGTCGTTCTTTCCGCGCTCCTTTCGAGCCTCACACTTGATGTTGTAGCCACTCTCAAGCCACAAGTCAACCTGTTTGTTTTGACATGCGACAGCCAATGGATAGATGTAATGCCCCGTGTACTCGGCGCACACCATCAGTTCGCACCTATCGATGAGGTACATGTCCATCAGTTCCTGTAGTTGGCTTTCTATGGCTACAATCTCATTGTCCACATGGTGGTATGACACGACCTCAGCACCTTGCATCAAACACCAATCTGTGCTTTTTTTGCTGATGTCAATTCCGATTACTGTGTTTTTCATATTTTTGCAACGACCTTATTATTACCGGAAGGGAGGATGCCTTGGACCATGCCTGAAAACCTTAATGCGAAAGCGCAAATTCTTATATGGGTTGAAGATCCAAGAAAGGCGGCTGGAACCACAATAGGGTGATGGACTTCACTCCAAAGTTGAAACTTGGTTGTCCGACCGCCTCCTTTCTTCCAATGTTTATTATTTGATTCAATTATAATTTCTTGCACGGCAAAAGTACTCCTTTCATTTGCACGTTGCAAATCTAAGGTAAGTCGAAAGTTCGGAAAGGAGTCGCTCCGCTCCGTACCTCCATCGTCCCCAACCGCCACCCTAAGTAGAGTATTTGGAAAGCTCTGTAATCCCATAAAAAAGAAGCCCTTAACCATCACGGCTGGGCTTCAAAAAAATGAAAAAAATGTATGTTCTTTGATGACTCTCATTGTGGTCCGGTAGGCAGTCCCGAAGTCCCGCAGTCTCGTGTCCCGCGTCATCGAAGCTCAAAATGGCACTTGTCGACGAACGTCTTCCAGTTTCCACCCCAGACGATTTCAACGCCCTGGTCGCTGGCCACCTGAAACATCAGGTCTGCCAGCTCCTCAAACCTGGACCAGTCGACAACCTTCCTGTCCATGCTCAGCGGATAGAGATCCACCGCTTTCCCGGTCAGGTGCTTCGATTTCATCGTCCTTGATTTGCCCTGTCGGACATATTCGCGCTGCTGCTCTTCAGTGCGCAGCCCTTCAGACACGTTGAAGGGGTAGGAGCACCGAGCAGCGCACTCTATCACGATGGCCTTCAGGCGCTCATCCACGCCCTCCAAACGCTTTTTCGATAATTCTGACAGTTCCATCTCGCACCTCCTTATCTGTAAGCGTCACGTTCATACTTGCTCATCCTTCGCCATTCCCAAGGGGGAACGGCTCTGTCATCGCACCAAAGGCCGAGTCCGGCCAGCTTCGCCTCAGCTTCCAGCTGAGCGTAGAGGGGATTGCCGTCGACCTCCTTATAATGCCAGGCTAAACCCTCCTTCAGCATTTCCGCGCCGATGTCAACGCCGTCGTGAAACGCCGTTGCTATCCATCGCCCGTACATGTCGCGCTGCTTCAGCTTCAGGCCTACGGCCTTCCCGCTGATGAGCCACTGCAGATGCAGTGTGGCCACATCCCCGTAGAACTGCCCACGCTCAGGCGCGTCGATGCCGTTGATGCGGACCACAATCTTGGTCAGCTGCACCATCCACGGATTCACACCGGGGTTGTAGGCCGTCTTGGGGTCCTGAATCACATGCCCTTCAAAGGTGTCGCCATCGATGACGCGCTCCACCTTCAGCATGACACCAACGGTGTCGCTTCCTGATAAACACTTGGTCACGCTCGCCGCACAGCGGCTCGCGTCCACTCTCTTTGCATTCTGCTGGCAGCTGCAGGAGAGTAGGAGCACCGCAGCGGCCAACACCAAAAATCTTTTCATAATCTAATTGTTTTAAGTTGCACGGCAAAAATAGACTTGTTTTTCTGCCTGAAAGCCAGTGAGAAAGCGCAAGTAAGCGCACAAACCCGCTTATTTCCATTTATATCCGCTTTTCATTATATTTTTGCCCTGCCGCCGCCCAACAACAGGCTGAGCCGCAGAGGAAAAACAATATAAAGATTATGATCTGCTTCTCTACCCATGTCGGAGACGGCCTGCAATTCACTCATTTATTAACCCCTAAAATTCAATTATCATGGGTAAAATCAAGCAAGGAATCCTCGGTGGATTCAGAGGTAACGTGGAACGGCATCAGCTACATGCGTGGCCTCGCCCAATCCCACAAGAACCCGAAGACCGCAGCGCAGACCACCCAGCGCAGCTTCTTCAAGGAAGTCCAGGACCTCGTTGCGCAACTCTCCAACGATCAACTGGCCTTCCTCTTCCCGGCCACGCCCAAGGGCATGACCCGTCGTAACATGCTCACCCAGCAAATCGCCTCAGCGTCCGCCATTGTCGACGACGTGAAGTCCGTCGACTTGGCTTCTCTCGACACTGTGGGCAATGCGCCTACGGCTGACATGCCCGCCGTGACGCTGGCCTCTGCTGGCGAGAACCTCACCATCTCCTGGAACGGTACCAGCTCCTTCCGTGACGAGCACGGCGAGGAGTACCCCGTCATCTTCGTGGCCAACGTCACCAAGAAGAAGATCTTCCTGGTGCCTTCCACCGCAACCATCGGCACCGAAGGCAACCAGTCGTTCAATGTCGGCCTGGCCGCCTATGGCGAAGCCGAGGACACCTTCAGCGGCTTCATGCTCGCCACAGGCAAAAAAGTTGCCCTCGTCGGCTTCGGCACCATGGGCGTGACCAAACGCCCCGCCAAGAAGAACAGTTAAAAGGTTCTTCCTCAAGCCCGAAAAAGCCGCCCTTCGGAGCGGCTTTTTTAAGGGCTGTTCGGGTAGGGTCAAGTCTTACTCAACTCCTATTCAAGTCTTATTCAACTCCTCATAATTAAAAACCACCAAAAAACAGTAAAACTATGGGAAAAATCAAGCAAGGAATCCTCGGTGGATTCAAAGGTAAAGTGGGAACCGTCATCGGCTCCTCGTGGAATGGCATCGCCTACATGAAAGGCCGTCCGCAGTCTGTAAAGAACCCGCGCACGGACAAACAGACCATGCAACGTACATTCTTCAAGGAAGTGTTGTCTCTGGTTGGCCAGCTGTCCGATGAGCAACGGAAGTTCCTCTTCCCGTCATCGCCTGTCGGCATGACCCGTCGCAACGCCCTGGTCCAACAGCTCGCGGCTGTGGCCGCCGTCGATAACGACGAAAAGCATGTCGACCTGGCAAGCCTCACTTCGCTCGGCAACGCCCCGACTGCCGACATCCCTGATGTCGAAGTCACCGTCTCGCGTTCCAACATCACCATCGGATGGGATGGCGAGAACGACTGGCGAACAGCACACGCGAACGAGTACCCGACCATCTTCCTCGCCAACGTAACGCAAAAGAAGATCTTCCTCATCCATTCCACCGTCACTATCGGCGCATCAGGCTCTCAGTCATTCAGCGTCGACTTCGCCGCCTACGGCATTGGCTCCGACACCTACAGCGGCTTTATGCTCAGCACAGGCGCAACCACTGCTCCCAGCGGCTGGGGAACAATCGGCGTGAACGAGCGTCCCGCCCGTCCGCCCAAAAAGAAATCCTAAACAACCGAAGCCATGAACGCAATCGAATGGATATCTCTTCTGTTGGCTCCCATTACGGGTGTGGCCTCCTGGCTCGCCGCTACGCGGCTCCGCCAGAACCGCACCATCCGAGAGATGCAGCAGACCATCTTCAACCTGGTTGAGGAAAACAAG
>CAJOIS010000065.1 GCA_905234645.1 uncultured Bacteroidales bacterium | reverse complement strand
CACGACGGCAAGGTGCGCGCCATAGGAGTGAGCAACTTCCAGTCGGGCCGTTTCTTCGACTTCGCCCACTATGTGGATGTAAAGCCGATGGTGAACCAGTTGCAATGCAACACCCTCATACAGCAGACAGCCATCGAGCCGATACTTGCAGAATTCGGCACACGTATGATGGCATGGGGACCGCTGGGCGGACAAGGTGTGGACGGCATCATCAAGAGCGACCTGCTGGCCGGCATCGGTGCCAAGTACGGCAAGACCGCCTCGCAGGTAGCCCTCCGCTGGCTCACACAACGCGGCATCGTGGCCATCCCGAAATCCACCCACAAGGAACGTATGCAGCAAAACCTCGACATCTTCGACTTTGCCCTCACCGACGATGACATGGCCCAAATTGCAACAATGAACCAGCACGACACAGGCACCATCGACTTCGGCGACCCACAGTTTGTGAAGTATTTGATTGAGAATTACGGATAAACTAATGACTATGAAAAAGACATTGCTTTTGTTTGCCGTCGCATTGATGTTCGCTTCGTGCGGCAGCAAAACCACCACAACGGAAAAAAATATGAATACACTGAGTTTTAATCAGGAGCAGGCGGCCTTCATGTCGGCCATTGCCTGCACGCCTTGGCCGAGGCCATCAACGGCGGCTTGGATGCCGGCTTGACGGTCAGCCAAATCAAGGAAGCCCTGTCGCAACTCTATGCCTACACGGGATTTCCACGTTCTTTGAATGCCCTTGGCACTTTGCAGAAGGTTTTGGAGCAACGCCAAAGCGAAGGCAAAGCTACTGAAGAAGGTGTTGAGGCATCACCGCTGCCGAGCCATTACAATGCTTTGGCACAAGGTACGGAAGTACAAACAAAACTTTCTGGACAGCCTTTCAACTACGACTTCTGTCCCGCCGAGGATTACTACCTCAAGGCACACCTCTTCGGCGACATCTTCGCCCGCGACCTACTCACCCACGCCGACCGCGAGCTCATCACCGTGAGTGCGTTGAGCGGCTTGGAAAACGTGATGCCGCAGTTGCAGGCGCATGTGCATGGCGCTTTGAACATGGGGGTCACCGAGGAGCAGTTGCGTGGTATCCCAGTGGCATTGAAAGTCGCAGGGTTGCAAGCCGAGGCCTTGCGTTGCGAGGCAGCCATCGCTGCTGCTGTTGACGGCAAGACCGATATGGTATGTGCGCAGTCCCCCTGGCCAATTGGAGAACCCAACACCGCATACGCCCAATATTTCATTGGCAACAGCTACCTCGCTGTCCTTGACCCCTTAACAGGCCTCTGCAACGTCAGCTTCGAGCCTGGTTGCCGCAACAACTGGCACGTTCACCACGGTGCCGTGCAGATGTTGATCTGCGTGAGCGGTCGTGGATGGTATCAGGAGTGGGGTAGGGAAGCCGTTCCATTGGTCCCTGGCGCTGTCATCGCCGTTCCCGAGGGCGTGAAGCACTGGCACGGCGCCGCCAAAGACAGTTGGATGCAGCACCTCACCTACCATGCCAATGCCCAACCTGGCAACAGCAACGAGTGGCTGGAGCCCGTCACCGACGAGCAGTACAACACCTTGCAATAACACAAATTGTGAATTATGAAACTCAGAAGCATCCTCCTCGTAGCCCTCGCACTCCTTATGGCCAGCGGCTGCAACGGACAAGACGTAAAGACGCACGGCCGTGCGTCTCAAGCCAACAACTTAAAATCACAGCCATGCGGGCGACAACTACAGCGTGGGCAACATCGAGGTCGGCAACACCAAGATCGTGGCCGACTACATCACTGAAATCAAAGGTGCCGACCAGTTTGAGATCGTCACCCACAAGTACGACGGCATGGCCTACACGCCGCTTATCAATCTTGCTAAAGAAGAAGCCAACAAGGGCGAGCTGCCGCCTTACGAAGGCACCGCCCCCGACCTCAGCCAATACGACACTGTCTTCATCGGCGGCCCTGTGTGGTGGGGCACCTACCCGCAGGTGATGTTCACGCTGTTCAAGGACATCAACCTCGACGGAAAGACCGTCATCCCCTTCACCACCCACGAAGGCAGCGGGCTGGCCTCCTGCGCTAACGACGTGAAGAAAGCCTTCCCCAAGGCCAAGGTCACCGGCGAGTTCAGCATTTATGGGCACGAAGTCCGCACGGGCAAGGCAAAGGTCGAAAAATGGTTGAAGGGTCTTTGAAATAATCATCCAATAAACTCTCTCAACCCATCTATTTCCCCAAATACTCGCTAGGTGTAAGTCCGGTCACTTTTTTGAAGAGACGGGTGAAATGATGGGGAAAATCGAAGCCAAGGAGGCGCGAGGTCTCACTGATGTTGTGACCGTTCATGAGCAGGCTCTTGGCCTGGTTGATGATGTAGTTGTGGATGTAGCCGATGGCCGTTCCACCTGTCGCCTTGTGGACAATATCGCCGAAATAACGTGGCGAATAGGCCAACTCTGAGGCGCAATAGGCGACGGTGGGCAGGCCTTGGGATAGTTGCCGATTCTCGCGGAAATACAGTTGCAGCAGGTCGTGAAAGCGTTTCAAGAGGTCGCTACCGCCATTATTTTCTTCAGAAAGTTGCCGCTGATAGATTCGGTAGTATCAGGTGCAGATAGCCCAACAAGATGCTTCTCAGCGAAGGCGAATCCTCGTGAGTTATCAACTCTTGCCGCATCTGGGAAAGCAGTTGTGTGATGCAGAGCCATTCGTCAGGCTCCATCCGCAGCGAGCCGGTGAAGAAATAAGAGAAATACTGGTAACGGCTAATCTGACGTTCCAGTTCAGAGCCGTGTAGCAGTTCGGGCGACCACAAGAGCACCCATCCGCTCAGCGAGATGCGCTCCCCATTGTCCTCCAAGCCGCCAATCTGTCCTGGCTCAACGGTAATTATCGAGGCATCGCTCACCTGAAGGGTCTTCATGCCATACGAGAGATCTTTGGGAAACTGACGCTGGATAAACAACCCATAGACACCGTAGTTGTTCAGGCTATGACGGAAAGGAGCCAATTCGTCATAGTGGATAATACTGACCAATGGGTGCAGCTCGGGAGCATCCACAAACCGGGCATAATCGTTGGGGTTATCTATTTTCAGAATCTTCTTCATTGCGGTGCAAAGTTACGAAAACAATGTAAAAATGGTACCATTTTTCATAATCTAAATACATTTTCTGCGAAATTGGTATTTATTTAGCCAATTTATGTAATACCTCTTTTAAATAACTTGTGTACTTTTGCAAGCGTAATTAGAATTAGGCATAAATGAAAAAGATTCTCATCCTTGCAGCAGTGGTGGCACTATTAATGGCCGCCTGCAGCAACAAACAGGAAACAAAAAACAACGACAATATGAAACAGGAACTGAACCTAACACAGGAGTGGGACAAGGTGTTCCCGCTGAGCGACAAAGTGAACCACCTCAAGGTGACGTTTGAAACACAGTACGGCCTGACGTTAGCTGCCGACCTTTACACTCCCAAGGATGCCAACGGCAAGCTGGCAGCCATCGCCGTGAGCGGACCTTTCGGAGCTGTCAAGGAGCAGTCGAGCGGACTCTATGCCATGAAGATGGCAGAACGCGGTTTCGTGACACTGGCTTTCGACCCGTCGTACACCGGTGAGAGCAGCGGCGAGCCACGTCGCACGGCCTCGCCCGACATCAACACCGAAGACTTCATGGCCGCTGTTGATTTCCTGTCGAAACTGGACAATGTGGATGCTGAAAAGATAGGCATCATCGGTATCTGTGGCTGGGGTGGCATCGCCCTCAACGCTGCAGCCGCTGACACCCGTATCAAGGCCACCGTGGCCAGCACGATGTACGACATGACCCGCATCAGCGGCAATGGCTACTTCGACAGCGAAGATAAAGAAGAGTCGCGCCACACTGCCCGCGAGGCCATGGGCAAGCAACGCTTCTCCGACCCAATGGCAATGGCAGGCGGTGTCGTCGATCCCCTTCCTGAGGATGCCCCGCAGTTTGTCAAGGATTACCATGCTTATTACAAGACCTCACGCGGTTATCATGCTCGCTCTGGCAACTCGAACGATGGTTGGCGCGTCATCGGCACGCAGGCCTACGCTAACGCCCGTTTTCTATACTACATCAACGAGATCCGCTCTGCCGTCCTCGTGATGCATGGTGAGGAAGCTCACTCCCGCTATTTCGGCGAGGCCGCTTACAAATACATGGTAGAGGGTCAGGCCGAAGGCTACAACTTCATTGGCAAACCAAATCCTGTGCCGGAAAACAAACAGTTGCTCATCATCCCTGGAGCCTCGCATTGCGACCTTTACGACGGTGGCGAGGGCAATTACATTCCGTGGGATACGTTGGCGGAGTTTTTCACTGAAAACCTGAAATAATCTGCAAATCAACGTTTTATGAAGGTCAAACTATTGGTTTGCTTGGCTGCCGTTGTTCTCTGTGGTTGCAAAAAAGAAAACGTCACTGCACAAAACATAACTGAAAAACTGTATGTTACGATTGGCGAAGAGACACGCTCCGTAACCATGGAGGACAACGTCGGCACACGGGCATTGATGGCCGCCCTGCAAACGGAAAACATCACCTACGTGGCGCACGACTACGGCAATTTCGAGAAAGTCGGGGCATTGGGGCAGTCGTTTCCCACCGCCGACAATCAAGTCACTACTTCGGCTGGCGACTTGGTGCTGTACAACGGCAACAGCATCTGCATCTTCTACAGCAGCAACTCGTGGTCCTATACCCGCATCGGCAAGCTCGACAACATGTCGGCTGATGAGGTGCGACAGTTCGTCAACGCCGGCGGCGGGGATGTAACCGTTACGCTCTCGTTGCAGCCTATCTACACGGGCATCGGAGAACATTCGTCTGACAAGCCCAACCATGGCCCTGCCTATACGATTACGGGTCAGATAGCCCCCGAAGGCTACAAAGGCATTGTCATTCATGACGGAAAGAAAAGAATCCAACGATAAATCCCATTGCAAATGAACGAGAACCCCACTGGAAAAGACTATGTCGGCAGCGACGACCTCTATGCCGACGTGCAGCGCACGATGCAGCTGGCGGCGGAGATGAACACCGGCTGGCACACCGAGGCCGAGGTGCGCGACTACCTGCGCGAAATCACTGGCTCGGAGATCCCCGACACGGTGCGCGTCTTCACACCGTTCCACATCAACTACGGCCGTAAGACCACCTTCGGTCACGACAGCTTCGTCAACTTCGGCTGCACCTTCCTCGCCCTCGGCGGCATCACCATCGAGGACGGCGTATTCATCGGTCCGCATTGCGTGTTGGCCACCGAATATCACCCCGAAGGCCCCGCCACGCGCCACAGCCTGCTCACCAAGCCCATCGTCGTAAAACGCAACGCATGGCTCGGCGCCAACGTCACCGTTTTGGCGGGCGTCACCATCGGAGAGAACGCCATCGTCGCCGCCGGCTCGGTGGTCACCAAGGATGTGCCCGACAACATGGTGGTGGCGGGCACGCCGGCGAAAGTAATACGTGAAATTAGAATTTCAGAGCAATGAAAATCCAAGAAATTAATGTGAAATCGGTGATGACCAAGAGCAACCTGCCCGTTGCCGACTTCTCGGTCAACCCGTATGTGGGCTGCACCCATGCCTGCAAGTACTGCTACGCCTCGTTCATGAAGCGGTTTACGAACCACCCCGAGCCGTGGGGCGAGTTCATCGACGTGAAGCTGTGGCCTGAGATCAAGAACGCGAAGAAATACGCCGGCAAGGAGGCCTTCCTCGGCTCGGTGACCGACTGCTACCAGCCCTGCGAGGCCAAATACAAACGCACCCGCGCACTGCTCGAGCAACTACAAGGCAGCGGTATCAGCATCAGCATTGCCACCAAGAGCGACCTCGTGCTGCGCGACCTCGACCTCATCCGCACCTTCCCCAACGCCCGCGTATCGTGGAGCATCAACACGCTCGACGAGGCCTTTCGCAAGGAGATGGACCGTGGCGTGAGCATCGAACGGCGCTTGGAGGCCATGCGGCAGTTCTACGAGGCGGGCGTGCAGACCACCTGCTTCATCTCGCCCATCTTCCCCGGCATCACAGACGTCCCAGCCATCATCGAAAGGGCGAAGGACCAATGCAATCTGGTGTGGCTCGAGAACCTCAACCTGCGCGGCGACTATAAAGGCCGCATCCTCGACTGGATTCACGAGCGCCATCCCGAATTAGACGGCCTCTACCGTGACATTTACACCCGCAAGGACCGCACCTACTGGAGCGAACTCGATGCCGACATGCGCCATTTCTGCGCCGAGCAGGGTCTTCCCTACGTGCGCAACGACGACAGTGTCCGCAGCCGACACGGCGAGCCGCCCGTGGTGGTCAACTACTTTTTCCACGAGGAGATAATCCCTTCGGCACGAAAAGAACAACTACGGAAGACGAGTGTTTGCTGCTGAATACAGTTTCACCCTGCAAGGCTTTTCCTGTTTTAACGTTTTTCCAACCTCTTGTTTCTCAGCATTACTAACCAAAAGGTGCGTGTATTGACAAAAGGTAAGTGACTGAAAATTAGAATTTTTTATATATTTTTAATCCAGAAAACGATGAACAGCAAGAAAGAAATACAAAGTGCCACCTTTCCCGATTGTCCGATACGCAACGTGATTTCGCATATCACTGACAAATGGTCGCTATTGGTGCTTTACACCTTGGAGCAAAAGGAAGTGCTGCGTTTCAAAGACTTGTGGAGACAAATCCCTGACATTTCACAAAAGATGTTGACCTCCACATTGCGCCATCTTGAGGACGACGGAATTATCAGTCGCGAGGTGTTTATGGAAGTACCACCACGAGTGGAATACCGTCTCAGCGAACGCGGAAAGAGCCTCATGCCGCATTTGGACGCATTGATTTCATGGGGCATTGAACATCAGGAAAGCATCATTAACGACAGGATAAAGCACATTAAATCAAATAATTAAACTTTTCAAAAATGGAAAATACAAAGAAGAAAGTAGGTCAGTTTCAGGCGTATGAATTGAATGGAT
>CAJOIS010000064.1 GCA_905234645.1 uncultured Bacteroidales bacterium | reverse complement strand
GAAGGCCTCGCGCATGATGACGTCGGCTTGCGGAGGTCCCATCGACACGACGGTGACGTTGGCACCAAATTGGTCTTTCAGACGCAGGGCGAGTTCGAGACCGCCTTTGTCGTCAGGGTTCATGATGCTCGGAACGCCCTCGCGGATCAGGGTACCCTTTACCGGATCGATCTTGATTTCAGTGGTGTCCGGCACTTGCTTTATACAAACGATAATATTCATATTCTTCCCTCCTATTATTTAAACAAATGAGCGGCGATGACCATGCGCTGGACTTCTGACGTACCTTCGTAAATCTCGGTGATCTTGGCGTCACGCATCATGCGCTCGACAGGATACTCGCGGGTGTAGCCGTAACCGCCGTGGAACTGCACGGCCTTGGTCGTGACTTCCATAGCCGTTTCAGCGGCGAAGAGTTTCGCCATGGCTGCATCGGCCGAATACGGGATGCCGTTGTCTTTCTTCCAAGCGGCGCTGCGCACGAGGAAACGGGCGGCCTCGACCTTGGTCTTGAGGTCGGCCATCTGGAACTGCGTGTTCTGGAACTGGGCGATAGCCTTGCCGAACTGCTTGCGTTCCTTGGTGTACTTCACGGTCTCATCCATGGCACCTTGAGCGATACCCAAGGCTTGCGAGGCAATACCGATACGGCCACCGTCCAAGGTCTTCATTGCGATGGTGAAGCCCTTGCCGAGTTGACCGAGCAGGTTCTCCTTCGGCACTTCGCAGTTTTCGAAAATCAATTCGCAGGTCGCACTGCCGCGGATACCCATCTTCAATTCCTTCTTGCCGATGCTGAAGCCAGGCATGCCCTTCTCCACGATGAAGGCGGAGATGCCCTTCGTGCCCTTCGACTTGTCCGTCATGGCCATGACGATGAACACATTGGCGTAAGAGGCGTTGGTGATGAAGATCTTGCTGCCATTGAGGATCCACTTGTCGCCAGCGTCGACGGCGGTCGTCTGTTGCATGGCGGCGTCAGTGCCGGCGTTGGGCTCAGTGAGGCCGAAAGCGCCGATCCACTCACCCGAGGCGAGTTTAGGCAGATATTTCATCTTCTGTTCCTCGGTGCCGTTCTCCAGGATAGGAGCCATGCACAGCGAGGTGTGAGCCGAGAGGACGACGCCGGTGGTGGCGCACACTCTCGAGAGTTCTTCGACGGCCATGATGTACATCTGGACCGTGCCGCCTGCGCCGCCGTACTCCTTCGGGATCGGGATGCCCATCAGTCCGAGTTTGCCCATCTTTTCGACGGTCTCCATCGGGAAGCGCTCCTGCTCGTCGACTTCGGCAGCCAAAGGCTTTACTTCGTTCTCCGCAAACGAACGGATCATCTGCAGGAACAGTTGTTCTGTCTTTGAATAACTAAAATCCATTTTTCTTTTTTGGCTATTGGCTACTGGCTACTGGCTACTGGCAGCTCCTCTATTCGAAGGAGATTGCGGATCAAGTCCGCAATGACGCCCTGGGATGGGACTGCCAGAGGCCAGAAGCCAGAGGCCAGAGTTAATACTTATAGAATCCTTCTCCAGTTTTACGACCGAGCAAACCGGCTCTCACCATCTTACGGAGCAAGGGATGAGGACGGTACTTCGGGTCGCCGAACTCTTTGTACAACACTTCCATGATGGCAAGGTTGACATCGTTTCCGATAAGGTCGGCCAAAGCCAAAGGACCCATCGGGTGGTTGGCGCCCAGCATCATGCACTTGTCGATGTCCTCAGCGCTGGCGATGCCGTCGGCGAGGATGCCAACAGCCTCGTTGATCATCGGGATGAGGATGCGGTTGACGACGAAGCCGGGAGCTTCCTTCACCTCCACGGGTTGTTTGCCGATGGACGTGGCGAGGTCAACGATGCACTTGGTCACTTCGTCGCTGGTCAGTTGGCCTTTGATGACTTCAACGAGGGCCATGCGGTCGGCGGGGTTGAAGAAGTGCATGCCGATGAATTGGGCGGGACGGCTCGTGCAGGCAGCGATCTCGGTGATCGACAGCGAGGACGAGTTGGTGGCAAAGACGGTCTCGGGCTTGCAGATCTTGTCAAGCTCCATGAAGACGTCTTTCTTCAGTTGCATCTCCTCGACGGCGGCCTCGATGACGAGGTCGGCATCGGCGAAGGTGGCGTAGTCGGTCGTGGTGGTGATGTTCTTCAGCAGGGCATCGACGGCCTCTTGGGTCATCTTACCTTTTTCCACCAGCTTACCGTAACCTTTGGCAATGGAAGCCATAGCCTTGTCGAGGCTGGCTTGTGTGCGGCTCTTCATGACCACGGGCATCTTGGCGGCGAAAGCCTTCACGATTCCCTTTGCCATGGTACCGGTTCCAATAACACAGATTTTCATATTTGTTAGATTTAAAGATTTAAGATTTAATATTCAAAATTTATTGCTTTTGGCTTCTGGCCTTTGGCTTTTAGCTTGTTTGGCCGTTAGCTTTTAGCAGTTAGCCATTAGCTTTGGTAGCTTTATGCTAAAAGCTAATTGCTAATAGCTAACTGCCCATTGCCAGAGGCCAGTAGCCAATAGCCAGAGGCATTTATTTCCCTCTAAACACCGCCTCGCGTTTCTCAAGAAACGCCGCCATGCCCTCTTTCTGGTCCTCGGTGGCGAAACACTTGCCGAAGTTCGTGTTCTCCAACTCGATGGCGTCTTCAGCGATGAGGTCGTAGCTCTCGTTGATGCACTGCTTGGCGTACTTGATGGCCAGAGGCGCATTCTTGATCATCTTCTGCGCCATCTCAATGGCTTTGTCCATCAGCTCCTCGGGTTCATAGACGGCGTTCACCAGTCCGATCCTCAAGGCCTCATCGGCACGAATGGCCTTGCCCGTGAAGATCATTTCCTTGGCGTAGCCTTGTCCGACGAGTTTGGCCAAACGGTAAGTGCCGCTGAAACCAGGCGTGATGCCCAGTCCCACCTCGGGCTGACCGAACTTGGCCTTGTTGGAGGCGATACGGATGTCGCAGGCCATAGCCAACTCGCAGCCGCCGCCCAAGGCGAAACCGTTGACGGCAGCGATGACGGGAATCGGCAGAGTCTCCAACTTACGGAACGCGACGGCACCGATCTTGCTGAACTCGTAGCCTTCCTTCTCATAGAGGTGGGCCATCTCGGAGATGTCGGCACCAGCCACGAAGGCCTTCTCGCCGTCGCCCGTGACGATGAGGACGCGCGTCTGCGTCGTGTCGAGGTTGCTGACGAAGTGGTCGATCTCCTTCAGGACGGTGGAGTTGAGCGCATTCAGCGACTTGGGCGCCGACACTTTCATGACGGTAATCTGGTCGAGTTGCTCAATCTTCAAGAAACCATATTCCATGACGGGAAGGTTTAGATGTTCATGGGTTTCCAGTTGGGGTCAAGGATGAGCTTGGCCTCGGTGGCTTCCTGCATCTGCTCGAAGGTGAACTCGGGGTGGATTTCGCGCACCACGATGCCTTCGGGGGTGATGTCCATGACGCCCATCTCAGTGATGATCATGTTCACCTGTCCGGCAGCGGTCAGGGGCAGCGTGCACTCCTTCAGGATCTTGGGAGCACCCTTCTGGGTGTGTTCCATGGTCAGGATCACGCGCTTGGCACCGACCACGAGGTCCATGGCGCCGCCCATGCCGGGAGCCATCTTGCCCGGGATGATCCAGTTGGCGAGGTTGCCCTTCTCATCCACTTGCAGGGCGCCGAGGAACGACACGTTCACATGGCCGCCACGGATGATGGCGAACGAAGTGGCCGAGTCGAAGGTGCAGGCGCCG
>CAJOIS010000063.1 GCA_905234645.1 uncultured Bacteroidales bacterium | reverse complement strand
GTTGGTGATGAAAATCTTGGTTCCGTTGAGGATCCACTTGTCGCCAGCGTCAACGGCTGTGGTCTGCTGCATGGCGGCGTCGGTACCGGCATTGGGTTCGGTCAAACCGAAAGCGCCGATCCATTCACCTGAAGCCAGCTTGGGCAGGTATTTCATTTTCTGTTCCTCGGTGCCGTTCTCCAGGATGGGAGCCATGCACAAGGAGGTGTGGGCCGAGAGGACGACGCCCGTGGTGGCGCACACTCTCGACAACTCTTCGACGGCCATGATGTACATCTGGACCGTGCCGCCTGCGCCGCCGTATTGCTTCGGGATCGGGATGCCCATCAACCCGAGTTTGCCCATCTTTTCGACGGTCTCCATCGGGAAGCGCTCCTGCTCATCGACTTCGGCAGCCAAAGGCTTTACTTCATTCTCCGCAAACGAACGGATCATCTGCAGGAACAACTGTTCTGTCTTTGAATAACTAAAATCCATTTTTCTTTCAATTGTTAGTATTTATAAAATCCTTCTCCAGTTTTACGGCCAAGCAGTCCGGCTCTCACCATCTTGCGGAGCAAGGGATGAGGACGGTACTTCGGGTCGCCGAACTCTTTGTACAACACTTCCATGATGGCGAGGTTGACGTCGTTGCCGATGAGGTCGGCCAAGGCGAGCGGGCCCATCGGGTGGTTGGCACCCAGCATCATGCACTTGTCGATGTCCTCTGCGCTAGCGATGCCGTCGGCGAGGATGCCGACTGCCTCGTTGATCATCGGGATGAGGATGCGGTTGACGACGAAGCCGGGGGCTTCCTTCACCTCCACGGGCTGTTTGCCGATGGACGTGGCCAGTTCAACGATGCACTTGGTGACCTCATCGCTGGTGAGTTGTCCCTTGATGACTTCGACAAGGGCCATACGGTCGGCAGGGTTGAAGAAGTGCATGCCGATGAACTGTGCGGGACGGCTCGTGCAGGCTGCGATCTCGGTAATCGACAGCGAGGACGAGTTGGTGGCGAAGATGCATTCAGGCTTGCAGATCTTGTCGAGTTCCATGAAGACATCTTTCTTCAGTTGCATCTCTTCGACGGCGGCTTCGATGACGAGGTCGGCGTCAGCAAAGGTGGCGTAGTCGGTGGTGGTGGCGATGTTCTTCAGCAGAGCATCAACGGCCTCTTGGGTCATCTTGCCCTTCTCCACCAATTTGCCATAACCTTTGGCAATGGAAGCCATAGCCTTGTCGAGGCTGGCTTGTGTGCGGCTCTTCATGACGACGGGCATCTTGGCGGCGAATGCCTTCACGATACCTTTAGCCATGGTGCCGGTTCCAATAACACAAATTTTCATGATGTTTGGATTTAAAGATTTGATGATTTAATGATTTATAATATTCTATTAGATTCTCTCATTTTCGGTTCACGATTTGCTGTTCCAATTGCTTCAGTTCCTCATCGTCCATTTGGTCGGCAAGTTGTGCATCGGTTTGTTTGCGGCGTTGGTCAAACTGCTCGTAAACGGCCGACACATGAGCTTCCATTTCCTTATTAGTAATGCTTCCAGCATTGCGAAGCACATCCTTATTTTGGAATTGCAGCAGATGGTCAACATTCTGTCGCCAATAATTAAGGGTCAGGTCAAGTCTTTCCTTTACGCGGATTTCCGCCGATTCAAGGAAGAGCGTGGTCAAGCGGTTGAGCAGATCTATCTCATCAGCGTGGAGATAGTTCTTAGCAATGTAAATATCTTGCTTGCGAACTACAGAGCCTTTCCATGATGTGAGTGCCATGTTAGGCTGTGAGGCATCGGCACGACTGACAATGATTTCGGCTGCGGTTTGGTGGGTGACGGCATAAAGCAATTTGTTTTGCGTTTCAGCAAAGAACATCTGTGTGGCCTTGTCGGTGGAGTCGTAATCGCTGCTTAACGCGAACAGGTCGCGGAGTTTCTGGTAAAAGCGTTTCTCCGAGGCACGGATGTCGCGGATGCGTTCAAGCAACTCATCGAAATAATCGGGACGACCATCAGGGTTCTTGAGGCGCTCATCGTCAAGCACGAAACCCTTCACGATGAACTCTTTCAAGTGTTGGTTGGCCCAAATTCGGAATTGCGTACCACGTTTTCCTTTCACTCGGAAACCCACAGCCAAGACCATGTCCAAGGCATAAAAAGTAACATTGTAATGCTTCCCATCAGCGGCAGTTATTAAATAATCCTTAATAACTGAATTCTTATCTAACTCATTTTCTTTCAGAATATTAGATATATGGATATTGACATTGGGAACCGAGGTGGCAAAAAGTTCTGCCATCTGTTTCTGGTTCATCCAGACATTGCCGTCACGAGCCATCATTGTTACACTCACCTTGCCGTCCAAGGTGTTGTAAATAATGAGGTTCTGCTGATTAGGTACAATATCACTCATAGTGCCTTGTTTTCTACAAATTGTAATGTAGAGGCGGCGTACAAACCGCCTCTACACACATGGTTCATTTCCCTTTGAACTTCGCATCCCGCTTTTCAAGAAACGCAGACATGCCCTCTTTTTGGTCCTCGGTGGCGAAGCACTTGCCGAAGGCGGTGTTCTCCAACTCGATGGCGTCGGCGGCACAGAGGTCGTAACTCTCGTTGATGCACTGCTTGGCGTAGGCGATGGCCAGAGGCGCGTTGGCGACCATCTTTTGGGCGGTCTCCATCACCTTGTCCATCAGTTCTTCCGGCTCGTAGACGGCATTCACCAAGCCGATGCGCAGGGCTTCGTCGGCACGAATGGCCTTGCCCGTGTAGATCATCTCCTTGGCGTAGCCTTGTCCGACGAGCTTGGCCAGACGGTAGGTGCCGCTGAAACCAGGCGTGATGCCCAGTCCCACTTCGGGCTGACCGAACTTGGCCTTCGAGGAGGCATAGCGGAAGTCGCAAGCCATGGCCAACTCGCAGCCGCCGCCGAGACAGAAGCCGTTGACGGCAGCGATGACGGGTATCGGCAGCGTCTCGATCTTGCGGAACGCGATGGCACCGAGTTTGCTGAACTCGTAGCCTTCCTTCTCATAGAGGTGCACCATCTCGGAAATGTCGGCACCGGCCACGAAGGCCTTCTCGCCGTCGCCTGTGATGATGAGTACGCGCGTCTGGGCAGTATCGAGATGACTCACGAAGTCGTCGATCTCTTTCAGGACAGTCGAGTTGAGCGCGTTCAACGACTTGGGCGCCGACACTTTCATGACGGTGATCAGGTCGTGCTGCTCAATCTTCAAGAAACTGTAATCCATGTCCGCAGGGATTAGATGTCCATGGGTTTCAGGTTCGGGGAGATGATCAGCTTAGCCTCGGTGGCAGCTTGAACATCTTCAACCGTAAACTCAGGGTGCAATTCCTTCAGGACGATGCCTTCAGGCGTGATGTCCATCACACCCATCTCGGTGATGATCATGTTGACTTGGCCGGCAGCGGTCAAAGGCAGCGTGCACTCCTTCAGGATCTTGGGAGCACCCTTCTGGGTGTGTTCCATAGTGAGAATCACGCGCTTGGCACCGACCACGAGGTCCATGGCGCCGCCCATACCGGGAGCCATCTTGCCGGGGATAATCCAGTTGGCGAGGTTGCCCTTCTCATCCACTTGCAGGGCGCCGAGGAACGACACATTCACATGGCCGCCACGGATGATGGCGAACGAAGTGGCCGAGTCGAAGGTGCAGGCACCGGGCAGCAGCGTGATGGCGCCACCGCCAGCGTTGATGAGGTTCTTGTCTTCCTTGCCTTCTTCGGGGGTCGGGCCCATGCCCATGGCGCCGTTCTCGGTCTGCAAGGTCACGGTCACACCTTCGGGAAGGTAGTTCGGAATCAAAGTCGGAATGCCAATACCCAGATTGACAACATCGCCGTCGTGCAATTCTTTTGCAGCACGCTTGGCGATC
>CAJOIS010000062.1:687-7243 GCA_905234645.1 uncultured Bacteroidales bacterium | reverse complement strand
ACCGGAGAAACTGTTTGCCAACAACACCTACCAAGTGAAGAACTACGCCAATTTCGAGTTGGGAGGCTTTTCGGAGGAAGCCAAACGCCAGTATCGCGAGGAGCATTGGGAAGAAGACCTGCAAAAGGCCTTCGATGCCGGAAAACGAATGGCTGAAACAATTATAAACAAGTAATTAAAAATATAAAAACCCATGAAACAACCCATTAAAGTAACCGAAGCCATTTTCCCGATGCCCGTTTTGCTCGTGGCTACCTACAACGAAGACGGCACCATCGATGTGATGAACGCCGCTTGGGGCACCATGCTCGACCGCGACCGCGTGGCCCTCAACCTGACCGAAACCCACAAGACCGTGGAAAACATCAAACAACGCAAGGGCTTTGTCGTCCATATCGCCGATGCCGCCCATGTGATGGAAGCCGACTATTTCGGCGTTGTGTCGGGCAAGACCGAAAAGGACAAGTTTGCCAAGAGTGGTCTCACCGCGACCAAATCCTCATTGGTGGACGCTCCCATCATCAACGAGTTGCCCATCGCCATGGAATGTGAGTTCATCGAATACCAAAGCGACGACACTGGCCTTGGCGTCATTGGCAAAGTACTGCAAACCTCCGTTGAGACTGACAAGATGAAGGACGGCAAGGTTGATATCGAAGCCCTAAAAGCCATCACTTTCGATCCCTACACGCACGGCTATTATCAAGTCTCGAAACGCGTTGGCGAAGCCTTCAAGGATGGCTTGAAATTGAAGTAATCATCTGTCAGGAACCAGACCAAATAACACCATGCGAAAAAGCCTAATTCTTTTAGCCTTTATGATTCTTCCAGTATTGCCAACCTTGGCCCAAATCAACCTCCACAGCCACGCCATCACGAAAGGTTATCTCGATTACATCAAGGCCAACGGCGCCGAGATGGACGAAGGTTTCCCCCTACCCTCTTGGGATGCGGAACAACATATTGCCTTTATGGACAAGGCTGGCATACAGACCGCCGTGCTGACTATGCCCGCACCACAGCCTTGGTTTGGCGATGCAGAGGCTTCGGCAGCGGTGTGCCGTAGCTACAATGAAGAGTGCGCTGCACTGAAGGCTCGCTATCCTGGACGTTTCATGTTTTGTGCCGCCTTGCCCTTACCCGATGTGCCACACGCATTGGAAGAGGCTCGCTATGCCTTGGAAGTCTTGGGTGCAGATGGCATCAAATTAGCCACCAACAGCTACGGACAATGCTGATGGCCTATCTCGATCAACAGAACGCCGTCGTCATCCTGCACCCACACAAACCCTCGGCGGTCAATGCACAACTGGTTGCCGATGTGCCGTTGGCCAGTTATGAATACTTGGCCGAAACTACGCGCACGGTGCTCAACATGGTAGCACATGATGTATTGGTACGCTATCCACATCTGAAAGTCGTGGTGCCGCATTGCGGCTCTTTCCTGCCCAACGCTTTGCCCCGTTTCCGCTCCCTCCTGCCTGTGATGGTGAAACAAGGTATGATGCAACCCGTGGATGTAGATGCTAACCTGTCACGTCTGTATTACGACCTTGCAGGTGCACCCACCGATGAAGTCCTCGATGCCCTACTGACCATCACAACGCCCGACCGTATCCTCTACGGCAGCGACTATCCGTATGTGGCCGAACCCGTGCTCATCAGCGGGAAGCAAGCTTTGGAGAGCCGCCTTGCCTCGCACGGATTGAATCCCAAAGATGTCTTCACCGACAACGCCCGACGTTTATTTGGGGAGAACCTGCCATTGCGACAATATGGAGAAAAGATCGTCCGCCTCGCCGAAATCGAAGTGGTGCCCGAGCATCTGGAGGAATATATGGCCTTCGCCAAGGAAGTCGGCGAGACTTCTGTGAAGGTGGAACCTGGAGTGCTGACCCTCTTCTCGATGCAAACCAAAGAAGACCCATGCAAGATTTACATCCTCGAAATCTACGCCGACCAAGAGGCCTACCAAAGCCATATCCAGACCGCCCATTTCAAGAAATATAAGGAAGGCACGGCCAAAATGGTAAAGAGCCTGAAACTAATCGATGTCAACCCATTGGCAGGTATGGTAAGGTGAAATGAGGATTTTTACTATTTTTGCAACCATAACAAATCAAGAAGATGAAGAAATTAGCAATAACCCTTTTGTGCGCACTGGCCTTTGCCGCTTGCACCAATAACCAACCTAAAGACAATAATAATCAAAATAAAACGAATATGGAAAACACAGCTAAAGTCTATCTGACTCGTAACATCAGCCCCGAAGCTTTGGTGAATATCTACAAGGCTTTGGGTGTGGAAGCCAAAGGCCGCGTGGCCGTGAAAATCTCGACCGGCGAAGGCAGCAACCCCAACTACCTGAAGCCCGAACTTATCAAAGACCTCGTTCATGAGGTTGACGGCACCATCGTGGAGTGCAATACCGCCTACGGCAACGGCCCTGGCGACGAGAAGGACGAGCGCAACAATTCCACCGTTCACTGGGAAGTCATCCGTCGACACGGTTTCACCAATTACTTCCCTGTCGATATCATGGACGAGTACGACGAAATCCGCATCCCCGTGAAGGACCAGAGTCACATCAAATACGACATCGTGGGCGGGCACATGGCCAACTACGACTTCATGATTGCCCTCAACCACTTCAAGGGTCACCCGATGGGTGGCTACGGTGGTGCGCTGAAAAACCTCAGCATCGGTTGCGCCAGCAGCAATGGCAAGGCATACATCCACTCTTCGGGAAAGATGGAGAAACTCGACATGGCCAAGCTTTGGACGCCCGAATTCATCGGCGACCAGGACGGCTTCCTCGAAAGCATGGCAGCAGCGGCCCAAGCCGTGACAAACTACTTCCAAAAGAGACAAGGCATCATCTACATCAGCGTGATGAACAACATGAGCATCGACTGCGACTGCGTCGACCATCCCGCCCCCGTGAAGCTTGAGGACTACGGCATCCTTGCCAGCACCGACCCCGTTGCCCTCGACCAAGCCTGCGTTGACATTATCAACAACCAGCAGGTGACCGCCACCAACGACCCCACCGACCTGCTCAGCCGCATCGACAAGCAACACGGCACCCACACCATCGAACACGCTGAAGCCATTGGGTTAGGAACCAGGAAATACACCATTGTAAACATCGACAAATAATTATAGAATATGAAACACATCACCTTAATTATCGCTGCCTGCTGTCTTATGTTGACAGCTTGTGGACAAAACACGAACAACAATAACACAAACAATCAAACAAACGATAAAACCATGAAAAAGACTCTAATTGTTTACTTCTCGGCCACAGGCAACACCAAGGCCGCTGCACAAAAGCTTGCAAAAGAGTTCAACGCCGACCTTTACGAAATCACCCCCGAGGTGCCCTACACCGCCGCCGACCTCGACTGGCGCGACAAGCAGTCACGCTCGACCATCGAAATGCAGGACAAATCGTCGCGTCCTGCCATCAAGGGCCGTTGCGACAACATTGCCGACTATGATGTCGTTTGGATTGGTTTCCCTGTGTGGTGGTACACTGCCCCGACTATCGTCAACACCTTCATCGAAGCCCACGACCTGAGCGGCAAGACCCTCAACGTGTTCGCCACCAGCGGCGGCAGCGGTGTGGAAGGTTCGGCTAGCGACCTCAAGAAGGCTTATCCGCAATACACTTGGGGCGAAAGCAGACTGATGAATTGATGTCGCTGTGTGCAAAGCACATGACCGGCAACAGCCTGACAGCATTTTATGAACCTCATCAAGCAATTTGGGCGAACCGCGCGGGGCGAACGCCTCGAACGCATCCGAAAGTAGCCTCATTTTGTGAATGACAAGTTCCAGAATGAGGAACCGGCAACACTGTTTACAGGTCAAGACGACATGCTGAAGAATATTGGGAAGTTCCTCTTTGGAAAAAAGCCGAAGAATAGGATTCCAAAACTGGGTGAGGTCACCGTTATCAAGACTGACTTGAATTGCTTGCCCGAATCAGGTGATTTCTACCTATGGTTCGGGCATAGTTTCTTTTTGCTTCGCTTGGACGGGAAGACCATCCTCGCCGACCCCGTCTTTTACAAAGGCTCGCCCGTTTCGTTCGTCAATCGGGCCTTTCCTGGGACTGACCTCTACAAACCTAAGAACATGCCCAAGGAAATCGACTTTCTCCTCATCTCGCACGACCACTGGGACCACTTGGATTACCAGACGGTCATCGAGTTGAAAGACAGAGTAAAGAAGGTAGTTTGTCCCTTGGGCGTGGGCGAGAACTTTGAATACTGGGGCTACGACAAGCAGCAACTCATCGAATTGGATTGGTATGAAAGTGCCACCTCCGACGGCTTGACCTTCCATTGTCTGCCCACTCAACATTTTTCGGGGCGCGGCTTTTGGAAATCCAAGACGATGCCTGCCTCATGGCTGATGGAATCATCATCGAGGAAGGTGTTTTTCTCAGGCGATGGGGGCTACAGCGGTCGCTTTAAGCGCTTTGGGGAACAGTTTCCCGACATCGACCTCGCCATCATGGAGAACGGTCAATACGACACCAACTGGAGCCAAATCCATACAATGCCCGAATACTTGGGTCAAGCCGTTTCTGAACTCGGTGCCAAACGATTCATCACCATCCATCACTCCAAGTTCTGCCTCTCGAACCACCCATGGGACGAGCCTCGGAAAAACGAGTGCAAGGCTGCCGAGCAATACGGGCTTCAGCTTGTCACTTGTCAGATAGGCGAATTATTCCTTTTTGATTGTAACTTTGCATCACCAAAAGTATAAATATTTGAATATGATACGATTAAATTGCTTTTTTCAAGCCAATGATGGAGAACAATTCAAGACCGCGCTACAAGCAGCGGTAGCCCTTACCGAGCACTCACAGAAACATGAAGGATGCATCGCCTACGATGTGTTCCAGAGTGCCACCCGACAGGATGTGTTTTTGATCTGTGAAACTTGGATAGACCAAGCATCGCTCGACAAGCATTCCGCCACGCCGGAGTTCAAGAAATACTCTCCCATGATGCGCCAATGTGGCCAGATGAAGGTGGAGCGTTTTGAATTCTAATTCTATACGGCCTCTAGTTTTGTATCCAAGTGAGGCGCTCCCAAACAAAACGGGGAATCATTTTCCACAACCCTACGATGAGACGGAATCTCCAGTCAAAGGTGTAAACGCGCTTCTTTTTATGAAGCCTTATCTTTAGACATCAGCATCGGATAATGCTTGTTAGGATTCAGGATGTCTGTTGCGACAAAACCGGGGCGTATGTCGGTGAAGCAAACGGGAACCTTATCCATACGGGAGAGTTGCGACAAAGCCGTAAGATAGGTGCTCTGCATCTTTTTGGTCGCGGAGTAGGCAGGAGCAGTTCCCAATCCATTGATGCCGGCGACGGAGGTGATAACTGCTATATGAGCCTTGTGCCTTTTGCTGTAGTTGTGCGTCTTTACATAGTGGAAAAAATGGTCCACCATCCGGACCATCCCTTCACAGTTGGTCTGCAGAGTGCACATTTCTATCTCTTCGTCGAGTTCACGGTTCTGATAGCCAACGCCCGAAACATAGAAGAACAGGTCGGGGTCCCCGGTTTGGGAGAGCAAATCGTCCAGCGCTTCAACGGATTCAGGACGGGTTACATCCATTGTGGCGATACACACTTTGTCTTTGCCAAATTCTTTTTGGAAGGCCTCCAGTGCGGCAGTGCGCCGGCCAGCGATTCCGACTTTCCAACCTTCCGCCACGAGTCTTGCTGCAGCTTCCCTGCCAAGGCCAGAGGTGGCTCCTATGATAATGGCTGTCTTCATAGATCTATGCTTTATGGTTTGACTTCGTCAGTGTGGAATACATAGTTTTTCATACCTATGGAATCTCTTTTCGTGTTATGACTTGATGAGAATCAGCCATCCTTAACCCTTAGGTTGCAGACTTCGCCGATATTCGCTAGGCGACTGTCCGAGGTGCTTGGTGCAGTAGCGACTGAAATAGCTCAACGAGGTGAAGTTCATGCGGTCGGCAATCTGGGTGAGCGAGAGGCGCTCGTCATCCAACAAACCTTTCAGGATGGGCACGGTGGCACGGTTGATGTAACTGCTGACACTGTGGCCCGTCACGCGTTTGACCGTGGCAGAGAGGTACTTCGGCGAGACGTTCAGCCGCTCGGCATAGTAGCTCACCTCGCGCTCGGTGCGGCTGATGCCGGTGGCGAGCAGGTCGGTCAGCTGACGGACGATGTAGGCGGTGCGGTCGCTGTGGGTGTCGGTGGCATCACGTTGGGCGTGAGGCTCGAAGATGTCATACATCATCGTCAGGCAAAGACTCCCCATCAGTTCGTTGTAGAACAGCAGGTGGCGGTCGTTGAGGCGGTCGCGGAGACGGTGGAAGTCGGCAAGCAGAATAGCAGCCTGCTCATCGGTGAGTTTGATGATGGGGTCATGGTTGAGGGAGATGCTTCCTCCAATGCTATAGTTGTTCGACGGCAACAGGTTTTGCAGGAACTTGTAGTCGGCGGCGAACCACTCCACCTGCATCCCTGGAGTGGCCGCGAGGTTC
>CAJOIS010000062.1:0-583 GCA_905234645.1 uncultured Bacteroidales bacterium | reverse complement strand
GTGCATACAAGTGTGGCTCAATTTGGGGTCATTCATCTCAAGGAAATCCGTAGCGTACTGAAAATCAATCTTCATGGCGCAAAAATACACTTTATTTCTTTCACTAGCACAAAAAAGATGTATTTTGTGAAAATAATGATGCTTTTTGTGAAACTAATATCCCAGTAAGTCGCTGTATTTTTGCATCATAATTCAAAACCTAAAACGATGCAAGAACAAAGAGTTGACCCCAGGCTGACCACAGCCGAAGAACATGCGGAAGGCGTGCGCCAAGCGCAAGACGATGCCTTACACCGACGAGTACAACGCCCTTGTGCGTGAGCTCTTCGGCGACAACCTTGGCGAAGGCGGCTGGGTGATGCCAGGCCTCACTGGTGTTTGCTTCGACCGTGTCCACATCGGGAAGGACGTGATGATCATGAACAACTGCCTGATGATGGCCCGTGGCGGTATCACCATCGATGACAACGCGATGATTGCCGCTAATGCGCAACTCATCTCCAACAACCACGACCTTTACGACCGTCAGATTCTCCTCTGCAAGCCCGTCCACATCTGCGAGAATGCTTGGATTGGTGCTGGA
>CAJOIS010000061.1 GCA_905234645.1 uncultured Bacteroidales bacterium | reverse complement strand
GGTACTTCTGGTTGAGCACGTTATCGAGTTTGGCGAACACCGACAGCTGGTCGTTGAAACGGTAGTCGGCACCCAGGCTGAGGTCATAGACATCCTTCAGTTTTATCACTTCATCCTGAGGAGGATATTTATTCATCCAATAGGGGCCATAGTGCCAATCCTTGGCATAGCGCTCGCCCTGATAGAGGAAGGTTGTGTTGAAGGCCAGATGGTCGTTGACATCGTAGGTCAGTTTCAGCTTGCCTTCCATCTTGGGTCGATGCCAGGGACAATCCTCGTTGGTCATCTTGTAATTGTTGTAGGCGAAGCCCATGTCAACCGTGAAACCGTCACGCAGTTTCACGCGCATATCAGCCAGCACGCTCACCAACTGGGTTTCATCATAAACCACATCATACTTATTGGGAAACCCTTGCCATTCAGGGACGCTCCTATCGTGCACAAAGAACGGGTCGTTGTCGGTATGGCGATAACGCACGCCCAAATGCAGGTCAACCACTTCACCGATATTGGTACGAACACCGCCGTCGAAACCGAGTTTGACATTTTGCGCCAACATAGATAATTTTCTTCCTACAAAAGGATTCTCGGTGATGAGATTGCTGTAGGTCGTCAGTTTCCTACCACCGTTCAAGCCAGCATAGAATTCCAACTTCTTGTTCAGCACATACAGGCTCCCGCTGACATCGGGGCGCACTGCCAGGAATTGATCCCCGTTTTGAACACGGTTCACGCCATCCAGGCGAACGCCCAGATGGAGTTTGTAGAACTCATCACCCATCTCAAAGAACGGATTGACCTTGATCAAATAGAGCGACCACTGATTGATCACAGGTAAAAAATTCTCTACATGATTACTGTCAAAATGTTCCCACTGGAAACCTAAATCCATGCCAATTTTCTGCGGATGGCTCTTGTTGCCCCACCAGCTTTGAGTGTAACCGAGGCCGTATTCCGTCTCCACAGAATGTTCTCTTGCGTATGTTTTGTCAAAGGTATAGTGATAATCCACACTCAAATGGTGGTTCACTTCGCCCGTCCGGGTCGTCGCGGGAGCCATCCCGAAATGTCCCCCTATAGTGTTGTATATCTGTTTCGGACAACACAGCTCAATCTGCTCATCAGTCAGAGGATGGTTCAACAAATTCACGCCGTAATAATGAACCATGTCGTTCTTGTAATATACCTTGCCGCCCATCTGGACGTTCTTGTACTTGCTGCTGGTTAGACCGATCTCAAAAGCATTGTTCATGAAGCTCGACGGGGCGTAATCTTTGATATCGAGCCACGAGGAATAATGCTTGATGCCCACGCCCAGACCCAAATTTTTGGTCAGGTTGGAGTTGTGCTTATAGAGAAACACCGGGGAGATGCGCGTTCCGAAGCCGGCCATCAGGAAGTTCTTGACGGGCACAGGGTTCTGTCCGTTCTTGCCATTGTAATTCACAGCGCTCAGTTTCTCAAGTTGGAGGGGAAAACGATGTTCGATGTCGAGCACATGCACTTCAGTTCCCGGCATCTCGAAGGTCTGTTGCGGTTTCTCAGGCTGCAACAGAATTTTGTCGACTTTATTGACCTTCGGGCGATAGGTGCCTTCGATGGTAACTTCTTCGTTGTGTTGGGCAAAAAGTCCAAATGAGAAGGCTAAGGCGAGGACAAGAAAGGTTATCTTTTTCATTGGGCTAACTGATTAAGTTTGTTTTGGGCTTCGGTTTTGAGTTCAGCGATTGAGCAGTTGTCAACAACACTGCGAAGGGTTTCGCGAGCCTGGAAGAGATTGTCTTTGGCCACATAGACCTCGGCCAGCAGGATGAACGACTTGGCCACCCAATACTCATGCGAGCCGAAATGGTCGGAGATGCTGAACACGCGGTTTTCGGCATCGTCGAGCTGATTCATCCTAAAGGCAGCACAAGCTGCGTAATAGGCGCTTTCGGCACCGTAAACCGACGCGTCGGCTTGGGCACTGCGGTCGAGCCACTGGATGGACGAGCTGTAGTTACCTTTCATGAAGAGCGACTTACCCACGATATGGTTCACTTGATTGGCTTGTTCGGCCGTCAAGTCCTTCGACTGGCTCAGGCTCTCACCCATCTCGATGGCTTTGTCGTAGTTGTTCAAGAAATAATAGCTCTTCATGCTACCCTCCAAGGCTTCCAAACGGCGAAGCGGCTCCTCTGTAATACTGGCCAAACGGCCATAGTATTGGCTCGCTTTGTCGTAGTTTCCGTTATCATATTCGATACGGGCCAACTTCAACAGAGCGCCATCGGTGTAATCGTTGTCGGCTTGGTTGACGATATAGGTCAAATGCGTCTTCACCTCCTCTTCGGTACCGACTTTTTCCGCACATTCAGCGGCATAGTGACGTGCTTTCAAGGCATAGGCACCTTTCGGGAAATGTTCAAAATAGTATTTCAAGGCAGTCTCAGCATTCTGGTACCGACCATCGAGATAGAAGTTCTCAGCATTTGCGAACGCCAGTGAATCCTGCTGATCCACGTTCACTTGTCCCATACCCGACGACTTCACATAGCCAAAATACTCATCAATGTTGTTTTGCTCCATGTAAATATTGCGAACTATCGACAAAGCCTCACGTGACTCATCGGTATTAGGATAGTTCTGAATGAGCGTTTTAAGGTTGGTAAGCGCCTGGTCATACTGGTTGTTGTTATAGTAGATCATGCCCACTTTCATGAGCGCCTGACGAGTATAGGTAGAACGTGGACGTTCCTTAATAAGTCGATTGAATGCGGCGATGGCCGAGCGTTTGTCGCCATAGACGAGATGCGTGTTGCCGATCTCAAACAGAGCGCGGTCGTAGTAGTTGGTTGAAGGATAGGTCTTTACCAGATTGTCAAGCATCTCTATCTTTTGGTTCGATTTGCCTTTGGCTCCGTAACAAAGACCTTGTTGGAAGAGCGCATAATCAGCGTTGCGACGGCTCAGCCGAGTAGCCAAATCGTAATAATTAATGGCTTCGTTATAGCTACGATCCACAAAGAAGCAGTCGCCCAGGCGGATATAGGCATCGCTCTTTAGGTCGGCCTTGCGGTCGTCGCAGTTCTTAATAAAGTTGCGGAAGCATTTGATAGCTTCGTCGTAATTGGGTTTCTGATAATAGATGTAACCCAGCCCGTATTCAGCCATCAAGGCGAGTTCGCTGGTCGACGATTGGGTGTTTTTAACCTGCTTGAAGTATCGTTCTGCGGTGGCAAAGTCGTTGGAGGCAAAAGCCGACTCGGCGAGCCAATAGGTTGCTTCCGCCTTACGAGTGGATGACTGCTTCCCTTTTAGGATCTTAGAGAAGCACGCCTGGGCTTTGTCGTATTCACGATACTGATAATGATCTATTCCCGTAGCATACAGCAGTTCGTCATAGGCTTCGTTGAGTTTGGGGCTTTTTTGGCGCATCTTTTCCAAACGGGCAAGTGCCTCATCGTTATGCTGGGCATTGAGTAACAAATAAACGGCGAGTTCCTCAGCTTCGGCACGACGCTCCGAATTGGGGTTTTCAGCCACGAAAGCATCGAGTTGCGCAACCGCCTCGTTGAATGGATCGGTGCCAGGAATCAAACTCAGTTGGGCATAGTTGAACAGCGCATCTTCACTGATGTTGCGGTCGAACCCTGCCGAGTATGCGGTATAGAAAGCATTACGGGCATATTTAGGTTGGTCGGTATCGGCATAACACGAGGCCAGATAGTATGAGGCATATTGGCCTATGGTATCCTTGTCGGAGGCTGCCTTCTGAAAGTCGGCAATGGCATCTTTCAAGTTACCAGTCTTCATCCTGCAAACGCCCATCTGATAGCTCACCTCACGGGGCAGGTTGCGAACGAAGCCGCTTTTGTTGTACCAGGTATAATACACCATTGCATGGACATAGTCTTTCTGCTGAAAATAAGCATCAGCGAGAAGCAGTGCCAGTTCCCCTTGGCTTTTCTTATCGGCATTGCGCACCGCATCGGGCCCGTTGCTCAGCACGGCCTGATAATCGCCCTGTCGATAATAAATCTGAAGCAGGCAGGCTTGTGCCGACTTACCGTAAATCGGATGGGTCTTGATTTGTTCGAAATGACGGATGGCCTCTTGGTAGTTTTCCTTCAAGTATTGGATATAAGCATAATAGTACTGGGCGTCTTGCTTGTATTTTCCATCGTTAAGGGCAATGCCTTGCAGAAGCGGCAAGGCTTTGTCGAATGCCTCCTGTTGAAAATAGGCATAACCCATATTGAACTGAAGCTGCTGCGCCTCATCTTGGGTAAGTGAAGCAGGTGGCACCTGTTGGTAAAGGGCAAGGGCTTCGGCATATTTCTTTTTACCCAAGAGGACGTTGGCATAAAGGAAATTGGCGTGGTTGGCCCAAGTGCTACCTGGGTTACTACCGACAAAGGCTTTGATTTTCGCTTCAGCATCGCTGCGACCGGCATAGAGTGAACTGACAGCAATGTAATATTGTGCGTCGACCGCTTTTTGCAGTTTGACGTCGCCAACGGCATCGAGGTATTGCGTGAACGATTCGATTGCAGCGCCGTATTCACCATTTTGGAATAGGATGGTGCCTTGTTCATAGATCGATTCCGGATCGTACTGGGAAATGATCTTTTGTGCTTGTACTGCATTGTTGCCCATACAAAACAGCAGGGTTAAGGCGATTATGAAGGAATGGATTCTCATAGTGTTCAAAAATTGGCACGAAAGTACTAAAAAAGAACGAAAAAACGAGTCATTTATTGTAAAAAGGCGATGAGAGTAGTAAGCGGGATTCTGTTCCCCTTGCGGGGCGACTGTCATTTCTCTAGTCCTACGGTCACCCGCAGGCTCAAGCGCCCTACCCTGAGACAACGGACGAGCAGCCCGTTGGACTTCGGGGGAAGTCCTTGCCTCTATACTTGGACTTGCAGCCCGTAAG
>CAJOIS010000060.1 GCA_905234645.1 uncultured Bacteroidales bacterium | reverse complement strand
TTTGTCAAAATTTCGGGGAATTTTGAGTATTTTTGCAGCCAAAAATAAAACCATCAAAGACATGTCAAACATTGTAGCAATAGTGGGGAGACCCAATGTGGGAAAATCGACGCTTTTTAACCGTCTGCTGAAGCAGCGCATGGCCATCGTGGAGGAGACGAGTGGCGTGACGCGCGACAGGCACTACGGCAAGAGCGATTGGAATGGTAAGGAATTCACCGTCATCGACACTGGCGGTTATGTGGTAGGGTCGGACGACATCTTTGAAGAAGAAATCCGCAAGCAGGTGGACTTGGCCATCGACGAAGCTGATGTCATCGTCTTCATCGTGGACGGCCGCGAGGGTCTGCATGTGCTCGACGAAGATGTAGCCGTGATTTTGAGACAACAGAAGAAGCCCGTCCTGCTGGCTGTCAACAAGATAGATGAGCCCAACAAGGAAATCTTAGCGGGCGAGTTCTATGCCCTCGGTCTGGGCGAGCCCTACCCCATGTCGGCCATGACTGGCACAGGCACAGGCGACCTATTGGACAAGGTCTGCGAGCTGCTGCCCTCCGACACCACCGACTTCAATACCGACCTGCCCCGTTTCACCGTGGTGGGAAGACCTAATGTGGGCAAGTCGTCACTGATTAATGCCTTCCTTGGCGAGGATAGACATATCGTCACCAACATCGCCGGCACCACACGTGACGCCAACTACACGCGCTACAATGCCTTCGGCATGGAGTTCATGCTCGTCGACACCGCCGGTCTCCGCAAGAAGAGCAAGGTGGAGGAAGACATCGAGTTTTACAGTGTGCTGCGTTCCATTCGCGCCATTGAGGACTGCGACGTGGCCATCCTCATGCTCGATGCCACGCAAGGCTTCGAGGCCCAGGACATGAACATCCTACGCCTCATCGAGAAGAACAAGAAAGGTCTGGTGATGGTCGTCAACAAGTGGGACCTCGTGGAGAAAGACTCCAACACCCACCTGGAGTTTGAGCGTTTCATCAAAGATCGCACCGCTCCCTTCACCGACTATCCCATCATCTTCACCTCGGCCATCAACAAGCAACGCATTTATAAGGTGCTGGAAACCGCGCACAAAGTCTATGAAAACCGTGAGCGCCGCGTCCCCGTGCGTGAGCTGAACGACAAGATGCAGGAGATCATCAACTCCGTGCCGCTGCCGACCGCTTCGCGTGGACGTTTCCTGAAGATCAAATACATCACCCAGCTGAAGAGCATCGCCCCTCAGTTCATCTTCTTCTGCAACCTGCCGAAGGACGTAAAGGAGAACTACAAACGCTTCCTGGAGAACAAGATCCGCGAGACTTGGGACTTCAACGGTGTACCGATTCAGTTGATATTTAAAGAGAAGTAACAAATTGACACGGGACTGCGGGACACGGGACACGAGACCATCGTCCCGCGTCTCGAAGTCTCGCGTCTCGAGTCAAAAAAAATGGATACCGAAGACAACATCGTTCGAATGGACAAATGGCTGTGGGCGGCGCGCCTCTTCAAGACTCGCTCACTGGCAGCTGATGCCATCAAGGGCGGCAAGGTGAAGGTGGATGGTAATCCCGTCAAGCCCTCGCGTGAGGTGAAGGAAGGCGATGTCATCCAAGTGCAGATTGAGCAATTGCACAAAGTGGTGCAAGTGAAGACCGTCATCAAGAACCGCGTTTCCGCCAAGCAGGTGCCCGAGGTCTACAACGACCTCACACCCAAGGAGGAATACGAGCGCATCGAGTTCATGCACGCCTACAAGGCCGAGTGGCGCGACCGCGGAGCGGGACGTCCCACCAAAAAGGAACGACGGATGATCGAAAAGATGAAAGACGACCTATAACATGAAGAAACCGTTACTGCTTGTAATCCTAATCATCGCGACACTTTCCGTTTCTGCGCAAAGCTTCTGGCAAGACCTTTATTACGAGCCTGGTTTCGACCTTGGGCATTACACGCCGTTCAGTGCCAACCACAAGTATATCGCCAATTATCACCATTACGGCTTTGACATGCGCATCGGGAAAGGGCATCAAGGTCTCCTGATTGGCTACACACACAATACCCTCGACAGTGTTATTTACTACACACACGAGGGCAACCGATACGGCCCCATCGGGGAGTGTTTCTCCTTGGCCTATTTCGTCGACAGCCACATCTACCAAGGGAAGCGATGGTCATTCGACTTCGACATCATCTATGGGGCCGACCTTTGGACACGACACGGCAATGAGATGTTAGGTTCTGCCTTGAATTTCCACGTCAGCTTCGACTTGGGACCGACCATTCGCCTCACCGACCAGATGGATGCCGCCATACGTTACGGCTATTATCATTCCTCTAATGGTGCCACCTTCCTTCCTGACAACGGCATCAACAGCCATTTCCTGAGGATGGCTTTGCGTTATCATCCCCATGGGCAAGCAGAGCAATTACAACCTGAAAACCAAGACTTTAAAAAGAAAAACAACCTGATGATTTCAGAAGGTCCAGGTTGGCTCCAGACTTACACTCGTGTGGATGGCCAGTTGCCCAATGAGACCCCATTTTTCTTAGGCAACACCTTCCGCGTAGGCTTCTCAAGGCAGTTTCATCCAAGGTTCCGCTGGGACGCTGCCGTTGACTTGCTTTGGACGGGTGAGACCCGTTATTGTCATGAATTGGAAGGTGTTTCGTATAACTTTTGGAATTCGACACACGTCGCCGCTTCTGCTGACATCGAAGCACAATTCGGGCGTTTTGCCTTTTGCGCCGGCGCTGCCTATTACCTTTATCACGGGTCGAAGATTTTGCCGCAATTCTACACCCCGTATTACGAAAGGGTGGGCTACAAGTTCTACCTCGGCAAGAACCGCAACTATTACATTGGCACTTTTATGAAGATCCATCTCAATTCCATTGACTACATTGAGTGGACGTTTGGGGTGAATCTCTTTTGATGGCTAATCCCATAAACGCGTAGCGGCGTGCCATGGCGCGCCGCTACTGTATAATACCATTGCTTGACCTACCAAATCGTCTTTACGCGTTTGCCCCTGAACAAACTGAAGTGGTCGCAAACGTCATCTTTCTTTTCGGGGATATAGCCGATGCTCAAATGGAACTCGAAACCTTGCGATAATCGTTTGCCTTGGTGGTTGTAGGCATGGATGTTCGTCGGATTTGCAGTTTCGCTGTGCTCGGATTTGGCGAAAGTGTCCATGAAGCCAAAATTTACAGCCGCATCTGCCTTTATAACCAAAGTTACACCTGAGAAAACCAGATTGTACCTAACGCCAGTACCGCCCAGAATTCCCACATATAGATACTCCATATTTGACTTGTTAAGGCCGACATGACTCTCCGGGATGTCGAGGCCAGGTTGCGAAAGAGAGATGTTTCCATTGACCACATACCCGACATCAGGCCCCAACATCAGATACGGCCTTAAGTTGGTGAAAACCGGCAGATAACCGAACAGCGGCAGCCTGAGCGAGGCGTAATTAGCCTTGAGACTATAATTGACCTGATACTCTTGTTCGTAAACGTATGTGGTAGAGCCTCCCCTCTGCTGGTAGTTCAATTCCGGAGCCAATGCCAACCAATCGGAGAAAGGAAACTCAGCAAAAACACCCGCCGACACGCCCGTGACGGGATCATGGGGCAAGTCGCTGACATTGGGGTTAGTATAGAATAATCTGGGGCAATTGACACCGCCCTTCAGGCCAAAGAAGAACCTCTCGTTATAATTGGCCTCCGTTGCAAAAGAAGGGAGAGACTCGACTTGCGCCATAAGATTGGACGCTGCGAATAGTATTAATGCTATAGTAAACAATCTCTTTTTCATGGCTTGTTATCTGTTGGGTTGTCGCCAAACCATTGGCAATTCTCTGACGTTCCGTCCTTGTCTTTATAAATGAAGTACCATCCCGTCGTGAAGACACCCAAAAAAGGATTGCCTCCGTTGTCGGCATCCAGGATGATGCTACCATAATACAAGTTCTTAATTCCCTGTTCGGTTTTTTCTCCAGTAATGACAACGCATCTCGTTATGGTGAAATCTGCATAAAAACTCATGCTCCTCACCTCGGTCATATAAAGCGTGAAGCGTCGTCCGCTACCCATGACAAAGGCCGTGTCGGTACGTATCGTTTCCCCTTCGTGAAATTCGACAGTGGCCACACGGTTGTGCTGATTTGTGATTCGCAAGTGCATATCCTGATGGTCCATCAAATCCACGAAATTGGATTGGCAAAACTGCTTTTGGCTAATCCGATATTCGCCTTCGATGTTCGGCGGAATGAAGCCCACAGGGGGATTCCCCATCTGGGTGAGGAATTTGTCTTGAAGGGTGTCGGGGATCATGTCCATCATCGGAATCACATACGATTCTTTCCCCAACAATACGACGGTATCGTCGGAAGTGTCTTCCTTGGTACAGTTACATAGCATGCAACATATCCCCATGAAACAGAGTATGAAAGTCAGCTTTTTCATTGTCTTTATCTTGATATCACTAATTGTTTGGCTGTTTTGCCAAATGCAGTCGTTATCTCAACTATATATAATCCTTGCGACAAGTCACCAATGCCGATAGTGACCTCATCGGTTCGTTCCACTGGCAAATCCACAACGGTTTGTCCCAATGCATTTCGCAAAACGACACGTGACAGTTCCGAGGCCGAAACGGTTATTTCGGTTTCCGCCGGGTTGGGGAAGAGCAGGATGCCTTTCCCTTCGCCATCGTCAACACCGAAATTCGTGGCATTGATTTCGAGGGAAGCCGTCGTGTTGCACCCGTTGGTTGTGTTCGTTTCGATAGACAGCGCGGCGGTGCCTTGCGATTTGGCAATGACCATGCAGTGGAAGTCGCTAACAGGGACAAAGACCCAATCCGTGTTGGAACATGTCCAGATTATGGAACCGCGTTCCAAGACGGTTGAATCCATAACATAATAATGATAGATGCCCGGCCATTGGTTCGAGGAATAGGCCACCTGGGTATAGCCGAGTATCTCAACTTGTGGCGTCCGATTGACGGTCAGTTCAAGCACACAGACGCTGTCGCAACCATGGATGGTCTGCCCTTCAAAGTGCTCGTATGTC
>CAJOIS010000059.1 GCA_905234645.1 uncultured Bacteroidales bacterium | reverse complement strand
ATTTGAATATTATCCCATGGGTGACCGCAACTTGCGGCTCCATCTCTGCGGATCGCATACCAGCGTCGACGGTGTCAACATGTTCCAAGCCAACCTCGGCTTGACGTGGAAGGTCGACCTGCTGCATAGTGTATTGAAAAAATAAAACCTAGATATTATGCCACATAGCCTATTCAGAGCGCGCCGGAACAAGACCACCTCTTATGGAAAGAAGGTGGAGGCGTTGTTTAAGAAGGTGGAAGAGAAGCTGAAGCGTCCCCTTCGGTTCACCACCAAACGTAGTTTCGAAGCCTTTATCTTCCTCATCCTGTTCTTTGCCTTCTTCGGGCTGTTGGCCTGGAAGATGACCCTCCCGAAGATGCTGAACACCTTCATGCAGACGGCCTACCATCTGCTGTTGGAGACGGTGTTCTACATCATGGCCATCTGCGTGCTGATGGGCGCCATCAGCAAGCTTCTCGTCGAGTTCGGTGTGGTCCGTCTCCTCGAGAACCTGCTACGCCCCTTGATGAAGCCGTTGTACAACCTGCCCGGCGTGGCGGCTCTGGGAGCCATTATGACTTTCTTGAGCGACAACCCGGCCATCATCACTTTGGCGCATGACCGCAACTTCAACCGTTACTTTAAGAAATACCAGCTGGTCTCGTTGACCAACTTCGGCACGGCCTTCGGCATGGGCTTGGTGGTCATCGCCTTCATGACGGGTCTAGGCTACGGCAAAGGCGCCTTGATAGGCTTGGCCGGCGCCGTGGTAGGCAGCATCGTCTCGACGCGTGTCATGCAGCGCATGACGCTGAAGGCCTATCCTGAGCTCGATGTCCCTGTCGATGAGAATGAGAGTGGCGACGAGCAGCAGATATCCTTCAAGAGCGAGGGCGGCACTTTCCTGCGTTTCCTCAACTCGTTGCTCGACGGAGGCAAGGACGGCGTGGGCATCGGCTTGGCCATCATCCCTGGCGTGTTGTGCATCTCCACCATCGTCATGATGTTGACCTTCGGCCCTTCGGGCGAGAACGGCGAGTACCTGGGCGTGGCCTACGAAGGCGTTCCCGCCATCACTTGGGCTGCCAACAAGATCAACATCATCTTCGAGTGGCTGTTCGGCTTCAAGAGCGGTGCCCTGATCTCGTTCCCCATGACGGCCCTCGGCGCCGTGGGTGCCGCCATCGGTCTGGTGCCTCGTTTCATCTCCGAAGGCATCATCGACAGCAACGCCATCGCCGTGTTCACTGCCATCGGCATGTGCTGGAGCGGATTCCTCAGCACCCATGCCGCCATGCTCGACTCGCTGGGCTACCGCAAGCTCATCGGCAAGGCCATCACCGCCCACACCATCGGCGGTCTCTGCGCCGGCATCGCCGCCCACTGGCTGTTTGTCCTGCTAAGCCTGATCTTCTGATTTTTGGCACGATTCTTTCATTAATTCCCCTTTTTGTAATCATTAATCCTTAAATACTCTATCATGAAAAAAAACCTCTTTATGCTTGTCCTGGCCATGCTGTTCACCGTGGCAGCCAGCGCCCAGACCTACTATGTGAGCAAGAGCACGGGTAGCAACCGCAACGACGGTAGCAAAGACGCACCCTTCAAGAACATCGAGAAAGCCATCGAGGCTGTCCCGGAAGGAGCCACCATCTATGTGGCTGAAGGCAACTACTTCGGCACGCTCGACAAGGGCAACATTCCTGTCACCAAATGCGTGAAGATTTACGGTGGCTACAGCACCGACTTCAGCAAGCGCGATGTGCTGAAATATCGTACGATGGTCCAACCCAACCCTGCCTCCAACGGCACTGCTTCGGGCCTGGGCACCATGATCATCAAGGTAAACAATCCCAACGGCGAAGTCGTCATCGACGGACTTCTCTTCGACCGGGGAAACAGCATATCCTACAATGTCAGAGGTGAAGGCAAGCCTGAAGGTGTGGAGTGCCCCATGATGAACCCCATCGGCACTTGCGGTAAAGGCGGTGCCAACCTCGACGAACCAAGTGTATGCACTACCGAGACCCGTGAGATCTATTTGGACACCCCCACCTGTAAACAAGTCACCATCCGCAATTGTTCTTTTGTGAATGCTCCCAACTATGGTGTTGCTGGACAATTCCACGCCAAGCTGATCATTGACAACAACATCTTCATCAACTGCCGTATGATAGCCTGCGATGTTCGAGGTGGTGATGCCAAGGATAACATGGTGGTGGAGTTCTGCAACAACACCGTCCTATTCACCTGGACCCGTTCAAGGGACTTCGGCGACATGGGCTGGGCTTTCCGTTATAACAACCGCACCGACAGCTATGTCCATCACAACATCTTCGGCTGCAGCGCCTTTGCCGCCCTCGACCGTGGCCTTACCGACACGCCCAAGGACAGAGAAGCCAAGAAAGTCACCACCTCTGAGCACAACATGTTCTTCCTGAACAAGCAGGGTGACCTCACCTTGCCCGGTGGCGGCCTTTACATGCGCGTCAATTGCGAAGATTTCGAAGAGGTGGAGCAACTTGCCGAGATCGATGGCTGCGTCCGTCTAAGCGACCCGAACTCCCTCAAGGGCAAGATCAATGAGGCTTACCTTAACGGCTTCATCAACGCCTCCTATAAGGAGACCCTCAAGACTGACCCGAACTCCGATGCCAACCAATTCCGTTCAGCCATGGGCATGAACCAAGTGGGTACGATGACCTCGTCGGCCACGATGTTCGCCAATCGCTATCCTTTTGAAGATGCACTGAAGATGTTCGGTGCCGTCAAGGGTTTCGGAGCACAGTTACCCAAATAAACCATGCAATCTAAACTTAGTAACAGGTATTTCTTTCTTTTCCTAATCCTGTTATCGTTTGTCGATGCGTTTGCCCAACATATTTCGGTAAAATCCTTTCGGGCTTTGCCGATGGATATGACAGCTTCAAGCCTTGAAGGCAAACGCATCGACCAAAACGGTCAGGTGGCGGCTCTTATCAAGATTGTAACCACCGAGATGGATTTTTCTTTCGAAGGCGGCACTTTGGGTATTGTTGATTCCCAACAACGCAAGGGTGAGATTTGGGTATGGGTGCCGCATGGATTGCGGAAAATCACCATTCTACACCAAAAACTTGGTGTGTTGCGAGACTATCGTTTCCCATTGGAAATCGAGGCCGAACGCACTTATGAGATGGAATTATCAACTGCCAAAGTTGAAACCATTGTCAAAGAAGAAGTGCACCAACAATACCTTGCCTTCAAAATCACACCAGCAAACGCTACCCTTGAAGTAAATGATAGACCATGGGAATTGGATGGTGACGGTACCGCCCAAGAATTTGTGAACTTTGGATCCTATTCTTACCGTGTGCAGTCGCCTGACTATCATGCCGATGCAGGTGTGGTTGTGGTAAACGACCCCGAGAACACCGTATTTGTATCCGTGACATTGCTTCCCAACTTTGGATGGATTTCCGTGAGTGGGGAGGGCAATCTGAAGAATGCCAGCGTATATGTTGATAACGCCTTGATAGGCAAGGCTCCTTGCAAAAGCGAGGCTCTTAAGAGCGGACAGCATAATGTGCGCATTGTAAAAAAGATGTACGAGGCCTATAGCGAAATCGTGACAGTGTCAGACAATAATACTACAACCATTTCACCTGTCTTGAAGGCGGATTTCGCTGAAGTAACCTTAAAAGTGGACGCTGACGCAGAAATCTGGGTAAACAATGAGAAAAAGGGGATTCGAAGCTGGACAGGACCGCTAGGTAGCGGTACTTATAAAATAGAATGCAAAATGTCGGGACACGAAACCAGCGTGGTTTCAAAGGAAATAACAACCGAATATGCAGGTCAGACAATCACACTACCCCCGCCCATACCCATATATGGGTCTATTTTGGTCGAAAGTACTCCGAGGTTCTGCAAGCTATTCATTGATGGTAATGAGATGGGCTCTACCCCGAAATCAATCAATGAGATTCTTGTCGGAGAGCACAGCATACGGTTGACCCATGAAGGGTATGCCGATTATACTGAGAGCGTGACTATTGTGAAAGGCGAACGTAAAAAGGTACAGGCAGAACTCAGAATCAATAAAAACGAGCCAGTGGCTTCTCAGCCTATACTCAAAGATGGCTATTTTGTTTCAAAGAATACTGGCAGTAATCGTAATAACGGTAGCAAAGACGCTCCGTTCAAGAATCTTCAGAAGGCCATCGAAACCGTTCCAGAAGGCGCTACTATTTATGTAGCTGAAGGCAATTACTTCGGTACCCTTGACAATGGCAATATTCCTGTCACCAAGTGTGTGAAAATCTATGGTGGATACAGTACCGACTTCAGCAAACGCGATGTATTGAAATACCGTACGATGGTTCAGCCCAACGCTGCCTCCAACGGCACTGCCTCGGGTCTGGGCACCATGATCATCAAAGTCAATAAACCTAGCGGGGAGATTGTGATTGACGGTTTGTTGTTCGACCGCGGTAATAGTATTTCCTATAGTGCAAGAGGCGAAGGCAAGCCAGAAGGCGTGGAATGCCCCATGATGAGCCCCATCGGCACCTCCGGCAAGGGTGGCGCCAGACTCGACGAGACTAACGTACTCACCGCCGAGACTCGTGAGATTTATCTCGAGAACCCCAACTGCAAACAAATCACTATCCGCAACTGCGCATTCGTGAACGCTCCCAACTACGGCGTTGCCGGTCAGTTCCATGGCAAGCTTCTCATCGACAACAACATATTCATCAACTGCCGCATGATAGCCTGCGACGTGTGGGGAGGCAATTCTAAGGACAACATGGTGGTTGAGTTCTGCAACAACACCGTTCTGTTTACCTGGACTCGCATTAAGGATCTTGGTGACATGGGCTGGGGCTTCCGTTATAACAACCGCACCAACAGCTATGTCCATCACAACATTATCGGCTGCAGCGCCTTTGCCGCCCTCGACCGTGGCCGTATGGACACCCCAAGAGATCGTGAAGCCCAGAAGATCACCACCGCTGAGTATAACATGTTCTTCCTGAACAGACAGTGCGACCTCACCCTTCCCGACGAGGGCCTATACAAGCGTGTTAATTGCGAAGATTTCGAGGATGCGGAACAACTGACCAAGACTAACGGCTGCGTACGTCTTGATGACATGAATGTCCTGAAAGGCAAGATTAATGAGGCCTATCTCAATGGTTTCATAAATGTTTCATCGACGAAGATGTTCGCCAATCGTTATCCCTTCGAGGATGCGCTGAAAATGTTCGGTGCCATCAATGGTTTCGGAGCACAGCTTCCTAAATGATTTGACCTGCTTTGCGTCATTGCGAGCGTAGAGAAACGAAGCGAAGCAATCCAACCTGAATTGTCCTTGTTTGGGTCAGGTTGGATTGCTTCGCTTCGTTTCTCTACGCTCGCAATGACGCAAAGCGTGATTAATGGACTTCGATGCTTTGGACGAGCGCTTTCTTCTCTTCGACCGTCACTCTCGGCAGGGTGACTTCGAGGATGCCGTTCTCGACTTTGGCGCTGATCTGGTCGCGATGGATGTCCTCGGGGAGA
>CAJOIS010000058.1 GCA_905234645.1 uncultured Bacteroidales bacterium | reverse complement strand
AGCCGACATGCCGATGATTTCGGGAGCGATGATTTTGTTGACGTTGTCAACGGCTTTCAGGGTACCCTTGCCGCCGTAGCGTTTCTTGTCGCCGTCACGCAGTTCGAGAGCCTCATGTTCGCCAGTAGAGGCACCCGAAGGCACCGATGCACGACCCATGATACCACTTTCCAAAGTCACATCCACTTCAACTGTGGGGTTTCCGCGAGAATCAAGGATTTCGCGGGCAATAATCTTCTCTATTAACATGATATTTAGGAATTTAGGATTTCAAAATTTCAAAATTTTACATTTCAAGATTTCGGATTGCAAAAGTAGTAAATTTCTGATTAGAATAATAAACCAGTTTCGGCATTTTCGCGTTTTACGCCGATCATCGCCTCAAACTCGGCCTCGGTGATGATGGGAACGCCTAACGACTCGGCCTTTTTGCGTTTTTCGGGGCCCATCTTGTCGCCAGCCAACACATAGTCGGTCTTACCTGAGATGCTGCCCACGTGCTTGCCTCCATAGGCTTCAATGGTCTCCTTGATGCCATCACGGGAGTAATGCTCGAACACGCCACTGACCACGAAGGTCTTTCCCGCCAGCACCTGCTCCTTGTCGGAAGCGGCTTGTTCAGCCATGGCAAACTGCAAGTCTGCTTGTTTCAAACGGTTGACAATGTCAATGTTGCGCTCGTCATCGAAGAAGTTCCGCACAGAGAGCGCGATTTTTTCTCCGATTTCGTTGATTTCTGTCATCTCCTCAACGCTGGCACCCATGATATGGTCGATGTCGTGTAAAGCCTTAGCCAAAATCTTGGCCACCGACTCGCCAACGAACTTGATACCCAAGGCGAAAAGCACCCGTTCAAACGGCACCGACTTTGACTTCTCCAAGGCATCCAAGATGTTTTGCGCTGTCTTTTCCTTGAAGCTGACTTTACGTGTCGCGACAGGCATCAAACTATATTCATCCTCGATGGTGATGACTTTCTCCAAACCAAAGAGTTTGTCATAGGTGAGGTCGTACAAGTCAGCGACATTGCGGACAAGGCCTTCCTCATAAAGCAGTTCCACCTTACCTTCGCCAAGGCTTTCGATGTTCATAGCCTTGCGACCGATGAAATGCTCGATGCGGCCACGGATCTGTGGCGAACAGCCAGCACTGTTGGGGCAATACCAAGCCGCTTCGCCTTCATTCTGGACCAGCGGACTGCCACAAATCGGGCAGGTCTTGACAAACTCGACGGGCTGTGCGCCTGCCTGACGTTTGTTCAAGTTAACGCCAATGATCTTAGGAATGATTTCGCCGCCTTTTACCACGGTTACGGTGTCGCCATAGTGCAGGTCGAATTGGCGGATGAAGTCCTCGTTGTTTAAGGTGGCGCGTTTTACGTTTGTGCCTGCCAACTGCACAGGAGCGAGGTTGGCCACAGGTGTAATGGTGCCATGTCTTCCAACCTGGAAATCAACACTTTGCAGTTCCGTTTCCACTTCTTCCGCCTTAAACTTGTAGGCGATGGCCCATTTCGGCGACTTGGCCGTAAAACCCAATGCCTGCTGTTGGGCGTAACTGTTGACTTTCAGTACAATACCATCAATGGCAAAGGGCAGCTCATGGCGTTTCACGTCCCAATAGTCGATGAACTCAAAGATCTCGTCGATGGTCTTACATAATGCCATGAAATTTGAGATATTGAAGCCCCATTTACGGGCGGCTTGCAGGCTCTGATAATGGGTCTGATAACGGTCTTCGAGACCGTCCATCATCATATAGTAGCAGTAGTTGTCAAGTCTGCGCCGGGCCACTTCCTTGCTGTCTTGAAGTTTCAGTGTGCCTGCAGCTGCATTGCGTGGATTGGCAAACAGGTCGTCGCCTGCTTCGGCACGGGCTTCGTTCAAGCGATTGAAACTTTCGAAAGGCATCACAATCTCGCCGCGCATTTCGAAGAACTCGGGAAAGTCGCCGTGGAGTTTCAGCGGTACGGTGCGGATGGTCTTCACGTTGGTGGTGACATCGTCGCCTTGTGCGCCGTCGCCGCGGGTCACGGCCCGGACAAGGACACCATTTTCATATTGCAGGCTGATGCTGAGGCCGTCGAATTTTAACTCACAGCAAAACTCCACCTCGTCTTCGATGGTCTTCTTGATACGGCTGATGAAATCGGCAATCTCCTCGCGGCTGTATGAATTGGCCAGCGACAGCATGGGATAGCGGTGCTGCACACTCTTGAACTCTTTCGTGATGCCACCACCCACACGTTGCGTAGGTGAGGTAGGCGACAAAAACTCAGGAAATTCCTTTTCCAGGCGCGCCAGTTCTTCGAGTTTCATGTCGAACTCGTAGTCGCTGATAGTAGGCTTGGCGAGAATGTAGTAGTTGTAGTTATGTTGCTCCAGCTCCTCACTAAGAGCGGCGATGCGCTGACGGGCTTCCTCTTTGGTCATAGTTGGATGTATTTCAACGGGTTGACGCCAAGAGCCCAAAGCAGCAGTCCCAATGCAACAATTGAAATGAGGACGCCAATAAAGGTCATCAAGGCGCCTTTGTAATTGCGTCGGATGCAGAGGATCAAAAGAATACTGAATACGACAAACACGCTTTCGTACCAAACCCCAACGCCCAATCCAAGCATGATGCCAGCGATGAGGAAAGAGGTGCGGTGTACGTTGTCATTACGGTTGTTTTGGCGCAAAACCTCTTGACGCAGCACCACGTTGGCGCCATACAGCATCAACGGCAATCCGAGGAAAGCACTGGCATTCTCGATGATGCCGAAAGAGGGCATGATGCAGCTGAAAGCGGGAATGAGAGCCAACAGCCAAGCGTTCTGCTTGTTTGAAGTCAGGTCGCAGATACGGTAGACCATCGACACAGTGAACAACGACACCAAGGCATAGAGCGAGCGGCTGATGAATTTGGCTGACAACGTTTGTCCAATGCCAAAGATTTCCTTTATCTTGTCTACAAAACCCAGAAAAAGGGTGGTGTGTTGCACTTCATGGTTTGACCCGTAACCTTGGACACAGGCAACGACGACGATACGCACTGCAATAGCGATCAGCATCAATGCAGTAAACGGGTGGCGTTCTTTGAAGAGTTTGAGTCTCTGTAACATTTTATTTCAGATTGAAACGCAAAAATACGATTTATTTTGGATTTTTCGATTTCTTTTTGTTATTTCGTGCCATCAAATCAAGGTGTTATGGGACAAAACAAGAAACGCAAGCGCCGCAATTACCAATATCATGCGATAACCTTCAAGTTGTCGAAGGGCCAATATCGCTCGCTGCGCAACTATTGCAAAGCCCGTAAGACAACGCCCATCAAATTGATCAAGAAGAACATTGCGCGTTTCATTACGGCTTATGAATACGAAGTGCCGCAAGAATTGTATCTCACCGAGAACCAATTGGATTTGTTTGATGAAACCCTGTAGGGACGCATCGCATGCGTCCGAAAGGGTTTTGTCATTTCTGATTAAAAGGAATCCTGTTCTGTATCGACCGTCCCAAAGTCACCTCATCCACATATTCCAAGGCGTCGCCCACGGCAATGCCTTTTGAAATCACCGATATTTTTCCCTTGAAGTCGCCCAGTTGCCTGAAAATGTAGAAATTGGTCGTGTCGCCCTCGATGGTGGCGGGCAAGGCCAAGATGATTTCCTTGATGTCTTCTTTTTGGGTGCGATGCACCAGTTGCGCAATCTTCAAGTCATTGGGCGAGATGCCTTCGATGGGACTGATGACGCCACCCAACACATGGTAAAGACCGTTGTAGGACGCCGTCCGTTCTATGGCCAACACGTCGCGCATGTCGGCCACCACACAGAGCGTGTTCTCGTCACGGCGGGGATTGCCACAGATGGAGCAGACCTTGGTGTCGCTGATGTTGTAGCAGCGCTCGCACAGCATGATGTTGTGCTTCATCTTCAGCAGCGAATCGGCAAGTTGCTCGGTAGCCATGTCGTCTTCGTTGAGGAGATGCAATGCCAAGCGTAGCGCTGTCTTCTTGCCAACACCCGGCAATTTCGACAACGCCTCGACAGCGTTTTCCAACAATATGGATGAGTATTCGGCCATACAATAATTGGCGCAAAAATAAGTTATTTCCTTAAATTTGCAGCGTCAAAACCGAAGAAATCATGAAAAGATATGCCTTACTCTTTGCAAGTCTGTTACTTGCCTTCGCCACCGCTTTCGCCCAGGACTTCAACCGCACCGATGGCAAAGGTCGCCGCCAAGGGCCTTGGCGCGACTATTATTCCAACGGTCAGCTGCGCTATGAAGGTCAGTTCAAAAACGACAAGTGCAAAGGCGTGTTCAAGTATTACGACGAGCAAGGCAACCTGAAGGCCACCAACGAGTTCGACAAGTCGGGAGAGAAGGCGTTGAACAAGACCTACGCTGCCAATGGCCGCATAATCGCCACTGGCTATTACGTGAACCAAAAGAAAGAAGGCGTGTGGAAGTATTATGATGCCGCATCGGGACAGCTTCGCCTGGTGGAAGACAACGAAAACGGCAAGGTACACGGCTGGTCGAGGCTCTACAACCCCAACAACGGTGTGTTGGCCGAAGAGACTCAATATGTCAACGGGCTGCCCGAAGGGCCATGCCACAAATTCTCCGACACCGGCGTTCTGTTGATGGAATGCCAATACCACAAAGGTTTGCTTGACGGCCCCTGCAAGAGCTACTATCCCAGCACTGCGCTAAAAGAGGAGGGACAATACGTAAAAGGCGAAAAAGTGGGGACATGGAAGACCTACAACGAAGACGGTGACGTCATCGCTGAAGAAACCTTTGGAGAGCAGGAAATCCGCTGATAATCAGTCGCATCTTTTGAGATAATCTTCCAAGTTGGGTCTGCCGTACTGAGCGGCCAACTTATAGTTTTCGCATGCCTTGTCCTCGTCGTGCATCAAATAATAAGTCCTCCCAAGGTTGAAATAGGCATCGGCGTAATCGTGTTTCAATGCCACGGCTTGTTCAAAGTCGGCAACGGCTCCCTCGTATTCCTGCATGTTGATTCTGGCACAGCCCCGATAATAATAGGCCTCATAGTTTCCCTTGTCGTACCTGATGGCTTTAGTAAGGGTCGTCTCGGCCTCTTCAAAATTGCTGTAACGCAGCAGCAACTTAGAGCCTTCTTCGGTGTAAACACGTGATTTTGCAGGGTTTTCACAGGCCGTCATCGCCACCAGCAACACTGTCGCTATGAAAAACATCAGTTTCTTCATCACTTCAATTTTTTGCAAAAATAACAATTTAACTGCACTTGGCGACAATGCCTTTAACGATTTCGATGATTTCTTTCAGTTTGGCCTCGCTCTTGGCCTCACATAGGAAACGAAGGTAAGGCTCGGTGTTGGAAGGCCTGATGTTAAGCCACCAGTCGGGATAGTCGAGACGGTAGCCGTCGAAGTCGAGGAAACGCTCGGGCTTGGCAAGGCTTACGAAATGGTCGCGGACGGCATCCATGGCCTCCTGCTTGCGCTCAATCTTGAAGTTGATTTCGCCCGAGTTGGAATAGGGGGTGATCTCATCAATGATCTGACTCATCGTCTTGCCTGCTTTCTTGCGCTCGGCCAAGAGCCTCAGCACGATTGATGCCGCCAATAGGGCGGAATCGGAGTAGTAGAAGTCGCGGAAATAATAGTGTCCTGCCAGCTCACCACCATAGCAGCCGTCCAGCTCACGGAGCTTCAAGGCGGCATAGGCACGACCCACACGCCAGGTCTCCACCTTGGCTTGGTAGTGGTCGAGGTATTCCTGGATGGCACGCGAGCTGCGGATGTCCTGCAAGACAATGCCTTTCTGGTGCTGTTCGCCTATGAAGTAGTCACCCAAGAAGGCGATGATGAGGTCGGGGCTGATGAAGCGTCCCTTCTCGTCGATGAAGGTGATGCGGTCAGCGTCGCCATCGAAGAGCAGGCCGATGTCGCATTTCTCTTTCAGCACCAAGGCTTTGATTTGCTCCTGTGCATTGGCCTCCAAGGGGTTGGGCTCATGGTTGGGGAAGTTGCCGTCCAAAGTGTCATTGATGTAATGCGCCTTTCCGATGAGTTCGTGGGCAAAGATG
>CAJOIS010000057.1:1778-7885 GCA_905234645.1 uncultured Bacteroidales bacterium | reverse complement strand
GTTTACATCCGTTATTTACAATTTCCGCCATAAAAGTACTATTTTATTCTCTTGTTTTTGCAGTACTCTCAATTGACGCTGCAAACATAGGATGACATGTCATCTGAGGCCTGTTGGTAGGGTGTGCATTCAAATAGTTTTTTCAACTTTTTTCTTGCATCGATTTGATTTATTCCTACCTTTGCGTCAATGTTTAACCAATAAACACATTGAACTATGGGATTATTCAAAGAATTTAAAGAGTTTGCCGTTAAAGGCAATGTGATGGACATGGCTATTGGTGTCGTCATCGGCGGTGCCTTTGGCAAAATAGTTACCTCCTTGGTGTCCGACATCATCATGCCGCTCATCGGTGCTGTTACAGGTGGCCTCAACTTCACGGAGTGGAAGTGGGTCATTCGCGAGGCCGTCATGGAGGGCGAGACCGTGGTCAAGCCTGAGTTGTGCCTGACATGGGGTAACTTCCTGCAGGTTATCTTCGACTTTATCATCATCGCCTTCTCCATCTTCTTGGTCATCAAGGGTATCAACAAGATGAAGAGACAACCTGAGCCGGAGCCTGAAGCCCCTGCCGCTCCTGCCGGACCGACGCAAGAGGAACTCCTCACTGAAATCCGTGACCTGCTGAAGAACAAGTAAGCTTTGGCTTATCAATGAAAGAAAAGCATCCGTTTCTGCGGATGCTTTTTTTTTGTGGCCCCTAAGCCTACCGAAGGGCCACAATAATAAAAATTCACTACATTTGCAGTTTCAATTAAATTATGAATAGCAGAACGCACATAGATTCGCTTCAGATTTTGAAGGCATGTCATACCGAACGACGGAGGAGAGAGCGTATCTATGCCTTCAAAATCCTCGGAATGACATGTGCGTTCCTCTTCTGCTTCGCCTTCTCAGCCAAGGCGACACACCAGCGTGCGGCAGAGATCACCTACTCTTGGCGCGGCGGCAATGCCTACGAGTTTACGCTGACCACCTATAATGTCCCGAATGCGGCATGGATGCAACGTGATTCCCTGCTCATCAACTGGGGCGACGGCTCCGAAGAGTATGTCCCCCGAACCGCATGGCAGGACTTGGGCGACGAATGCGTCTTGAACACCTACAAGGCCATCCATAATTATGCCAGTACGGGTACCTACACCATCAGCATGGAAGACGCCAACCGCAACTATGGCGTCATCAACGTGCCCAACTCGGTGATGGTGCCTATGCACATCGAGACGGAGCTGGTTATCAACCCGTTTCTGGGCTACAACAATTCCGTGCAGCTGCTGAACCCGCCTTTGGACAGGGGATGCGTGGGCAAACTCTACTTGCACAATCCCTCGGCCTACGACCCTGATGGTGATAGTTTGAGTTACCGCTTGGTCACCTGTAAGGGACAAGATGGCCTTGACATCGAGGGCTATTCGCTGCCTCAGGCTTCGCAATCCATTGAGATCGACCCTGTCACGGGCGACTTGCGTTGGGAGAATCCCGTCATCCAGGGCGAATATAACGTTGCCATCATGATTGAGGAGTGGCGCTATGGCGTGAAGATAGGCTCCGTTGTTCGCGACATGCAAATCCTGATTTCCCACTGCGACAACGACTTGCCTCAAATCCAATGCGACGAGCAGTATTGTCTTGTGGCAGGCGAACAACTCGATTTCATCATCTCGGCGTCCGACCTCAATGGCGACAATGTCACCTTGACGGCATCGGGAGCACCTTTTGAGGTGGCGGTCAGCCCAGCCACGCTGACACCAGAGTCGGATTTCGGATTGCAGCCTCGGATGGAGTTCCTTTGGAACACGGTAAATGCCCATATCCGCAACACGCCCTATCAGGTGGTGGTGCATGCGAAAGATGATGGCTCACCGGTCAGCCTGACCAATATCAAGACCATAAGCATCTATGTGATGGCGCCCAAGGTGCAGAACTTTGTCGGCGAGATGCAAGGCCATGATGTGACTTTGTCGTGGCAACGTTATCCTTGCCCCAACGCCGTTGCCTTGCTCATCTATCGTAAGGCGGGCTGCGACGGCTACGAACCCGATTTCTGCGAGACAGGCATCCGTGACGGCTATCAACTTATTGCCACCTTGAATGATGTCACTACGACGACCTTTACCGACCCCAACCTGCCGCAAGGCATGGCCTACGAATACCGCATCCTCGCCCAGTTCCCCGACGGCGCCTTGGGCATTGTCAGCGACGCGGCTTGCGTGGAGCTGAAGAACGACAGCCCGTTGATGACCCATGTCAGTAACGACAGCATCGACCTCGTTTCAGGCCATGTCGTCGCCTGCTGGGCCAATCCGAAAGAGATCGATGAGCAATATGTCGCACCGTTTAGCTACAGCCTGACGCGTGTCCTTGACGGACAGACTTCCATCGTCTACGAAGGTGTTGACACGTCCTTCCTCGACATTGCTCTTGACTTGGCTGAAGCGACAAGTTTATTGTATAAGGTTCAGATGCGTGATGCCCGTCAACAGCTGATGGGCGAGAGCGCCTTGGCTTCGGCGGTGATGCTGTCAATCAGCGGTACAAACGAAGAGGCTCTCCTTTCTTGGACGGAAGCCGTGCAATGGTTTGTTGATAGTGCACAAATCTTCAAAGAGGTTGACAATCATTTTGTTAAGATTGCCTCGGTGACCAATTACACTTTCACCGACACCGACGTGGAAAGCGACGCGACCTACCGTTATTATGTCCGTACCTTCGGCCATTATACCCTTGAAGGCATTATGCGGCCTTTGGTCAACTATTCCGCTATCAAGACAGTGCGTATCGGGCATGAGGATCCTGAGGAGGAGTTCTCTTATGTGTTGCCCAATGTGTTTACGCCGAATGATGACGGATACAACGATGTCTTTGAACCGAAGGTGACAGGTGCCGATTTGATTGTTGGTGCCAGGACGGTCATCTTCAATCGTTGGGGCAACATCCTTTGCGACACCGAAGACCCGTTCATCCAGTGGGACGGCAAGAACAAGCTGACCAAGCTGGACTGCTCGCCGGGTACCTATTTCTATATCACCGAAATCACCTACCTCGCCCCGACAGGGGAGGAGAAACTGCACCTACAAGGTTCCATCACCCTGATCCGATAAAAAATGTAGGGCTGCCATATTATGGCAGCCCTATCGTTTTCATTGCGGCTGCCACAGTGTGACAGCCCTACAATTTCTAAAAATCAATATTTCATCATTTCAATCAGGTCGACCATGCGGTTGGAATAACCCCATTCGTTGTCGTACCACGACATAATCTTCACCATCTTACCCATCACCATGGTGCTTTGGGCATCGAAGATGCTGCTGTGGGAGTTGTGGATGACGTCACAGCTCACAATCGGGTCCTCGGTGTATTCGAGCACACCCTTCATCGGGCCTTCAGCGGCTTCCTTCATGGCGGCGTTGATCTCTTCCTTCGTGGCTTCGGTCTTCAAGGTGCAGACGAGGTCAACCAAGGAACCGGTCGGCGTAGGAACGCGGACGGCGATGCCGTCAAGCTTACCGTTCAGTTCGGGGATGACGATACCCACGGCCTTGGCGGCGCCGGTGGTGGTGGGGATCTGCGACATGGCGGCTGAACGTGCGCGGCGCAGGTCGCTGTGCGGGCCGTCGAGGATGACTTGGTCGTTGGTGTAGCTGTGGATGGTGGTGATGTAACCCTGCTCGATGCCGAAGCGGTCGTTCAACACCTTGGCGACAGGAGCCAAGCAGTTGGTGGTGCAGGAGGCGTTGCTGACGCACTCCACTTCGTCGGTCAGGTCGTTGTTGTTCACGCCGACCACGACGGTGGCGTCGATGGCGTCCTTCGAGGGAGCCGAAAGGATGACCTTCTTGGCACCGTTCTTCAGGTGGTCGCCATAGCCGCCCTTGCTGCTTTCCTTCGAGCGGAACACGCCTGTGGACTCAACGACGACGTCGGGGGTCTTGCCCCACTTGATGTTCAGCGGTGAACGCTCAGCGGTGACAGGGACGCGCACGCCGTTGACGATCAGCGCAGTCTCGTCATATTCCACGGTGCCGGGGAACTTGCCCTGCGTGGAGTCGTATTTCAACAGGTGGGCCAGCACCTTGGTGCTCGTCAGGTCGTTGACGCCCACGATTTCAAGATTCGGACGTTCGCAGATGATGCGGAACACGTTACGGCCGATGCGGCCGAAACCATTGATACCTACTTTAATCTTTTCCATTGTTTGCTTTATTTGATGATATTTTCGCTTTTTGAAAGAAACTGCAAAATTACGATTTCTTTAAATACTCCGTCATTGTTTATGAAAAAAACGCCGAATTTGTGTATTTTTGCCGTCCCAATACGAAAAACGATGACAGAGTTCAAAATAGGTGACAAAGTAAATTTCCTCAGCACTGTCGGCGGTGGCAAGGTTACCAAAATCATAGACTCACGCATGGTGATGGTCGAGGTGGACGACGGCTTCGAAATCCCCACCCTGATCACGGATCTGGTGCTTGACTACCGTTCCATGCCGGTGCCTTCAAAACAGCAGGAGACCGTCGACAAGGTTCAGAAAGAAGTACAAGGGCAGGAATTGTTGAGGCAACAGCAAGCCGAAGATGCCCGAAAAGGCGGTCTGCGCCGCTTCGCGAAAGAGGCAGAGAAGGAAGGCGTTTACATGGCCTTCGTGCCGCACGAACAGCAATGGCTCTTGACTGGCGCGCTCGACGTGGTGCTGGTCAACCACACGCCTTACGAGATGCTTTACACTTTCACCATCAAGGAAGAGGACAAATTCGTCAATGTGGACTTCGGTCAGGTCGACAAATACGAGAAGATTGTCATCGAGACCATCTCGCGCGACGACCTCGAATACTGGCTCAACGGTGTGGTGCAGGCCATCCTGACCGCCGAGACCTCCGATTGCGTTTTGCTGCCGTTGAATGCGCCCTTCTCACTACGTGTGGGCCGCTTCATGAAAGAGGGAAGCTACCTGTCGTCGGGTGTGCTCGGCGAAAAGTCGGTGATGATCTGCCTCTCCGAGCTGATTGCCTTGAAGCATGGTGGCAGCGATTTCACGAAGATTCTGAAGGAAGGCGTCGGCTCGCATGCCCCTGCCAAAGACTTGGTGAAGAAAGAAGCCCCCATCGACAAGCACAGGGTGGCGCCAGGCGAGGCTGTCGTGGACTTGCACATCGGGGAACTGGTCGACAACATCTTGGGCCTTTCGAGCCACGATATGTTCAAGATACAGACGGACTACTTCAAGAAGATGCTTGAGAGCGCCATCGCTTCGGAATACACCAAGGTAACCTTCATCCATGGTGTGGGCAACGGCGTGCTGAAAAATGCCATCATTGAGGCCTTGAAGGACTACAAGAACACCGAGAACCGCATGGCCAGCATCGCCAAATTTGGTGTTGGGGCCATCGATGTGATTATCACGGACAAACAATGAAAAATGATTGTAGGGCTGTCATATTATGGCAGCCCTACATTTTTATGTGAACCCGCTGGGAATCGAACCCAGAGCGAAGGAACCGGAATCCTTTATTTTATCCATTAAACTACGGGTCCCCTTTCAACGATGTTTCAGGCGGCAAAGGTAGTAAGAATTTGGAAATTTTGTACCTTTGCGGCTTCAAAAAGGATGTATTTTTAGTTTAATCAATTGGTTTTTAAGTGTTTAGGATATGAAAAATGAGAAACTGAAACAACAAATTCTGGCCTATGCCTATCTGGTGTTTGGCTCGGCGCTTTTCGCTGTCGGCGATGTGATGTTCGTGAACCCTTACCACCTGGCTCCTGGCGGCGTGTATGGTCTCGCCAACGTGTTCAACGCCTTGTGGGGATGGAAGATCTCCCTGGCCGGCATCTGCATGGACATCCCCCTGCTTATCATCGGTACCATCATACTCGGTCCCAAGTTCGGCATCAAGACGGTCATTTCGGTCATCCTGATCCCTGTGTTTACCTATATCCTTGAGACGTGGTGGGGTTATGCGCCTGTCATCCACGACGGTGCCTTCTTCGACACGGAGTTGCAGTCCTCGTTGTTCTTCATGGACGGTGAAGTTCAGCGCTACTTTATGCCTGACTTCTTCCTGAACACCGTCGTTTCGGGCCTTATCTATGGCTTGGCCATCGGCGTT
>CAJOIS010000057.1:0-1715 GCA_905234645.1 uncultured Bacteroidales bacterium | reverse complement strand
CATCTCGCTAACCACCCTTGTGGCCTTCGAGGACATCCGTCTGCCCATCTATTCCATCATCCTCATCTTCATCGAGAGCAAGATCATCGACCTCGTGGTGGAAGGCGTGAAGAGCTACAAGACGGCCTTCATCGTCACGGACAAGATCGACGAGGTGCGCGACTTCATCATCAAGGACCTTGATCGCAGCGGCACCGTATTTGCGGGTAGCGGCCTCTACCAAGGCGCCGAGCGCAAGATGATTTATGTGACTTTGAACCGTAGCGATTTGGTGAAACTGAAAGCCAACCTTCGATTCCTCGACCCCAACGCTTTCGTCAACGTGATTGAAAGCTCCGAGATCATGGGCAACGGCTTTAAGGCTTTGCCGACGGAATGATGCTTCTGTCACAAAACTTTCAAAACAAGCAAAACCTATATTGCAGTATGTGGAAAGCTGCCAACCGGCGGCTTTCCTGCGACTGCCCGGTTGAGCAAGTCGCTCTGATAAACCGATGTTTTGTAGGTTTTGTCAGTTTTGTGAGGATAAAATCTGCTCAATAGCAATAGGGAAATACGCCTGCTCCAGTTGGTGGATCTTTGCCGCCAGGGAGTCAGGCGTTTCTTTTTCATCCAAACTGACGCGGGCTTGAAGGATGATTTCGCCGCTGTCGTATAACTCGTTGACGTAGTGGACGGTGATGCCCGACTGGGCTTCCTTGGCTGCCACTACGGCCTCATGCACATGCTCGCCATAGAAGCCTTTGCCGCCGTATTTCGGCAGCAGGGCAGGGTGGATGTTGACGATGCGCTTCGGGAAGGCCTTGATCAAGTTCTCAGGTAGCTTCCAAAGGAAACCCGCCAGCACAATCAGGTCAATGTCAAGGCTTTGCATCTCTTTGACGAAGGCATCGCTCTTGAATTCCTCCTTGGTAATCATCCTTAGCGGGATGCCCAAGTTCTTCGCTCGCTCAATGGAGTAGGCCTTGGGGTTGTTGCATACCACGTTGGCGATTTCAACGTCGGGGTTGCTGGCGAAATACTCGGCAATGCGTTGCAGGTTGGTGCCGTTGCCGCTGACGAATATGGATAGTCTTTTCATTCTTTGTATCTTATGGTTACGGTTTCGTTTTTCTTCAGGTTGAACCACACCAGATAACCCTCGTCCACCTCGCGGGATTCGATGCTTTTGCCTTCCACGACGATAGGCTTGGTGCAAAGCAGGGTCAGGCCTTTGACGGCTTCGCCATTGTTGGTCAGTTGTATGGTTTTGTTGTCGAGAATCAAATACTCAATGTTTTGGAGCTTTTCGTAATAGCTGAGGTACTGCTCGATGGTGGTGGGCAGGATTTTCTTCTCGTCGCGGAAGTGCGCGAGTTGGCTGAGGGCAAAATTGAAGCCGGGCATGGCCACTGCGGTGCCGTTCTCGTTGAACTGCCAGAAGGCGCGATGAGGATCGCTCCAACCGGGATAGACGTGGGTGATAAACACATTGTGGTTATCGACGAGGCGTTGCAGGCGGATGCTGTCGAAATAGTAGTACCATTCTCGGTCTTCGTTCACTTCCAAGGTCGAGGGCGTCGACCACAGCAGGAAGTCCTTGTCGCCGTTGGGCAGGGTGGTGATTTGTCGGTTGGGCAAAGCGTCGCCGAAGCCGTCGAAGGGCTGCACGAAATGTCCGTCGAAGTTGTACCGCTCCATACGGTTTTCCTCGTAGTAGGCGTTCCAAAGGTAGC
>CAJOIS010000056.1:1596-7921 GCA_905234645.1 uncultured Bacteroidales bacterium | reverse complement strand
AACTTTCTTTTGATACTTGGTTGAGGTACCGGTGATGCGGCGGGGCAAAATCTTGCCTTGCTCGTTCACGAACTTCAGCAGGAAGTCGGCATCTTTGTAGTCGATGTACTTGATGCGGTTCTTCTTGAAGCGGCAGTATTTCTTTCTCTTGGTATCGACTGCGATAGGAGTCAAATATTTGATGTCGTTATTGGGTTGTTGTGCCATTTCTTTAAGTTTTTAAAGGTTAAACAATTAGGCTTGGGCCTCGGCTTGTTCCTGAGCTTTCTTGCGCTTCTTCTCGTTGTAGGCAACAGCGTGCTTGTCGAGTTTCACGGTCAAGAAACGGAGGACGCGCTCGTCACGCTTCAGCTCGGTTTCAACATTGGCAATAACATCACCCTCGGCTTTGAACTCTATCAGGTGATAGAAGCCGGTGGACTTCTTCTGGATTGGGTATGCCAGCTTGCGCATGCCCCAGTGCTCTTCATGAACGATCTCTGAACCGGCTTTGGTCAGATAATCTTCATACTTCTTTACCGCTTCCTTCATCTGATCTTCAGACAAAACGGGAGTTAAAATGAAAACGGTTTCGTACTGATTCATAATTAAATTACTGATTTTTAATGATTTAAGTTTTTTATTACTTGCTTCGAAAAGCGAGTGCAAAGATAGACAAAAAACTTTAATAAACAAGCAGTTGCCTGCAATTATTTTTTGTAGAGGTCGAATAGGTCCATATTAGTCCACTCGGTGGGCTTCAAGGCTTCGTCGGTCATGATGGCGTCGAGGTTGCTGACGCGACCCGAAAGGCATTGCTCGACAAAGGCGCAGAAGAGGTCGACCGAGCCGGGAAACCATGAGGCGACCTCGTGTCCGATACCTTCGAAACGGATGAACCAATGGGGGAGGTCTTGCTCCTTCAGGGCTTTATCGATGGTCTTTGAGCCGTAGAGCTTGGGACTGAAGGGCACGCCGAATCCCTTGTAGTTCACAATCTTGTCCTTGGTGCCGTGCATCAGCAGGGTGGGAGCGGGGGCGGTTTTGTAGTACAAGTCGCTTTTCCGGCACATGATGCCTCCGGCGTAGGGGATGACCGCTGCAGGTTTCCAGCCTTTGGGCAGCGCCGAGGCTTGGTCCAGGTAGTTGGCGCGGCAGTAATCGAGCTGGAGTACGGTGATGGCACCCGCCGAGCTGCCCGTCAACACGATTTTCGAGGGGTCGATGTCGAGTTCCTTGAAATGGGCCACCACCCAGTTGACGGCTTCGGCGCAATCTTCGGTAGCGATGTTGATGCAGTACTGGAACAAGTCGTCCAGATCCAACAGCCTGCTGTTGTCGGCCACCATAACGCTGTCCTTGAGTCCCAACCGGTAATCGATGTTGATCACAGTGAATCCCCTTTTGACAAGCGAATCGGCTAGTGCCGTCTGGTAGCTGTCGTCGCGCTTCCCGACGATGAATCCGCCTCCGAACACCGAGAGTACCGCGGCTTTGTCGGCCCGTTTCACCGCAGGTTGGTGCACATCCAGATATAGCGTCGAGTCACGCTCCACAAACGGATAAGTGGTCTTGGTTTGCGCCATCGAGATGATGGAGAGAAGGCAAAATGCTGTTATAAACAAGTGTTTTTTCATAAGCTGTTTGATATGTTATTTCACCACAATCTTCTGTGTCTTCACCTTTTCTCCGTTGATCAGCCGCAACACATATACCCCAGTGGGGAAGTTAGGAGTGAGGAGTGAGGAGTGGAAACCTGTTTGGCGAAGAGTTGGCGACCGAGTAAATCGAAGACTTGAAGATACCCCTCACCTAAAACGAAGAGCTCCCCGTCGCTGATGAAGGCGAAATCGGTATTCTCGTAGGCGCTCTCCTCAATGCCGGTAGTATTGGTCAGTACGGCGCGGATGAGCCAGGTGTAGTACCCGTCGATGGGGTGGTAGATGTCCCAGCCGCTGCTCGACTCGCTGAAACGGTACCACGAGCCGTCGGGTGAATAGGCCAGCACAGGCCGTACGCAGTCGTCGGCGGCAATGAGGGCAAACCCCTTGCCGTCTGCATCAGTGAAGAGAAGGCATCCTGTAAACTGAGATGGTGTGGCATCGACCACAGCCTTGTTCAGTAACCGTGTTGCCAGACTGGTCGCGGCGGCCTTGTCCACAGGTTTGGCCTCCACCTTCGCGGTGAGGCATACTGCCAATACGATGGCAGCGATGAATGTGATGGCTTTTTTCACTTTGTTTTTCATAGAATTCTTAAAATTTGCAAAATTAAATAATTCTCCTGTACCCTAAAGGGTACAGACAAAAAGTCGGATGAAAAAGACAAAATATCGGATATAAACAAATTATTTTTAATTTTGCGAGTCATAATAACGATATGCAGCACCTTATAGTATATATATTGTTGGTCCTTCTGGCCGTTCCTCAGATGCCTGACTCGCTCTATACAGAGAAAGCGGCGATGGATGCTTATGCCACTCAGCCTGAACGGGCTATTCAAATCATCGATTCGGCCAAGATTGTGGGTAACATGACAGCACTGCGCGCTGATATTCTTCGGACCGTGGTTTACGCCAGAACCTATGATGACAGGAAACTTGATTCCGCCATCTTGATAGGCGAACGTCTGATGCATCATGATTCAGTGAAAGCCAATCCTGCCCTGCAAGAAGATGTGCTCGGAGTGTTGCTGTATGCATGTAGGATAAAAAGGGACAACGAACAAGCCTTGAGGTGGGCCACCCAGCTAAGCAACCTCTATCGCAGCTTTGGCGAGGAGACTGAGGCACTGCGCAATGATGCCGAAATCGGCACCCTTCTCATTCGTATCGGTCAACAGGAAGAGGGGTTGGCTAGAATCGACACCGCCATTCGGCAACTTGGGGTGGAGGTTGATGGATTCAACAAACTTGATGCTTCCATCATTGCTTTGAAACGTAAAGCGGAGATTTGCAATGAGATAGGACTATATGACGAGATGATTTTGGCCGCCCAACGCATGCTGGACCTTCTCGACAACTATGAACAGCATCCTTCTGACTATCACGATGGTTCTTTCCGTGAACCTTCCGAGGAAGACCGCCTTGGCTATATCGACTTTTACCGTGGCAAAGCCTACGCCTATCTGACGCTGGCTTACGCTTCATTGGGCGAAAATGAAAAAGCCAACGAATACATTGTGTTTTATGAACAAACGTCTGCAATTCAAAGCGTTACAGGTCGTTTTGTAATAGCTCCGGCGTTGGGGATGCTCGGCCAATACGAACAGATGCTAGCCATCTTCGACGAGGTGGAACAGCAGATGGGTGATGATACCCTGAATGCCAATTATGCAGAGATTCTACGTGGTCGGGCCGAGGCTGCCGAGGCACAAGGCCGGTATGCCGATGCCTGCACCTATTGGAGACGGCATGACGAGCTCAATAACGAACTCAACGATCGTTTGTTACAGAGCAAGGCTCATCTGTACGCTGCCCGATTCCACACCCAAGAACAGCAGCGCGAGATAGAGCGTCACCGCGAAGCCACACGTCGCGCCAACTTGTCCCTTGCAACCATCGGCATCGTTGGATTGCTGGTGTTGCTGTTCGCCCTCTATGCCGTTGCCCAATGGCACAAGACCAAACAACGCAACCGCATCCTCGCCCAACAAATCACTAAAGCGGCGGAGTACAAGGAGAAGTGGAAAACGGAAAGTGAAAAACGGAAAACGGAAGGCAAACAGCTTTCCACTTCCAACGCTCCACTTTCCACTCTTCCTGATGCCGAGCTTTACAACTATCTCCGTGACCTTATCGAGAACGAGCAGATGTTTCTCAACCCCAACTTCGAGCGGCAGTTGCTCATCAACCGCACGGGCCTCTCGAAAGAGCGCATCGGCGCCGCTTTTGCCCAAGGCAGTGACCATGAGCGACTTACTACGCTTATCCGCGAGCTGCGTCTCGACTATGCTGTGCGTCTGATCAACGATAAGCCAGAACTCACCGTCGAGCAGGTTTGCCAAGCCAGCGGCTTTACCAATGCTGACACATTTACCAGGAATTTCAAGGCCAAATACGGTATGACCCCCACCGCATATCGCGAGTCGAAGGCCTGATCTTGTCCGACATCTTGTCCGGCAGCATCCGATATCTTGTCTTTCCACCCGTCTATTTGTCTTATGGTAACCGACCATCAGTCTGTACCCATAAAGGTACAGGGAGATGTTTTATATTTGCATAATTTAGGATTTTGGAAATAATATCAGAATAAATAAATTTCAAAACAATGAAGAAAACTAAACTCTTACTCTCCCTCCTTGCCATCATGGCCTTCGGGCAAATGGCTTGGGCACAAAGCATTGTAAGTGTCAACTATGTTGACGAGAACGGAGTGACACAACCCGTCAACGCCACCTCGCTTGACGAGATTGCTGGTGTCAACCCGAATGGTGCAACCATCGGCACATCGGGCTTTACCAATTGGTATGTCGTACAAGGCAGCAATGTCGTGATGAACGGACAGCTTGGCTACTATGGCGGCATCAACTTGATTCTGTGCGATGGTGCAAAGCTCACCGTCAACAATACTGGTGGCAATGCTATACAAAGCCTTGATGATTCTGATACCAAATACACGCTGACTATTTATGTCCAGACCAACGGTACAGGCCAGCTTGTGGCTACTGCCAGTGGTGACAAGGCCATCCAAACAGAAAACCTCACCATCCACGGCGGTGTCATCCGTGCCACGGGAGGCGCCCATGGCATCCATGCTCCCGCCAGCGACATCATTATCAACGGAGGCAATGTCACGGCTGTGGCTGACGGAAATGCCATCGAAGGTTACAACATCACCATCAATGGCGGTATTGTCAGTGCCACTGGCAACGGTGGTATCAAAAACGGTATGATAGGCAAGACCATCCTTGGCTACACCAACAGCAGCGACCGAATCACTGCCACCAATTATTTGCTTGGCTATACAGCGGCTCAGGTAAAAGTAAAAGACGGCCAGTATTTGATCACCGACAATGGTGTCATTGTTTATGGTTGGCTCAACGAGAACAAGAGAAATGCCATTGCCGGCCACACCCTCAGCCCTTATATCCCAACAGAATGGGAAGGAAGCGGCGATAGCGCCGACAACCCCTATATCATCGCTTCGGTAGATGACCTTAACCTCCTCTCCCTGCGTACCAATGGCAGCGATAACACATACAGCGGCAAGTATTTCAAACTTGGAGCCAACATCACCTACACGCCCAGCACCACATGGAATGATGCCACTAGTACCGAGAACAACTTCACTGCCATCTCAGGATTCAATGGCCATTTCGACGGCGACGGAAAGACCATCAGCGGCCTCCGCATCTTTGCAACCGATAATTACCATGACCAAAACGGTTTCTTTAGTAATCTTGGTCCGAATGCCTATATCGAGAACCTCACCATTAGCAATGCCCGCATTGCTGGCGAAAAGCAAGTAGGCGCAATCGTTGGTTATGCCCAAGAAGGTGCAACGATCACCAACTGCCACGTCACCGGAACGGTTGCTGTACACGCATTGGGCCATACGCTCCAAAATCACGGAGGTGTTGTAGGAGAAAATCATGGTACCATCACGAATTGCGTCAGCGAAGCGACAATCAGCAGGGGGAGTTACACCTATGGCAGTGAAAATGTTGGCGGCATTGCCGGTGCCAACTCTGGCACCCTGTCGGGTAACAAGGTTTTCAATGCCAATATCACTGCTGCTGATCATTACGGTGCCATCGCTGGCTTGAACGACGGCGGTACCTTTACCAACAATTACTACCATGCCTGCACAGTGAACGACGCCGCCAACGTCACCAATATGGGTGTGAACGGTGCTGATGTCACCTCCAACGACGGCGCAATGAGCATTCACACCATCACAAAGCCCAATGATGTTACCATCACTACCGACCCCACTTTAGTATATGGCGGAACCAACTTCTGGAAGTATGGCATGACAATCACATTGAACGGCGGCTTGGACGACACCCCGACCGATGGCTGGCAGAAGGCCTATTATATCAATGATGTGGCCCTCCAAGAAAACAGCACCACGATCAGCCATACTTTTGATATGCCCGCCGAGGATATTGAAATCACCATCGGCGAAATCCATGCCGACTGGGCTATCGCTAACGCAGGCACCGAAGCAGATCCTTACAAGATTTACTTCACCGACCAACTTGACCTGTTGGCTACCCGTGTAAACAACGGAACCAGTACCTACAGCGGTAACTATTTCAAGTTGATGGACAATCTCACATACAGCTACAATGGCTTAGGCTCAGACGAAAGCAACTATACCCCTATCGGTTTTGGTTATGAGAA
>CAJOIS010000056.1:0-1572 GCA_905234645.1 uncultured Bacteroidales bacterium | reverse complement strand
CAGAAAGACGGGTACAGGCACTGACGCTTGCTACTTGGGCCTTTTTGGGAGTACTAAGGAAGCTGAAGTGAAAGATGTCATTATCCAAAACTCCGAAATTATCGGACACAGATATCTGGGTGGCGTGGTTGGCCATAGTTGGGCCAGCATGGTTAGCGGATGTCATGTATGGAACAACGTGACCATCGTCCTGACACAGGACGACTCCAATACTGCGGGTGGCATCGCAGGTCACAACGATCTTTACCAATCAGCCACTATCACAAACTGTATCAGTGAGGTTCATATCCAAACGAATGCCAATAGTCATTGTTACAATATCGGCGGCATTGTAGGTCTGAATGATGATGTAGTATCAAACAACTTTGTCATGTCGGCCTATATCGGCGGTGGAAGTCAAGTGGGTGCCATTGTGGGAGCAGGTCGGTACCAACACGCTCTTTCCAACAACTACTACCGTAACTGCGTAGTGAACAATGCGTCCACCAACGTGGGATACAATGGCGCCGATGTCACCGATAACGACGGAGCTGTGGGTGTTTACACCATCACCATCAACGCCCAGGATGTCATTTTATCAAGTTCAAACGAGCCTATGGTTACCTACCAAGGAACAGATTATTGGAAATCTGGTCAAAACATCACCCTTGAAGGAGGCTTGAACGGCACTCCCACTCCCGGCTACCAGAAAGCTTACTTTATCAATGGCGAAGCAGTCACAGAAAATACATTTGTCATGCTGTCACTGTCGGTGAGTGTCACGCCGACTGGGAAACCGCAAACGCCGGTACTGAAGATGACCCCTACCTGATTTACTTCACCGACCAGCTCGACCTTCTTGCCACCCGTGTGAACGCTGGCATCGCTCACGGATACGCCGACAAATACTTCAAGTTGATGAACGACCTGACCTACAGCTATGAAGGCCTCGGCGCTACCGAGAGCAACTATACTCCCATCGGCGGCAGTTATAACCATTTCTATGGCCACTTCGACGGCAACAACAAAACCATCAGCGGTATCCGCATCTATAAAGGCGGAACATCGCAAGACGTGGATGATTTCCAAGGTCTCTTTGGCTATATGGAAAACTGGCCCCCTCATGGAATTGGCAGTGTAAAGAACCTTACGCTCAACGATGCCGTGATTACTGGACGTTCCTGTGTTGGCGGTATTGTGGGAAAATTGAATGCCGGAACGGTGGACAATTGTCACGTCACCTCCTCTGTCTTTATCCATACGGTTGTCAATAACACCTATGGTCATGGTGGTATCGCGGGCGATTTCACTAACCCACAGTCTGTCGTAAGCCACTGCACCAGTTCTGCCACACTCATTGTCAATCCGGGAGCTACCGATATTAGGTACTATGGTGGCATCGTTGGCGGCTGCAATAACCAGTCCACGCTGACTGATAACTTTGCCATCGGTGCAACCGTTCCTGGATCAACGGGGGGGTATAGTAATGGTGCCATCACTGGAGGTGTCAGCTACAGCACCCTCGAGCGCAACTATTACTATGGTTGCAAAGTGGCAAGCGAAAATGTCACTCCTTCTGGTGTTGGCTGCGGC
>CAJOIS010000055.1 GCA_905234645.1 uncultured Bacteroidales bacterium | reverse complement strand
GAAAACGGCAATGCGCTCATTGCTTGAGCAGCTGCACGCCGACTACCCGAAAGCCGTCATCGTTGGCCACAACGTGTTCAACACCATGAAGGCTTGCCCCTGCTTCAACGCTTTGGCCGAGTTTGCCGACTTGCAACCGAAGTAATCTTCCCACCTCCTGAGGAGGGAGACATCACCTTGTTTTGAACCGCTTGTGACTGAACACGGGTTTCACCTTCGGATGGGGCTCGTGTTCTTTATTTTAAATATGCTCCTCAACGCCTCTGAAATGCACGTTCAGCTCATGCAGGTGCTCAAGCAGGGTTCCAAGAGGCGTTCCCTCGGTCATCTTGGCGAAGGCGTTCACATCCTTGGGGAAGCACTTGCCGCCGTAGCCCAGCTTGCCGTCGGGGCCGGGCACGTAGGTGTGCGTGTCATTAATGTAGCCCGAAAGGAGAATGCCGGTATGCACTTTGCGCCAGTCGGCACCCATCTGCTCGCAGTATTCGCGGCAGGCGTTGAAGTAGGTGACCTTATAGGCTCCGAACACATTGTGCATGTACTTGGTGAGCTCGGCCTCAAGCGGGGTCATCACAGTGAATTTCTTACCCACGAAAATCTTGGTGAGCAATTCATGTGCGCCCGTGAAGACCATCGTCTGTTTCTTGAAGTCCTCGATATGCGTGCGCTCGGTGAGGAACTCGGGCATGTAGCACACTTGGTGGCCGGTCTCACGCGAAAGGCGGTCGCTGGTGCCGGGAAGAATAGTGGTACGGACAAAGACAGGTACATCAGGAAGCTTTTTGATCAATTCCGTCATCAATCGCAGGTCTTGCGTGCCGTCGTCTTCTGTTGGCACATGAATCTGAAGGAATGCAATATCCACATTGCTCAGGTCATCATTATATCCCTTAGGAGGATCACTGATAAAAAGCTTGCACTCAGGGTTGTTGTGTTCCAACCAGTCTTTGAGGGCTCCACCCACGAAGCCGCATCCGATAATTCCAACGTTAATCATTGTTGTAATTGTTTAATTGTTTATTTCTAATTTAGTTTTTTTGCTTATTCGTTTAATTGCTTAGGTGCTTAGGTGCTTACGGCTTATGTAAGAGTTTAGTGTTTAGTGTTTAGAGTCAGTGGTGAGTTTAGAGTTTATAGTTTTGCAGTCACACAATCCCTTCCGCTTTTCGCAACGGTCATCATACTTTAAACTCTCAACTTTATAACAACCCTAAACTCTACACTCTCAACTCTCAACTTTTAGAGGAGTCGGAAGGTTTGTAGGAATCCACTTGGGAGAGCTTTTCTATCAAGTCATTGGCGGTCATGATCTTGTCTCACTTTACCGGCTTGTGGGCATATCTCCCGACCACCCATGGCCGAGGTCCCAGTGCTCGTCATAAACGAATTCAAAATATGGGAGAGAGAATTCCTTTTCTAACAGTTCCGTGAGTTCGTCTTGAATCGGTTCAGCCCATTTCCCAACGAGAACTATAAACTTATCAATAGTCCATGCCACACGGCCACGAGGAATCTGGGTATAGTCTCCCTTGAACTTTGTTTCATAATGCTTGGCCTGTGCACGGAAATATTCCTTTGCCCAGACTTGACGATGAAGGTGTGGGTAATTGATAAAAGGCTTACCCTTCTCAGCAGCCTCTTCGACAATCTTCGGCGTGATCTCTTTTTTTCGCACTCCAAACAGGGTGTGGTCTTCCGGATCGTACCAGAAGATTCCCACGCATGGCATCTGCTCATCGAACGATTTCATATCGTCCATCTGGGCTTTATGCTGTTCTTCATTTAGATTGGTCATAATTTTGTCGAATTAATAGTTTTCCGCCTTCAGTTCGAAGAAAGACTGCGGATGGTCGCAGACGGGACAGATCTGCGGGGCTTTCTTGCCGATGACGATGTGGCCGCAATTGGAGCACTGCCAGATACGGTCGCCATCACGGGAGAAGACAAGGCCTTCCTTAATGTTGTTGAGGAGCTTGCGGTAGCGCTCTTCATGCTCCTTCTCGATGGCAGCCACCATCTCGAACTTCTTGGCAATCTGCGTAAAGCCTTCCTCGCGAGCTTCTTTAGCCATGCGGGCGTACATGTCGGTCCACTCGAAGTTTTCGCCATCAGCGGCATCCTTCAGGTTGACCTCAGTGCTGGGCACTTCGCCATCGTGCAAGTATTTGAACCAGATCTTGGCATGCTCCTTTTCGTTGGCTGCCGTCTCTTCAAATAACTTGGCAATCTGCTCAAAGCCGTCCTTCTTGGCCTTGGAGGCGTAATATGTATACTTGTTTCTAGCCATGGATTCGCCAGCGAAGGCTTCCATGAGATTCTTTTCGGTTTTACTTCCTTTGAGTTCCATAGTGTATCGTTTTTTAATGTTTATATATTTATCCTCTATCTACGGCTCCGCCCCGTCAGTCACAATCCAGTGTTGACAAGGGGATGAATATCACGTTATTATCGGCATTCTTCAAGGTCAAATCACACCGATAATTGTATAAGTCCTTGCAAAGTTAGGAAAAAAACAAACAAAAAACACATGATGGTGTTATTCTTCTGAACCCTTCTTCCGTTACCGCCCCTTCAACTCCTCAATCACTTTCAGCAGATACTGCCCATATTGGTTCTTGAGCATCAGCTGGGCGTTCTGGCGCATGCGCTCTTCGGTGATCCAGCCTTGTCGGTAGGCGATGCCTTCAAGACAGCCCACTTTCAGGCCCGTGCGCTTCTCGATGACTTCCACGAAGGTGGAGGCCTCACTCAGTGAGTCGTGGGTGCCCGTGTCGAGCCAGGCAAAGCCACGGCCCAGCGGCTGCACCTTCAACTCCCCTGCCTTCAGGAACTCCTGGTTCACCGTGGTAATCTCAAGCTCGCCTCTTGCACTTGGCTTGATGGTCTTGGCCACGTTGACCACCTTGTTGGGATAGAAATAAAGGCCCACCACGGCGTAGTTGCTCTTGGGATGGGCCGGCTTCTCTTCGATGCTGATGCAGTTGCCTTGCTTGTCGAACTCAGCCACACCGTAACGCTCAGGGTCGGCCACCCAGTAACCAAACACAGTGGCTTTCCGTTCCTCATCGGCCGTACGCACCGCCTCGCGAAGCATCTTGATGAAGCCGTTGCCGTAAAAGATGTTGTCGCCCAAGACGAGACAGGCACTGTCGTTTCCAATGAACTTCTCCCCTATGATGAATGCCTGCGCCAAACCATCCGGCGAAGGCTGCTCGGCATACTCGAAATGTACACCATAATCAGAGCCATCACCTAACAGACGCTTGAAACCAGGCAAATCATATGGCGTCGAGATGATGAGAATATCACGAATCCCCGCCAGCATCAACACACTGATGGGATAATACACCATCGGCTTGTCGTAGATGGGCAGGAGCTGCTTGCTGACGCCTTTGGTGATGGGATAAAGACGCGTGCCGGAACCTCCGGCGAGGACGATGCCTTTCATAATACTAATAGTTTATATGTGTTCTTCCACCCCCTACACTCTCAACTCTAAACCCTAAACTCTCAACTAAATCACCTTCCCTTATACATATCTTCATAATACTTCTGATAATCCCCGCTCGTCACATTATCCATCCACTCCTGGTTGTCCAAATACCAACGGACGGTCTTCTCGATGCCTTCTTCAAACTGCAGGCTCGGTTCCCAGCCCAGTTCGCGTTGGAGTTTAGAAGAGTCGATTGCGTAACGCATGTCGTGGCCGGCGCGGTCAGTGACGTAGGTGATGAGGTTCATGTCCTCGCCTTCTTTGCGACCCAGCAGCCTATCCACGGTGTTGATGACGACCTTGATGATATCTATATTCTTCCACTCGTTGAAGCCGCCAATATTATAGGTCTCGGCCACCTTGCCCTCGTGGAAGATGAGGTCGATGGCACGGGCATGGTCTACCACATAGAGCCAGTCGCGCACGTTCTCACCCTTACCATAGACGGGCAACGGCTTGCGGTGACGAATGTTGTTGATAAACAGCGGAATCAGTTTCTCTGGGAACTGATAGGGGCCGTAGTTGTTAGAACAGTTGGTCACGATGGTAGGCATACCAAAAGTGTCGTGGAAGGCGCGCACGAAATGGTCGCTAGAGGCCTTGGCAGCACTGTAGGGACTGTGGGGCTGATACTTGAGGTCCTCGGTGAAGAACTTCTCACCGTAGGCCAAGTGGTGCTCGCCTGATGAAGCCTTCGTGGTGAAGGGCGGCTCGATGCCTTCGGGATGGGTCATCTCGAGTGCGCCGTAGACCTCATCAGTTGAGATGTGGTAGAAGCGTTTGCCTTCCCATTTCTCAGGAAGCTGCTCCCATGTCAATTTCGCCGCCTGAAGCATGCTCAAAGTTCCCATCACGTTGGTCTGGGCGAAGGTGAAGGGGTCTTTGATGGAGCGGTCCACATGGCTCTCGGCTGCGAGGTGAATCACACCGTCAACGTTGTATTTCTTGAAGATTCCCATAATCGTCTCAAAGTCGCAGATATCGGCTTTGACAAAAGTATAGTTAGGTTTGTCTTCAATGTCTTTCAAGTTGGCGAGGTTACCCGCGTATGTCAGCTTATCAACATTAATGATTTGATAATCAGGATATTTGTTCACAAAAAGTCGCACAACATGACTTCCAATGAATCCTGCTCCGCCAGTGATGATAATGTTCTTCATGTATTATTGTTTATTGTTTCTTTGATTTTTAAATATTTACTTACTTACAGGCATTTCGCCCGACCATCCATGGCCGAGATCCTAGTGTTCATCGTAGTTTTTCCTCCATCATCTGCTTCCACTTGAAATAGCCGAATATCGCGATGACGACATACAGGCCGTAAAGCGACGCCTTGAAGGGGATGTCCTTGTAGAAATAGAGCCCACAGGTGACCACGTCCACAACGATCCATACAAACCATTGCTCCAGGTACTTACGCGCCAAGGCCCAGATGCCTACGATACTCAGCGCCGTGGTGAAGGCGTCGAGGACGGGGACGGTGCTGTTGGTGAAACGGCTCAACAGGTAATAGATGGCGACCCAGATGGCCAAGCCAGCACCCATCCAGATGAAAATCATCTTCTTGGGCATATGACGGATAGGCAGGTCTGCTTTCTGCTTGTGACGCATCCAGGCAACGAAGCCGTAGACAGTCATGGCCAAGTAATAAAACTCCATGCCGCAGTCGGCGTAGAGGCCCTTCTGGTAATACAGCACAATGCCCAGTACCTGCATCACGAAGCCTACAGCCCACATCCAGACGCTGGCTTTGTACTCCAAAAGAATGTAAGCCAGTCCTAGTGCGGTGGTGGTGATGTCGAGCCAATGATTTGCTAGGAAGTTCATAATGTTGTTTTATGAGTTATTGCAGGCCTTAACAGGTATGTCATCCCTACGTAGGCATGCGGGCAAAGGCATGGGATCATGACATAGGAGGCTAGGTATCAGTCTCTCTTAAAGATATCTCGGGTATAAACCTTGTCCTTCACGTCGTCAAGGATGCTGTCATAGCGATTGGCGATGATGGCTTGGGATTGTGCCTTGAACTTGACTATGTCATTGACGACCAAACTTCCAAAGAACGTCGTCCCATCAGGCAGCGTCGGCTCATAGATGATGACCTCAGCGCCCTTGGCCTTGATCCTCTTCATCACGCCCTGGATGCTGCTCTGGCGGAAGTTGTCGCTGTTCGACTTCATCGTCAGCCTATACACACCGATGACGCAACGATGTTCATTGGCGGCATTATACTGACCTTGGTCATAGTAGTCGTAATAGCCCGCTTTCTTCAGCACCTGGTCGGCGATGAAATCCTTGCGCGTGCGGTTGCTCTCCACGATGGCACGGATGAGGTCCTCGGGCACGTCCTCGTAGTTGGCGAGGAGCTGCTTGGTGTCCTTGGGCAGGCAGTAGCCACCATAGCCGAAACTGGGGTTGTTGTAATGGCTGCCGATACGCGGGTCAAGGCAGATGCCGTCGATGATGGCTTGGGTGTCGAGACCCTTCACCTCAGCGTAGGTGTCCAGCTCGTTGAAGTAGCTCACACGCAAGGCCAGATAGGTGTTGGCGAAGAGCTTCACGGCCTCTGCTTCCTTCATTCCCATGAAGAGTACGGGGACGTCATCTTTGATGGCGCCTTGTTGGAGCAAGCTGGCGAAGACCTTGGCTCTCTCTTCCAAGTCGACGCTCACCACCTTACGGATGGCTTCGTTCTCTTCATCGAAGCCGTCGATTTGTTTAGGATAGCCCACGATGATGCGGCTGGGATAGAGGTTGTCGTAAAGGGCCTTGCTCTCGCGCAGGAACTCGGGCGAGAACAAGAGGTTGAACTGTTTCACGCCCTTGGCGGCGTATTTCACGTAAAGGCTGCGGGTGTAGCCCACGGGGATGGTGCTCTTGATGCAGCACCAGGTCGATGACCTCCTCCACGTGACTCGTGTCGAAGAAGTTCTTCTGCGGGTCGTAGTTGGTGGGGGCGGCGATGACGACGAACTCGGCGTCCTTGTAAGCCGCTGCGCCGTCGAGGGTGGCCGTCAGGTCGAGGTCCTTCTCGGCAAGGTATTTCTCGATGTATTCGTCCTGGATAGGCGATTTGCGATGGTTGATAAGGTCGACCTTCTCGGGGACGACGTCCACGGCGGTGACGTGGTTGTGTTGTGCCAACAGCGTGGCGATGCTCAGGCCTACGTAGCCTGTGCCTGCTACTGCAATGTTCATATTCGTTGTTCTTTTGTTTTTGAAGTCATGTCTTCCCTGCGGCGGATTGTGCGGTGGCATGGGATCTATGACTTCAAAAACTGTTAAATAATGTTTTTCTTTTAACCGCCTCCTATAGATTGACTTCGTCGAATCTTCGATTTCCCGCTTACGCACCAGCCAACGTTGGAATGACATAGGAGGCTAACTATTATTTCCATCCAAACGGGTGACCACTAAGCGGCAGCTTTGCTAACGGATGATAGTCGCCGACGAGGCCGATGGGCTTGGCGTTACGGATTTCGTAGACGATCTCGATGCAACGGCGCGCCTCCTCAAGGCCGAAGCCACGACCTGCCAGGATTTCCTTGTAGCTTTCGGTGTGGAGCTCGGTAAAGCCTTGGCTGAACTCGAACTCCTCGCCGTCGATCTTTAGTGTGCGGTAGGTGCGCTTCTCACCTTCCACGGCATTGGGCGGCAAGGTCTCGCCGTTGATGCTGAGGAAGTAACGCACACGGGCGCGTTTGAGCTCCAGATAACCCGCCACGCGGTCATGCGAGGCCACATGGACGATGTTCTTCTGCACGTCGCCGAAGATCCAGCTCAGCATGTCGTAGAAGTGCACACCGATGTTGGTGGCCACTCCGCCGCTCTTGTTGATGTCGCCTTTCCACGAGGCGTAGTACCAGTTGCCGCGCGAAGTGATATAGGTCAGGTCAATGTCGTAGATCTTGTCCTTCGGACCCTCGTCGACTTTCTTCTTCAACGCCTTGATCTTGTCATGAAGGCGAAGTTGAAGAATGTTGTAGGCCTTGTGACCCTGACGCTCCTCCACCCTCTGCAAGGCGTCGATATTCCACGGGTTGAGCACGAGGGGCTTCTCGCAGATGACGTCGCAGCCCAGACGCAAGCCGTAACGTGTGTGGGCATCGTGGAGGTAGTTAGGCGTGCAGACGCTGACGTAGTCAATCTGCTTGCCTTCCTCGTCACGCAGCTTGGTGTTGTGACGGTCGAAAAGCTCGTATTCCGTGAAGAAAGCGGCCTTCGGGAAGTAGCTGTCCATGATGCCTACGCTGTCGTTTTTATCGTAAGCCGAGACGAGGGTGTTGCCGGTGTCTTTAATGGCTTTTAAGTGTCGCGGGGCGATGTAACCCCCGACGCCTATAATGGCGAAGTTCTTCATTAGTTAGTTTTACTGACCCCTGACAGCCTCATTGCGGGCTTGACCCGCAATCTCTGTCAGGGGTCGTTTTATTATAGGTTATTCTTTTCAATATCCTTAAAGTACTTGACCGTTCCGTAGGTCATCTCATCGCAAGCTGCGTCATCGCAGACGATGATGCCCTTCGGATGCATCTGCAGCACGCTGACCGTCCACATCTGGCTGACGGCCCCCTCGATGGCGTGAGCCAAAGCGCGGGCCTTGTTGTGGCCGTTGGCCAGGATCATCACCTCGCGGCTGTCCATGACGGTACCCACACCCACAGTCAAAGCGGTCTTCGGCACCTTGTTGATGTCGTTCTCGAAGAAGCGTGAGTTGGCGATGATGGTATCGCTGGTGAGGGTCTTCACGCGGGTACGCGAGGTCAGGCTGCTGCCAGGCTCGTTGAAGGCGATATGGCCGTCGGGACCGATGCCGCCCATGAAGAGGTCGATGCCGCCATAGCTCTTGATCTTGGCTTCATAGTCGGCGCATTCCTTCTCCAGGTCTTTGGCGTTGCCGTCCAGGATGTTGACATTCTCCTTCTTGATGTCGATGTGCTTGAAGAAGTTATTCCACATGAAGCTGTGGTAGCTCTCGGGGTGGTCCTCAGGGATGCGGACGTATTCGTCCATGTTGAAGGTGACCACGTTCTTGAAGGAGACCTCGCCTTTTTTGTAGAGTTTCACCAATTCTTTATAGGTGCCAATCGGCGTTGAACCAGTAGGAAGGCCCAAAATGAAGGGCTTTTTTGCCGTCGGTTTGAAGGCCTTGATGCGCTCCACAATGTGGTTGGCGGCCCAACGCGACATGGCGTCATAGTTTTTTTCAATAATTACTCTCATATTATTTAGTTGTTAGTTGTTCAGTTATTCAGTAGTTCCGTTGTAAGGCTGTCACACTGTGGCAGCCGTACCAATTATTCAGTTGTTGTTTAGGTGTTCTCTTTTGTATTTGTTGACCATAGCTTCAAACGCTTCCGTTTCCTCACGGATTTGCTTGACGAATGAAACGTCATCGATGCGACCCACCACGGCGATCTTCTCTTCTTCGTTGCGGAAAGTGGCGCTGCGAATCTCATTGTCATAGTCTTTCTTGCGGCTGATATACACTTGGTCGCAGATGTAATGTTGGATGATGACCGCTTTGTCGAGGTTCTCTTTCCACATCTCTTCGGTCATCACATCAGCGTCGTCCTTATAGAGGAACATGAGCGAGAAGTAGGCATGACGCAGTTTCTCGGCTTGGTAGTTGTCCCATAACTCGTCGTAACGGTGATGGATCTCATCCCAAGTGTTGAGCTTGCCGTCACGGATGTCGGCTCTTAATTGGTCGACATATTCCTCGGGCATGGTCTGACCACCCAAGTTAATCCACTTGCGGAGACGCTTGCCTTTCATGCTGGCGACGATGGCCTCCATGTCGGTGTCAGGATGTGCTTCCAAGTAATGCAGCAGTGTGTTCACGGCATAGTAGGTAATCATGTCGCCATAAGCGTGATAGGCCTTCAAGGCCTTGTCAATGACCACCTTGCGGTTGCTCTTTTCGATTTTCTCACCCAAAACCTCCAGCTTGTTGACGGTATCAGGCTCGTTGTAAAGCAGGTTCTTTCCACACTCGCGCAGGTCGTAATACTCATACTTGCAGGGGTCTTCGCCTTTTGACCGGAGGTAGGCTTGTGCCACCCAAACCTCCAAAAGCTTGCGGGCCTCGATGGTCTCTTCGATGGTGTCGGGAGCCAGGGTCTCAAACTCGATGTTTTGGATCTTGCGCTTGCGCTTGTCGCGTTTCAGGTATTTCGATGTGTTGCGCGCGATGGCGTACATGTTGTACATCCACCAGTAGGCGGGCATAAGGTGCAGCTCATCCTTGGCCGCATTGTTACTCACGAGGCAGAACGGCAGCTTGATGTTCATCTCGTTGGGATAGTCGGCCTTCGAAAGCAGCGTGAACGAAGCAAACTTCGATGAATGCTTCACGCTGGAGCAGAGTCCCGGCCAGAAACCACGCGAGGCCACGATTTCGCCGTCGGTGGCGCGGCTGTTGTGGTTGGAACCGATGGTGGCACCGGCGGCCATGTTGCTCTGACCCATCACACAAGCCGAGATGAGGAAGGAGTTGTTGTGGTGCTGTTCGTGCGAGGGGAAGATGATGTTGTTCAGCACCTCACAGCACGAGATGGTGGAGTTGTCGCCCAGCACCGAGTGGATGAGGCGCGCACCGTATTTCAGGTTGCAGTTGTCGCCCAAGACGAAGCGCGTGGCCACCACCGAATAGAAGATGCGGCAGCCATAGCCCGTCACGCCGTTCACCAGGATGACACCTTCACCAATTTGTGAAGGCTCCTCTTCCGATGAGTTGATGGTGACGTTCTTAAGCTTGCTCGCGCCTTTAATGTAACAGTGTGGCCCCACCTTGGCATCCTTCAGGATCCAGCAGTTCTTGATGACGCATGACTCGCCGATGGTGCCATAGTAGCCACGGTGGAAGTCGACGCTAGCCTGCGTGATTTCCTTGAGTCGTTCCTGTAGCTTGGTGTCGTCGGAATATTTCGCCCAAAGGTAAGCATCAGCGGTAATCATGCCGTCGAAAGGCATGATTTTGCGGCTTCCGATTTCATTCATCACCTCGAGCCACACACGCACGTCCTCGGGCTCGCCTTCCTTGATTGTGCCATTGCCGAACTTGGAGTGGTCAGTGGTGGAGATTTCCTGGATGTTGAACAGGATGCTCTTGTCGTCGATGATGTAATTGGCCATGTAATGCACATCGTGGATGGCCACATCGTCGCCGATGTCGCAGGAGATGATGCTGCTGTTGGAAATGCCGACGGGCACGCGCAAGTCGTGGTATTGCAGCACCTTACGGCTGATTCGACCAATGCGCACCATGCCGAAGAAATGGTTGTTGTGCACCATGTTGGTGTCGAATTCGTCGGTCACCCAAATCTCATCCCAGTTGGTGGCAGAGTTGCTGTTTTTCACGAGACGCTCAATCTCGTCGGTATGCAAGTGGCGCCATCCGCCCGCAGGTTTCTTGACCTGCAAGTTGCGGTAATAATATTCATCGTGACCATCGTGCAAGTACTTCTCGTCAATGAAGTTCTTGTATATCCGGTCGTAGTCTATGATTGTTACTTTGTCCATTAATTTATTCAGTGTTCGTTAGTTATGGTTCAATTATCATTGCAGGTCTGTCCCCTTCTGATGGAGTGGGTGTTAAGACCCGCAATCTCTGCAAATTGCGACTGAGTTCGGGTTATTCCCGTCGTCTCAGTCTGGAGTTACGGAAAGGGTTTCACTACCCTGCCGTAGCGAACGCCACTGATTCTAACTATTATGGAATGATTGACAATCAACATTTTAATATCCGTTCGGGTTACTCTTCTGCCAGTTCCAAGAGTCTCGGCACATCTCCTCGATGCCGTATTGGGCTTTCCAACCCAGCTCGCGTTCTGCCTTGGCGGGGTTGGAGTAGCAGGTGGCGATGTCGCCAGCCCTTCTTGGTTTGATGCTATACGGAATCTTAATGCCATTGACCTTTTCGAAGGCTTTCACCAACTGAAGCACTGAGTAGCCTTGACCTGTGCCGAGGTTATAAATGGCGCAGCCACATTTTCTTTCGATGGCTTGCAAAGCAGCTACATGACCACGAGCCAAGTCGACAACGTGGATGTAATCGCGGACGCCCGTGCCATCTGGAGTAGGATAGTCATTGCCGAAAACACCCAACTCGGGGCGCTTGCCCACAGCCACTTGCGTGACGTAAGGCATCAGATTATTCGGGATGCCATTGGGGTTCTCCCCTATCCTGCCGCTCGGATGGGCACCGATGGGGTTGAAGTAGCGAAGCAGTACGATGTTCCATTCTTTGTCGGCTTTCTGCATATCCATCATGATCTCTTCAAGCATGCTTTTGGTCTGGCCGTATGGGTTGGTGCAGTGACCCTTTGGGCATTCCTCTGTAATCGGAATGATAGCGGGATCGCCGTAGACCGTGGCCGACGACGAGAAGATGATGTTCTTGCAGCCATGCTGGCGCATCACGTCGAGGAGCGTCAGCGTGCCGCCGATGTTGTTCTCGTAGTATTCCCAAGGCTTCTCCACACTCTCACCCACGGCTTTCAGGCCGGCAAAATGGATGCAGGCATCGAAACGATGTGCCTCCATCACGTGGTTGAGGCCTTCGCGGTCGCGGATGTCGACTTGATAGAAGGGGATTTGCTTGCCCGTCAATTCGGCAACGCGCTCCAATGACTTGCGGTTGCTGTTGCTGAGGTTATCGATGACGACGGTCTCGTGACCCGCCGCGGTCAATTCAACTAAAGTGTGCGAGCCTATGAAGCCGGCACCGCCGGTGACTAAAATTTTCATATATGGTGTTTTTGTTTCTGCAGGCCTCAGCAGGTATGTCATCCTATGTTTGCAGCGTCAATTGAGAGTACTGCAAAAACAAGAGAATAAAATAGTACTTTTATGGCGGAAATTGTAAATAACGGATGTAA
>CAJOIS010000054.1 GCA_905234645.1 uncultured Bacteroidales bacterium | reverse complement strand
CGATGGCGGAATTGGTAGACGCGTACGTTTCAGGTGCGTATATCGAGAGGTGTGCAGGTTCGACTCCTGTTCGGGGCACGGAAAAACAAGAAACCCTAATTGATTTTCAGTCAGTTAGGGTTTTTCTTGTTTGAAAGGATACTACATTCTCCACTACTTTTCCACCAGTTGTTTTTGCATTGCTTTATTTTCCACCGATGAATTTGAAGTGCCATTTACGCTCGGCTACCAATTCGGGAACGGTCTCGCCGGCCAATCTTACGGTATGATGTGATGTCATGCGGGATGAGAATACACCATAGCCGCCGTCGATGAGCGAGAATTCGTTGTCGCCAGGGTGGAAGCCGTTAGAGGCATCGTTGTTGTAGATATACTGCCGTAGTTTTTCGCCCCCTGCGGCAATGGTGACGACCATTGGATAGTCGGTAATGAACCTTTGCACGCCGATATCGATGGTATCGCCTCCGATAAAGTCGCGCAGCATCTCGTAAAACGTCTCGGGTCTATAATAGAAAACGTAGCAATCGCCTTCCATGTGGATGGAAAGGTCGTATTCGTCCCAATAGCCCAAATTCCACATCATGGTGCGAGGAACGGAATCGCCATCCGGAGTGCGTTGCTCTAGGAAAGTGAATGACATGATGGCTTGGTAAAAGCTTGCATTGATGGCGGGACGGAAAAGGAATGGCCTTCGGGTGCCGAAATACTCCTTCGAGAAGTTGACGCCCAGACTTTGTGCGTCAAAGCTTGCGTTGCCGACCAACTTGGATTGGGTGCTCAAAGTGCGTTCGGGGAGTACCGCCTTGAGCCGATAGCTATAATTGTTGGTTTTGCCATTCATACACAGCGGCTCGGTGGTGTAATACAGTTTCTGGTTGGGCGAATAAAAGACGCCTTGCTCCTTGTTGTGGACTGTAATGGTGTCGAGGATGATTTCTCGGATGCTGTCGCCGTTGCAATATTCGATGAGCCTGACATCCAACTTGCCGGGGTAGTTGCTGGAGTCGGGGTTGGTGGCGACTTGATACGCATCGCCTTCCACGTAAAAGGCACGGGTGATCTTGATAAAGTTGGTGTCGGCTCTTGCGTCCAAGATGCCATAAACAATAGGAACCTCCTTGTAATCGGCATAAAGGTCGATGTCGGTGGAGCAGGCGTTAATCGCAATTACTGCGGCAAGGCAAAGAAAAACGGAACCCCATTTCATTGCTGGAAAAATCTAAAACTGATGCAAAGATAAAACAAATAATAATCAAGCAATTATTTTCTGCTTTAATCTTTGTTTTTATCATTTTATTGTAATTGTGCAATGGGAAGGAAAATGCAAATAAAATATGACAAATTCAGCGAACGGCTTTCAAAAACTTGTATTTTTGCACCCGATTAGTAAGTATATTTACTGTAAGTTAATTTACTATTTGTATGGAATACAGATATAAAGGTCGTCTGGTTGAGGAATTATATAAGGATTACAGGATAAAAGAGGGAATGAAGGCTTGCATGAACTGCGGCGTGTGCACTGCCGTTTGTCCGGCGGCAGAGTTCTACAAGTACAATCCGAAGAATATCGTGAATATTGTGTCTCGCAAGAATGAAGCCGATTTGGAGGAACTGCTGAAGAGCGACACGATTTGGTATTGCGGAGAGTGCATGTCGTGCGTGACACGTTGCCCGCGTGCCAATGCCCCTGGGCTGGTCATCATGGCGCTACGCAAGCTTTCAATGCGGAGCGGCCTCTATATGGAGTCAGAAAAGGGGAGACAGCAATATATAGTGGTTAAAGACTTGTGCAGCAATGTCTTGAACTACGGCTATTGCGTTTATCTGCGCACTTTCGAGTATGAGACGCATCCTGAGTATGGCCCTGTTGGCAAATGGGTCAACGACCATTTGGACGATGTGCATGCCCGCATGGGCTCCAACCTCGACGGCGACGGCCCTGGCGGATTGCGCAAGATTCCCCAGGAGAGCCTCGACCAACTGAAGAAAATCTTCGATGTGACAGGCGCCACCGAACTGATGGAGCAAGTGCTTGGCGACGCACATCAGGAGGCGGAGCGGGAACACCTCACCGACGAAGAGTATTTCATGAAGGTTTATACCCAAAACGACTGGGAAAAACACCTTAACCATTAAACCCTAATTTTTGAATTTTAAATTTTGAATCTTTAAATCTTTGAATCATAAATGATTATTGAAGGAAAACAGAAGATCTGGGCGGATTATCAGAAAGACATTCCCAATGACCATTATTTTTATGTAAGGAGTTGCATCCGTCAGGCATTTTGGCCCGGTTCGGAGGTGACTTTCTTGGATATCACGAGGAATAAGCTGGGCAAGGACTTTTACGAAAACCCCTATCATACTACCTGCGGAGGCATTGCCTATCACAGCGACACCATACCGCAGGAGACGGCCATGACCATCATCGCACGTCAGTTCGCACTGATGCACGAGAGTGGCTACGAGAACTACGTCTGTTCCTGCATCACCTCGTTCGGATGCTACACTGAGACGCTGGAGACATGGCATGAGTATCCCGAGCTGGAGGCCATAATTCGCCAGTATCTTTGGGATTCGTGCAAGAAGGAGTTCGCCAAGCCGAAATATCTCGCTCATGCCAGTGACCTTATTTATAAATTCAGGTTCGACATTGCGAAGCAGATGAAGTTTCCGTTGGTCAATGTCAAGACCGGCAAACCATTGAAGGTGGTCGAGCACATCGGATGCCATTATTCGAAGATGTTCCCCTCTAAGGGCTTCGGCGGCGCTGAGTATCCGCATGTTCTGGTCGGCATGATCGAGGCTTGGGGTGGCGAGGTGGTCGACTATCCTGAACGCCGTCATTGCTGCGGCTTCGGCTTCCGTCAGTATTTTGTGCAAGCCAACCGTGGCTATTCGGAGTCGAACACGCACAAGAAGTTCGAGTCGATGGAGCCTTACGAGCCTGATCTGATTATCACGAACTGTCCAGGTTGCCCGTATTTCCTCGACAGATGGCAATATGTCATCGCCGAGCAGACAGGCAAGACCTACGGCAAGAACGGCTACGGCATCCCGGCGCTGACTTATGAAGAAGTGGCAGGCTTGGTGATGGGTTACGACCCATGGGACCTCGGCCTCCAGATGCACCAGGTCGCCATTGAGCCATTGCTCGAAAAGATGGGCATCCCTTACGATCCGAAGAAGAAATATCAGGGCTTGAACGGAAAGGACCTTGGTCAGCCGATGTGCCCGTCGTGTATCAAATCAGTTTGACAAACCAGTGTTTATGAAAGAGAATATATTGATCATCGGCGGTGGTGCCGCCGGAATGGAAGCAGCCACACAGCTGCATAAGATGGGACTGAATCCAATTATTGTTGAAAAAAGCGAGGCTCTTGGCGGCCATATCGCGCAGTGGGACAGGTTGTTCCCTGCATTTCATCCCGCCAAGGACGTGGTGGAGCAGATGCTCGACAACGTGAAAGACATAAAGACCTATCTGAATACCGAAGTTACCGATATCCAAAGAAACAACGATGGTTTTCATGCGGTTTTGAGCAATAATGAAACCATAGATGCTAAGGCGGTGATTCTTGCTACTGGTTTCGATGTCTTCAAAGCGGAGCGAAAACAGGAATATGGCTATGGTATCTATAACAACGTCATTACCAGCGTCGAGCTGGAGGAGTTCTTCAGGACCGGTAAGGACGAGCGCATCAACCATCCGAAGAAGATCGGCTTCGTGCATTGTGTCGGTGCCCGCGACGTCAAGGTGTGCAACACCTATTGCTCTAAGGTTTGCTGCACCACGGCGTTGAAGCAAGCCTGCGAGATCAAGGAAGTGTTTCCTGATGCCGAGGTGTACACGTTCTACATGGATTTGCGCATGTTCGGCCTGGGTTACGAAGACCTGTATCTCAAGTCCCAGAAAGACTTCGACGTGAAATGCGTCCGCGGCCGTGTCTGCGAGGTCTCGGAAGACATGGACGGCAAGATTGTCATCAAGGCGGAAGACACTTTGTTTGGCAAGCCGCTCAAGATGACGCTTGACTTGCTCGTCCTGATGTGTAGCATGGAGAAAAACAAGAGCATCGACGCGATACAGCAGAAACTCGGCATTGCCAACAACAGCGACGGTTTCATGCAGAACAAGGACATGTATCTGGGCATGAACGACACCGCCCAAGAGGGCGTTTTCGTCGCTGGTGCCTGTACGGCTCCGAAGTCGTTGCCCGACACGATCGGTGAGGCCCGCTCCGTGGCAGTGGAAGTGTATAACTATCTTAATAAGTAAGCCATGGATTTCGGTTTCTGTTTGTCACCCAGTTCGCATGTCAAGATGGACAACGTCGACCTGACGACGTTCAACCGTCTGAAGGAGACCAATCCTGACATCAATACCTGTATTGCCTGTGGCTCGTGTACGGCGACATGCACGGCAGGTCACTTCACCGAGATGAGCTTCCGTCGGCTTCTGCTGATGCTTCAGAGAGGCAAGGAAGACGAGGCAAAGAAAATGATTCAGAGATGTATGCTCTGCGGCAAATGCACCTTGGTTTGTTCGCGCGGCATCAATATTCGTAAGATTTTGTTAGACATTACACGATGAATTCACAGATATTCCATCCTTTTGTGCTCCCCTTTGTGCTCGGCATGGCTTTCGTGCTGACGTATTGTGTTGTGGGGCTTTTACGCGTCATCGGCCAGCTATCGAAAGACGACAGGAAGAAGTTTTGGCGTTCCCTGGTGACGCCGAAGACGGCATGGGCCAACATCCGCGACATCGTTGGCGACTGCCTCTTCCATGTGAAAATATGGAAACGCAATCCCGTTCTCGGATACATGCACACGGCCATCGCTTTTGGTTGGTTCATGATTATCGTGATCGGCCACATCATGCTGTTCACGCTGAAACCGCTCGAAGGCGTCGACGTGGAAGGCTTTCCACGCATGTTCACCAATTTCTATTATCCGATTTTCTTCAAGTATTTCGCTGAAGAGACGCCTGTCTTCGCATTTCTCATGGATTTCTTCCTTTTGATGATCATCAGCGGTATCTTGATCGCTGTGGTGAAGAAGATCCATTCAAAGATCGTTGGCGTAAAACGCATCATGCACTTCGGTTTTGCCGACAACATGATTCGTTTTGCCTTGTGGACCATCTTCCCATTCCGTCTCATCGCCGAGAAGACCAATATCATGGCATTTTGGTGGCTTTATTCCATCGACCTGTTTGTGTTCATGTTTATGCTGCCGTTCACGAGGTATATGCACATCCCGACTGAGGCTTTGTTTATCCTGTTACGTCATGCCGGCTTGAAGCCGCGCGAGCCCCGCAAGGGTTATGCCTTGGCCCAGATTTATTCTTGCCCGAGCTGCGGTCTGTGCATCGATGCCTGCCCGATGAGCGTCAATGACAAAAACAGTGGCAACACTTCGGCCTATTTCATGAAGAGGCTGAGAAACGGCGACAAAGAGGAGTCCCAACGCATTGCCGAGACCTGCATGCAGTGTGGGAAATGCGTCGCTGTTTGTCCTGTGAGCATTGAGTCGTGCGACATCAAGATGAGCCAACGTGAGGCTGTGCCGTATGCGATCAACAGTGACCACTCGTATCTTGACGCATACGAATCGAATGAGACATCGAATGCTTCTGTCCTTTATTTCGCCGGCTGCATGACCCAACTGACCCCAAAGATCATGCGTGCCATGAAGCAAATCATGGAGGCTGCGGGCGAAAAGTATGAGTTCATGGACAAGGACGGCGGCGTCTGTTGCGGCCGGCCGATGCTGTTAAGCGGAAAGACAGTCGAGGCGCAAGCCATGATGGCCAAAAACACTGAATTGATCAAGAAATCAGGCGCCAAGCGACTCGTGCTTTCATGCCCGATTTGCTATAAGGTCTTCAAGGAGGAATATCAACTCGAAGGCATCGAGATCCTACATCATACGCAATATATCGACGAACTGATCAAACAAGGCAAGCTGAAAGTCGATAAGAACGGCACCAACTACGTTTACCACGACCCGTGTGAGCTTGGAAGAGCTTTCGGCGTGTATGACGAGCCACGCGAGGTGATTGAAAGCATCGGCAATTTGCGCAAAGCGAAATCAGAGAAGGAATTGAGCATCTGCTGTGGTGGAAGTCTCGGAAGTTTCAAGCTCACGCAGCAGGAACGAGACGAGATTACGGCGAATTCCGTCAACGACTTGATGTACAACAACCCGGACGAAATTGTGACGGCCTGCCCGTTGTGCTTGAAGACATTCGCCAGGAAGGCGCCGGTCGCGGTGAAAGATATTGCGGAGGTTGTCGCAACTAACCTTATTTGAATATCACGGCAAAAATCGTCATGTTTTCGTCGCTCTGTTCGAGGCGGAGGTCGCCGTGGTGCTTGATCATGATTTGGCGTCCGATGCCAGTGCCATTGGGCTTGGTGGTGTAGAACGGAACAAAGATTTCCTCGATTTGGCGCAATGGAATGGCCTTGCCATTGTTGGCCACACGGATGACGGTTTGGTCCTCCGAGTCTAGGTCGGCGATGATGCGGATGGAAGTGGCACCTGCCTGCACAGCGTTCTTAATCAAGTTGTTGAACACCTGCATGATTTGGCCTTCATCGACATAAATGAGCAAGTCAAGGGTCTTAGCTTGATAGGCTAAGGTGGCACCTTGTTCGGCAATTCTGGCTTTGTTGAGACGCATCACGCGGTCGATAAGATCGTCCACCATCACGGCCTTACGAACGGGCGGTGCAACCTGGGTGATGCTGCGATACGACTCCACAAATCGAATCAAGTCTTTCGAGGATTCTGAAATCGTCTCCAAGCCCGCCTTTACGTCCAAGTCTTCTTCTTTGGAAAGCGCGTCGCTCAGCGAGGCAATAGGCGCCACGGTATTCATGATTTCATGGGTAATCACGCGAAACAGCTTACTCCACGAGGCGGACTCGTCCACCGCCGACCTACGTTCGAAGATGCCACGGATGCGATTCAAGGCGCGGTTCAGCGACGACTTTTCCTGAAAACGGAAATTCAGCTCGCCGTCCTCCAAGGCATCCATCATGAATGACACTTTTTTTGTGTCGTGTCGCCGCGTCAGCACAAAAGTGACCACAACGGATGCCACTACTGCCACAACAATTATCGCTATCCAAATCCAGATGCTCATATCCCGTATTTCTTCAAACGACTATACAGTGTCGGACGACTGATTTTCAATGCCTTGGCCACCAATGAAAGGTTGCCGTTGTATTGTTTCATGGCTTGACGTATCACCTTTTCCTCAGCATCTTCCAACGACTCGGCTTGCGACTTGCTTTCGGTCATGTCAGAAGCTCGGATTTGCAAGTCTTCGGCACGGACCAGTTCGGTTTCGGAATAGATGACCGCCTTTTCGATGCAGTTTTGTAGCTCTCGGATGTTGCCACTCCAGCGGCAACGCAAAAGCATTTGTTTGACCTCCTCAGAGAGTCCATGTGCGGCTCGGTGGTATCTCTCAGCGTATTGCTTCACAAAAGCCTCCGCCAACGGCACAATCTCGTCGGGACGCTCGCGCAAGGGCGGCAGGTGAAGTGTCACGGTGTTGATGCGGTAGAACAAGTCTTCGCGGAAACGCCCTTCTTTGACCATCGTCGCCAAGTCCATGTTGGTGGCACAAATCAAGCGGATGTCGACGGGCACTGAAACCGTGTCGCCCACCTTGGTGATGCTGCGGTTTTGGATGACGCGTAGCAGCTTGGCTTGTTGGCTTAGCGGCACATTGCCGATCTCATCGAGAAACAGTGTAGTGCCGTTGGCCTGCTCAAACTTGCCGATGTGGTCGGCATGGGCGTCGGTGAAAGCCCCTTTCACATGGCCAAACATCTCGCTCTCGAACAAAGTGTCCGTGATGGCCCCTATATCCACACCCACCATCGGCTTGGCGGCGCGATTGGAAAGGCGGTGTATCTCGTTGGCCAGCACATCCTTACCCGTACCGTTCTCACCCGTGATGAGCACCGTGGCCTCGGTGGGTGCCACTTTCTCTACCATCGCGCGCAGTCGTTGCATTGCCTCGCTCTCGCCCCAGCGCATCGTGGGTGCGGGTTCGGCAATGGAGGCCTTCCCCGTGACCTTACGATGTTTCTTGCAAGCTTCTTC
>CAJOIS010000053.1 GCA_905234645.1 uncultured Bacteroidales bacterium | reverse complement strand
TCCTCTCCCCTCTTTCCTGCCCCTCGTTCCTTCCGAAAGCGGGTGCAAAAGTACTACCTTTTTCCGAAACAGCAAGCACTTTTTTCAAAAAAATTTCATCTATTGCACAATATACTGATTTTCAGAAAGAATTTTTTTTCGCAACACCTAAAAATACGGAGGAAGGACACCTTAATTAATATAATAGATTGTCATCAATGTGGCAAAAACGCATCCTGAATATGCTCAATAACGGGCTTCCCTTCCTTAAAGACAATAGAGATGATGTCAAATCGGGTCTCAACATCCATATTGTTCCTGAAAAGATATGCATTGGCAGCATAGATCAAAAGCCTTTGTTTCTGTCGTGTCACCGCTATATCCGGCTCCCCATATTCGTCGGTCTGTCGCGTCTTTACCTCAACAATAACGAGTTCATCACCATCCTTGGCAATGATGTCGATCTCCTTGTGACGGTTACGCCAGTTGCGTTCCAGAATCTCGTAGCCTTTGCCGGTCAGGTATTCGACCGCGAGGTCTTCGCCCAATCTTCCGAAATCGTTGTGTGATGCCATAATCAATTCATTTTACGACTTCACCATAGCAGTCGAAATAATCCGCTTGGATGATTTTGACTTGGTAGAAATGGCCGATCTGCAATTCTTTTTCGGCTGAAATTAAAATTTCATCATCAACCTCTGGAGAGTCGTATTGGCTACGGCCGATGTAATAGTCGCCCTCAAGACGGTCGATGAGCACCTTTTCGGTCTTGCCAACACGCTGACCATTGATCTCCAAGGAGATATTCTGCTGGATGGCCATCAAAGCGTCCACTCTCTCTTGCTTCACCTCATCGGGGACGTCGTCTTTCATCTCGTATGCCGCCGTTCCTTGCTCGGACGAGAAGGCGAACACCCCTGCCCTCTCAAAACGCATGTCCTTGACGAACTGGCAAAGCTCCTCGAAGTCAGCCTCGGTCTCGCCTGGGAAACCAACGATGAAAGTGGTGCGGAAGGCGATGTCGGGCACATGCTTGCGGACGTTTTTCACAAAGCCTATGGTCTGCTCCCTATCCACGCCACGGCGCATATCTTTCAGGATATGGGTGCTGACGTGCTGCAAGGGCAGATCGATGTAATGGCAAATCTTGGGATTTTCGCGCATCAGGTCGAGCAACTCGTCGGGGAAGCCAAGCGGATAGCCATAATGCAGACGGATCCACTCAAAACCGTCGATGTCAGCAAGAGCCTTCACCAACTCCACGATGTGCGACTTGCCGTCGAGGTCGTGGCCATAATAGGTCAGGTCCTGGGCAATGAGGATAAGCTCCTTCACGCCTTGCTTTGCCAAGCCCTTCGCCTCCTCAATCAGATGCTCCATCGGCACCGAGACGTGACCGCCACGGATGAGCGGAATGGCACAGAAGGCACAACGGCGGTTGCAGCCCTCGGAAATCTTCAAATAGGCGTAATGCTTGGGAGTAGACAGCACGCGGCGGCTGCAATACTGCGGCTGCGGTTCTTCTTTCAGCAGGTTGGCGGCAATCAAGTTGACGCTTTCCACACCATAGAAGCCGTCCACCTCATGGATTTCCTCCTGCAACTCCTTGCGGAAACGCTGCGAGAGGCATCCCGTGACGTACAGCTTGCTGATCTTGCCTTGCTTGCGCAGCTCGGCATATTCCAAAATGGTGTCGATGGATTCTTCCTGCGCGTCACCGATGAAACCACATGTGTTGATGATGACCACATCGGATTTCTTGTCGGAGTCATGTCGAATCAGATACTTATGCTCCAACAAAGCGGCCAGATGCTCTGAGTCGACTTTGTTTTTGGAGCAACCAAGAGTGACGATATTTAGAGTGGGTTTACGCATAAAAAGAAGTTTCTATTCTGACGTGAGACATTGACTGATGACTATGGCCAATGACAATGACTATGGCTCGCAACACCCTAGGGATAAACTTCGCGCCTTGGGTGTCGCAGGCCATAGTCATAGTCCATAGTCATGGTTTCCCTTTATTCGAACAAGCTGTCCACAAAAGCCTTGCGATCGAAGACCTGCAAATGGTCGATGCCTTCGCCGACGCCGATGTATTTGACCGGAATCTTGAACTGGTCGGAGATGCCGATGACCACGCCGCCCTTAGCGGTGCCGTCGAGTTTGGTCAAAGCCAGGGCATTGACCTCGGTAGCAGCGGTAAACTGCTTGGCCTGCTCAATAGCGTTTTGACCTGTGGAGGCATCCAATACGAGCAGAATCTCATGTGGAGCATCGGGGACAACCTTCTGCATGACGGTCTTGATCTTGGTCAACTCGCGCATGAGGTTGACCTTATTGTGCAGACGGCCTGCTGTGTCGATGATAACGACGTCGGCATCCTGGGCCACAGCCGACTTCACCGTGTCGTATGCCACGGAAGCTGGGTCGGCACCCTGACCTTGTTGGACGATGGGCACACCTACCCTATCAGCCCAGATTTGGAGTTGGCTGACGGCAGCGGCGCGGAAGGTGTCCGAAGCACCGAGCACGACCTTCTTGCCCGCGTTCTTAAAGTTGTAGGCCAGCTTGCCGATGGTGGTGGTCTTGCCCACACCATTCACGCCGACGACCATAATCACATACGGCTTCTTGTCGGCAGGGATATCGAAGGTGGTGCCGTCGCCCGACTCGTTCTCTTGGAGCAGGCCCATGATCTCCTCTTTTAATATAGTGTTGAGTTCGCTGGTGCCCACGTATTTGTCGCGGGCCACGCGTGCCTGTATGCGCTCGATGATCTTCAAGGTGGTCTCGACACCCACGTCGGAGGTGATGAGGATCTCCTCGAGATTATCAAGCACCTCGTCGTCGACGGTCGACTTGCCGATGATGGCTTTGGAAATGCGGGAGAAGACACTGGTCTTGGTCTTTTCAAGTCCTTTGTCGAGGTCTTCCTTGTTTTCTTTTTTCTTGGTCAGAAATGAGAATAGGCCCATGATTCTTTGTTTTTGACGTAGGACTTAGGACGTAGGACTGAGGACTTTGGGGGTCCCACGTCCTTCGTCTTTAAGTTCTTCGTCCGATTATAACACAAAAAAGCTCTCCCATAAGGTTATGGAAAAGCTCTATCGTTCTGCGACTATCGCAAATTATCTCTTAGCAAGGAACTCCTGCACCTTGTCGGCGGGAACGACGGTCTCCTGCTTCATTCTGATGATCTTGCTATAGGTCTTGTCTAAGCTACGAAGGGTAGCAACAGCTTTCTTTGCCATAACTCTAATTATTTAATCTCCTTGTGGAGAGTCATTCTCTTCAGGATCGGGTTATACTTCATCAACTCCAAACGATCGGGAGTGTTCTTCTTGTTCTTCATGGTGTAGTATCTCGAAGTGCCGGGCATGCCACTGGCCTTGTGCTCAGTGCATTCGAGAATGACTTTCACGCGTGCGTCTTTCTGTTTCTTTGACATTGCTTTTACTCCTTTCAAAATTTGGCTGCAAAAGTACAACTTTTTCAGATACCCGCAACCAAATTTTCAAAATTTTATTCTCCTTGGATAACCTTGTTTACAATTTGCAGAATTTCAGCCTCTTGCACAAGAGCAGCGGCTTCGATTTCGGCAGCCTCCTTCAAAATTTCGGCCTTGAAAGCCTCGTCTTTGAGCGATGCGGCGTTGATTTTGACGTTCAAATGGGCACCCATGACGGCCGAACGTGCGCACAAAGCACCCACTCCAGCGTCGGTGACGGAGTTCGGGTTACCGGTCTCAGCCATGGCGCGGACAACCTCAAAGGCCTTGAAGGCGACCTTCATCGTGCGGAAAGGCACCTGCGTGGCATACTTGGTGGCCTCTTGGATGGCAGCGCTACGTGCAGCTTTCTCCTCGTCAGTCTTCTTCGGCAGACCGAAGGCATCCATAATCTTATTGAAGGCGTTGGTGTCCTCGTCGACGAGTTCCAACAGCTCGTCCTTGATGGCCTGACCCTTGACGGCCCAGTTGGAGAACTCCTCCCAGCGCTCGTCCCAGCCCGGCTTGTGCGACGACAGATTGGCGACCATCGTGGCCAGCGAAGCACCGAGGGCACCCATATAGGCCGAGATGGAACCACCACCCGGAGCGGGGCTCTCGCTCGCGGTCTCGTTGGCGAAGCCCGTGCAGGTCATATCGACGAGCTTCTTCTGCGAATGGTCTTCGATAAGGTATTCGATCACCTTTTCCTTCGGGTCGAAGGGTTTCAGGTCGTCGAGGCCCATCGACTTGATGGCGATCTTCATGATTTCCTCTTCGCTCACGCCGAGGCTGCGCTGCTGCTTGGCTAAGTAGAACTTGCCGGCATCCATCAGCACCTTCTTGGGAACGAGGCCGACGATTTCGCAACCGGTAACGCGCACGCCACGAGCAGCGGCCTTGGCACAGACCTCCTCAAAGCAGACATGCACCGGCGAAACGCTGATGTTGGTGATGTTCATCGACACCTGGGCAATGCCATAGTCCTCAATGAACCAGCCGATGGCCTTGGTGGCTTTCAGCGTGCCAGGAATCATGATCGGTTTGCCGTTCTCATCCTTCATCGGCTTGCCAGTCACCTTGCCGCCTTCGCGCATCGGGCGGCCCTTCTCGCGTACGTCGAAAGCGATAGCGTTGGCGCGGCGTGTCGAGGTGGTGTTGAGGTTATAGTTGATAGCCACGAGGAAGTCGCGGGCACCCACTTGAGTGGCACCCGTGTGGGCCACATGTTCGTTCCATTCGTTGGGGCCAAAGTCGGGCTTCCACTGCTCCGTGCCGAGGCGCGAGGCCAGGGACTCGTATTCACCCGTGCGGCAATAGGCCAGGTTGCGGCGTTCCTTGATGAAGGCGGCCTCTTCGTAGCAGTAGATCGGGATATTCAGCTCGTCGCCAAGGCGTTTGCCCAGCTTATGGGCATACTCGACCACCTCTTCCATCGTGATGTTGCTCACGGGGATGAGGGGGCACACGTCCGTGGCGCCTTGGCGCGGGTGGGCGCCGTGGTGCTGGCTCATGTCGATGAGCTCGGCGGCTTTCTTCACCACGCGGTAGGCGGCTTCGCACACAGGCTCGGGCTCACCCACGAAAGTGATGACAGTGCGGTTGGTGGTCATGCCAGGATCCACGCGCCTTCCACTTTCTCGATTTCAGCGGTCACTTGGTCAATGATATTCTTGTCGCGGCCTTCGCTGATATTCGGCACGCATTCGATGAGTTGTTTCATATTTCGTTGATTTAATATTTTAGATTCAAGGTTTACGATTGGCCGATGGCCTATGACCATGGCTTATGGCAGCTTCATGATTAAGGGAGATCTCCCCTCTTCCATCAAAGCAGCCATAGGCCATTGGCTATAGGCCATAGCCCTACAAGCCGCGGCAAAGGTAAGGCTTTTTTTGATACAATGGTAATTATTCCTCGGGTTCTATGTTCATCGTATCCGGCACTGGTGCCATCACATCGCCTTCGAGCAGGAAGGGCTCATCAGGAACAGTGTCGCTCGGGATGCTGTCGTTGGTCATCTCGGTGGAATCGGGGATGTAGGGCATGTCGCCTTCGAGGGGCTGAGGAATAATACGGTCACACGAAGTGGCTGCAAACAAAGTCCCAAGCGACATGCCAGCAAAGACTGCCGCCTTGCCCATCCGCTGGCGTTTCTCCAATTCACGCTCCAAATAACGCACTTCGGCCTCGCACTTGGGGCAGGTGCCTTTGCAGTCACCTTGGTAAGTGCATTCCTCCACAACCAACTTAATGTCATTCTCCGCTGCAATCTGCTTGCGGATTTCCTTCAGGATCTTGCAGGTTTGTTTGCCTTTAGCCATAATATTTAGGATTTAAAATTTCAAGATTCCGAATTTCAAAATTATTCCACATTCAACATTCAACATTCAACATTCCGCATTACCGTATTACATAGGTGAATTCTTCTATATCCACGCCCCCCATCCTTTTGAGGATTTCCACACTTTTCGCCACATCGTCGTCGGTGTTGAACTCGGGGATGTGAGGGACACGAACTCTTACACGGTTTGCATCACCATGTCGCAAAATCCATTCCAAATTACTCAAAACCAACGCGTTTTCCTTTCCTGTGTAGGCAAAGTAAATATCGGGGTTGACATCCTTGATATCTACAATGTAGCCATTGACGACAGCATCCATCTCCTGAACGACTTCGAAAGGCACGTTGAGGCTGGTCTCCATAACGATTTGCCACTGCGGACCGCAAAGCGCGCGAAATGCCTTAATAAACTCCTTTTGCAGCAAAGGTTCACCCCCGCCGAAAGTGACGCCGCCATGTGTAGCCAAGAAATACAGTTGGTCAATCTTCACTTCCTCGTATAGCATCTCCGGGGTGTATTCACGGCCCTTGGTCATATCCCACGAGGTCTTGTTGAGGCAATACTTGCAGCGCAAGGGACAGCCATTGAACGTCACCAGGGTGGTAACGCCATCGCCATCGGTAGTCAAACGGTGACGGTCGATGCCAAAGATTCTCGCTTTCATCATTCCAAATAATCCAGCCTCACCAAACGTTTATAGCGGCATTACTTAAACAGGTTAAAGACGATGCCCACCTGCGCGTTGAAGCCACTCGTGTTCATTGGCTTGTAAAAACCTAGGACATTATTGGTAGTCAGGTAAATGTTACAGGTCGCAATCATCGCTGAAAGGCCGAAGCCGATATTGTCGTAGCTGTCAGGCATTACCGTGTAGGTAGCACAAACGTTGATTTTCTTGAAGAAGGAGCCGCAATAGGCCAAGGTCAAGGCAGGGCGGAAACCGGTGTCCAGAAAACGCCCTTGCACCTGCGCGCTGAAACGATTGCAAGGGGTGATATCGAAATTGCCACGCAGCAAGACAGTGGTGTTTAACTTGGTGTTGTAGGCTTCTGCCTCGCTGAAGTCGACCTGGAAATATTGCTGCAAGGTATCGAGAAAGCGTTCGCGGTACCATTCGTCGGAAAAGACACGTTGCAGCTGGTCGATGTCCATCCCTTCGAAGAGGAAGTCGCCGTTGTCATAGAACTGCCCCGCATCGTTGATTTGTCCCTTCATTTCCAAATTGTTCAAGCTCCAATGTATGAAACCCAGATCATTGACGGCGGCCACAACGCTAAGCTTGTCGTTGAAGTGGTACTCAGTAGCCAAATCAATGCCGAAGCCAGGGTTGCGAAAAAGCTCGACGGTTTTGAAAGGGCCATTGGTCTTCAACTGTCCATCCTCGGCATAGATTGCTCTTGGCATTGAAGCCCGCACGGCTACTTGTTCTTCCAAGCGAAGCGCGTAGGAATCGGGGTCGGTGAACAGTCTTGCCTCACATGCGTCGGTGGTGATGTCGCCAAAACCGAACAACACCTTAGGTCGGATTCCCAACGACAACTTGTCGTTAACATTCAACTGATAACCCACAGCGAGTTCCTGGTACACCCTGACGTTCAAATCCATGCTGACCGAAGCGGGATTCTCCTCCCCCACAAACGCCGAGTTGCCACAAGCCAACAGCTGGAAGAGGCCGTCATTAATCATCGCGTCAGTCTGCACCTTAACGCCATAATTGATGGTAATCATACTTTTATTGATGCGTCGATACAGTGTAAAAAGGTCGACATCGGCGTTAAGGCCAAAATAATTGCTCTCTTTCAGGCTGTTCGCGAATTGCCTTAGGTTGATAGTAGCCGGACGCCCTTCTGCGTCGAAATCGAATAGGTTGTCGTAGCGGAATGTGGGAGTTTGAATATCCAAGGCAAAATTGCCAACCAAGAGTGACATCGCACTCTCGTAGGGCAAGTCCGTTGCCGGGTTGGCTTTCATCTGATACGGGTTGTATCGCATGAAATCGACAGGCGAAACCTCCTGAGCCTGCGCAACAGCAAAGCTTGCCATCAAGGCCAGGCCTAACATTGTTTTGTTCATTCTTCTCATCTTCATCATTTTATTCAAGTTCTACCGAGGTGTCATATTTAGCTTTGGCTTTCACGAACAAGGTCAGCCTTTGGTTGGCATTCAGCTTCACGTCGCGCGCTTCGGTATCCAGCACATACTGCATGATGATACGGTCGGAGTGCAACACATTCTGCATCCTTCCTTCCGTGACGTCAAGGCTGATGGTCGTATGCGTGGGCCGGCCATCAAACGAAGCCTCTATCAGTCTACCTTCACCGATAAGCGTATCTGTGATCATCTCGTGTTCGGAGTCATACATATAAAACTGCCCCATCAGCCTGATCGGCAGTGTGGAGTTGAAGGTCAACTCAAGGGTCAACTTTTCAATCATGTCGGGCAAGTCGAGTTCGGCGATATCCAGGTTGACGGTGTCGAGATACTGAACGTCGTTGATAATGAACGAGAACGGCAGCGAGACGTCGACCCTTACATCGAGGTTACTAGTGTCGGTCACCGTAATCAGGTCTTCCATCCCACCCGTGTTGACAGTGAAAAGCGACGACGCAAAAACAGCGCCGCCACTAGGGGTGATCTTACCGTCGAGGTTCTGGTTGAACACCTCAACGAATTCATTCTGTGCCGGCAGTTCCACTACCAAAGGCATGGGATCAAAGATGGAATATGGCGCTATGCCCTCACCCATAATCAACGCGGTGTCAACCATCAGACGTCCCTCCACGCCGAAAGTGTTGCGCTCGCTGATACGCATCGTTACATCACGCACATCGAGCACTCCCGAAAAATTATGCGGAAACAGCGTAAACGTCGTGTCAAGGCAATTGCGCGAGTCGTAAGGCTCCAGATATCCCGTCATCTCGCTGAAAGCGAGGTCAATGCCTTCAATCTTGAAATCCACATATAGCTCGGGATCCAAGGACGGCACATAGGAGCAATGCAACTCATAACTAAGCGTCAACGAGTTGGGCGTTTCGGTCTGATAATGCAGGCCTTCGAGGTTAAAGCCGAAAGAGCTGGATTGAGGATGGAACACCATCACAAAGTCATTACCCTCGGCATCTGTGATGTCGGGAGTACTTAGCTTCACACGCCGCAACACGCCGACATTGGAGTTGATGGTGAAATTGAGACACCCCGATTTCATCTTGGCTTCAAGCACTTCGATATGATCGGCCTGGAACACCAAAGTACGCTGGAAACTCAACACGGTATCCTGATAGGGCGGCAGCGTCCCCGTATAGGGATTGGCAGCCGAATAGTGTTCCTCATAATTCAGGTCATCAAATCTCAGCAGATTATCGCCACTCAGTACTCCGTAGTTTTCATAATAGTAATCGAACGAGAGGCCCCCGTCGTCGGTGCAGGTGATGAGGCTGTCGACTTGGAAACGCTCCATCATATCCATCATCGTGAAGGTCTTGGAGCCAATGGGCAGCAGCACCTCGCCTTGAGCGTTGATGCCATGCACGTTTGTCACGTCGTAATGCTCTTTCTTGCACGAGACAAATGCCAGCACAAGCAGCAGCAAAACAAGGAAGAACTTATTGTTTCTCATATAATGAACTTTTATACGAACTTACCATTTAGTATCATTTTGGCCACCTTGTTGGCGCCATAGTAATAGGGCATGAACTCCAGCTGTGTCATCGGCTGGGTAATGATGAGGTTGGCGAGTTTGCCTTTGGTGATGCTGCCCACCTCGTCGCTCACGCCCATGGCGTAAGCCGTGTTGAGTGTGGTGGCATTCAAGGCCTCTTCGGGTGTCAAGCGATAGCGAATGCATGCCATAGACATAATCAGCTGCATATTGCCTGAAGGTGAAGTGCCTGGGTTGAAGTCGGAGGCCATGGCCACAGGCAGACCCGCGTCAACCATCTTACGTGCCGGCGAAAGCGGCAGGTTGAGGAAGAAGGCGCAGCCAGGCAGCACGGTCGGCATTGTCTCGGTGTCTTTCAAAGCCTCTATTTCGGCGTCGCCCATCTGCTCGAGGTGGTCGACGGAGATGGCGCCATACTTCACGCCCACCTGTACGCCGCCAGAGATGGCCATCTCGTTGGCATGGATCTTCGGCCTCATGCCGTATTTGATGCCTGCCATGAGGATGCGTTCCGTGTCCTCGACGGTGAAGAAGCCCTGGTCGCAGAACACGTCGATGAAATCGGCAAGGTCCTCGGCGGCCACGAGCGGTATCATCTCGTTGATGACCAAATCCACGTAGTCTTCCTGGTGGCCACGGTATTCCATCGGGATGCCATGGGCACCGAGGAAGTTCGACTTAATGGTCAAGGGCGAATTCTCTTTCAAACGGCGGATGACGCGCAAGAGCTTCAGCTCACTCTCGGTGGTGAGGCCGTAGCCGCTCTTGATCTCGATGGCACCCGTACCCATGCGCATCACCTCTTCCAGGCGTTGCTGGGCCATGTCGTACAGTTCGTCCTCCGATGCCGCTGCCGTCGCCTTGGCCGAGTTAAGGATGCCTCCTCCCCTCTTGGCGATTTCCTCGTAGCTGAGGCCACGGATCTTGTCGACGAACTCCAGCTCGCGCGAGTTGGCATAGACGAGATGCGTGTGGGAATCGCAGAAAGCGGGCATCACCACGCTGCCTTTCACGTCGTAGACACGATGGTTCTCAATGAGGTATTTCCTACAAGCCTCCGAATCCATCGGACCGTAGTCGGCTATTTTCTTACCTTTGATTAATAGGAAGGCGTTCTTAATTCTTCCCGCTTCGGCCATTTCTTTGCCGCGTTTCAGGAGTCGGCCCTGTTCCTCGATGCCGACGAGCTCTTTGATATTGACGATCAACATGATTGCAAAATATTTTCGGCAAAATTAAGCAAAAAAATTGCCATTAGCACGATTTTTGTTATTTTTGGCAGCTGAAAATCTGAAGCACATGAAAAAATCCATCCTTTTCGCCATGGTTCTCTTGTTTGCAGGCCTCACCGCCAACGCACAAGAAAGTACAACCGAATCGAAAGTCAAGCACCTGACATACAATGAGTTCATAAATCAAGTTTGGGATTTTGAGAAAAATCCGAACACCTTTGTATATAAAGGCAAGCTTCCCGCCATTATCGACTTCTACGCCGACTGGTGCGGTCCCTGCCGTCGTGTGGCACCCCTCATGGAAAAATTCGCCCAAGAATATGATGGTAAGTTGCTAGTCTACAAAATCAACGTGGACCAGGAGAAGGGTCTTGCCTCTGCCTTCCAAGTGCGCAGCATCCCAATGGTGCTTTTCATCCCAATGGAAGGGATGCCATACAAACAAGTCGGCGCCATGCAGGAGCAAGGCTATAGAGATGTCATAGAACAACAGCTGCTTAAATGACACTCTTCACCACAGCATACTTTCCAAGCATCAGTTATATGGCTCGTTTTCTCGCTGAGGACGAGCCATTTGTTGAAATCTGGGAGACCTACCACAAGCAGACCTACCGCAACCGCTGCCGCGTGATGACGGCCAACGGCGTGGAATGCTTGAGCGTACCCGTCGTAAAGGTCAACGGCAACCACACGATGACGAAGGACATGTCCATCAGTCCCATCGAGCCATGGCAGCACATACACAGCCGTTGCCTGGAGTCGGCGTACAAGGCCTCGCCTTATTTCGACCATTATTACGACTACTTGAGGCCCATCTTTGAAAGCCATTTCGAACGCCTCATCGACTTGAACGATGCCGCAATGAAAACGGTGCTAAAGATGCTGAAGGTCAACAAAGAGATTGTGCATACGACGGATTACGTCCGCGAGTCGGAGAACGACCTGCGCGAGGTATTCAGCCCGAAAAAGCAGGTTGACGTTAGTCTCTTCCCAACCTATTACCAGGTTTTCAGCGAGAAATATCCTTTCGCGCCCGATTTGAGCGTGTTGGATTTGATCTTTAATGAGGGGCCGGAGGCGATGTGGTATCTCTCTAAATTATAATGAGGGCGGACATAGGTCCATGGGTTCATTATTTAAAAAGGGCGGACACATGGGTGATGTGACCCCCGGAAGTTGGACGGTTAAACATTAATTATCATGGTAAAGAGTTCGGTATTGTACCGGACTCTTTCCTTTTAGTCTTAACTTGATTC
>CAJOIS010000052.1 GCA_905234645.1 uncultured Bacteroidales bacterium | reverse complement strand
GTTAAGCCCCGCCGCGACGATGATACTGCGGGAGACCGTGGGAAAGTAGTTCGCCGCCCACCCACAACGGAGACCCCGTCAGCAGCAGCTGGCGGGGTTCTTTGTTTTTATGCCATTCCTTTACCTTTCATTTCCAACTTTTTACTATTTTTACAGCCAAATTCAGGAGTATGCCCAAGAAATTGGTATTTGTTTTTATCATACTGATTTCCAGTTTGTTAGGATTTTCACAAAGTCCTACACAAGACAGCATTGCCATAAAAAAGACACCCGTCTCCCGTACCCAACCCATCGATTCCACCTTCGTCACCTACAACGCCTACCCATTTGACAGCATCTTCCTGAACAGTTCCAAAGTCATCGACACCCTGACTTTCCACACCTCAAACCATGAAATCCTAGAATGCGGTAACGCCATCTACAGCACCCTAAGCAACACAGGAATGGCGCATAAATCCATGAAATTCAACAACCTGCGCCAAACTGGATTTGACATGTCGTTGCCCGCTTTCTCTGCAATCATGAAAAACGAAAGCAACATGGTTGCCTATCAGTCGGTACTCCCCTACTCCGAGCTTCGCTATCTGATGACCGTCACCGACAAAGAGCAGCATCTCAACGCTAAATTCGGCAGGCAGTTTGCCCCTCGCCTATTCGTCTCGTTCGAATTCAATACCGACTATTCTCCCGGCTTGTTCAAGAACAGCAAGACCTTGAATAACTACTTCTGGGTTAATGCACACTATTTCACCAAAAACAACAGATATGGCATCAGCGCCTATTGGTATCGCAACAAACTCGAGATGGGTGAAAACGGCGGCATCGTCAACGACGAAGACTACATTTCCCACTCGGAATCAGACAATTCCGTCATCAATGTCAACCTCACTTCTGCAACCAACTTTGTCGTATCAAGCGGCATCGGATTCCAGCAATATTTCAATCTTTTGCCACAAAAAAAGGTAACGGCCAAGAACGAGGTATCCCCTATCGAATACGACACCCTCATGCCCATTGCCGACAGCCTTTTGGTCGACACATTGATAATGGATAGCCTTCCTCGTATTGAGAGCCAAGAAGTCGTTGTTGAGCAAAAAGTCAGGAAATTCACCCTAGGAAGAATCTGCCACAGCTTCAGCTACCTGAACAACAAGCTCTACTACATCGAGTCGTCGCCCACCGCTGCCTTCTATCTGCCCTACGACACCTTGTTCAATACCAGGAAAACCACCGACACCACCTTGGTGAGGGCTTTCAAGAACACTTTGCAATGGAACAGCCTTGGCTACCAAAAATACAATGACGACGTACCTTTATATATCTACGCAGGCGTCACACACGGCTTCTACAAGGTGAAGCATTTCGACTATCTTGAAGATGAGACAGTGCTGTCGAGAAACTACAACCAACTGAGCGTGAACGGAGGCGTCATCGTCAACCTTTTCAAGTCGACACGTATCACGGGACAAGGCGAGCTCATCACCTTGGGCTACCAGATTGGTGATTTCGATGTCAAAGGACAATGGAAACAATTCCTGGGAACCACCACCAAAAACTTCGGCCAAGCCGTTTTTGACGTAGAACTCAAACGGCAATCCGCCAACTGGTTTGAGACGTCGTATTACTCCAACCATTTCCGCTGGGAGAACGACTTCAAGGCTTCCACTTACTTGACATTCAACCTGAAATACCAATACAAGGACTATTGCATCGGCGTGAAGCAGACCAGCATCGCCAACATGATCTATTTCGGCACCGATGCTCGTCCCGCCCAAAACGAAGGCATGTTCAGCATCCGTGAAGCATACCTCAGCTTCTATCAAAAACTGTGGCGCTTTGAGTTTGAGGGCTTTGCAAGCCTGCAAAAGTCGAGCAACGAAGAAGTCGTGCATCTGCCCTTGGTTCAGGCCAGCCTGAAACTCGGCTATTCCCAGCCCATTTTCCACAAAGCGGCCACCTTGCTTCCCAGCTTGACAGTGCGCTATTTCACCAAGTACTACGCCGATGCCTACATGCCTGTCACACGCACCTTCTATCTGCAAAACGAGGTGGAAATCGGCAACTTCCCCTTCATCGATCTGGCTTTGGCCATCAAGATCAAAAAAGCGCATATCTATGTGGCTTACACCAACATGTTCCTGCTTATAGGCAACTACAACTCGTTTATCGCGCCCCACTACCCCATGCGTGACAGCCGCATCTTCATCGGCGTCAATTGGAGATTGTTCAACTAATAGATTGCTGCCATGATCCAAACCGACCTCGTCCCCACCACCAACACCTTGTCAGGAGGCATCCATGACACCCTTACCCATGTTTCGGACACCATTGCCGAATCCGGTTTGATCAACACTGTAGCTGAACAAGTCTCCAGCAGCAGCTCATCGCGTCAAATCGGCCTTACCATTGCTATTATCGGCTTGCTCATCTTCACGGCCCATCTTTTCAGTGAGATCTTCAGCCGCAAGCGCATCCCCGACGTGCTGTTCCTCATCATCATCGGCTTGCTCATCGGTCCCGTGTTCCACTGGATCTCGCCCGACAGCCTCGGTAATGCTGGTAGCCTTTTCTCGGGCATCACCTTGGTCACTATCCTTTTTGAGAGCGGAACACAACTGAGATTCAGCGCCTTGAAAGACTCGTTCAAGGGTGCCTTGAAGCTCACCGCATTGAATTTCATTCTCTCCGCCATTGCCATTTGGTTGGTGGGCTGGCTGGTTTTGGAACTGGATCCCGTCATCAGCATGATTTTAGGTTGCATGTTGGGCGGCACCGCTTCGGCAGTGGTCATCCCCATCGTCAGACAGATGCGCATGTCGGAGAAACCCGCCATCATGCTCATCCTGGAGGCCGCCATAGGCAACGTGTTCAGCATCGTCCTTGCCTTGGCGCTAATGCAAGCCATAAAAAGCAAGCACCTTGAGTTTGGTGCCATCTTGGGCAACATCTTCTCCTCGTTCATCCTCGCCACGGTGATGGGCCTACTGGGTGCCATCTTCTGGGCTTTGATTCTCGACCAAATTCGAAACATCAAATACTCCATCCTCACCACTCCTGCCTTCGTCTTCATCATCTACGGCCTTAACGAATGGATGGGCTTCAGCGGCGCCATCGCAGCCCTGTCGTTTGGCATTGGACTGGCCAACATCGACGGCATCTACAACGCCTGGCTGAAGAAATTCATCAAGAAAGTGCCTGTCAACCTTAACGAGACGGAGCGTTCGCTTTTCTCGGAGTTGGTGTTGCTGCTGAAGACCTTCTTCTTCATCTACGTGGGCATTTCCATCCAACTCACACAATGGCAGCCCATCATCATCGGTTTGTGTATCAGCGTGATGCTGTTCATCCTCAGGATTCCTGCCGTGCGTTTCGCCATCTCTAAAAAAGAAGGCATCCCCGACAAAGAGCTGGCCTTCATGTCGGCCCTCAACCCGAAAGGACTGACCGCTGCCGTGTTGGCCACGCAGGCCCTCATCTACATCCCCGACTTTGAAACCGCCATGTTCGCAAGGAACATCGTTTTCTCCGTCATCCTCTTCAGCATCGTCATCAACTCCATCCTTATCCCGCTGATTGACAGGGAGCGGCTGCTGTATCGCATCTATCTGAGCATGTTGAGCTTCAACCAGAGAATAAAGAATGTCGCCGCCAGAACCAAGGAAGGAGGCGAAGAATGGCACAAGAAACACTCCAAGGCCCATGATTTTGTCGACAAGGTGTTCCAATCCGAAGTCATCACCGACATCATCAACGAGCAGGATATGCCTGGCGCCGTAAACAACAGGGTGGAATCCAGCAATATGGACGTTGCCGATTAAAGTCCTTTCTTTAATACCATGCTAATGGAAGCACAAAAATACACCTACAAATACCCTCATCCCGCCGTCACGACAGACTGCGTTGTGTTTGGCGTCGCTCGTCGCAAACTTGAGATTCTGCTTGTCGAGCGAGGCAACGAGCCTTACAAAGGCTGTTGGGCCTTTCCTGGCGGCTTCCTCAACATGGACGAAAACGCCAAGCAGGGCGCATTACGTGAATTGAAGGAAGAAACGGGGCTAGAACTGCAGAACATCAAGGAATTTGGCACATTTACCGATGTCGACCGTGACCCACGAGAAAGGGTCATCTCCATCGCTTTTTATGCCTTGACCAAGAAGTCGGAAGTGAAAGGCGGAGACGATGCCGCAAAAGCCCAGTGGTTCGCCCTTGACGAAGTGCCACCCCTAGCCTTTGATCACGACCTCATGCTAAATAATGCAATACAAACACTCAAAGAAGACCTTATGAAACGCATTACACCTGAATTCATCAGAGACCTCAAACCGAATGAAATCTTTGTCTTTGGCAGCAACTTGGCTGGAGCCCACGGAGGCGGTGCGGCTTATCTCGCCTACCAAAGATTTGGCGCCGTCATGGGTCAAGGCGTGGGGCTGCAAGGCCAGAGCTATGCCATCCCTACTATGCAAGGCGGTCCGAACACCATCCTACCTTACGTGGAAGAATTCATTGAGTTCACCAAGCAGCATCCGGAGTTGACTTTCTTGGTCACCAAGATAGGCTGCGGCATCGCGGGGTTCAGGCCATCTGAAATTGCACCTTTGTTTGCTGGTGCTGTCGATGTAGAAAACATCTATCTGCCACAGGATTTTTGGGAGGAATTGATTTGAAAAAAATATTTTCACCCAAACCCCTTCCAGTTTCCAAAAAAGTTGTATTTTTGCAGCCCGTTTAGAGAAACAAATTTATTGTAAAAAGAAAGAAGTAATTATGTATTTGACTGCAGAAAAGAAATCAGAGATTTTCAGCCAATACGGCAAGAGCGCTGCCGATACTGGTTCAGCAGAAGGCCAAATCGCTTTGTTCACCTACAGAATCAAGCATTTGACGGAACAAACAAAAGTGCATCACAAGGATGTGGCGGCCAAGCGCGCGTTGGTTTGCTTAGTAGGTAAGAGAAGAAAACTTCTCGATTATTTGAAGAGAACCGACATCGAAAGATACCGTAACATCATTAAGGAACTGGGCATCAGAAAGTAATCCTTTCGCCCGCCTTAAGCGGAAGCAAGAAAAAGGCAATGCACATTGCCTTTTTTTTGCTATTTATCACACCCAATTTTGTACGTTAAAGAAGTTAAGAGAAAACAGTAAAAAATCATTTGAATCATGGGTCCACAAGGATTTACACAAACCATCCACATGCCTAACGGTCAAGAGATTACGCTCAACACCGGCCGTTATGCCAAGCAAGCCGACGGTTCTGTCGTTCTGCGTTGCGGCGACACCGTCATCCTTGCCACCGTCTGCTCGGCTACTGAAGTAGCCCCCGAAACCGATTTCTTCCCCCTGTCTGTCGATTACAGGGAAAAATACTACGCCACGGGCAAGTTCCCCGGCGGTTTCTTCAAGCGCGAGGCCAAGCCCTCCGACTATGAAGTGCTCATCTCCCGCCTCATCGACCGCGCCCTGCGTCCGCTGTTCCCGGATGACTACCATGCCGAGACCATCGTGCAGGTGAACCTGCTGTCGAACGACAAGGAACAAACTCCCGATGCACTGGCAGCCCTAGCCGCCTCTGCCGCTATCTGCGTGTCCGACATCCCCTTCCATGGCCCGATTTCGGAAGTGCGCGTGGCCCTCATCGGCGATGAATACGTCATCAACCCGACCTTCGCACAGATGGAGGAAGCCCGCCTCGAACTGATGGTGGCCGCTTCAATGAAAGACATCTGCATGGTGGAAGGCGAATGCAAAGAAGTGTCCGAACAAGAGATGCTCGGCGCCCTCAAAGCCGCCCACGAAGCCATCAAGATCCAATGCCAAGCCCAGCTTGAACTGATGGAACAGGTCAACAAGGCCAAGCGCGAATACTGCCACGAGGTGAACGACGACAACCTCCGTGCCGAAATCGAAGCCAACTGCTACCAGCCTTGCTACGACTTCGCCCTCACCGGCTGTGCCGACAAGCACCTCCGCGAAGAGACCTTCAGCGGCATCCTTGACAAATATCTCGAGAAATATACCGAAGAAGAACTTGAGACCGTGAAGCCGCTCGCCAAGCGTTACTTCCACGACGTGGAACGCTCGGCCGTGCGTAACGCCGTCCTCAACGAGCGCATCCGCCTCGATGGTCGTAAGACCAACGAGGTGCGTCCCATCTGGACCGAAGTCGACGTGCTACCCAAGGCCCACGGTTCGGCTGTGTTCACCCGTGGTGAGACCCAGGCTCTGGTCACCGTCACCCTCGGCACCAAGCTCGACGAGCAAACCCTCGATGGCGCCGTGGTGGAAGGCACCAAGAACTTCACGCTGCACTACAACTTCCCCGGCTTTGCCACTGGCGAGGCTAAGGCAGCCCGTAGCACCAGCCGCCGCGAGATCGGTCACGGCAATCTTGCCGAGCGCGCCCTCAAGACAATGGTGCCGCACGACGAAAGCATGCCTTACACCATCCGTATCGTAAGCGACATCCTCGAATCCAACGGTTCCTCTTCTATGGCCTCCGTGTGCGGCGGCTGCCTCGCCCTGATGGACGCAGGCGTGCCGATGCGCAAGCCCGTCGCTGGCGTGGCCATGGGTATGATTAGCGACAGCGAGACTGGCAAATACGCCATCCTCACCGACATCCTCGGCGATGAAGACCACCTCGGCGACATGGACTTCAAGGTCACTGGTACCCGCGACGGCATCACCGCCTGCCAGATGGACATCAAGGTCGACGGCCTCTCCTACGAAGTGCTGAGTGAAGCCTTGGAGCAAGCCCGTCAGGGCCGCCTCCACATCCTCGACGAGATGGCCAAGACCATCACCGAGCCTCGTTCCGACTATAAGGAGTTCGTGCCGCGCATCGAGACCTATGATCGGTGCCGTCATCGGCCCTGGTGGCAAGGTCATCCAAGAGATGCAGAAGCAGACCAACACCGTCATCGTCATCACCGAAGACGAGCAGAAGGGCATCGTGGAGATCGCTTCACAGAACAAGGAAGACATCGAAGCCTGCAAGGCCAAGATCAAGGCCATCGTGCAAGTGCCCGAGGTTGGCGAAGTCTACCACGGCAAGATCGTCTCCATCATGGCCTTCGGTGCCTTCGTGGAGATCATCCCCAACAAGGACGGCCTGCTCCATATCTCGGAGATCGACTGGAAGCGTTACGAGAGCATGGAAGAGACCGGCTTGAAGGAAGGCGACGAGATCGATGTGAAACTCATCGAAATCGACGAGAAGACCGGCAAGTTGCGTCTGTCGCACCGCGCCCTTCTCCCCAAGCCGGAAGGCTATGAGGAGAAGAAGCCCAGCGGCCCGCGTCCCGGTGGCCCACGTCCTAACGGCGGCGGCCATGGCAACGGCAACGGCGGTCACGGCAATGGCAACCACAAAGGTGGCGGTCATAGCAATGGCGGCAATGGCGGCAACGGCGGTCCCCGCAAGCATTAATTAGCACAAGGCGTTCTGGCGGATCTCCGGATCCGCCAGCCTTAACATATCAAAGAACTAAACAAACTTAAATGAGGCAGTTAAAGATTACGAAGCAGGTGACGAACCGCGAGACCGCGTCTCTCGACAAGTACCTGCAAGAGATTGGTA
>CAJOIS010000051.1 GCA_905234645.1 uncultured Bacteroidales bacterium | reverse complement strand
TTCGCCATCCTAAGAAGCGGAATGAATTATGACGAAAACCATATCAGCGAAAAAAAAGTTCAAAAAATGCTTGCGTATTAACACAGTTCTTCCCTGCGCTAGGCTGCGCGAGGGCATGGGATCTATGGTTTCTGAAGCCGTCCAGTAAAGGCTCTTGTTATATGAACCGCCTCCCATAGATTCCTTCCATCGCACTTCCTCTGCTGGAATGACATGGGAGGCTTAGTCACTAAAACTCCGAGGTGAAATGGAATTCGATGTCGGGATACTTCTCCATGGCCATCTGCAAGATGTAGGGCGACTCAGCTAGAAACACATCCCTACCCTCTTTGTCCTCGGCGAGGTTCAAAGCCTTGCGCATCTTGAAGTCGGCGAGTTGGGCGTCGTTGTTGCTAGTGATCCAGGCGGTCTTGTAGAGCGAGATAGGCTCATAGCGGCAGGAGGCGTTGTACTCGTGCAGCAGACGGTATTGGATAACCTCAAACTGCAACTCACCCACCGTGCCGATGATCTTGCGGCCCGTCATCTTACCCGTGAAGAGCTGCGCCACACCCTCGTCGGTCAGCTGCTCCAAGCCCTTGGCCAGTTGCTTCGACTTCATCGGGTCGGCGTTCTCCACATAACGGAACTGCTCGGGTGAGAAGCTCGGGATGCCCTTGTAGTTAAGGATTTCACCTTCGGTCAAAGTGTCGCCGATTTTGAAGTTGCCGGCATCGTAGAGACCCACGATGTCGCCAGGATAAGCCTCGTCAAGCACGGATTTCTTCTGTGCCATGAATGCCGTAGGGTTAGAGAACTTCAATTCGCGGCGCTGACGCACATGGAAGTAGTTCTTGTTGCGCTCGAAACGTCCCGAAACCACACGCACAAAGGCGATACGGTCGCGGTGATTGGGGTCCATGTTGGCGTGGATCTTGAAGACGAAGCCCGTAAACTTCTCCTCTGTCGGCTCGATGCGACGTTCCACCGTGTCGCGGCCGATGGGCGTAGGCGCAATCTCGATGAAGCAGTCCAGCAGTTCTTTCACGCCGAAGTTGTTCAAAGCAGAGCCAAAGAACACGGGGCAGATGTCGCCGTTCAGATAAGCCTCACGCGAGAAATCGTCATAGACACCTTGCACGAGTTCCGTCTCGTTGCGCAAGGTCTCGGCATCCTCGCCAATCATTTTGTCCAAATCAGGGTTGTTGAGGTCGTCGAAGGCGATACCCTCGGTGATATGTTGTTTGTCGGAGTTGAAGAGGTAGAGACTCTTGTCGTAGATGCTGTAAACGCCTTTGAACTTCGGGCCGCTATTGATTGGCCAGCTCAACGGCGTGAGGCGGATGTTGAGCTTTTGCTCAATTTCGTCCAACAGCTCGAAGGCATCCTTACCAGGGCGGTCCATCTTGTTGATGAAGACGATAATAGGGGTGTTCCTCATGCGGCACACCTCGACCAGTTTCTCCGTCTGCGACTCGACGCCTTTGGCCGCATCAATAACCACGATGACGCTGTCGACGGCCGTCAGGGTACGGAAGGTGTCTTCGGCGAAGTCCTTGTGGCCAGGCGTATCCAAGATGTTGATCTTGATATCCTTATAGTCAAAGCCCATCACGGAGGTAGCCACCGAGATGCCACGCTGACGCTCAATCTCCATCCAATCGGAAGTGGCGGTCTTGCGAATCTTGTTCGACTTCACAGCACCGGCCACCTGAATGGCGCCGCCGTAAAGCAGCAACTTCTCAGTCAAAGTGGTCTTACCTGCATCGGGGTGGCTGACGATGGCGAAGGTCCTACGCCTGTTGATTTCATCTATGAACGACATATCTCTCTCGTTTTCACAATCTGATTATAAAACAAAAGCGCAGGTCTTTTGGACTTGCAGACTCGAACTCGCGACCTCCTGCGTGACAGGCAGGCATTCTAACCAAGCTGAACTACCGGACCAGCCTGAAAAAGAACTCTATTGCTTTGCTTTGCGGGTGCAAAAGTACAACCTTTTCTGAAACTGACAATATTTTTTCGTGTTTTTTTTGAAATTTTTTCTTTTTAGAAACACATTTCGCTGATTTTTAGTTATTTAAAAATCACAAGCTCCATCACCAACATTATAGCACGGGAGATTCTTCGCTTGCGCCTGCGCCATCCACTTCTCGGCCAGATAGCGCGGCACGGAACCGTCGATAAGGAGCAAATGGGCATCATAGCCATTGACGATCGACTGCACATCCGGCTTTTGCTTGCCCGTGACCAACACATAATCCACTGGGAGACGATAACTTAAACTATCAGAGACTTGCTGTTCATCATCCCAGAGAGCCAACAATTTGCCGTCGAAAGAGATAAGGTTTTGTTTCTTACACAGGAAAACACCTTCAAAATCTTCATCCAAGCCGATGGTTTGTGGATGCGAAGAAAGATGTCGCTGCGACCAAGCACCTCTTAGGCTATAATCCACGGCACCCTCGTCCGCCATCAGTGTTGAGTCTGCCAGAAGGAGATGCTCCTCTCCCCTGACAAAATCCACGGCCGTATGGTTACGTAAGCTATATACCGTCACAGCTTTCTGATTGTCAGAATCATACAATCGAATCGTGACTGAAACCATCACCAAGAGCAAAACCGAAAGCAAGGGAATCAACAGTTTCCGCTTGTGCATGTACACCATCAGCAGAAGCAAAAGCAAGGCCACCAATAGCAAGGCGAACTCCAACTCGCTGACATACAACCCCTTGATGATTGACAACGGCATACTTTCAATCTTTGCGACCACCCAATTCATGATGTACACTGCACCCCAAACCAGATAGCCGATCAACGTGTTGAGATAAGGGACCCACGACACCATAAGCAACACCATACCACTGATGACCACGATAAAAGAGATGGGGGTCATGAACAAATTGCTCAGCGCAAAATAAGTACTGAACTGGTTAAAATAGAATAAGGTAAAGGGGATCGTGGCAATCTGTGCCGACAGGGCTACTGCCGTAATTTGCCAAGCCTTGTCGAGGAGTTTATTCTTGAAATAGAACCAATTATAAATCGGCCTTTGGAGCACCACGATGCCCATCACAGCCGAATACGAAAGCAGGAAGCCGATTTCAAACAGGTTGTTCGGATTGACACATAGCAGGATGAACGCCGATGCCGCTATGGAGTTGATGATGAAGCCCTTGCGATTCAGCATCTCGCCAATGATGACGAAACTGATCATGAGCGAGGCACGCAAAATGGACGGAGAAAGGCCTGCGATAAGGGCATAAAACCAAATCAAGGCCAGCAAAAGCAGCTGCTTCAAGGTCTTTTGCCACTTCTTGCGATTGAGGAATCCCAACAGGAACGACGCCAGCAGATAGATGATGCCGACATGCATACCCGACACGCAAAGGATATGCATAGACCCTGCTGCCACATAGTTCTTGCGCACCTCATCGGCAAGGTTGTCGTCGTAACCCAGCAAAATGGCAGCAGCCACACCAAACTCATCATTGTCCAAACCGCTGCGCTGCAACGAAGCCAACAAAATATCACGGTAACGGTACGAAAAAGCATAAATCGGATTGGCATTGTTCACTTGCAAGTCCACCCAATCGTTGTCCTTCAGATAGACTTGTCCCGTGATGCCTTTCCGAGCCAAATAAGCCCGATAGTCGAATTCCCCAGGGTTCAGGGGTGGCGTCAACTCGCGGATGGGGGCCGGAATAGCAATCAAATCGCCATATTTCAATGCAAATGCAGAATCGCTCTTGGGGAAATAAGCCATCACCTTGCCCGAAACAGGACGCGAAGGCAGACTGTCGCCGAACCGGTATTCCAAATCCAATACCGTCCGAATGGAATTAGGTCGCTCCGTGGGGTAATCATAGACACGCGCCACATAATAGCGGGCTCCTGCTTCGTAGTTGCGGAAATAGTCCTTTCGGGTCTCCGCTTCGTGGACACAGGCCAACGAATAGCCAACCAAAACCAGATAACAGGCCATGACCACACCAAAAAGCCAATTCTTGCGATAGCTTTTCACCGCAAAGGCCATTGTAGAAGCCATGGCAAATAACGCCACTGCAATGGCGACAAGTATCAAAGACGGCAAACGGAATGCTGGCCAACTGACGCAACACCAGACACCCAATGCGAAAGGAATCAGCATCCTAACAAAGGGATATTTGGCATAGTCCATCATACTCAATCCGGTTTATTTGCTTCTGCGTTGTTCTTGATTGAAAGCACAAGCCCCTTTCAGCGGTTTCCTCAATGGCATCAACAGGGTCAGGCGCGCCTCCAAATTATGGAGGTGCCTCTTACCCAAAGTCTCATGCTCAATACCACCCCAGCCTTGGAAGGTCACCGCTTCGTCCACCTCCAGTTGCGAGAAGTCACTCAAGGCACTGATTCCATAGGAAAAGTCGAACTTGACGAAAGCCTGTGCATGTGCCATCGTAATGCGACCACAAAGCCCCAAGCCCACCACGGCACCAAGGTCGAACGGCGCGATTGTGGCTTTGTTCAACTCGCTCTCATACACCAATGGCGTGTAGCTCTCGTCATCGTACGTGCGCTCCCATTTGACATTGCCGTTCAGCCAAAGGTGGAATCGCGGCGCCATATAAACATAAGGCTTGACGGCTTCGCTTCTACCTATATAATAAGTGACAGGAACACGAATCTCGATGCCATTCATAGCCATAGTGTATTTCACTCGAGCGAACGTCGTAGTAGTATAACTAGTCAAAAACTCCGTGGCAAAAACCTCATTGGTGCCACGCATGGCATACGAGGCATCCAAACCGACGGCGATGCCGTTCATCACATTCCATTCCGCAGCGAAGCCGAATGTGGGGGCGAGATATGGCGTCAGTTTAGACTTGTCTACCGCAGTGTAAATCATATCATTGGCAGCAAAGCTCCCCGTGACGCCAATGCTGAACGGGCTTACTTCGCGCATACCCACAACCTTGTGTTTCAACGGCTTGGCAAACTGTGCCTGCACCGAAGCCACCGAAAGGCAACCCAACAGCAAAAGAATCAAACACTTTCTCATGGCTTCATCGGTTTTGGGGATTAATCAAGGAATCGTTGAACCAAGTGCAGCGCTCAGCCATCCCATCGTGGTCTTTGAAGATGAAAATGGAATGGGCAGGATAGACCGTTGGCGGAACGATGGAATCATTGTATTTCAATATCTTATAACCATACATCAAATTCCTCACCCCATTACTTGACAGGGTGCCAGAAAGTATCACTGCGTGTTCGGGATGGCCATCCGTTTGAGGCGCTTCATAATAATACACCGTGAAATCATTGTCATGTCCCGTCATATAGACAGGTGAAGCCACCTTACAATAGGTTTCCTCGGAGGTCATGCTAATGTAGTCAGCAATCTGAAGGTACTGCTGGTTGATTTTATGGTAGTGTATAATAGGACTCAGTTGCCCAGGTTGAGGGGCAAAAGGAGGTTGAAGGTTGGTGGTCACATACTCATGCATAGATTTGAACTCCATATCGACGACAGGCGGCTGGTCGCCGAAATGCACATTCTCCTCGCCAAACAAACTCAACAAATCCTCCGGCAGATACTCTGTGATAAAGGGAATATCCTGCGGGTCGTTCACTAGGATCGTCTCATTGCCTTCCTTCAAGCAAGACGGCAAAGCCAGCAGGGCCAAAACCATCCAAACCAAACATCTCATATATCTCATATCGTAATCTTTTTTTCTGTTATAAAACCCCTTCATCTTAACGCATTAGGCTGACTTTTCGCATCACGGTCTTTCCTTTGGCATTCATCACGAAATAATACAACCCATTGCTCTTGTCAGGCATAACATATGCCATTTTTTGGCACAGGCTCGCGTCAGCAGAAAACTTATCCACAAGTTGACCTAGGCTATTGTAAACTTTCACCTCCACCAAACCAAACATTTCGTCGAACTGCAACGTCAGTTGTCCATCGGATGGATTAGGATAGACAGCAAAGCCATGCTCTTCGGCAGATTCTTCCAGTCCATAATAGGAAGTCTGCACGAAAAACTCCTCATGTACAGTATCACAGCGGTTGATGGCCCAGGCATGCAACATCACAGGTTCCAACAAGAAGGAATGGATATACAACGTACATTGCCTGCCATGGCTACCATGTGGAACCACATACCAATTGGGACAATCAATTTGCCACAAGACAGTATCGACATGCGTCCTGGGATCCAAAGGTGCAATGGCATACTCATTTACGCTGATGTGGGTTTCACTGCCACCGATAGGCCAGTGGGGGCCGACCAACTCGAAATTAGGCGTGAACTCCATGTCGAGGGTCAGAATATAAGTGCTGTCGCAGCCATAGATGCTGGTACCAATGCGGGAATAACGGCCCGATTCAGTATAGGACACGCCATAATAGTCGACCGTGTCCATATCGCACAACACATAGGTATCCTCGTGATGGGCGGGTTCACCCACATGGATGATTATCGACAAGGTGTCGAGAACCTGTTCCATGGTAAACTCGTTAGTCCCATGGATGTAGGCCGTCGCCAAATAGTCACCCCCCGACGCGTACTGATGCGTCACATCTGCGCCATCCCCTATTTGGTCATCACCGAAATCCCATGCCACCGCATTGATGGGATAATTGGTCTTTACGGCAAGTGCAGCGGTTTCTTCATTGCACATATACACACCATCATGGTAAAACTCGCTCCATACCCCATTAACAAAGAGTTTTTTCTTTAGGCTCATCACATTGGCGCCCACACAATAGGCATAGCCACGAGCATCTCCAAAGCCATAGACGTGAGCTATCAATCCCGTCTCACACGACAAATGATGCGTACCATGGCTGATATGCTTTCTGACATAACTATAGTCAGGTGTACCTTGGACGGGATGAAATTCCGTCGGATCAATCGCCGCACCGTCAAAAAACACACGTCCCACATCGTCCTTTTCCACAACGATGTTGACATAATGGACATCAATGGAAGCAAACTCATAGTCACTGTCGAAAGTGCAGAATGTGATGGCGTCAATCCTTTGTTCGACCGGAGGTATCCATGCCATGGAAGGGTCTCCGCTGGTCGACCCCATAGGTTCATACGGTTCCTGGCCTGTCGTGTTATAGAGATACACCACGCTGGGTTCCGTAGTCTCAAGGAAACACGACCCATCGGAAGCATAGAGGCTAAACACATAAGATTCACCACGATTAAGGGTCACCAAATCAGAACCGTTACGTTTCACCGTGTTGTTATCGCCCGCCGAGGTGATTTTCACAAAATCACGCACACGACCCTGCGAAGTGGTCACCGCAAACTGTTGCCCCCACGAATCCACCGGCAAAGCCTGCTCGAAAATATGGTCACGTCCGTTACCGACATCGGTTGGAATGCAGGTCGTCGTATTCCCGTTGAAAACGGCTACTTTCTTGCCGTCGTGCACCATAATAACTGAGCCTGACAGGTCACGCCATTCATCTTGGCTGTTTGACTTGACAAAGTAAGTCTCTCCTGCATTCAAGGCAACCGTCATGGTCTGCCCCAAATAGATGCTTTCATTTTCTATCATCACACTAGGCGTGATATCGACCAAGGTGTTGTCCTCCACGGCAATAATCAGGAAAGCACTCGATAACACTGCCGGATCAAGAGAAAAATCAGAATAATTGGTTTCCTGCTCAAAGCATTGCACGATGTATTCCGAGCCCAAACTCTCAACCGGAAGCACAAAAGAGGCGTCAAACGAATAAGTGGCGATATTACTGATATAGACCGAAACGGTATCGGTGGCCATCAACACCAACGACTTGTTGCCAACCACCTCGGAATTGTATTCATTGTATGCATACTCCTCGGGAATATTAATATAGGTAATCCCATTAGCCGCTACCGAAAACGGAATGGGGTCTAGCGAGCCATCAGGCTTGGAAATGGTACCAGTGCAGGCACGTTTTGCACTGATCATCACGTTGTTCTCCACCCAACTACCACCGTTGTACTTGCATCCGTTCTCCATAAAAGAGAACCAGAACTCCGTCCCTTGGGTGGAGTTTTGGCCACTGACCGTCATGCAAGCCAACAACAATAAAACCGATAGTGCAATGCTCTTTTTCATGTCTTTTTGTTATTAATCCTACCGCAAATATAGAAAAAATTCTAATTTCCAAATAAAATGGTAAAAAATATGGATAAAAAAGAATTTCTTCGTTTTAAACGGATTGCTTTCTTGTTCTCAACACGCCAATAATAACATCGGCGGCCTTCTCCGAAGCTCCTGCGTTGCCCAAACGGTCTTTCAGCTCGACATAATCCTCCAAAAGCTGACGCTGACGCTTGCCATTGTGCAACAACAAATCCAACTCCTTGGCAAGATTATTCTCGTTCAAGTCTCCCTGGATCAACTCCTTCACCACTTCCTTATCCATCACAAGGTTCACCAAAGAAATGAACTTCACCTTAATCATCCACTTGGCGAGACGGTAAGAGAAATCTGTGGCTTTGTAGCATACCACCTCGGGGACGGTGAACAAGGCCGCCTCTAAGGTAGCCGTGCCTGATGTCACAAGAACAGCACTGGAATTTTGCAACAATTCATACGTCTGGTTCTCAACAAAGAAAGCATCCGTATTGCCCATTATACTTTTGTACAAATCCCGATCCAGCGATGAAACACCGGCCACCACAAACTGATAGTTGGGGAAGCGAGGCACCATCTTTAGCATAACAGGCAACATTCGTTTCACCTCCTGTTTGCGGCTACCTGGCAACAAGGCGATGATTTCGCGCTTCTCGCCGAGGCTGTTGCGACGCAGAAAGATGGAACGATTGGCGGTACCAAACTTCGCCAACTCGTCGAGCAGAGGATTGCCGACATATGTCACATCAACACCATAACTTCTGTAGAACTCCTCTTCGAAAGGCAAGATCACCAGCATCTTATCTACCGATTTCTGGACCTTGCGCACGCGGCGGCGTTTCCATGCCCACAGTTGAGGCGAGATATAATATACTACCTTGAACCCTTTTTCATGGGCGAATTTGGCGATACGGAGGTTAAAGCCCGGATAATCCACCAAGATAACGACATCAGGCTGATAGTCAAGGATATCCTTCTTGCATAGGGAGATATTACCCAACACCTTGCGAAGGTTGACTGCCACCTCCACAAAGCCCATATAGGCCATCAAGCGGTAGTGCTTCACCAACTCGACGCCTTGCTCTTTCATCAAGTCACCACCAAATCCCTTCTTCTTGATTTCGGCAACAAGGTTGGAAGCGTGCAAGTCGCCCGAAGCCTCTCCTGCTATGATGTAGTATTTCATGGGTTTACAATTCGTCAAATAAGAAAGAACACCAACAACATACCCAATACGGTGACGGCCAGTATCCCTTTACCCATTTTCTCGAGGTTCCACTTCACGAGCATCATCCTAAACAATACGACACCCGGGATGAAAGCCAACAGATAAGGTGCGCGGGTGGAGAAACGGCCTAGGCTCTCCCAAGGGATGAGGCTAAACAATAGGAAAAATAGGCCGAAGCTGGCTGCTCCAACCAACAATCCAAGCCAAAAGTTATCTTTGATTTTCATGATTCTTATTATTTGACATGGGACTGCGGGACAGGGACACGGGACTTTCCAAAGTCTCGCGCCTCGTGTCTCGAAGTCTCGCGTCAACAATTATATTTTCAAATGCTTTCATTGGTTCAATGCAGGCGTGTGCCGTCCAGTCGAAGCAGGTGGGCACCAAAGCGGCATAGTTGTGCTCCAGAGCCCAGAGGTCTGTGTCAGGCATAATGTCGTCGCTTTCGAAATAGCCATCAAGGTTGAAATAAGGTGCCCCTTCCTCGTCAACGAGGTCTTCGAAATACTCCACCCAACGGCAGGCCGCTTGGCGACAAACTTTGATTCCTTGCAACGGCTCTTCGCCGCGTTTGGGGAAGTTCACGTTGAGGCAGACACCCTTGGGCAAGCCTTCTTTCAGCACCTTTTTCGTGATTTCGAGGATGGCCGTGTCGAGATGGTCAAAGTCGGCGTCAGAGTCGAGGCTGAAAAGGCTGTAGCCGATAGCGGTCAGACCGTTCATACAAGCCTCGATGACTGCACCGATGGTGCCCGAATACACCACCGTCGTGGCAGCATTCATACCATGGTTAATGCCCGAGACCACTAAATCCGGTTTCTGTGGCATCAGTTTCTGATAACCCAACTTCACACAGTCGACAGGCGTACCATTGCAACGGTATTCCTTGAAGCCGTCCTCCTCATGCACAAGACGGACATACAACCTGTTGTGGATGCTACATGAATGGCTCTTTGCCGACATCACCTCCTCCGTAGAAATCAACACCACATCGCCTAAAGTGCGCATCAGCCCCACCAGCTTCCGCAGACCTTTGGCCGCGTGACCGTCATCGTTGGTAATCAGTATCTTATAGCGTTTTTCGCTCATTGTTTTGCTAATAAGTTGCAAAAGTAGGAAAAAACATAGAACAAAACAATGAAATAGGGATTTTTACCCTGGACTGCTTCGTTCCTCACAGTGACGCAAAGCGGTTCAAAAACCTTTCAAGCATTGGTAAAGCCTCCGTGTCGGCAGGCCCATCACATTGTAGAAAGAGCCTTCCAACCCGCTGATGCCCACATAGCCTATCCACTCCTGAATGCCGTAGGCACCTGCTTTGTCATAAGGCTTGCAATGCTCGATGTAATAGTCGATTTCCTCTGCATCAAGTTGGGCAAAAGTCACATTCGAACGCACCGCAAAAGACTCCGTCTTCTCCGCCGACCGCACCGTGACGCCTGTCACCACATGATGCGTCTTCCCCGAGAGCAACTGCAACATTCGAACGGCATCAGCCCTATCCTTGGGCTTTCCCAAGATCTCGCCTTCGCAAATCACGACCGTATCGGAGGTGATGAGCAGATAACCAGTAGGCAGTTCCTCCTCGGCAAAAGCCAACGACTTTTGCAAGCTCAAGTATTTCGGCACCTCGTCCAAGGGCATCTCGGACGGGAAACGCTCATCAGTTTCCTTGGTCATGATGGAGAAATCAACGCCCATGCCGCGCAGCAGTTCCTGCCGGCGAGGTGATTTCGAAGCGAGGATGATATGGTATTTTTTAAGGTTGGAGAGCATAAAATTATAAGGTGTTTTTTGTAAATCAAATCAGTCTTTTAAACTTCAGCCACAGGGCGAAAAACTGGTCATATACCGAATAGGCATTTTTGTCCTCAGTGATAAAATCCTTGTCCAGCAGCCCCTTCAATGCAGAGTTCACGCTGCTGGCCGAATTGAGCTTGTTCCTTTTGACAAACGCTCCACTTGTGACCTCCGAAGCTTTCCCTTCCCTTGCAATAGCCAAGAAAAGAAAACGTTGTTTTTCAGGCATTTGATAAAACAAAGACTCATAGGTATCGGAAGAGAGCCTGATGATGAACTCGACGGCATCGTCTACCATCGAAACGTCACAAGTCGCGCCTTTGTCCGTCCTAGAGAATAGCACATTCATCACACGATGCATATAGCTTGTCACCGCTTCGAAACGCTCATAAAGCAAAGCCACAACCGCTTTGTCAAGGCGTTTCCCGGCTTCCTCAAACTTACTCACGCAGAAATCAGTGTAAACATCCAAATCCAAAGGCTGAAGGTTGATGATGGTAACTGCCTGGTAGAACGGACGTGAAGGCGAGGTGAACATCCCGTTCATCATGTGGCGTTGCGAACCCGAGAAAATGAAATGGGCATTGGTGCAACGCTGGACATATGTCCGAATGGTTGCTTCGATGGTTTCGTCCCCGTATCGGGTAATCTGTTGAAACTCATCAATGGCCACCAGACAAGGTTTATCCGCTTTTTCCAAGTAAGTGAAAATCTCATCCAAAGTAACCGTTGGGTTGTTAATCGAGCCGAGTCCCACGCCCCAGACAGGCAATCCACTCATGTCAAACGAGATTTCACTGCGCAACGACGCCACCATGTTCACAAACTTTTCCCAAGTCTTCCTGCCTTTGGGACGCAGTTCGTCGACCAGTGCCTTACCCAACATGTTCACAAAATCGCCCAAATTCTTGGTAGCATAGATGTCGACCACAAAACAATGGTAGTTCTTCTGAATCTCGGTGTCATCGAACACGTGCCAGATAAGATCCGTCTTTCCTATACGTCGGGGAGAAATCAACGCGATATTGTTCTCGTTGACAAGGAGTTCGCGCAAAATGTCGGTCTCCTGTGCCCGGTCACAAAAGTACTCGGCACCAGCATAGCCATTGGTAACAAAGGGATTATTCATGGGATTGTTTAGTTATCTGCCCGCAAAAATACAAAAATTTTGATTACTACAAAATGATTATCATAAAATAGTAATCATAAAATGAAAATTAGGTTCCTTATCCTGACAAGCCATAAAACGAATAGCGGAGATGATGTTGACATGAACCCCGAAAGTTGGACAAAAAACTTTCGGGGTTTTATTATGTCACAAAAGAGGAACAAACACACATTCGAAGATCGACTGAAGTACATG
>CAJOIS010000050.1 GCA_905234645.1 uncultured Bacteroidales bacterium | reverse complement strand
GGAACAAACGTCTGACATCAAGCCCAAAATTTTCAGCCTGCAAAATGACCCATTGGACTACAACTCGTTTTTTTCAGCCTGCATTTTGACCTATACGCCTTATTTTTACCCTTTTGTTTTTATTTCGCTTTGCCTTGGTTGGCGACGGCCGCCATCAGCGCGGCCACCTTCTCGGGATCTCCTAGGAAGAAGTCCTTCTGGAGCTTCATGTTGTCATCAAACTCAAAGACATACGGGATGCCCGTCGGGATGTTGAATGCGATAATCTCGTCGTTGCTCATGCCCTTCAGCACCTTCACCACACCACGCAGGCTGTTGCCGTGGGCCACCACCAGCACCTGGTCGTGGTCTTCGAAAGCCTTCATGATGTTGTTCTCATAATAAGGCATCACACGCTCAATGGTGTCGCAAAGGGCTTCGGTGAGCGGGATCTGCTCATCAGTGAGCTCGGCATAGCGCGGGTCCATGCGAGGGCTCTTAGGGTCGTTCATGTCGAGCGCAGGCGGACGCACATCAAAGGCGCGGCGCCACAGGCGCACCTGCTCATCACCGTATTTCTCGGCGGTCATCTTCTTGTCGAGGCCTTGCAGCTGGCCATACGACTTTTCGTTAAGTCTCCATGACTTGTACACCGGCAGCCAGTCCATATCCATGGCTTCAAGAGCGAGGTTCAAGGTCTTGATGGCACGCTTGAGGTAAGAGGTGAAGCAGATCTCGGGCTTGTAGCCGTTCTCCTTCAACACCTTACCGGCTTCCTTGGCTTCCTGGACGCCTTTCTCCGAAAGGTCCACATTGGTCCACCCCGTAAAGAGGTTCAGTTTGTTCCATTCACTTTCTCCGTGACGGATGAGGATGAGTTTTTTCATTTTATCAGGTATTAATTGTTGTTGTTTTCTTTTCTGGGTCTATGCTTTTGCGGCTGCTCCTCCTGGACTTCCTCGGCAGGTTCCTCCGACGGCGTTTCAGGTACAACTTCTGCCTTTGGCATCTCTGCCTCAACGCGGCGGAAGATGTCGTTTTTGTCGACGGGTCTCGCCTCGTCGTGCCACTTGAAACCTTGCAGGTAGCGATCCGACTCCAGCAGGTCCTGCTCGGGAAACATGGTCTCGTTGATGTCGTTGAACGACTTGATGATGGAAACACTTTGTTTTTCCATTTCGATGACCATAGTTTCGGAGTTCGACACATCGATACCGATGAGCGAGCCGTCGTTGTCGCGGATCCAATAGATGGTCTCGGCTTTCTCGCCATCCACATTGACGCGGTGGATATTGCCGTTTTCAAATCTTGACGTGATGTCGCTGCCCTTGATTTGGTTGAAGCCTTCGATGCTGTCTTGCGAGATGATGAAGGCGTTACCTTTCTGCAGCACCCACTCCACCGAGTTGTCCTTGAGCTTGATATCGATGTCGATGCCCGACAATTGGCTGTCCTTGGCCCATAGGATGGGCGCAACACGCATCTGGATCGTGGAATCGGCCCTCAGATAGGTCAAGGTGTCGCATTTGCCCTGCAAGTCCGACTTGAAGAAACGCACATTTCGACGGGCGATGAGCTTCTCGGCCTCTTCTTTCTCTTTGTCGAAATACATGAACAGTGTGTCGCCGTGGATGTAGAGCGAGTCGCCGCCATCGTAACTGATGGCATAGGCGCTGTCGGTAGCAAAGGAAAAGCCCCTGTCCTCCCACATCTCCACATAATCGCCGCGCAAGATGACCTTATACGAGGTGTCAATCATATCCACTTGGCTGTATGCCTGCGCCAGCCCTATATTGCGGTCATAGAAGATGGAATCAGAACGCATCTGCTGGGTCTCGTTGTGCATATACGGTCGCTTGTCAAGATACACATGGTCTTCGTTCACCAGATAATAACCATGCTTGCCTTCTAACACATTCTCCTTGTTGATGATGGTCGTTGGTCCCTCAAACCACATCTTTTCGATGCCCGTGTTATAAAACAAGGTATCTGTATACATCTGATACTTAAGGCTATAGACTTCTACATTCTCGAAAAACGAGAATTCCTTCAGGCGGTCGCGGTAGTAGCCGTAATGGCTTTTCAGGGTCTTGTCGCCACGCACTGTGACAGCGCTGTCGGGATAGCTGGCCAGATGCAGGTTTCGGTCATAGGTCAGGTATTCGGTGTAGAGTGTGGTGGAATCGTCGCGCAAACGCACATTGTCGTGGAACTCGGCGAAACGACGGTCGCCGTCGTAGTTCAGCAGGTCACTGAAGATCTCCACAGTGTCGTTGATGATGATATGGACATTCTGATAGGCATCAAAGCTGTTGTTCTGGTGGTAGTAATAGGCGCTATCACAGAAAAAATAGGCCGAGTCGTGGCGCATCTTCACATGGCCGATGAGACGTTGCACGTCGCCCATGCTCTTCGAATAGATGGCCTTGTCGTAATGCTCAATGTTGATGCGGGTCTTCTTGCGCTGCACGGTATCCTGCTCCTGCGCCACAAGTGCTTGCGACAACAGGAGAAAAAAAGATACTATGAACAACAATCTGGCTTTCATCATTTCCATTAATGCCGCAAAAATACGATTATTGTCCGAAATGGGCAAAAAAGATGTGGAGACGGTGTGCACTCCGTCTCCACAAAACAATGAATTCAAGATGATTACAAATTACATTGTCTTAGCCCATGTGTCTTTCAACGCAACTGTGCGGTTGAAGACCAGATGTCCAGGTTTCGTGTCCTTGTCGACAGTGAAATAGCCGATGCGCTGGAACTGGAAGTGGTCGAGTGGCTTGGCATCGGCCAGGTATTCCTCCACGTAGCACTCGGGGCGGATCTCCAACGAATTGGGATTCATCATCTCCTTCATGGCCTCCAATGGGGTCTTGCCTTCGCCTTGCAGGCGGGCCAGTTCGTCACGCGGATTCTCCACCTTCCAGAGGCGGTCGTACATGCGCACCTCGGCTTGGAGACAACGCTCACAGCTCACCCAGTGGATGGTGCCCTTTACCTTACGGTTGGCACCAGGCATGCCGCTCTTGGTGTCGGGGTCGTATTCGGCATAGACTTCCACGACCTCGCCGTTTTCGTCCTTCTTGCAGCCCGTGCATTTCACAATGTAGGCGTTCTTGAGGCGCACCTCGTTGCCAGGCGTCATGCGGAAATATTTCTTCGGAGCGTCTTCCATGAAGTCCTCCTTTTCGATCCACAGCTCACGGCTGAAGGCAATCTTGTGGCTACCTGCAGTCTCATCCTCGGGGTTGTTGATGGCGTCCATCTCCTCCACTTGTCCCTCGGGGTAATTGGTGATGACAAGCTTCACGGGGTTGACCACGGCGGCCACGCGGGTGGCGGTGGCATTGAGGTCCTCGCGGATGGCGCTCTCCATCAGGGCGAAGTCGTTCAAGGCATCGTAGGTGGTGTAGCCAATCTTGTCGATGAACTTGTGGATGCCGCTCGGCGTGTAGCCACGGCGACGGAAACCGCAGATCGTGGGCATGCGCGGATCGTCCCAGCCGCTCACCAGACCCTCGTTGACGAGGACGAGCAGGTTACGCTTGCTCAAAAGGATATAGTTGAGGTTCAACTTATTGAACTCGGTCTGACGTGGACGGTTGTCATCCATGTTGTCGCCCTCGCCACGGATCTCTTTCAGCCAGTCGACGAAGAGGTCATACAATGGGCGGTGCACCACAAACTCCAAGGTGCAGAGCGAGTGGGTTACGCCTTCAAAGTAGTCGCTTTGTCCGTGGGCGAAGTCATACATTGGGTAAGCGTGCCACTTGGTGCCCGTGCGGTGGTGCGGCGTATCGACGACGCGGTAGATGATGGGGTCGCGGAAGTGCATGTTCGGGTTGGCCATGTCGATCTTGGCGCGAAGCACCATCTTGCCCTCGCCAATCTCGCCGTTGTTCATCTTGTGGAACAAATCGAGCGACTCCTCAACGGGACGGTTGCGGTAGGGACTTTCGATGCCAGGCTGCGTGGGCGTACCCTTCTGTGCGGCAATCTCCTCGGAGCTCTGCTCATCGATGTAGGCTTTGCCGCGTTTAATCAGTTCTATGGCAAAATCCCAGAGTTGCTGGAAGTAATCGGAAGCATAGTATTCGTTGCCCCACTGGTAGCCAAGCCATTGGATGTCCTCTTTGATGGCGTCAACGTACTCCATGTTCTCCTTGGTGGGATTGGTGTCGTCGAAGCGCAAGTTGCACACGCCGCCATGTTGCGCGGCGATGCCGAAGTCGAGGCAGATGGCCTTGGCGTGGCCGATGTGGAGGTAGCCGTTCGGCTCCGGGGGGAAGCGCGTCTGCACACGTCCGCCGTTCTTGCCGTTGGCGAGGTCTTCTTCCACTTTCGCTTCAATGAAATTAAGCGACTTCTTTTCTTCTTTTACTTCTTCCAGGTTTGTCATAAAACTATCAAATTAAATCAAAGCGCAAAAATAGTAAAATGATTTGTATTTGAAAAAATTGTTATTTTTGCAGTTGAAATTTAGATAGTGACATGCCAACAACAACTTCCATATCGAGAAAATCCATAATGCCTTTGTTGTTCCCTAAACAAACTGAGGATGAAGTGGTTAAGGAAATTCTCTCTGCCGAGCAATCCGGAGATATGACTTGGGAAGAGTTTATTATTGAGCAAAGCCAATGGGAACAGGAGCACCTGAAATAGGCACAAAGCCCAAAAGACGCTTTGTTGTTACTCGTCGGTTTATGGCCAAACTAAATGAAATCCAAGAACTTGGATATCAGTTGTTTGGAAAAGATGTTGCCGTTTCTTTCAGAGAAAAGATTTTAGAAAGAGTTGTTTTGGTAAGAGAATTCCCTGAAATGTATCCTGTTTGTCGCTTCATTAATAGTTCGGAGAAGAAACAATATAGGAACATCATTTTTGAAAAATACTACGTGATTTATTCGGTGTCAAAAACCACCATTCGCATCATCACAATTATTCATCAAGCCACAGACCCTAAAACTATTGGAAAAACCAGATAACGCCCCGTGATTCGAAGACTAAAACACCTGCTTTTTGCACTCGCGCTGCTGCTGACGGCCTTCCTCGCCCAGCGCTGCGCCAATGCCGTGGCACCTACGGGCGGGCCCAAGGACACTACGCCTCCTATGGTGGTCGTAGCCGTGCCCGAAAATCATAGCACCGACTTTAACGGCAAGAAGATCGAAATCACCTTCAACGAGTATATCACCCTCGAAAACGCCAACCAAAACATGATGATCTCGCCGCCGATGAAGGAAAAACCCGACATCAAGTTGAAGAACAAGACCGTTGTCGTGAGGTTCAAGGAGCCATTGGCAGCCAACACCACCTATACCATCAACTTCGGCTCGTCCATCAAGGACCTGCACGAAGGCAACCCCTTCAAGGATTTCGTCTACAGCTTCTCCACTGGCGACCATGTCGACACCCTCGCCATCGCAGGTAAGGTGCTGGATGCCAGCGACAAGAAACCCGTTGAAGACGCCTATGTCTCGCTCTATGCCGCCGACCCATCCGGTATCGACACGCTTCCGCTGAGCACAATTCCCAACTACATCACCAAGACCGACAAGGAGGGCAACTTTTTCCTTGGCGGACTGGCGGACAAGAGCTATCTCGTCTTCGCCTTGAAGGATGCCAACGCCAACCTCTATTTCGACCTGCCCAATGAGGAAGTGGCGTATTTTGACCAGCTGGTCTCACCGACGGACTCCACACTGAAAGACCTTACCTTGTATATGTTTACTGAGGTGGACTCCACACAAGTGCTGCTGGAGAAAAAACTCGTTGAGGAGGGTCTGCTGCGCTTCGTGTTCCGCCATCCCGCCAAGGATGCCACCGTCATGACGCCCGAGATGCTGCCCGACACCTTCAACCTCGTCACGATGCATTCGACAGAATACGACACCGTTTGGTGGTACTTCACACCCAATGTCAAGGACAGCCTGTGGGTACAGGTGAAATACGACACTGTCATCAACGACTCGTCACGCTACAGCCTGAAATTCAAGGACAAAAACGCCCGCAATAAACGCCCCGAGATGCTGAAAGTCACCAACAACACCCTCGGCAGAGGCGGCCTGAAACCCGGCGAAGACTTCATCTTGAAGTTCTCCGAACCCGTCGTCCGGTACCAACCCAACGACTCTAGCCTCTTCAAGCGCGACAGCATAATCACCTACGGCGACCTCGTCTTCGAGCCTGCCGACGAACACGGCATGAAATACCGCCTCATCCATCCTCTTGCGGCCGACACGAACTACCACATCGAAATCCCCGACTCTGTGTTCTTCGGCATTCGTGGTCGCACCCACGAGGCCATCAAAGCCGACTTCCACGTCCTTGGCGACGACGAATTCGGCAACATCTACATCACCGTAGTGCCGCCCGAAGGCATGAAGCAGGTCATCGTGCAACTCACAGACGACAAAGGCAAGGTGTTGAAACAGGAAATCATCACGCAGCAGCAAGAGGTGATGTTCGAATACCTCATGCCCGCCACCTACAAGCTCCGCGCCATCCTCGACGCTGATGGCAACGGCAAGTGGAGTACAGGCAACTACCACCACCGCAGCCTACCCGAGACCGTCATCGAATACAAAGACCCGCTCGACCTCAAGGCCGGCTGGGACATCGACTTGAACGACGTCTGGGAACTGTAAGCTTTTCTAGAAAACCAAGATTATTCGTCAGCGAGGATGACCACCTTCATCCCGACAAAGGCATATTTTGCCTTGAGGTCGTCGAGGTCGTCGTTGCGCAGACGGATACAGCCCTCGCTGCCACGACCTGGCACCGAGCTTTCGTTGTTGGTGCTGCCATGGATGCCGATGCCCGAAAAACCTGGCGTTTTTAGGCGCATGAACCAGTTGCCGTACGACAAGATGCTGCCGCGGCCGTCGCCGAAGTCATGGTACCATTGGGAAGCGTCCTTGATTTCAGTGATGACGAAGGGGTTGTCGGCAGTGCATTCTGGCGTGCGCATGTCGCCTTTCTTCTGCTTCTGCCCTTTGGCCTTGCCAACGCAGACGGGATAATGCACGCGCTTCACCGTGTCGCCGTCCACCACCTCGCAGACATAAAGGCGATACTCGGGCTTTGAAATGAGGATGAAACAATTCTTTGGATCCACGACATCAGAATAGAACGTGGCGGTGTCGGTCCGAACGACTTCCTCCGTATCCTGTTGCATCATTATCGTGTCATTGATTTGTTCTTTCGTTTCGGTTGCATTACCCGAGCCGCATGAGTACATGGCGAAGAAAGCCGCCAAAAAACAAAGTATGTTCATCTTTCCCTTCATTTGAGCCATTATTTCCTGCAAAAGTAGACATTTTCCCCATTATTTGACGTCTTTTGCCGCTTTCAACATCAAAAAAACGTATTTTTGCGCCCAAATTAAATCAAACACTATGAATCAGGAAGATTTTTTCAAGAAGATAACCGCTCATGCGAAGGAATATGGTTTCATCTTCCCTTCGAGCGAGATTTATGACGGACTGTCAGCCGTTTACGACTACGGCCAAAACGGCGTGGAGCTGAAGAAGAACATCCGCGAATACTGGTGGAAAGCCATGGTGCAGATGCACGAGAACATCGTCGGTATCGACGCCGCCATCTTCATGCACCCCACCACCTGGAAGGCCTCGGGCCACGTCGACGCCTTCAACGACCCGCTCATCGACAACCGCGACAGCAAGAAACGCTACCGCGCCGATGT
>CAJOIS010000049.1 GCA_905234645.1 uncultured Bacteroidales bacterium | reverse complement strand
TCGAACCCGCCACCTAAAGCTTGGAAGGCTTTCGCTCTGCCAAATGAGCTACTTCCGCTTGACTTGTGGGGGAGGGTGGACTCGAACCACCGAACGGATACCCGGACAGATTTACAGTCTGTTGCAATTGCCACTATGCGACTCCCCCAGCGTTAACTGAGCCGGTAGACGGACTCGAACCGCCGACAGGCTGATTACAAATCAGCTACTCTACCAACTGAGTTATACCGGCATGATGAGAAAGAACTGTCGGCTTCTTTTTCGCCGCCCTTTTCTTCGCGAAAAGGTGTGCAAAAATAGAAACTTTTCTCCAATTGACAATGCGATTTCTTCTTTTTTTTCGAAAAAAATCCTTCAAAATTTTTTATATTGCTGTAAATCAATATGATAAAGAAATAGAATTCTGCATCAAAAAGAAGCCAGTCCCATGTCTTGAGGCCGGCTTTGTTCTTTTAATAGAGTTGAAATGGTCAATTGGCAAGGGAATCACTTGGTGGTTTTGCCCTTGTATTTCTCGAGTTGCTTCTTCAGAGCGTCGATCGAGGTGTCGATGGATTCTTCAAATGTTTTGCTTTGCTTGCTGGCAAAAAGGTCGTCGCCACGAAGGACGAGACGGATGTCGGCGATCTTGTTCTCGGGGGTGTCGGTGTTGTCGAGTTTCAGCGAAACCTCGGCATTGATCACATCACTGTGCTTGGCGCAAAGCTTTTCCACTTTCTGAGTGATGAAGTCTTCAAGTTTTTGGTCAGCCTTGAAGTGAACTGAATTGATCATGACTTTCATAATAAACTCCTTTCTTTTGGTCACCCTTTCGGGTGTGCTTGTTTATGGATTTTCTTGAGTTGTTCAATCGTGTTGTGCGCATAGATCTGCGTGGTGGCCAAGTCCTGGTGGCCGAGCAGCTTCTGTATCGCCACGAGACTCGCGCCCTCATCCAACAAATGCGTGGCGAAGGTGTGGCGCAAGACGTGCGGGCTTTTCTGCTTCAGCGAGGTGACGCCGTCGAGCAGGTGGTGCACCTTATTATATACAAAGGAGGGTGTCATCTCTCCTCCCCTGTCGTTCAGGAGCAACCGTTCGGCCTTTTCCGTAAAGGTGGCGTCGCGCAACGCTTGATATTGCACTATCAACTTTATCATCTGCGATGATAACGGCACAAAACGGTCTTTATTGCGTTTACCGTGAATTTTGATTTGCATGCTGATCTTGTCGACGTCGCCGTCCTTGAGTCCGCGCAGCTCGGCCTGACGCATACCCGTCTGGTACAGCAGCTCAAAGAGCAGGCGGTCGCGGCAGGTGGCGAAATCCTCCCCTTCACCGAACGACACCTTATTAATATCAGTCTCGGTGACGAACTTCACCAGAGCCTTAGGCTGCTTCAGTGCCTTGATGCCCGTCATGGGCGACTTCGTGATCAGGTTTTCGCGGAGGCAGTATTTATAAAAGGTGCGTAGTGTGGAGATTTTGCGGTTGATGCTCCTGTTGGCGAGCCCGTCCTCTTTCATCTTGACGATGTACGACTTCACCATGGTCGTCTTCACCTGGGTCAGGTCGTCGGTTTCATATTCGCTTTTGAGGTAGGCCACAAACTGTTCCATGTCGCGGCGGTAGGCCTCCACCGTCAGCACCGAGAAGCGTTTCTCCGCCTGAAGGTATGCTATGAACTGTTCGACGAGCATAACAAAAATAAAACTTCGCCGTAAAATTAGTAAAAAATTACCAACTTACGGCGAAGCTTGCTTAAAAAATTATTTTTCCTAAGCGGGCGAATTACATATTCTCTTCAGCTTCACGGAGTTTCTGAACGTAGATAGCCTTCATCAGTTGAGCTCTCTTGATGACTGAGGGCTTGGTGAACTGTTGGCGGGCGCGGAGTTCTTTCACGATTCTCTTGTAGCGCTTCAAAGCTCTGTCGATGCTTTCGCCTTCTTTAACAGGAACAATAATCATTTTAAAACACTTCCTTCTTTTAAATGGTTAATACTTAATTGTTAGTCCCGCTTTCACGGAATGAGGGCGCAAAAGTACAACTTTTTCTTATATCTCAGCATTTAAATTGAAAAAAAACGTCAAAAACAGCAATTCGAACGAAAGCGTCACGGATTTTGCTATCTTTGCAAGATAATCCTAAAACACAATCGTATGACTATTCTTACTATCGGTTGGGCTGAAATCCTACTTATCGCTTTAATCGTACTGTTGCTTTTCGGAGCCAAAAAGATTCCGGAGCTGATGAAAGGCTTGGGCAAAGGCGTGAAAAGCTTCAAGGACGGTATGAACGGCACCGACGACCTCGACGACCTGAATAAAAAGAACGAAGCCAAAGAATGAGTGAGCGGGATGTCAGCAGTTTCTGGGACCATTTGGATGTGCTTCGGAAAGTGCTGCTCCGCTGCCTGATCGCCTGGGCCATAGGGGCCACAGTGACGTTCTGCTTCAAGACGCTGCTGTTCGACCTGCTCTTTGCCCCCTCGCGTGACGACTTCGTCTCGTATCGATTCATGGCGTGGCTATGCGCCAAGACAGGGTGGCAGTCACTATGTCCAGGCAGTTTCCAGGCATCGTTCATCAACACAGAGTTGGCGGCGCAGTTCATGACGCATATCAAAGTGGCTCTCGGGGCGGGACTCGTGGTGGTGTCGCCTTATCTCATCGTGCAGCTCTACGGCTTCGTCGCCCCTGCGCTCTACGACAACGAGAAACGCCACGCCGCACCTATTATAATATGGGGGACGCTGCTCTTTCTGCTCGGCGTGCTGATCAACTACCTCATCATCTTCCCCTTCGCCTTCCGTTTCCTCAACAATTATCAAGTCTATACCGAGGTGCATAACCAGATTTCGCTGTCGTCCTACATCTCCAACCTGCTTATGCTCAGTCTCTTGATGGGCATCCTGTTCGAGATTCCCATCGTCAACTACCTTCTGGCCAAAGCCGGACTTTTGCAGGCCGAGACGCTCAAGAAATACCGCCGCCATGCCATCGTGGCCATCGCCATCATGGCGGCCATCATCACCCCCACCGGCGACGCGGTGACACTCACCTTGGTCACGCTGCCGATTTACTTGCTGTATGAGGCGAGTATTTTTATAGTGAAAAGACACTCAAACATAGTACAAGACACCACCCCTGAGACATCATAGCGGGCTTGACCCGCTATCTCCTGAGCGAGAGGGCGTTTCTGTTGCATAGGAGATGGCGGATCCCTGTCCGCCATGACAACTAAAGGGGAAGTGTAGTAAAAACACAGAAAACAATTATAAAACCTAAATAATATGTTACGTAAAATCAGAATCTGCTTACAAGTGGTCATGATGACCTTAGTGACCCTGCTGCTGCTCGGAATCGGCTTCCGAGTGCACCTTTGGGCGGGCTGGGTGGCCAAAATCCAGCTCATCCCAGCCATACTCGCCGTGAGCCTTGTCGTGTTGATCCTCATTCTCTGCTGCACCGCATTCTTCGGAAGAATCTATTGCAGCGTGGTATGCCCCTTGGGTATCATGCAGGACATCTTCTCTTGGCTCGGCGGCAAGTTTAAGAAAAACCGCTTCTCCTATGCCAAAGAAAAAAAGATCCTACGCTACGTGGTCTGCGTCCTCTTCTTTCTCGCGATGATTATCGGCTTCGCACCCGTCACGACCTTGATTGAGCCTTACAGCGCCTACAGCCGCATCGTCAACAGCCTGTTCAAGCCGCTCTATGACCTGCTGAACAACTGGCTCGCTGGCCTCGATGCCGCCAACGACCGCTACAACTTCACCGAAGTCCAAATCTGGACCCGCAGCGTGACGACCTTCGTGGTGGCTATCGCCACCTTGGTCCTGCTTGGCGCCCTCGCCATTTGGAAAGGCCGCCTTTATTGCAACACCATCTGTCCCGCTGGCACCCTCCTTGGCAGCATCTCGCGCGTCATAAAAGAAGGCTGCCGCGTCCGCTTCGACAAGGACAAGTGCAAGCAATGCGGCATGTGCGAAAAGAACTGCAAGGCGCAAGCCATTGACTTCAAAAACGGCACCGTGGACTACTCACGTTGCGTAGTCTGTGGCGACTGCCTCGACAAATGCAAATTTGACGCGTTACATTATACCGCCAAGAGACCCGCCAAAGAACCGAAACCCGTAGATACGGAGCGTCGTGCCTTCCTCGTCGGTGCAGCGGTGGCTGGCACCACGGCAGCCATGGCACAGACCCAGATGAAGGTGGACGGCGGCTTGGCCGTCATCGAAGACAAGAAAGCCCCGAAGCGGCAAACGGCCATCACGCCTCCAGGTTCGGTGTCGGCGCGACACATGCAAAAGCATTGCACGGCATGTCAACTCTGCGTGTCGAGTTGCCCGAACAATGTGTTACGTCCCTCCACTGACCTGATGCACTTCATGCAGCCCACGATGTCGTTTGAGCGCGGCTACTGCCGTCCCGAATGCACACGTTGCAGCGAGGTCTGCCCCACTGGAGCCATCAAGCCCATCACAAGAGAAGAGAAGACCTTGCAACATGTCGGCCATGCCGTGTGGATCAAGGAAAACTGCGTAGTATTGACCGACGGCGTCAGCTGCGGCAACTGCGCCCGCCACTGCCCCACTGGCGCCATCCAGATGGTGGACTACGAGGGCAAGAAAGTCCCTGCCGTCGACGAGAACAAATGCATCGGCTGTGGCGCCTGCGAAAGCCTCTGCCCTGCCCGACCGTTTAGTGCAATTTACGTTGAGGGAAATATTTCACATCATATAGGATAGTAACACGGACACGCTTTGCGTCACTGCGAGGAACGAAGCAGTCCAGATGACGAACCTATTCCCAAGATTGCTTCGTCGTTCCTCCTCGCAATGACGCGAAGCGACAACAATTAAACAATCAACGATTCAACAACAACCATGGATAGAAGAGAATTCCTAAAACATATGGGCGGCGCGGCAGTGGCCACATCGGTGGTGCTTTCCGCCTGCAAAAACAACGATGAATCGCCCATCATCGCCAAAAACGTCATCGACGGACAAGGTGAGATGACCTACCGCATCAACCACAACACGGGCGACAAGGTCTCGCTGTTGGGCTACGGCATGATGCGCCTTCCCGTCGAGGCAGGTGGCACGCTGTGGGACAACCCCACCTCCCCCATCGACCAAGAACTGATCAACCAAGAAATCGACTACGCCCTCGAACATGGCGTGAACTACTTCGACACCTCGCCGGTGTACTGTAAAGGACAGTCGGAGCACGCCACGGGCATCGCCTTGGCGAGGCATCCGCGCAACTCGTACTACATTGCCACCAAGCTCTCCAACTTCAGCCCGTCCACCTGGGCCACCGAGCCATCCAAGGCGATGTTCGAAAAGTCGTTGAAGGAGCTACAAACCGATTATATCGACTACTTGTTGCTGCATAGCATCGGCGGTGAATCGAAAGAATTGGGTAGCATGGAGATGTTCAATGCACGTTTCATGGACAATGGCATCCTCGACTGGCTCGTGGAGCAGAAGAAGGCAGGACGTATCCGCAACCTTGGTTTCTCGTTTCACGGCGACCCAAAGGTATTCGACACGATGCTACAATGGCACGACGAAGGCCGCTACCATTGGGACTTCGTGCAAATCCAGATGAACTATGTGGACTGGAACTACGCCCACCGCATTGAGGCAGAGAATGTCAACGCGTCGTACCTCTACGAAGAACTGCACAAGCGCAACATCCCCGTCGTCATCATGGAGCCGTTGCTGGGCGGCCGTCTGGCTTCCTTGCCCGACTACATCGTCAAGCAGATGAAGGAACGCGAGCCTGAGACACCCGTAGCCCGCTGGGCTTTCCGTTATGCCGGCACGCCCGAGGGCATCCTCACCGTGCTCAGCGGCATGACTTACATGGAACACCTGGTACAGAACGTGGAGACCTACTCGCCGCTACGCCCCATCACGCCCGAGGAAGACGAGTTCCTCATGAAGGTCGCCGAGGAGTTTGTGGAGTTGAAAACCGTGCCTTGCACCGCCTGCAACTACTGCATGCCCTGTCCTTACGGCCTCAACATCCCTGTCATTTTCTCGTACTACAACAAATGCGTCACCGAGGGCAAAATGCCCGCAGGCTGCCACGAGGCACGCGAACACCAAGAAGCACGGAAACGTTTCCTCATCGGCTACGACAGGAACGTCCCCTCGCTACGCCAAGCCAGCCACTGCATCGGCTGTGACCAATGCGTGGAGCACTGTCCGCAGAAGATCAACATCCCTGAAGAGCTGCACAGAATTGACGATTATGTGGAGTCGCTGAAGCAGATGTGATTAGAGCAACCACACAAAAACCAGCAAAGCCCCTCTGTACCCAGAGAGGCTTTGTTGTTATGAATAGGCTTGGTGTTTATCTCAACACCTGAGTAAACACGGGGGCTTGACCCTCGACGACCGTCACATAGACTTGCAGCTCACCCGCAGGCGACATGTCGTCACGGCCTTCACGGGGAAGGTCGACGGCGGTGAAGAGGTACTCCGTGCCATTCGGCAGAGCACGCGAAGCCACGGTCTTGGCTTGGGCATGAAGCATAGGATAACCGTCTACGGCGGCGTTGAAGATGGCGGCTTCTTCCTCGCTCACTTCGTGTTGCTCGGGAAAGGCCTCCAGCTTGACGTATTCACCCTCGAGGAAGCCATTGGCTTTCAGGAACTGGTCGACTTCGTATGGAACGGCATCCAGACGCGCGGCGCGAACACCATAGCCGGGAAGGATTTCCGCCTTGGGTTGTTTCGCCATCATGTCCCTGACGCTGGAGTCGAGGCCGCCACTGCCGAAGGTGCAGAACGGGACGATCTTCTTGCCACTCAAATCCGTCTGGTCGAGGAAGGTGGCGACAGGCGGCGCATAGGTGCCAAACCACACAGGATAACCGATGAAGATGATGTCATATTTTGCGATGTCGGAGGTCAAAGGCTGGATCTCGATGACGGTGCCCTCTTCGCGTTCCTTCATGCAACGCTCGATGGTGGCTCTGAATCCCGTATCGTATGGCTGGAGAGGGATGATCTCTTCAATGTCAGCACCAAGACGAGTGGCAATCTCTTGCGCCACACCTTTGGTGTTGCCGGTTTGTGAATAATAGAGAACGAGCGCCTTGGGAGCCTCTTCCTTGGTGGCTTCTTCGTTCTTCGTTTCTTTCTTCGGACCGCATGAGACAACGGCCAATGTCATTGTTGCAAGAATCAACATCATTTTTAGATTTTTCATATCATATTATTGTTTTAAGATTTGTGGTCATTCTCCCAACAGATGCTCGAACAAGAAGTCGTCGATCTTGTTGAAGAGATGCATGCGGCATTCGCCCATACCGTATTCGTAACCGCCGTAGATGCCGTGGTTCTTGTTGGGATAGATCATCAGGTCGAACTGCTTGCCGTTGCTAATCATAGCCTTGATGAGTTCCATGGCGTTCTGGTAGTGGACATTGTCGTCGCCGCTGCCATGGCAGAGCAGGTAGTTGCCCTTGATGAGCTCGGTGTTGTTCACAGGCGAGTTGAGGTCGTAACCGTCGGGGTTCTCCTGCGGTGTGCGCATGAAACGCTCGGTGTAGACGTTGTCGTAGTAACGCCAGTTGGTCACGGGAGCCACCGACACGGCGGTGCTGATGACGTCGGCGCCCTTGGTAATGCCGTTGGCCGCCATGAAACCACCATAGCTCCAGCCGTAGATGCCGATGCGGTCGCCATCCACATAAGGCTGCTTGGCCATGTACTTGGCGAGGGTAATCATATCCTCGGTCTCGTACTTGCCGAGTTGCAGGTAGGTCATCTTCTTGAAGATCTCGCCCTGTGCGCCGCTGCCACGGTTGTTGATGGACACACTGATGATGCCGTGCTGGGCAAGGAGTTGCAGCCACCAGTAGTCGCTGTCGGCCCAAGAATTATTCACCGTCTGATGGCCAGGACCACCGTACACGTAAATCAACACGGGATATTTCTTGGCAGGGTCGAAGTCGGGAGGCAGGATTTGCCAAGCGTCCACGTCGACCTGTGTGCCATCGGGCAGCACGAAGGCGGGGTCGCTGATCTTCATGAGTCGTTTCTCGCCAAGGTTGAAAGTCTTCAACTTATCGACAAACTCGTGGTTGTCCTCCAACACGCGCACCAGCTTGCCTTTGTTGGTATAGAGTTCATACTGTCTCGGTTGGCTGATGCTTGAGTTGACATTGATAAGGTAACTGAAGTCGTTGCTGAAGGTCGCCGAGTTGGTACCCACACGACCAATCACCTCGCGCATCTGGCCGTTCAAGTTGACGGCATAGATCTGGCGGTCGGTAGGTGTGTTTTTGGCGGCCTGGAAATACACTTCCTTTCCATCGAAGCCGTAGACTTTGGTGACATCCCAAGATCCGTTGGTGAGCTGCTTGGCTTGTTTGCCGTCAAGCGTGCAGAGATAGATATGGTTATAGCCACTCCTCTCCGAAGTCATGAGGAAACGCTTGCCATCCTCAAGGAAATGCCAATCGTCTGTGATGTCAATATAGTAGTCGTTAGTCTCGTCGTAGAACACGCGGCTCTTGCCCGTTGTGGCGTCGGCGGCAAGGATCTCGAGGTGGTTCTGGTGGCGGTTGAGGCGTTGGATGGCCAAGATGTTGGCATCCTTCGTCCAGGCGATGCGGGGCAGATAGATATCGGTTTCGGTGCCTGTATCCATTTTCACGGTCTTGCCGCTTTGTAGGTCGTAGACATAAATCTCAACGATAGAGTTGTCCTCTCCAGCCTTGGGATACTTGAAGCTGTACCAGTCGGGATAAAGGCCTTCGAACTCCTCCATCTGGAACTCGCGCACCTTGCTCTCGTCAAACTTCATGAAGGCGATCTTCTTGCTATCGGGCGACCAATAGAAGCCCTGCGAGAAACTGAACTCCTCCTCGTAGACCCAGTCGGGTGCACCGTTGATGATGTGGTTATAAAGGCCGTCATTGGTGAACTGCTTCTCCTCCCCTGTCTTCAGGTCCTTGATAAAAAGGTTGTTATCGCGCATGAAAGCCACCTTGGTAGCATCGGGTGAGAACGTGGCAAGGCGTTGCTTGCCATTTTCTGACAACGGCTGCAAGGTCTTGGTCTTGAAGTCGTAAATATAATAGGTGGCGTGATACGAGTGGCGATAGATGCTCTCCATGTCGGTGGTGACCAGCATCTTGTCCTCGTTGGCGCTCAGTTCATATTCTTGAAAACCGATGGGCATGTCCTCGCCTTCCATGACAAGGTCGGAAATGCCAAACAGCGTCTTCTCGAGTTTACCCGTCTTATAGTTATAGATGTTGAGTTCGCCTCTCTCGAAGGAGGCATAGGTCTTGCCATCCTTCATGGAGTTCATGCCGCGCACGCTTTTGGCATAGAACGTGCCGCGTTGATAAAGGTCTTCCAACTCGAAATTCTTCTTCTCTTGGGCCGTGGCCAATAGGGTCCCAAAAACAAGGAACAAACTGACTAATAAGTATTTAAACTTCATAATAAATGGATTTGATAGCACAAAGATAGATTTTTTTCAAAAAAAGAAAGAAAAAATCTTGTCGGTTTCGGAAAAAGCCGTATTTTTGCACCCGCATTTGGGACGGTAGCTCAGTTGGTTTAGAGCGCATGCTTGACAGGCATGAGGTCACAAGTTC
>CAJOIS010000048.1 GCA_905234645.1 uncultured Bacteroidales bacterium | reverse complement strand
GCCCATGGTATATGCCACGGCATATTGGGTAGAGCCATCATAGCCACAGCCTGCAGCCGCAGTATACTGGGCATCCAAACCAGATTGGTTCAAATCCGTGCGGTTGGAGGCCGTGAACCCGCCCCAATAGCCGTTTTCTGTAAAATTAGCAAAGAGCCAGCCTCCGCTAGGCATCTCATTCTCTCCGATAGGAGGTTGCCAGATGCCATTACTGCCAAGTTGGATGTCTTCAAAAGTGGCCGGATCTTGTGCAAAAGCGATGGCGGTCACCAAAAGCATAAATGATAAAAGTAAACTTTTACGCATAAACATAATTATTACGTATTGAACAAATGATGCAAGACCATCGCAAGGAGCCATGCTAATTGCCACGCTTAGCGTCGCCCTTGTTCCCGAAGGCTTGCAATTGAACTCTCTGTTTGGCAGGTCTTCTGACTCGCCCGAGCCTGTCGCCTTCCCATACGGATGAGCCGTACAGTGGCTTGGTTTGACAGACCTTACGCGGGCTTACAGCAGCGGGCACTGTTGCCGATTTTCACAGCATTCCCTTATCCAAATCGATTGCAAAGGTAGGAAAAAAAGTTTAACCGTTGACATAAAAAGCCAACACTAAGTCGCCACATGGCATCTTAGCGAAAGAAAGCTTCTAAACGACATCGTCTATAGAAAGGCAGCATTCACGAGAGGCTTCGATATTCATTGCCTACAGGCCTTGACGAAGTCCATGAAAAGCGGATGCGGATGCAGCACCGTGGATGAGTACTCCGGGTGGAACTGCGTGCCGATATACCAGCGCTTTTCGGGTATTTCGACGATTTCAACCAGGTCGGCGGCAGGGTTGACACCCACACACTTCATGCCCTTAACCTCGTACTCGTCTTTGTATGCATTGTTGAACTCATAGCGATGGCGGTGACGTTCCTTAATCAACGTCTCTTTGCCATAGGCCTCGTATGCGCGACTGCCTTTGACCAACTCGCACTCGTAAGCACCAAGTCGCATTGTGCCGCCCATCTGGGTGATGCTCTTCTGCTCCTCCATGATGTCGATGACATTGTGGGGCGTTTGCTCGTCCATCTCGCGGCTATTGGCATCCTTGTAGCCCAGCACGTTGCGGGCGAACTCGATGACCATCATCTGCATGCCTAGGCAGATGCCGAAAGACGGAATGTCGTGGGTACGCGTATATTCGGCTGCGATGATCTTGCCTTCGATGCCGCGTGTGCCAAAGCCCGGACAGATGACGATACCTGCCAAGCCTTCGAGTTTCTCTGCCACATTCTCTTTGGTAATCTCTTCGCTGTTCACAAAGTGAATCTTGGCTTTCACATCATTGTAGATACCAGCCAAGTTCAGGCTCTCGCGGATGCTCTTGTAGGCATCCTGCAAGTCGTACTTGCCCACCAATCCGATATGCACCTCACGCTGGGCATTACGTTGCTTGTCGAGGAAGTCGTGCCATGATTTCATGGCAGGCGTCTCACCTACAGGGATGCCAATCTTACGCATGATGGCAGCGTCGAGACCCTGGCGTTGCATATTCACGGGTACCTCGTAGATGCTAGGCAAATCCTCGCTTTGCACCACACATTCCAAATCGACGTTACAGAACGAGGCCACCTTCATACGCAAGGCATCGTCAAGATGACGCTCGGTGCGCAACACGAGGATATCGGGTTGGATACCCATCGACTGCAGCTCCTTCACGCTATGCTGTGTGGGTTTTGTCTTCAGCTCGTCGGCTGCCTTTAGGTAAGGTACGTAAGTCAAGTGTACGCACACCGCATTCCTGCCCAACTGCCATCGCAGCTGACGGATAGCCTCCATGAACGGGGCACTCTCGATGTCGCCGATGGTGCCGCCCACCTCAGTGATGACAAAGTCCAGCTGCTCATCTTTTTCGTCCTCGCGAAGCATGCGACGCTTGATCTCGTCCGTGATATGGGGCACCACTTGAATGGTCTTGCCCAGATAGTCGCCGTGACGCTCGCGGTCGATGACCGTCTTGTAAATACGTCCTGTGGTAATTGAGTTGTTGCGCGTGGTGTGTATACCCGTGAAACGCTCATAATGCCCCAAGTCGAGGTCGGTCTCCATGCCGTCCATCGTTACGTAACACTCGCCGTGCTCGTATGGGTTCAACGTGCCGGGATCAATATTGATATAGGGGTCAAATTTCTGGATGGTTACCTTAAAGCCGCGTGCCTGTAGTAGCTTGCCGATGCTGGCGGAAATAATGCCTTTTCCCAAAGAAGAGACCACACCGCCTGTAACGAAGATGTACTTTGTTTCCATAACGATTATTCTTTGTTATGGGTTGCAAATATACAGTTTTTGTATTTTTGCGGCCTAAAAAAACTAAATTTTCATAGCAAAAAGGGCATTGAACCAAAAAGGATAACGGTATTATAAGTATGACCAAACAACGTGTAATAGGTATAGGTGAGACTGTGTTGGACATTCTGTTTAAGGATGACCAACCGCTGAAAGCCGTCCCTGGCGGATCGACATTCAACAGTATTGTTTCGCTCGGACGTGCTGGTGTACCTTGCGCCATGGTGACGGAAGCGGGCGGCGACCATGTGGGCGATTTGATCTGTAACTATTTGCGTGACAACGGCGTGTCGCCAGAATACGTCTGCCGCCACGAGCAAGTCAAATCCCACATTTCGTTGGCTTTCCTAGATGAGCACAACGATGCGCAATATGTGTTCTATAAGGACCACGCGGGGGTCTCGCTGGACGGAAAGTTACCTGAGATGAACAAAAATGACGTGGTGCTTTTTGGATCCTTCTTCGCCATCAATCCGGCCATACGACCTGTCGTGGGCGAGCTGTTACGTGCTGCGCGCAAGGCGGATGCTTGGCTCTATTACGACGTCAACTTCCGCAAGCCCCACATCGCCGATTTGCCGCACGTAATGCCTAATATCGAAGAGAACATGAGCCTGTCGGATGTGGTGCGTGGGTCGATGGAAGATTTCGTCTATCTATATGGTCTGCACGACGGCGATGCCATCTACGAAAGGGTGAGCCTCTATTGCCGTACTTTGATTCTGACCGATGGAGCGCGTTCGATACGCGCCTACTCGCCTGAAGGTTGCGAGACTTATCCTGTGCAGGCGATAGAGACGGTTAGCACCGTCGGCGCTGGTGACAATTTCAATGCTGGCTACATCTTTGCCATGCTGCAAGGCGTGAACGACCAAGCCTCCCGCATCGAGATGGCGCAACGATGGAGCCAAGACGTTTGCCGCCAGATGGGAAACAATATCAGCGATGATTTGGTCGCGTCGATTAAAACAACGTATAAATAGTATAGTTTCATAATCGGATTAATTTATATCGGCGGGATGGACTTCACATCCTGCCGATGTTTTTCTTTACCATCCTAATTATTGATGAAACAGCAAAACAAAAATCGCAATTATTGGGGATAGAACATAAACAGTAGTGTTCGGATTTTTGCAATCGAAAATGTAAAACAGAATCCATCTATGAAACTGAAAACGATTGCAAAATGCGCTTTGATGGCTTTGGCATTGAGTGCCATGCCTTTGCAGGCGCAAAACCATGTCACCGACTCAACGAAATTGTTCTCCCTGTCGCGCCTCACCGTGGGCGGCTACGGCGAAGCCGTCTACACCCGGAACTTCTACAGCGACAACATGTTCCGCTACTCCCATGCCGAGCGTTACCGTGACGCCAAAGGCCACGGCCGTGTAGACATGCCCCATGTGGTCGTCAACCTCGGTTACGACTTCGGCAAAGGCTGGACAATGGGCACCGAGATTGAGTTTGAGCACGGCGGCAGCGAAGTCGCCGTGGAGATGGAAGCCGAAGAGACGGGCGAGTTCGAACACGAAATCGAACGCGGCGGCGAGGTGGCTTTGGAGCAGTTTTGGATCCAGAAGACATTCGGCAAAGGCTTCAACATCCGCTTGGGACACATCGTCGTGCCCGTGGGACAGACCAACAATGCCCACCTGCCCACCCAGTTCTTCACCTGCTACCGTCCCGAAGGCGAGTTTACCATCCTGCCATGCACATGGCACGAGACCGGCATCAGCCTGTGGGGAAAACTCGGCAACTGGCGCTATGAAGCCATCGTGGTGCCTGCCTTGAACTCCAACATGTTCAACAATGCCAACTGGGTGAAGAACGGCTCGGCATCGGGCTATGAGTTCCGTGTGGCCAACCACCTGGCAGGTGCCTTGCGCATCGACAACTATTCCATTAAAAATTTCCACTGGGGCCTGAGCGGCTACATCGGCAACACGTTTAACAACGACATTGTCACCAATGAGTTCAGCGAGACCAGCCAATACAAGGACGTGAAAGGCACCGTCGTCATCGGCACGGCCGAGTTCGACTACAAAAGTCACGGCCTCGTGGTGCGCGGCAACTTCGACTACGGTCACCTCAGCGATGCCGCCCTCATCTCGGCCTGGAACAAGAACCAAAACCACCAGAGTTTCTCGCCTTATCCGCGCTCGTTGGTGGGCGAAGCTGCCATCGCCTGCGGTGGCGAGATCGCCTACGACATCTTCCACACCATGAAACGCACCAGCGACCACAAGCTCTACCTCTTTGGCCGCTACGACTATTATGACAGCTATATCCCCTACCCTAACGCCCTCACCGACTACCAATGGACCGACCGCCACGTGATGACCCTCGGCGTGAACTACTACCCCATTCCACAAGTCGTCATCAAGGCGGAATATGCCAAGCGCTTCCTGAAGGAACAATACAACGATGAACCGGCGTTCAGCCTAGGCGTAGCGTATAGCGGGTTTTTCACGAAATAATAAGAGATTCCCTGCGGGAATGGAGGTCAGAGTTCGTTGTTAACTGCGGCGGCTTGAGGTTTTCCAAGTCAGTAGATGTCTGAGGCCGCCGCTGTATAAAACACAAACAGCACTCCATTCCCCGAAGGGGAAACTCAATAAAACAAGAAACAACTTTTAAAACATAAACCAAATGAACAAATTCCTGAAAAGCGCAGCCCTGATCGCTGCATCCATCCTATTGACAGTGAACTTCAGCTCCTGCAACAAAGACCCTCAAGACAACACCGAAGAAGCTAACAAGGCCACCAAAGAGGCCATCGTCAAACAGTATCTCGAACACACGGTGTACCCCACCTATGCCAGCCTGGCCACCGAGTCCGACAAACTCGTTGAGAACCTGGAGGCCCTGAAGGCCAACAAGACCCAAGACAACGTCAACGCCGCCGCGGCCACCTTCCTCGAAGCACGCCACTGGTGGGAGATGAGCGAGGCCTTCCTCTTTGGCGCCGCCTCCGATTTCGGCATCGACCCGCACATCGACTCATGGCCGCTCGACGAAGACGCTTTCAACAACTTGCTGGGTAGCCAAAACATGATCGCCTCCCTGGCCAACGATGAAGACGGCACCGTGGCCGGCGAGCAGCTCGGCAACGCCCTGCTCGGCTTCCACGGCATCGAGTACATCCTCTTCCGCAACGGCGAGCCCCGCGACGTGAACGAAATCACCGATGACATGCTCATCTACGTGGTGGCCGTGTCGCGTGACCTCCGTAACCGCTGCTTCCAACTCGAAGTGAGCTGGAACGCCAACGCTCCCCAAGCTCATCAAGACCTGATGGAAGAGCTGGAGCTCAACACCTCGGTCAATGGCAGAGACAACACCTATGGCGAAAACATGTTGCAAAGCGGTCAAGCCGGTAGCACCTACGCCACCTTCACCAACGCCCTTGAAGCCATTGCCGACGGCTGCATCGACATCGCCGATGAGGTGGGTACCTCCAAAATCGGTAAGCCCCACACCGGCGAGGACGTGACCTATGTGGAGTCACCTTACAGCCAAAAGTCCATCAAGGACTTCTACGACAACATGACCAGCGTGAAGAACGCCTACATGGGCGGCATGGAAGGCCAGAGAGACGAGAGCATGTCGCTGCACACCTACATCAAGGACTACAACAGGGAACTCGACACCAAGGCCGTGAACGCCATCGAGAAGGCCCTGACTGCCATCGACAACATGGCTGCACCTTTTGTAGTAAACTACGCTGACGCCAGTGCCGGTGCCGCCATGGAAGCCTGCCAGAACCTCTCCGACGTAATAGCAGAGGTGAAGGCTGAGTTTGCAAAGATTGACAGGAAGTAATCCACAAAACCCAAATATCATGATGAACTACAAACATTTTAGCATCATTGCCCTTGCAGGCCTAATGGCTTTGTTTGCCTGCAATCCCAAGGACCCCATCCCCGAGGTCATCAGTGAAGAGACCTATGCCGGCGGCGAGTTAGGCACCACCTTCAACTCCTCGGCCACGGCCTACGAAGACCCCTCCCCTGCCACCGAACAGGCCGGCTTGACCCGTGCCTTCAAGTACGGCGAAGCTTTCTTTGAACGCACTTACACGCAAAACAACGAGCCTTTCAAAGGCTTAGGACCTCTTTACATCCGTAGCAGCTGCATCGCCTGCCATCCCGGCTACGGCCATGGCATGAAGATGGACCGCTACCGTGCCGACGATTGGGGCAATGGCTACCTGCTCGTCGTCACCGACCGCAACGACACCTACCTCAGCTCCCTGACGGGTATGCCGCAGACCAAGGCTGTGGCGCCCTTCAAGGCTCCCATCGACGAGACCCAAATCCAAATCAACTGGCTCAGCTACGTTGACGAATGGGGCAACCAGTTCCCTGACGGCGAGACTTACAACCTCTCTTATCCCGAGGTGTACATCCCCGAAGAGGCTTACTACGTCCCGCTGCAGGTAGGCGGCAACGACATCCCCTACAGCGATGTGGTGGTGCGTCTCGAGTCCACCATCGGCATCTACGGCACCGGCCTCATCGACGCCATCCCCGACGACTCGCTGAAGGCACAATACCAAAAGGAATACAATGACGGTTACATGCAGAACGGCATCAACCCGGCCATGTGGGCGGGTGGTGACTGGGCACCTACAGGCCTCTATGGCAACACCACGCACCCGAAGAAGTACACTTACGCTTTGACGCGTGGTCCCCTGCAGGATGCTCCCGGTGCCAATGCCATCTGGAACATCACCAACGTGACGCACCGCACCAAGATGGGCCACTACATGACCGCCGCCTACGCCACCAAGGCCTCGCAAGACCCCGAGGTGCAGGCCGAGTTCTACAACTACTTCCCGCAGTACAACCTCACAGGCAACGTGGAGAACGACATCTACAACTACCTGATGATGAACGACCAGATCCCCGAGTCGCTGAAAGTGCCGGAGATGAGCGACCAAGACTATGTCGACTTCATGGTGTGGCACCGTGGCTTGGCCGTGCCTGCCGCCCGTCATATGGACGACCCCGAGATACAACACGGCAAGGAGCTCTTCAAGGAGATGGGCTGTGCCTACTGCCATCGTCCCTCATGGCAGACGGGCGACGACATGTTCACCGACCCGACTGGATTCTTTGAGGATGGCGATGCGCGTTTGCCGCGCTATCCCAACCAAAAGATCTGGCCATATAGTGACTACATCCAACACAAGCTCCACATGGAGAACGACATCCGCACAGGCTGGTGCCGCACCACCCCGCTCTGGGGCCGTGGCCTGTCGGCCATCTGCACGGGTCGCAGCGACCGTCTGCACGACTGCCGCGCCCAAACCGTCATCGAGGCCATCATGTGGCACGGCAATCCCCAAAGCGACGCCCGCCGCTCAGTGGAGAAATTCCGCCAACTGGACAAGAAAGACCGCGACGCCGTCGTGAAATTCATTGACGCAATTTAATTGTCTATTGTAGAGACGCGCCATGGCACGTCTCTACAGCGTAAAACCGAATAATCCCGCCAGCGATGGCGGGATTATTTCATTTCCTATTTACCCTTGAATTCAAAGCCAAAACATGCCAACTACCATTGTCTCGTCTGTCCACATAGCCTTTCTTTCGGAACCCTTCAACCTGTTTTTGCACAGCCGACCGATTCACTGACAAGTGCTCCGCCATCTCGGAATAAGTAACAAAAGGTTTGTCTTTACATGATTCTCTCAATTATTCTATATGTACCACCTTTTTAATTGGGGTATATACCACCTTTAGCGGCACTTTTGAACGATTGCAAAAATAAAGAAAACTTTAATTCGACGACAAAAAAGAAAAAAAATCCAAGGTAAAAAATTGCCGAAAAGCGAAAAAATCCAAGGTTAAGCGTCACGCAAAACGGCCAAGACTGCGCCATCGCCTTCAGCGACAAGCAAGTGTTTTGCGTCGCATCAACGGCACCGACGTGAAGACGCAGAAAGTCGTCGTGCGACATTTTGATTATTAGTGAATTATATTCAAAAAAAAGTGGAGACAGTCTTCGGATAGTCTCCATTTTTTTGTAATTTTGCAGCCTCAAAAAAACTAGAGGAATTTCCTCTCTAACTCACAGATTATTAACACATAAAAAATACAAAGTAAGAATGAAGAAATCATTTATCCTCATCCTCTTCGCCCTCCTCGCCTTCGGGCAGATGGCGTGGGCGCAAATTAACTACATTGATGCCAATGGCGACCCTGCAACATGTACAAATTATCAGATACTTGACAACATCATTGCAGCCGCCCCTAATTCCGATAAAATCATCGGTTACGAAAACATGGACAACTGGTTTGTCCTGCAAGGCAGTAATGTTGTTTTGAACGGCCAACTCGGTTACAACGGACACATGAATCTGATTCTATGCGACGGTGCAAAGCTCACCATCAACAATGCCGATGGCAATGCTATCAAAAGCCTTGACGAAACCGAGACCATTACCACGCTGACCA
>CAJOIS010000047.1 GCA_905234645.1 uncultured Bacteroidales bacterium | reverse complement strand
CAACGATGTCAAAGAACGAATTGATAATAGTGAACTGTTGTTATTTTAAAGTTAAACATTCAATTTTTATTCGTCCAAATTTTTAGTGGACACTAGTGAAGATTTTGCTTAAAAGTCCCATAGTTGTTTGTTTAGATTTTTTGCAAAAGTAGGGACTTGGGAAGCAGCCAAAAATCACTATTTGTAGGGATTTTCGGATAGTTGCCTCACCAGTTTTCGTAATTCAGGTGATGGCTTGGGTTGCGTTTTTTTGTACCTTTGCACTCATGAACTGGATCATCCTTATCATTGCAGGCCTCTGTGAAACAGGCTTCGCTTTCTGTCTTGGTAAAACCAAACTCGCTGTCGGAACAGAGTATTGGCTATGGATTTCAGGCTTTGCCGTGCTCTATGTGCTGAGTGCCGTGCTTTTGGCAAAAGCCACACAGACCATCCCCATCGGCATTGCCTATCCCGTCTGGACGGGCATCGGAGCCGTCGGAGCGGTGCTGCTGGGCATCTTCGTCTTTCACGAACCAGCCACCTTCTGGCGGGTGTTTTTTCTCAGCACACTGATTCTTTCTATTGTCGGGCTTAAAGCTGTTACGTAGGTATCTTGTTTTTAAGCCGCTGCCGGGCTTTGGTGACGGAGGCGGGCGAAATGCCCAAGAGGAGGGCTTGCTCGGTCACGGAAAACTGAAGGCGGGAAAGGATGAACAGGCGAACATCGCCCCTTGTGAGGTTAGGGTGTTCCTCCCTGAGGGATTTTGGGGTGAGGGAGAAACTGTTTCGGAGCACGCGTTCCAATTCGACCCATTCGCTGTCTTGAATATATCGGGGATTGGCGTGAAGTTCTTGCAGCAGATGGTTTTGGCTTGCAAGGGCATGCATGAGGAGATAGGAACTCACATCACCTTCTGGCCCGGTACCTTTGGTGGGCATGAAGGATTCACGCTCATCACTTCCGGCACGGATGACCATCAAGAAGGCCCGCACATTCTTGCCGATGATTTCGGATGCTTGGGAAATGCTCAGCGGAGCGTGGCCTTCAACGCAGGTATGGGCCAGCCCAAGACCGACCAGAAGCAGCTGGTAATAAAGCATTTCAGCGTCTTTGCCATGAAGATCGAAGGACTGGGCTATGGCAGCGAGTGACTCCTCTTTGAAGCCTATATGAGTGTCTATGTACTCTTCGAAAGATGCCACCGAAGCCATGCTTCCCATCACCAATTTAAAAAGCTCAGGCTCGTCCATTGCAAACCACAGGAGAGCCATTCCAAAGCCTTTGAAGGGCGGATTCAAGTCAAATCCTGCGCCTACACGTTCCTTAAACATATTGCGGGCTTGGGTTCGTACAGCTTCCAAAACGCCTTCCATGGAGCCGTAGGCTGAGAAAATCGGATTGACGCCGCATCCTAATGCAGAAGAGAGGCTACGAGCGGTGAGCGCCGAGGCACCGCCTTTTCTCACCACATCCAAAGCGGCTGCAAGAATCTTGTCTTTTGTAATGCTTATCGGTCTTGCCATAATAAAACAATTGCTCCGTTATTGTACGCTGCAAAAGTAGGGAAAACAACTATATGTCCAGCTCAAATCGCTCTAATGTCCACATTTTTGTCCATATCCAGTTTTTATTTCGGAACGTATATTACACTATTTTTGCAGCCGATTTAATATGGACGAACAATAAAATGAAGACAGATAAACTAAAAGATTGATAAAAAAATGAAAAAGCTGAAATTTGCATTGTTGATTGCCGCACTGTTAATGACGGTTTCGGCGTTTGCACAGAACCAAAACTTGGTCGGGCGTGTCACTGACGAAAACGGCGAGGCGATGCCTTTCGTGAACGTGATGCTGCTCTCACTGACTGATTCGACCTTCGTGCAAGGAACCGTAACCGACGAGCAAGGCACATTTAACTTGCCGACCGACAAAAGAGAAGGCCTGCTGAAAGTGTCATTTGTGGGCTATCAGACCCAATACGCGAAGGCTGCAAACGGATTGACCATCCAAATGACGATGGATTCACAAATGCTCAGCGAGGTGGTCGTGAAAAGCCAGTTGCCACAAACAAGACTGACAGGCAACTCAATGATTACCACCATACAAGGCTCGGTGCTTGAGAGTTCGGGGACGGCACAGGAGATGCTGACCAAAGTGCCTGGAATGACAGGCAGTGAGGACGGCCTTGAGGTGTTGGGCAAAGGCTCTCCCATCGTCTATATCAACGGACGACTGATGCGCGACGACAGCGAGTTACGGCGTTTGCGCAGCGAGGACATCCGCGATGTGGAGGTTATCAACAACCCAGGGGCACAGTATGATGCCACAGTGAGGGCCGTGGTCCGTATCCGCACCAAAAAGCAACAAGGCGATGGTCTCAGCCTCGACCTGAACCTTATCGACGACCAGGACTTGCGCTACGGCTTCAATACGCCTCGAGGGAAAGTCGGCATGAACTATAGGAAAAATGGTGTCGATGTGTTTGGTTCGGTGTATTACAGCCGCTTGAACTACCACCAATACAGCACTTTGGAGGAAATCGCCAACACCACCAAAGTGTTCCGCCAAACCGGCCCTTACACCATGACTTGGAAGAACAACCAATTGGTTTATACCGCCGGTGCCAACTGGCAAATCTCCGACAATCATTCAGTGGGTATCCGTGCCGACTTGACCCATTTTCTCGACGGCGAAAACAAGGTCATTTATGACGAGGATGTCTTTGAAAACGACGTGTTTCTCGATCATCTCTACAGCGTGCAGACCAGCAAGGAAACCAAGCCGCTCGGCCTCCTCACCAATGCCTATTACAACGGCACAGCGGGCAAACTCGGCATCGACTTCAACTTCGATTTTCTGAATACAGCGACCAACACCGAACGCGAAAATGTGGAGCAGAGCCTGATTCAGGACGATTTTGTCAGGAGCAAGTCGGGAGCAGAGAGTCGTCTTTATGCCTCCAAGTTGGTGCTTTCCTATCCCCTTTGGAAAGGAGCCATTGAAGCAGGCACAGAGATGACCTTCGCCAAACGTCACAACACCTATTGGATTGACAAACAAACCATTGCCAACACTGATGCTGATATTAGAGAAAACAATATCGCGGCCTTTGCTGAATACGCTTGCGACTTCGGAAAATGGGGACAGGCCAGTGTGGGAATGCGTTACGAACATACGCTCTTGGATTATAGAGATGTGACCAACGATGACTTCCTGTATCGCCCGCAGGACGAGTTCTTCCCGACGGCCTCCTATTCCGTCGCCTTGGGCAAGGTGGAGGTGGGCCTCTCGTATGGCATCAAAACCAACCGTCCAAGTTTCTTCGCGATGAATGATGCCGTCACTTACATCAGCCGTTATTCCATGCAGGCAGGTAATTCACAACTGCTCAACGAACGCCTTCACGACCTCACACTAAATGTCGCCTACAAATGGCTTTCGTTTTCAGCCTCTTACGGCAAGTGCAAACACCCCATCACGCAGTGGGCCTACCTCACTGATGGCGATGCCGCCCTCATCAAGCATATCAACCTTGACAAGCCCATCAACACTATCGGTGCCTACATTTCGGCGACGCCAAGGGCAGGCATCTGGTCGCTCAACGCCACCGCAGGTGTGGAAAAACAAGACCTCTGGCTCGATCTCGAAGACATTCACACTCCCGAAGGCATACGCAGAGTTTATTTCGACAAGCCTGTCTTTACCTTCAACGCCTTCAACACTTTCAGCTTCAAGCGCGACTGGAAGGTTGACATCAACTTTATGTTCCGCTCGCATGGCAATCAGCTGAATTTCTACAATGATTACGACTACATTAATCTTGGCATCGTCGTGCAGAAGAGTTTCCTGAGCGACAAGTCGCTGACTGTCCGTGCAGCGGTTTTAGACATCCTGCAACGCAGCTGTGTGAACGAGTACAGCGACATGGGCTACTATCAAATCCAGCAGAACAACTGCTTCTCGACACACAAGTTCCAAGTGTCGGTGTATTATCGCCTGAATTCCACTCGCAGCAAATATAAAGGCACTGGTGCAGGCAAGGATGCCCAGGAGAGAATGAAGTCGTAATTTATACAGACAAATCTACATATACAGAACAATGAATTTAATTTTAAACACAATAGGGGCAAGCGTCGATAACGACATGATCCGTGCCCTGATTCCGAATCAAGAGGTGGAAATCATCGACACCTCCGACATGAAGATTGCGCATTGCATGGGCTGCAACCAGTGTTGGCTCAAGACTCCGGGCATTTGCGCCATCAAGGACGATTACGAGTGCATCCTCAAGAAACTAGTACAAGCCGACAATTTATGGCTTGTTTCCGATACACATTTCGGTTTCTTGGACTACAAGGGCAAACGAATGATGGACCGCATCATGCCCATGCTGAATATGACCATCGGCTTTCGCGACGGCTGGATGCGACACGAACTGCGATACCACGCACTGAACATCGGCCTTCTATACAAGGGCGATGCCGAACAGTCGATGATGGAGGACTGGTGCAAGCGTACCGCTGCAAACATAGGTGGGCATTCGTTAGGGGCTATCGCTCTGGAAAAGAATCCTGAAAGAATTCAACATCCTCAACTCTCAACATTAAACTCTCAACTCTCCCATCTGGTCATCATCAACGGCAGCCCGCGTGTGGCGAAGTTCAGCAACACGGACAAGATAATCCATTCGTTCGCCAAGGGACTGGAAGAGGCTGGCATCACTTGGGAGCTTCACAACCTCTCCAACCGCAAGGAATGGAACGCTGCACGTGAGGCTTATCTTTCTCACGAGCGCACCCTCATCGCATTCCCGCTTTATGTGGAGTGTGTGCCCAGCCTGATGCTGGAGTTTTTAGAGACGTTGCCTACTGCGCGAAAGCAACCAGGCGAGCTTTCTTTCCTTCTTCATGGGGGCATGGACGAAGGCAATGAGTTCCGTTTATGTGAGCGCTTTCTGAAGGGATTGCCGGCGCAGCTCGGCTGCAGCTATGGTGGCACGCTGATTCATGGGGGCAGTTTTCGAATTCGTACCGCCAAAGCCGATGTAGTTGCCAAAATGGTGGCACCTTACGTTGAAATGGGTCGCCTGTTTGCACAGAAAGGCAATTTCCATACTCCTGAAGCGACAAAGTTCACGGGCCCGGAACAGTATCCCTGGCTGCTGCGCAAGATGGTAAGCCTGCTATTTTTGAAAAAAGTCAACGGAGAGTTTGAATATTTCGCCAAGGATTGGGGTTGCACCCGTCCTTTGGATGACAAACCATATAGGTTACAATAAAACATCATAAATGACCACAAGTTCGTTGACGATTATGTTTGAGAATCCTTTTTGGATTGGCCTGTTCGAGAGGATTGACCAAGCGGGATTAAGCGTCTGTAAGGTTACCTTTGGGGCAGAGCCAACGGACAAGGAGGTGCTGGAGTTTGTCGACAAGAACTGGCATCGGTTACAATTCAGTCAGTCTGTAGAGACACCGTCCATTTTGGAGACCAAGAGGAGCCCGAAAAGGCAACTTCGCGAGGCCAAAAAGCAGATGCAGTCGCAAGGCATTGGTACCAAGTCGCAACAGGCCTTGAAGTTGCAGCAGGAGCAGAACAAGGTGGAACGGAAACAACGCACGAAAGCGGAACGAGAGGCAGAAAAACAACGACGTTTCGACCTTCGGCAAGCCAAGAAGAAAGAAAAACATAGAGGACATTAAGAATAGGAAGAAATATATATGCAAACAAAAGCACTTGTCGTTATAGACATACAGAACGACATCACCAAGCATTACCGTGACATCATCGACAATATCAACAAAGCGATTGAGTGGGCCGTATCAGAAGGGATGCACGTCGTCTATATCAAGCACAACAATATTACCGCAGGTACCCGTACATTCAAGCCTGGCACTCGTGGTGAAGAATTAGTACCGGAACTAAAGGTCGTTTCGGATAATATCTTTGTGAAGACAAAGAGCAACGCTTTGACGAACGAGGCGTTTTGCTCATTCATTGCCGAAAACGGAATCACTGAGTTCTATGTCGCCGGCGCCGATGCTACCGGCTGCGTCAAGTCCACCTGTTTCAACTTGCGGAAATCAGGCTATACGGTACACGTTTTCTCTGACTGTGTCACCAGCTACGACCTGAAGAAGTTGCCTGAGATGCTCGCCTATTACGCTAAACAAGGTTGCGAATTGATTACTATACAATAATAAATATGGATTATAGAAAAGAGGCTATAGAATGCGTTAAGGATCATGTCCTCCCATTACATAAGCAAATCTATGCCAAGTATGATGGTGATTTCGACAGGATCAACTCGGAAGGGTACAACAGCAAGTCGTATCAGGGTAGGGTTATTGAGCCTGGGAAGGTTTATGAACTGAGTTATATGGAGTGTTCGTGCCCCAAGGTAAAATGTGGACTCAGGAACGATCCAGACCAATGCGAGTGCTCCAGACAAAGCATTTTATATATTTTGTCGCAACTTGAACCTGACAGCCGGTTCGATGTCAGGATTGAGAATACGATTCTCAGAGGAGGCGATCGTTGTACTTTCAGGATAATGAGAAAAGTATGAAGAGAGAAATTTTTCCAAAAAACACTTGACTCGTCCCTAAGGTCATGCTTTATTTTTGCACCCGCTAGCAAAACATCGTACGATAATGGGTAACAAAACAAAGTTAAAAATCGGAGCGTTCTCCAAGTTGATGCAGGTCACCGTGAAGACCCTGCGTCACTACGAGCAGAAGGGACTCCTTGCGCCTGACGAGGTGGACGAGTGGACGGGCTACCGCTATTATAGCATCGACCAGATGCAGACGCTGCAATCCATCCGCGACCTGCAACGGCTCGGGTTCTCGCTGGATGAAATCAAGGAACTGTACGAAGACGGTTCACACACGCCCGACATCCGGCAGATGGACGAGAAGATCAAGGAAACGGAAAAGCAGCTGAAGCAACTGATTGCCCGCCGTGACCAACTGCTCAATTAGAGGGACTCTCGCAAACAAATCACTAAAATGGAAAAATTCAGCATCCAATCACTGCCCGAAATCATCGTGGCAAGCCATCGTGAAGTCATCCCTAACTATGCCGCCCTTGGCCCGCTGTGCGTCAACGTCATCGGCCCCGAGATGCAAAGGCTCGGTTGCAAGTGTCCGCCGCCCGGCTACTGCTTCACCATCGAACACAACAAGGAGTACAAGCCGACGGACATCGACATCGAGTATTGCGAACAAGTTGAAGAAATGGGCGAAGACAGCGCCATCATCCAGTTCAAGCGTCTGCCAGCCGTGCCCAAGGCACTCTGTATGAAGCATATCGGCCCATACGAACGTTTCTACGAGTCGTACACAGAGGCCTTCCGCTACATCGACGAGCAGGGCTACAAGGTCGTTGGCCATCACCGCACCTGCTACATTGATGGCGTTTGGAATCAAGACAATCCCGAAAAATGGCTGTCGGTGATTCAGATTCCGATAGGGTAAGAAGCTGCCGCCGCAAGGATTTTCTTTACCTTAGCGGCGGTGTTTGTTTGGCTGGATATGGATTTGGTCCTGCCCATAGAGATCCGCTTCGGTCGGGTGCTCAACAATTGGTATGTGATGGGCGAGCTGATGTACGGCTGCTCCTTGGCCCACGAGACCGTCGGCTTCGAACCTTGTATCCGCGTGGGATATAACTTCGGGAAAAAGAAGTAATAAGGGATCTATTCCTTCACGAATCTTAATGCCCTCCCCCATCGGCTTTGACGGCATAGATGCCTGAAACCAATCGGCTCACGTGGAGAAATCCTGTGGGAGTTTTCGAGAAAACTCGGCCATCCTCACGTGATTCAAAAAACTTTCCTATTTTTGCAAGAAACAAATCCATCACAAAATGATTAGCATTGGTAGTTTAATCAGCAGCGCTAGCGATATGCTCGCTTCGCATAACATCGACAAGGACATTGAAAACCTACAAGAAACAGTAAAGGCCTTGAATTATGAACTGTCATTGCTGCGCTATAAGGACAGCGACGACGAGGACATCCGACTCGCATACGAATACTTGAAGAAACGGCCGTTCAGTGCCCCCTTGTATCCCTACGAGAAACTGCGCGACATGGCGCCCGTGGAAGTCCAGTCTGACAAGGACTTGAAGATGTGCTATGTGATGCACAACGGACACCCGTTGTATTTCCCGAAAGGCGAACACGAGAAGTTTGTCAGCTGGCTCTACCGCTATGCCATCGAGGATGATGACGTCGAGGGGAACGGCTATCGCCAACGCAACCCGCACGCCTACCAATCCGAACGCTATCACATCGAAGAAGGGGATATCTTGATCGACGCCAGTGGTGGACGGTGTTTGACACCCATGGATGTGGTCGACGATGTGATCGACGACGTGACGGATAAGATCGGCAAGGCCATTACCAGGAACGCTGAAGATGGAGAACACGATGTCGAGATCGACGTGGGAAGCGCAAGAGGCATTTTGGCCCTCGACGTGATCGACAAAGTCAGCAAGGTCTATATGGTGGAACGCGCCTCGCGTTGGTGGAAGCCCATCGAGGCCACCTTCGCCCCCTACAAAGATAAAGTGGAGTTGGTGAAAGGCGTCCTCTCAGGTAAGAAGAGAAAGAAAGGGAAAGAGGAAGAGCCCGAGAAAAAGAAAAGAGAGAAGAAGATCAGACTGGTCGATTTGCTGGAGAAATGCGGAGAGCAGCGCTTGTTCGTTATGTTGGACCTCGAAGGCAAGGAACTGGAAGTGTTGAAAGACGCCCAGGAATACCTGCAGGCCGCCAAGAACCCGATAACGCTGGCGGTGTGTGCCTATCATCGCACCACCGACTACGACG
>CAJOIS010000046.1 GCA_905234645.1 uncultured Bacteroidales bacterium | reverse complement strand
AGTCGGGATCGTTGCTCTTCTCGCGAAGGTCAAGGTTCGACTGAAGCTTTTCTCTCATAGCTTTCAGTTCTGCTAAAGACTTAACTTTTGCCATAGAATACGTTATTTTTATGGTTATTTATTGAGTTTGATTCTCTTTTTGTCTTCGCAGAGTCTGTTCCTCTGCAAAAACGCTGCAAATTTAGGGAAATAAAGCGCTCATTCCAAATAAAAGACAAAGAATTTTCTAAATAGAGGGTTTTTGTAATAATTTGATAATTAAACTGTTGAAAAGTTGATTCCGAATACGATTGTAAATTAGAATCGTTCTAATTTAGAAAAGGCCGTCCGATGAACAAAAAAGCCTGGTATGCCCTTGTAAGAGCTTACCAGACTAAAACAAAAACAAAGATGTTTGACGATTAAAGCTCGTCGTTGATCAACATCTCAAGGACTTTCATGAAATTTTGTTCCTTGGGTGAGTTCTCACCGTCGGCCATCACAATGTCATTGAGGTCAGCCAAAAAAGCGGCCTTGTCCTCTTCGGTTTTCAAGAATTCGTCCTTATGTTCTTTGAAGAAACTGAGCCAAGCGGGATTGGTCATTTTCTTCCATGAATCAAACACTTCACGATAGGTCTTTTCGTCGAATTGCATGAGGATGCGCTCAAGTTCGGTCATAGAGATGTTGCCGTCAATACCCGAGGCGCAGAGCATCATGAAAATCTCGAATTTTTCTTTGGTAAGGTTTTCCATATAAGTGGATGTTTTTATGGGTTTGTGCTGACAAAAATAGGAAATAAATCAATACTCCAACAACAAAACGGGAATTTTTTTATTGTGTTTAAAATAATTGCTAAATTTGCAGTCCTTTAAAACAAACTGGAATTCGGATCAAAACACATAAGACAATGAAAGTACAAGAATTAGTTGAAAAACTCAATCTGAAGGTCCTCGCTGGCGAGAAAGGCCTTGACAGGGAAATCGACGGCTGCTACATCTCCGACCTCCTCAGCGACGTGATGGGCAACGCCATGGAAGGCAATATCTGGATTACACTGCAGACCCACAAGAACGTGATGGCCGTGGCCTCGCTGAAGGAACTGGCTTGCATCATCCTCGTGAAGAACCTCATGCCCAACGATGAGACCATCGAGCAAAGCAACGACGAAGACCTGCCTATCTTGCAGACCTCGCTGCCGACGTACGAAATCGCTGGATTGGTTTACAACCTGTTACACGAATAAAAATAGACACGGGACTTCGAGACACGGGACACGAGACACGAGACCATCAAATGTCCCTCGTCTCGCGTCTCGCAGTCTCGCAGTCTCGCGTCAAATAATATGGAATTAAACGCATATAGAGCCGACCTCCACATGCACACGGTGTTATCGCCGTGCGGCGACCTCTATATGAGTCCCAGCGCCATCGTCGAGCAGGCCAAGAAGCTCCACCTCGACGTCATCGCCATCTGCGACCACAACACCACACGGCAGGTGAAGGTGACCCAAAAGATCGGGCGCGAGAACGGCATCCTCGTCATCGGCGGCGTCGAAATCACCACCCAGGAAGAAGCCCATGCCCTCGCCTACTTCGAGACCGACGAGCAGCTGGACAAGTTCCAGGAATACCTCGACGAACACCTTCCCCACATCCCGTTGGACGAGGAGAAGGTCGGCTATCAGTTGATTGTTGACGAAAACGAGGAAGTGGTCGGCGAAGAGGAATGGCTGCTGTGGTCGGCTTTGGATGCGGATTTGGATACCTTATATGATAAGGTGCACGAAATCGGAGGGTTGTTCGTTCCGGCACATGTGAACAAGCCGGCGAGCAGCCTTATCAGCCAGTTGGGTTTTATCCCGCCTGATCTCAAGGCCGACGCTCTGGAGATTTCCAAACACGTCACCAAGCCCGATTTTCTGAAGAAATACGCCTATTTGAAGAAGTTCAACTTTACCAAGAGCAGCGACGCCCATTTCCTGCACATCATCGGCGAGGTACATTGTGTGCTGCACATGTACGACAAAACCTTCGACGAGTTCCGCAAGACCCTTCATGGTGAGGACGGACGCTACATTGACACAGAACCCAAAGAAAAACTGCAACTTTTATTCGGATGAAAGAATTATCACTGCACGTATACGACCTGATGGAAAACTCGACGGCGGCCAATTCCACTTTGGTGGAACTGACCATCCGCGACAGCCTGAAAGACAACGTCTATGCCTTTACCATCAAGGACAATGGCAAGGGCATGAGCCCCGAGTTTTTGGCCAAGGTCACAGACCCTTGGACCACCTCTCGCACCACGCGTAAGGTGGGCATGGGCTTACCTCTTATCAAGATGAACACCGAGAACGCCGGTGGTGGCATGAAGATTGAGAGCGAGGTCGGCAAAGGCACCACGTTGAACTTCTGGTTCCAACACGACCACCTCGACCGTCCACCCATGGGCGACTTGGCCGGCTCGCTGGTGATGCTGTTTTCGGCGCATGAGGACATCCATTTCATCTATACCCATATCACCGACGACGGTGAGTTCGTCTTCGACACCGACGAGATCAAGGAAGCCTTGGACGGCATGCCGATGAACGACATCAACATCATGAAATACCTGAAAGAGATGATTCAGGAAAATTTGAAAGAAATTAACTATAACGATTAATACAATGAAACTCAGAGAAATATCTGAATTATTGAACGCCAAGGTGCTTTGCGGCCACGACCGCTTGGAAGAGGAACATGAATCCGCTTTTGCTTCCGACTTGATGAGCGATGTGCTGACCTTGGGCGACTACAACCCCGTCATCCTGACGGGTCTCTGCAACATGCAGACCATCCGCACCTGTGAGATGGGCAACCTAGACATTATCGTTCTGGTCCGTAAAAAGAAAGCCACAGAAGAGATGATCGAGGAAGCCGAGGACGAGGGCATGGTGGTCATGGAATGTGACTACTCCATGTTCAAGGCCTGCGGTCTGCTCTTCCAAGCCGGTATGAAACCCATTTTCTGATGTTAAACCAAACCTCAACGCCATGCACCTGGAATATCAAGTATATGAAGCGGACTTTGTGAACGCCGGAGCCGCATCGAGCGCCATCAAGAAGACCTTGAAGCAGCTCAACGTGAACCCACAGATCGTGAAGCGTGTGGTTGTCGCGCTCTACGAGGCGGAAGTCAACGCCATAGCCCATGCTTATGGTGGCATGATCTATGCCGACATCGAACCCGACAAGATCACCGTTAAGGTGGTCGACAAAGGACCGGGCATCCCCGACATCGCCTGGGCTATGCAGGAAGGAAACTCCACTGCCTCGCCAGAGGTCCGCAACATGGGCTTCGGTGCTGGTATGGGACTGCCTAACATCCAGAAAAATGTTGACAAATTGAATGTGACCTCTACTGTTGGCGTTGGCACCACCGTTGAGATGGAGGTCAATTTTGCATAAGTGACGAGAAGCGACAATTATTAACTATCAACTTTCAACTATTAACTATGGAAAAGACTCCGTTTTTTCACGCCCTGAGCATCGATGAGGATACTTGTATCGGCTGCTCGCATTGCATGAAAATATGCCCCACCGAGGCGTTGCGTGTGCGCGACGGCAAGGCAGTGCTCCTCCCCGACCGTTGCATCGACTGCGGCAACTGCTTCAAGGTGTGTCCCACTCGTGCCATTTACGTCAAACAGGACGACTTTGAGGATATCTTCAACTTCCCCATTCGTGTGGCTCTGGTGCCTGCGGTTTTCATGGGCCAATTTCCCAACGAAATCACTGTGTCGCGCATCTACAGCATCCTCAAGGAACTGGGATTCACCCATGTGTTGGAGACTGAGTCTTCCATACCCATTTATACGGCGGCCAAGAACAAATATGCTGCGGAATACCCGGACGTCAAGCCGCTCATTTCGACCTTCTGCCCTGCCATTGTGCGCCTCATACAGGTGAAGTTCCCCGGGCTTACCGAGAACCTCATCCCTTTGCGCGCGCCGCTTGACATAACGGCCATGTATATCCGCCGCAAGATCAAGGAGGAAATGGAAGTGAAAGATGACCAAATCGGCATTTTCTACATCACGCCTTGTGCAGCAAAGATTGCAGCTGTGAAAAGTCCTGTGGGCGAAGAGAAGTCATTGGTCGACGGTGTCATCAATATGGACTCGCTCTACAACCGCGTTTATAAGGAAATCAAGAAGCAGGGACATGGTTACAAGGAGCAGAAACTGCCGGTTTCACAACTCTCTGCCGATGGTGTGTTGACTTCGCTCACTAATGGCGAACGCCGCCTCTCCGATGCCAAGCATTCCTACTCTATCGACGAGATCCACAACGTCATCGAATTTCTGGAAAAGGTGGAGAATGAAGAGATTGAAGACGTCGACTTTCTTGAGCTTCGTGCTTGTGACCAGAGTTGTCCTGGCGGCATCCTGACATGCGACAACCGCTTCCTGATGTGTGAGCGTGTCTTCGGTCGTGCCCGCAAGATTGCCGATCGTGAGCGTAAGGGCGAGCAGACCAAGGATCATGAGTTGGAAGAGGAACGCAATTACTTGATGCGCCACATGAAAGTCGGTGACATCAAACCTCGTAGCATGCTTGTCCTTGACGACGACATCGGCGTAGCCTTGGAAAAGATGAAGAAGATCGACGAATACCGCGCCCGTCTTCCCCAGACCGACTGTGGCATCTGTGGCGCTCCTACCTGCGATGCCCTTGCCCGTGACATCGTGTGCGACAATGCGGAGCTCACTGACTGCGTCTTCATCCAGCGCAACCTCGAAGCCCGTGGCAACATGGACGTGCAGGAATCACTCAAGATCATGGAAGTGATTTGGGGCAAGGCCAAGATGAACGACTATGTGAAGAACAAGTAAAAGGCAAATGATCCAATAAAAAGCGACCGCTCTCCATGAGGGCGGTCGCTTCTATTTATGAAATCAAGGCTAATATCATTCAATCACAATCTTTTGTGTCGTCTGGCCTTGGGCTTGGGATAAACGGACGACATAAATCCCCGCTGGCAGGTCGGCAACTGAGCAGGAATTGTCCGTCAGTTCCACCGACTTCACCGTGCGGCCCATGACATCTATCACATTCAACTGGGCTTTATCACTTGCCTTGTTGACGAACAGCAATTTGTCTTTGACATAACAGAAACTTCCCGTTTCGGTTTCGGTTGCGTTTTCCTCAATCTTATCCGATGTGATTCCGAAAAGAACTTGGTTCTTTTCGTGCTTGCAGAAGCTGTTTGTCTCGGAAGTATTGTATGGATTGAAATTCACATTGTCGCTATAAATAAAGAGGGCTTGACTACAATCAACAATAGTGGCGCGGCACTGCAATCCAGAAGTATAACTACCCGTATTGTCGTCAACAGTCAGAACTAGGTTGTGGATGCCGTCATAGGCAAAAGCCCTTCTGAAATTAATGGTTGTCCAATTGCAAGAAGCGAAGGTGACATTTCCTTCAAAGAACAGGTCTCCTGATGTTATTGTTTCCCAATCATAGCCATCCTGGAAAGATTCTTTCTCGGTGTGTTTCAGATAAAGCCTGACACGCCGGGTCATGGATGTTCCGACATTGAAAAAAGCCACGCTGGTAATCTCGCAAGCCGAACCGATTTCCTCTGCCGTGTAGATCTGCTGCGTAAGGTTATAGTTATAATAGGAGCATGTGGGCAAATAAGCCCTTGCCGCAGCCGCTTGCCCGACAGACACGACATGACCAACCTCACCAAATTCGGCAACATAATTGGCATTTTCGGAAACCGAAATGCTGAAATCAGTATAGGACAAAAACTCGTTGCCTATTTTCCATCTCATAAAAGCATAGTTGTCGTTGGGAATAGTTGAAAGCCTGACTTCCATTCCAGAACCAAAGGTGCCAATGCCTGTCACAGTTCCTGCACCTTCAGGTTCGGCCGTTGCTGTGATGGTAAACAGGTTGAATGTGAATTCGTTGGCTTGGCTTTCGGCACCCATAAGATTAAGGGTGCAGGGAATCGGAAAAGGATTTGAGGCATTGGCCGACAGCGTGACGCTGAAATCGGCGTAAACACAATCATGCACACCAACATCACCGATAAATACATCGACATCATTGATGCTAATGTAATCGGATGCGGATGTTAAAGTACCCGTCACCGAGTGTGCCGTTTCGTTGCCGAAATTATTAACGAAGATGCGTAAATCGGCGGTTTCCCCTGGCTCCAAGATTCCATTTGCGTTGTTGTCATTCACAATAGATGCACCTTCATAGACCAAATCATTTCCTCTGACGGCAAGCGCAAAGGCTAAATGTCCTACCGAAGCCCCGTCAACAAGAATCTCGGCATGAAAAGTCAACTTTTGCCCGACGGGAGCCGCTTCGTCGACGCTGAAGGAAAATCCAGTCACAGAATGGGTTTGTCCTGCCTCGAAGTCGGGCAAGACAAGTGAGCCATTGGTGATGGTAACATATTCGGAGCCACAGGTGATATTCAACACGGCGTTATTCAAGGCACTGGAGCCGCAGCGCAATTCTAAGTCCATAGTCACCGACTCGTCGGCGTTGAGTTGCTGGTCGTTGTTGCCTTGATCGTCATGAATGGTGTATGAAGCCAATGATAGGACATTCTCGGGCACAGCATTGACCGCTGCCAAAGCATCGACGCACCCAAAACCAAAGATATTGCTCTTGCCTCCTGCAAGCGGCACAGCGGTCTCTTCCAGGATGCGACATAGGTCGGCAGGAGTCAATTCGGGGTTCTTGCTCAGCATAAGGGCCATGCAGCCTGCCACGCAAGGCGTCGACATCGAGGTGCCGCTGTCAAGCATGTATCCAGAGATGGTGCGATAGTCAGCGGAAATGATATTCACTCCGGGTGCACAGACATCGGGACGGATAAGGCCAAACTGGGTATTGCTGCCAGCGGCATAGGGATAGTCCGCAAAACTCGTATTCGACCATGAAACGGGACCCTGCGAAGTGGATGGCGAAGGGGCGTTGGTGTAATCGATGTTACCAACGCAAACCACACATGACAGTGCACCTGGATTAACTTGTTGGACTGGGTCTAAGTAAGGTGGTGGGCAACTGCCAGGGAGCCGGACATTATTAGGAATAGAATAGGTGTTTTGCCTATGACCTTCATTTCCGGCAGCTATAGCGCCAATTATGCCCGCATCTAACGCCGCAGTGCATGTATTACGAGCCAATTCCCTATTTGCAACACTTTCGTTTCTCCAGCCCAAAGACATGCTGAAAATGTCTGCACCGTGCTCTGCCGCAAACTCTATTCCTGCGCAGCTTGTGGTTATCGCCCCGAACCCTTCGTCATCCAACACCTTTACGCACATCAAAATGGCATCGGGAGCCATACCCGTTTGTCGGCCTCCACCCCCATCGCCGCACAATGTGCCAGCACAATGTGTGCCGTGGCCTTCATAATCCATCGGGTCATTGTCATTGCCATCAATATCCCATCCATGTTTCGGAAACGCCTCTCCACCATCCCAAAGATGTCCTTTGAAGTCGAGGTGGTCATATTTTACGCCTGCATCAAGAACTGCCACCACCACACCTTGACCTGTGTAACCCAAATCCCACACTTGGTTGGCATTCACATGTATGACATTGGGGGTGATATCACGGTTGCCCTCGACTTGTCTTGGTTTTTCCTCCTCAGGCAACATAAACATTCTCTCGTCAAAGCCAATGACTTCAACATCCTTGCGTTTTGCCAGATCGAATATGGCTTGCTTGGTGGCGGAAAAATAAAGCGCGTTGGCCATCCAAAGGACTCTCGGTTCGGTAACCATGCCATTTTTCTCCATCTTGGCGAGGCTCTGCCTGATGTTGTATTGCGAAGCTTCTGTGAACTGCTTCAGTTCGTTCACCACAAACTCGCGCCGTGCGGCACGGGTCGTGTAATAGTCAGCACGACGGCTCAATTGTTCGCTGTCGTACTGTTGTTTCATGATGACGAACACGTCGATTTTCTCGTTGTTCTTCTTCTGCCCCATCTCTTTCTCCAAGACGGGGTCAATAACCTGGGCATAACCCATGATGCAAGTCAATGCCAAAATGAAAATGATGATTACTTTTTTCATGTTATTAAAGATAAAACTGACTCCAAAAATAGGCAATAATATTGATTAATTCAAAAACAAACATAAAAAAACGACCGCCCTCATGGAGAGCGGTCGTTTTGCTTTTAGCAAGTGAAGGAATTATTCGCCTTGTTGGGCTTTTTCTTGCTTCTCAAGGTTTTCCTTCAAACCAGCGAGGACTTCGAGGTCGCCGAGGGTGCTGTGCTCAATGTTGTCATTGATTTGCTTCACAGTACGCTTGGCTTGCTTGGCGGCCTTGTCGGCAGCCTTTTCCTCTGCGCTCTTGACTTCCTTCTCTTCCTCTACCTTAGGCAGGGCGAGAATGATCTTCTTGCTTTCCTTGTTGAACTCAAGGACCTTGAACTCGAGGGTGTCATCCATCTGAGCGTTGGTGCCGTCTTCCTTCTTCATGTAGCGGCTGGGGCAGAAACCTTCCACGCCGTAAGGCAGTGAAACGACGACGCCCTTGTCAGAGGCATTGATGACAGTGCCTTGGTGCATGGAGCCGACGGTGAAGACGGTCTCAAACACGTCCCAAGGATTCTCTTCGAGTTGCTTGTGGCCGAGGCTGAGGCGGCGGTTCTCCTGGTCGACGTCGAGGACGACGACTTCGATGGTCTCGCCAACCTTGGTGAATTCGGCCGGGTGCTTGATTTTCTTCGACCAGCTGAGGTCGCTGATGTGGATCAGGCCATCGACACCTTCTTCGAGTTCGACGAAGATACCGAAGTTGGTGAAGTTACGCACGGTGGCGGTGTGCTTCGAACCAATCGGATAGCGGTCGGTGATGTTGGCCCACGGGTCGGGCAT
>CAJOIS010000045.1 GCA_905234645.1 uncultured Bacteroidales bacterium | reverse complement strand
CTGCCGAAGTTGTGCGTCCAGCGCAAGGTGCCCGAGGTGTTGCCCCAAGTGTTGTAGAGCCCGTTGGAATGGTCGATGCCGCCCATCGACTCAATGACATCGTGGCCTCGATAGAACGAGAGATAGATGCGGTCGTTCTGCCCGATTTTGGTATTGATTTTTGCGTTCAAGTCGTAAAACCTCGGCACAAGCGGCATATCCTCATTGGGGCTAACGAAAAAGTCGATGAAACTCCTACGCGCCGAAATCAGATAAGAAGCCTTTTCTTTGACGATGGGGCCGTTGGCGGTCAAAGTGGCGGCAAAAGGACTCAACGCCACCGAGAAATCGTGGTGGTTCATATTGCCTTCCTTCATCTTGCAGTCGAGGACGGCCGAGACGCGCCCGCCATATTGCGCAGGCATGTTGCTCTTGTAGAGCGTCACCTGGTTCACCGCCTCGGGATTGAAGATGGAGATCATGCCGAAGAGGTGCGAGGGGTTGTAGATGGGAGCCTCGTCGATGAGGATGAGGTTCTGGTCGTTGGTGCCGCCGCGCACGAGCAGTCCCGACGAGGCGTCGCCGATGGTCTTCACGCCCGACTGCATCTGCACCGCCTTGAGGATGTCGGCCTCGCCAAACACACTCGGCAGTTTCCGTATCGAGTTGATGGTCAGCATCTCTGCATGGAATTCGTTCTGCTTCTGCGGGCGCTCCACCGATGCTGCTTCAACGGTGACTTCGCCCAATCCCACGGAGTTTTCCTCCAACTTGATTTCCAAGGTTTGGTCCGCATTGAGTTGAATTTCTATTTCCTTGGTGTTATAGCCCAAATAGGCGCATTGCAACTTGTGTTTTCCAGCTGGCAAACGCAGCGAATAGAAGCCGTAGCCATTGGCCGAAGTGCCTGTTTGTGAGGAGGCCTCATATAATGTGGCACCGATAAGCGTCTCTCCCGTGGCGGCATCGGTGATGTGGCCGCTTAAAGTATAGGTCTGTGCCTGAAGACAAACAAAAGAGGCAAAGAATAATATGGTGATGAGGATACGTTTCATGGCTTATTGGTTTTCGGGGGTGAGGGAGTTGTAGATATCGTGGTAAGTAAAGGGTTGGCGTCGCACATCGGAGGCAAAGAAATAGCCATAGCCGTTCTTGACATTGCCTCGCACGTTGCCCGAAATGGTGGCGAACAGGCCCAGGCTCCAGTCGTCTTCGTTGAAGACATCCAACAGGAAGGTGTAGAACTCGGGCGAGACCGAACAAGTGATGAAAGTCTCGTTGCGATCGAGGGCGTCTTCCGTGACATGATAGGAATACCAGAACAGCCTGGCGGTGAACAGTGCCGAGAGCGACATGTCGTTATGGATGAAAGAAACGCTTTCGAGGCTATCAATGGGGAAATCCTCCGACTGATAAAAGGTCAGGCCGCAGATGACAGGCTGTTCCCCAACGGTATAGATGTGTTTGTCAAACTGGAATTCATGCGCCATCTTGCCCGATTGCATCTGATAACTCCTCACTTTTGTGTGGTCCTGGATGATTTGGAAGTAATCCGTGTTGCCCAAAGGCGTCAGATAGTCCTCGGCGGTGATGTCGCCTGTGGGTGTCTCAATGACGAGTTTGTAGGTTTTACCCGCTTCGCCCTTGAAAGGTTGCTCCGAAACGAAAACCATACTGCTGCGGTCAGCTTCCTTTTCAATATAAGGAATCGTGTCGTTGCCGCAAAGCACGAAAACGCGGTTGATTTCGGGCAAAACCGCTTGATTGTCGCCCCATTGATGGACAGGCGAAATGGTGACACGATGCTGGCGCGTCTCGGTGGTCACATTGCCGAACACCGCGACATGGCCATTCAAAACCTCGCCATCCGGCTGGTCAAAACTGTTGATGTCGACTTCATCGATTCGGCTGCAAGCGGCTGACAGCAAGACGATGGCCGACAATATTAAAACTTTGGACTTCCTCATTGTTTTGTTGTTTTGGTTTGTATTTCAGAGGCCAAAAAGACTTTTCTCAAACAAGAAGCGTGGCCCTGCATGCTCACATCTTCAAGAGGAGGCCCTAGGAAAGCCTGAAATAACAAGATGCCTACTAGCAGTCCACGCTTAATGCGTTTGGAGCTGCCATGCTCGCATATGTTATTTCGGTCTTTCTTTTCAGATCAGCGATGTCGCAGTTGAAATTTCATAGGTTTCCTCTTGCAACACGAAGCATAACGCTTCTATTCCATTATGTCTTGGCATTGGGGTTTCCATCCCATAACCGAAGGCAAAAATAGGGGAAAATCAGGAAAGCACAAGCCCTTTGACGAAAAAAAGCCTATTTTTGCGCTCAAATTCAACTTTTGATGAATCTCTCGACCACTTTGATTTTGAGTATCGCCGTTTTCTTGGGCATCGTGCTCCTGCTCGTCGCCCTGCTGCTCATTGTGCGCAACAAACTGATGCCCAAAGGCAAGGTGAAAATCACCATCAACGGGGAAAAGGAATTGGAGGTGCAGCCCGGCAACTCGCTGATGGCCACATTGGCCGACGAGAAGGTGTTTCTGCCCTCGGCCTGCGGCGGCAAAGGCAACTGCGGCCAGTGCAAATGCCGTGTGGTGGAAGGCGGAGGCAGCATCCTGCCCACCGAGGTCGGCTTTTTCTCGCGTAAGCAAATCCAAGAGCATTGGCGCTTGGGCTGTCAAGTAAAGGTCAAAGAGGATTTGAAGATCGTGGTGCCGCAGTCGGTGCTCGACGTCAAGGAATATGAATGCACAGTGGTGTCGAACCGCAATGTGGCCACCTTCATCAAGGAGTTCAAGGTGCAGTTGCCCGAAGGCGCGCACATGGACTTCATCCCCGGCTCCTACGCCCAAATCCGCATCCCGAAGTTCAACCTCAGTTATGCCGACTTTGACAAGGAACTCATTGGCGCTGAATATCTTCCTTCGTGGGAAAAGTTCAAGATGTTCGACCTGCGTTGCGTCAACACCGAGCCGACCATCCGCGCCTATTCCATGGCCAACTATCCCGCCGAGGGCGACGTCTTCATGCTGACGGTGCGCATCGCCACGCCGCCTTTCAAGCCCGACCGCTCAGGTTTCATGAACGTCAACCCGGGTGTGGCTTCGTCTTATATCTTCTCGCTGAAACCCGGAGACAAGGTATATATGTCTGGTCCTTTCGGCGAATTCCATATCAAGGAGCACGACAACTCTAAACTCTCAACTCTAAACTCTCAACTCCCTGAGATGATATGGGTTGGCGGCGGCGCTGGCATGGCGCCTTTGAGAGCTCAAATCATGCACCTGACCCGCACCTTGAATGTCAGAGACCGCGAGATGCATTACTTCTATGGCGCCCGCGCTTTGAACGAGGTGTTCTATCTTGACGACTTCCGCCAGTTGGAGCGGGACTTCCCCAACTTCCATTTCCACCTCGCCTTGGACCGTCCCGACCCCGCCGCCGACGCGGCTGGCGTGCCCTACACGGCGGGCTTTGTGCACCAAGTGATGCTCGACACTTATCTGAAAGACCATCCCGCCCCCGAGGATATCGAATACTACATGTGCGGTCCCGGCCCGATGAGCGCCGCTGTGGTCAACATGCTTGATAACTTGGGCGTCACGCCCGAGAACATCCTTTATGACGACTTCGGAGGGGAGACAAAGAAATAACAACGTGGCCACGCTCTCGGCAGCGACTCATTATGGCTTTACGCTCGAGGAATTAAAAAAAGAAAGGCTGAAGGAATTCTTCGGCTTCAAATAAGGCACAATCCTTCGTGCTTCAGCAAAGCTATCTTGTTGTGCAAACCGCCACCATAGCCCGTGATTTTACCTTTAGCACCCATCACTCGATGGCAGGGCACGATGAGGCAGACGGGGTTCCAACCCACTGCGCCACCTACCGCCTGCGCAGAGTTGATTTTCAACCGTTTAGATATTTCCCCATAGGTCATGGTTTGCCCGAAGGGTATCTCGCCAACAATATCCAGCACTGCCTTGCGGAATGGCGTTAAGTCGCACATACAATAGGCAGGTGTGAAATCGGGCTGACGGCCTAAGAAATAGACGTCCAACCAACGGCAGGTATCATGGATGATAGGTGGTAAAGACGTGGCGCGCCGCGTCTCTACGACATTCGATGAATGTTTGTTTTCATCATGCGATCCTTCAAACCAAAGTCCCGTCAGCGCCTCGCCGTCGGCGCTCATCAGCATGTTATCGAAGCCCTCAGGTGTCTGATAGCGAAACACATCCATCGTCAATCCTCCGATGCAAACTTTTTCAAGGCCGTTTCGTCCAAGCGCTGTACGGTCCATTCGTCCATGGGCACGGCACCAATGCTACGATACACCGTCAAGGCGGGTTTGTTCCAGTCGAGACAGATCCACTCCATGCGGCCACAGTTGCGCTCCACGGCAATCTTGGCCAAGTATTTCAGCAAGGCCTTGCCATAGCCACGACCTCGTTTCTCAGGAAGGATGAACAAGTCCTCAAGATACAGACCTTTGCGCCCGACAAAGGTGGAGAAGTTATGGAAAAACAAGGCGAAGCCAATGACCTCGCCGTCTTCCTCGGCAAAGACCACCTCAGCGGAACGCTCCACAAAAAGGGAATGGTATATAGTGGCTTCATCGGCCACGACCTCATCGGCGCATTTCTCGTAAACGGCGAGTTTCTTGATGAATTCGAGGACAAGGCCTGCCTCTTCGGGCTTCGCGGGACGGATGGTGAATGATGTGTTCATGGTTTATTTGTTCATTCAAGATTAGTAACGGGTCCTTCGACCTTTCGACAGGCTCAAGGCTCAGGAACCCTATTTTTCAGCATCTTACCCCGAAGATGCTTCAACGCTGCCGGCAACACCTCGGGCTCCATCATTTGGAGTGCCGTGTTGAACTCTTCGAGCAGTTCGGGATAATGGACGCTCTGCGCGTAGGTCAACTTGATGGCCAAACTTTTCACGCCGATAGGTTCGTCGGAAAGGATAATGTTGAAACAGAAATCAAGGAAATCCGTGCGGATGCTGTCGCACTCAAAAGGTGTCCTATCCAAGAGGTTCATGATCAACCGGCGCTTCGTGGTGCTCTCGGTGCGCATAGCCTCGTCGATGAGGATGTTTTGGCGTTCCGCCAACCAAGCGTCCGCCGACTTGGGCAGGTGCGTCATCACCCAAGCGGCATTGTCGGAGGTGCGTTTGTCTTCATCGAAGAGCAACTGAAACAGTTCCTCTTTGAAGTCGGCGCCAGCCAAGGCTCTGGCATCGCTTCCGCTAATTCTACTGGATAAAAGGGTCTTTAATTCTGGCATAATTTACTTCGCCGGTTCCCACTTGCAGCGGACGGGCGACACGATGGCGCCTTCCTTCTTCAAGGCATCAAAAGCCTTGTCAACGATTTTGCGGTCGAGGCCAGTCATTTCGGCCACTTTGCCAGCGTTCACGGGCTGTCCAGCCTCACGCATGGCTTTTAATACTTGTTCTTTTGCTTCCATTTTTTGATTGTTTATTCGTTAATTATATAGCAAATAGGTAATACTCCAAAAAAGTATTATTTAGGCTTTCCCATTCACGTACCAACTAATGATTCTGTTCTTCTTCAAATTAATGTTCATGTTCCAATAACAATCACCGCCGTCCAAAACAACATTGTATCTCTCGGAAAACAATTGGTCGTATTTTTCGCAACTGCAATTCACATTCACGCACAAATCACCATCCTTGTTATAGTAAAAGAGATATTGTCTTCCATAATCAGCATATCGCTTGTTGATGTGAAAAAACCGGCTTTCAACTTCTTCATTGCATACACATTCGGCCAATGCGTTCTCTGCAAGTTGCACATCCTCAATCGTAACCGTCTTTTTGAAGTTTACGAAACTGGTATCGCCGACCCAAATGACTTGCAGAAGGGTGTCAATTCCTGTAGGAACGAGTGCATAGCCCACCAGCATGGTATCCGAAACACATTGATAGAACATGGTGAGTGTATCGATTGAAAAACTTGAATATTCGATACTGTCAATTGGGGATTTGTAATGCCTCGGATAATGCTCATACAAGGACATTCCTGTTATTTTTATTGGCTTAACTGATGAGTCTGATATCGTGAGAGACTCGTTTTCGGAAGAATCAGTCGTCGTAAAAGAACCGCACCCGCAAGAGAGCAAGCATCCTATGATGCAAGTCGTCAGACCGACAAGGAAAAACTTTTTCATGGCTTTCAAATGGTTTTGTCAATGAATTGCAAAAATAGGAGTTTCTTGAAACTATTGTCAAGCCTGCCGAAAAAAAGAGTACTTTTGCAGGCAAAAGCAATCAGTCTGAGTCCGAATACTGATGAAGACACTACTTCAAATATTGAAATTGGTTCCATTTCCAATCGTTACGGCGATAATCATCCTGATATGGAAAGATGTCCTTTTTGGTGCGATGATTGCGGCGGCTCTATGGTGGCTGACGATACCAGCCATCATCCTATCCATCGTGTTTTTCTTCATGGGATTGCGTCGGCGTGACAACTGGCAACGCGCAGCAGTCATTTGTGGCATTGCCAATTTGTTACTGTTCATCATCTTTCTTTTTGTGCAGTTGCCAAAGCAGCGTTGCGATGCCGACATTATGGGAAAACATTATGAGAAGCACCACACAGAGATGGAAGAACTTCATCGTTATGTTAAAGCCTCTGTTGCAGACAGTTGTGGTGTCATGTTGGAATTTGACGGAAACAAACTTAATAGGTTTCAAGTCAACGATGTTTTGAATGACAAGTGTGCTTCATGGTGGAAAAAGGATGCGCTCCAACTCAAAGACTCTTTAATGACCGTGACAGGATTAACCGATGAGAAGATTAATGGAATCCGCCAAAGGCTAAAATCAATGGATTGCATAGGCATCAGTTACTCTCAAACCACCCCCGAAAGCATGAGCATTATGTTCCGTTATGTAGGGTTTGCGCTTTACAATTACAACATCTACTCACGCCCCATGACCGATGAAGAAAAGCACACTGCAATGAAATACCCTGAATTTATTCCTTATAATGAATACTGCACTTTTGAGTTCATGGGAGGAGCCATCGGGCCTCAATCATGGGGCAATGAAGCAAAAAATGACTATTTAAATCAGCATCAACCCTGGTAGTGTTCGTTTTAACCAAGAAATTTTATCCATAATGAATCTCCCTAAAATACACTCCATCAGCAAGAAAGTCCTCGTCGCGCTATTGGGCGCCTTTTTGAGCCTTTTCCTGCTGTTCCACGCCAGCGCCAACCTCTGCATTCTGCGCAACGACGGTGGCGCATGGTACAACGCCTTCTGCGACTTCATGGGCACCAACTATATCGTGAAAGCCTTCGAGATCGTGTTGTTCGGCGCCTTGCTACTCCACATCGTCCTGACCATTTGGCTGGCCATCACCAATAAGATGGCGCGACCCAAAGGCTACCACAAACCGCAACGCACCAAGACGCATACCGGCTCAAAGCTGCAAGTGTGGACAGGCATCCTTATCTTTGCCTGCCTGCTGCTGCATTTCATGGATTTCTATTTCGTGAAAATCGGCCTCGTTGACGGCAACCTTAACTTTTATGAGCAAGCACGCGAGAAGTTCCAAGTGCCACACATCGCCATTTCTTATTTGGTATTTTTTGTGGTGGTCTGGTTCCACATGCGTCACGGCTTCGCGGCCATGTTCCAGACCTTGGGTCTCTACAATTATAAATACGGCAAGGCCATCGAGGTTATTGGCATCATATACGCCACGGTCGTCTGTCTGATGTTCGCTACAGTTGTCATTGTCACCTTCCTTCAAGCCGCTTGAATACAGAGGGTCCCTAAGCCTGTCGAAGGGCCCGCATAAAAACATTTGAAATGAATCTAGACTCCAAAATACCCGCCGGTCCGCTCGCCGAGAAATGGACCAACTACAAAGCTTCACAGAAACTGGTGAACCCTGCCAACAAACGCAAGCTCGACATCATCGTGGTAGGCACAGGTCTGGCAGGAGCCTCGGCAGCCGCTTCGCTCGGCGCCATGGGCTTCAACGTTGACATCTTCTGCATACAAGACTCACCGCGCCGCGCCCACAGCATCGCCGCCCAAGGCGGCATCAACGCGGCCAAGAACTACCAGAACGACGGCGACAGTGTGGAACGTCTGTTCCGCGACACCATCAAAGGCGGTGACTACCGTGCCCGCGAGGCCAACGTGTACCGTTTGGCAGAGGTCAGCGGCGCCATCATCGACCAATGCGTGGCTCAGGGCGTGCCTTTCGCCCGTGATTACGGCGGGCTGCTCGACAACCGCTCCTTCGGAGGCGCACAAGTCAGCCGCACCTTCTATGCCAAAGGCCAAACGGGACAGCAACTACTGCTCGGCGCCTATGGTGCTTTAAGTCGTGAGATCGCCCGTGGAACGGTGCATTTTCATGAGCGCCGTGAGATGATGGACTTGGTGTTGGTCGACGGTCGCGCCCGAGGCATCATCGTACGCAACCTCGTCACCGGCGACTTGGAGCGCTATGCTGCCCATGCCGTGGTACTCGCCACCGGTGGCTACGGCAACCTCTATTACCTCTCCACCAACGCCATGAACAGCAACGGCAGCGCGGCATGGGTGTGCCACCGCAAAGGCGCAGCCTTCGCCAACCCCTGCTATGTGCAGATCCATCCGACCTGCATCCCCGTCCACGGCGACTACCAGAGCAAACTTACATTGATGAGCGAGAGCCTCCGCAACGACGGACGTATCTGGGTGCCGAAGAAAAAGGAAGATGCCGAGGCCATCCGTACAGGCAAATTGAAACCTACAGACATCTCTGAAGCGAACCGTGACTACTATCTGGAGCGTCGTTATCCCGCCTTCGGCAATCTCGTCCCTCGTGACGTGGCCAGCCGTGCCGCCAAGGAACGCTGCGACGCTGGCTATGGTGTAGGCACGGGCTACGCCGTCTACCTTGACTTCGCCGACGCCATCCGACGTCTGGGGCGTGACACCATCGAAGAGAAGTATGGCAACCTCTTCCAGATGTATCAAAAAATCACCGACGAGAACCCCTATGAGACCCCGATGATGATCTATCCCGCCATCCACTACACCATGGGCGGTCTCTGGGTCGACTACGAGTTGCAGACCACCATCCCGGGACTCTTCGCCGCTGGCGAAGCCAACTTCAGTGACCACGGTGCCAACCGTCTCGGAGCCTCCGCCTTGATGCAAGGCTTGGCCGACGGCTATTTCGTGCTGCCTTACACCTTACAGAACTATCTTGCCGACCAAATCAATGTGGGCAAAATATCTTCCACTGCCCCCGAGTTTGACGCTGCTGAAGAGGCGGTGAGACAAAGAATTGAAAATCTGTTGAAAAACGCGGCCCTTCGACAGGCACAGGAACCTTCTAACATGCAAACGGTCGATCATTTTCACAAGGCCTTAGGTAAGATCATGTGGGAGTACTGCGGCATGGCCCGCAACACCGAGAGCCTCACGAAGGCAAAGCAGCTAGTAGCCGAACTGGAAGACGAGTTTTGGAAATCGGTCTACGTCCCCGGTGCGGTCAACGAGATGAACCCTGAATTGGAAAAGGCTTGCCGTTTGGAAGACTATTTCGAGTTGGCGCAACTCGTCATTGCCGATGCCTTGCACCGTGAGGAGTCATGCGGTGGGCATTTCCGCACCGAGCATCAGACCGCCGACGGCGAGACCCTCCGCGACGACGAACATTTCATGTACGTGGCCGCATGGGAATACCAAGGCCACGGGCAGCCCGAGACCATGGAGAAGGAACCGCTCAACTACGAACACATTCAAATCGCCACCCGCAATTACAAGTAAGCCATGAGATTTACATTACATATTTGGCGTCAGGAAAACGCCCGCGCCAAGGGCCATTTCGAGACCTACCCCATCGACAACATCTCGGCGGAGTGCTCTTTCCTTGAGATGCTCGACATCCTGAACGAGCGGCTCATCAACGACCGCATCGCGCACCCCGTATGCTTTGACAACGACTGCCGAGAAGGCATCTGCGGCATGTGCGGACTCTATATCAACGGCCGCCCCCATGGCAACGACGATGGCATCACCACCTGCCAACTTCACATGCGCAAATTCAATGACGGCGACGACATTTGGATTGAGCCTTGGCGTGCCAAGGTGTTCCCCATCATCCGCGACCTTGTGGTGGACCGCTCCGCCTTCGACAAGATCATCCAGGCAGGAGGCTACATCAGCACCACCACGGGCGGCGTCCCCGATGCCAACACCATCCCCATTCCAAAGCACAATGCTGATATGGCCATGGATGCGGCATCGTGCATCGGCTGCGGTGCATGTGTGGCTGCCTGCAAAAACGCCAGTGCGATGTTGTTTGTAGGTGCCAAGATCAGCCATCTGGCTTTGTTGCCACAAGGTCAAATTGAGGCCGCAGACCGTGTGAAAAACATGGTCGCCAAGATGGATGAACTAGGATTCGGCAGTTGCACCAACACCTACGCCTGCGAGGCTGAATGCCCGAAACTCATCAAGCGGCAGAACATCTCACGACTCAATCGACAGTGGCTTGGGTCGTTGTTTGGACGGGATAGGAAAGAATAGATCAACTCCCCCAGTTGTCCCTGTCCAGACTCCTATAATTAATAGCTTCGGCCAAATGTCCAGGTTGGATGTTGTCACTGCAGTCTAAGTCGGCAATAGTTCGTGACACCTTAAGGATCCTATCGTATGCACGTGCCGAGAGCCCAAGACGGTTCATGGCGTTTTTGAGCATATCCCGACAGGCGTCGTCCAAGTCGCAATACTGCTGAATGAGTTGCGAGGTCATCTGCGCATTGGCATGGATTGTAGGATATGATGCATAGCGTTCCTCCTGTATCTTCCTCGCCTTGACGACACGCTCCCGCACTATCGCACTAGACTCACCGCCGCTCTTAGATGACAAGTCTCTATAGGCCACAGGCACAACCTCAACGTGCAAGTCTATGCGATCCATCAAAGGACCACTGATACGGTTGAGATATTGCTGTACCATGCCTGGCTTGCAGGTGCATTCCTTGTCAGGATGGTTGTAATAACCGCAGGGGCAGGGATTCATCGCCGCTACCATCATGAAGTTGGCGGGGAAGTCGACCGTCATCTTCGCTCTTGAGATAGTTACGATCCTGTCCTCCATTGGTTGTCTCATTACTTCCAAGACAGTGCGCTTGAATTCGGGAAGCTCGTCAAGAAAGAGCACTCCGTTATGTGCAAGCGAGATCTCTCCTGGCTGGGGATAAGTGCCGCCACCAACGAGACCAGCATCGCTTATGGTATGGTGAGGACTTCGGAAAGGCCTTGTACGCACCAAGGAGGCATTGCGAGCTATCAATCCCGCCACGGAGTGTATCTTCGTGGTTTCCAAGGCCTCAGCCATCGTCAGAGGCGGCAGGATGGTAGGCATACGCTTGGCGAGCATGGTCTTGCCGCTCCCTGGAGGGCCGATGAGGATGACATTGTGTCCCCCGGCAGCCGCAATCTCCAAGGCCCGCTTAATGTTCTCCTGCCCTTTCACGTCGCTGAAATCGAATTCGTAACTGACATCCTGCCACGATTCCACCATGTCGACGGAAACAGGCTGGATCAGGATTTCACCGTTCAAGACCGACACGACGTCGTGAATGTTCTCCACACCATACACATCCAAACCTTCCACCACAGCAGCCTCACGCGCATTCGCCTTGGGAATAATGAGACCCTTAAAGCCGTCTTGCTTGGCCTTGATGGCGATAGGCAAGGTTCCTTTAATGGGTTTGAGTGTACCGTCCAGCGAGAGTTCGCCCATGATGATGAACTGCTCCAGACGCTCCGTGCTGACTTGCTCCGCCGCAGCCAATATACCCATAGCGATAGGCAGGTCGTAAGCAGAGCCTTCCTTGCGGATGTCGGCGGGCGCCATATTAATGACGATCTTCTTGTGGGGGTAATGATAGCCAAGGTTGGCTATGGCAGCCTCTATGCGCTGCTGGCTCTCCTTGACCGCATTGTCGGGCAGGCCGACCAGATAGAAGTTGATACCTCTTTCAATGTTCACCTCAATAGTGACCGTAATTGCTTCGATAATGTTTTTACTAGCATGACTCTTAGTGTTTAAAGTTTCATGCCGCAAAGATGCAAACCCTGTCAAGAAAAAGCCGTTGAACAAACGTTTGTAGTCGACTGTAGTCGTTTGTTGTCGTTTGCTGTCGGATATATTTCTGATTATCAGAATATTTTATTTTCTCGGTTTATAACCAGAATCTTGGAATATTTCCTGCAAATCATTCTTATTCATGAATTGCGAGAGGTTGAAATCATCATGAGTGGAGGCAAATGAGCGGATGATGTTAAGTCCAAAGAACTCGCCCAAGCGAGAAGGGGCATCGTTGCTATATGCTTGGGTAAAGGGTCCATCACCGAAAAACATCATGTACGAATCCAGACCAGAATCATATAGCCGACGGCTGCCAACAATGTCAGCCCAAACCGCACCTTCGTTTTCCACAGCCCATTGCCATTGCTTTGATGAATAGCCAAACAAGATGCTATCGGGCATGGTGGGACACATGGCCTCGACGAAGAAATCCTCCCTACCACTATGTACCATTTCATCAATGACCTGACCTTGCTTGCGCCATTGGTACACATAATTCATATACAGTTCCTTAGCCACATCCTTTGACAATGTCTGTAGATTGCGACGCAACGCCATGTATTTCGGCATCCCGATTTGGTCATAGACCACTTCATCGTCAAGGTACCAATCCAAGGAAATCACCATGTCGTTGCCAAAGATTTGGACAGCAGGCACATCGGCAGTGACGCCCGTCACGCAAGTATAGGCTTTGGCAGGCAACTGCACATCGGGGTAATAATAGTGAAAATGTGCCAACACATCCTCCACCAAGTGCTCCACCTGCCTCAAATCGGGGAAGGTGGCTTTCACCTTGTTGTATAAAGTGATACTAAAAGGGTCTATGGCGAAATCCTTGAGGTATTTCACCGCATCAGAGTCGTTGAGGTCACCTCCAAGGAAGACGGGATAACGGTCTTGCACTTTCATCAGCTCCTGCTGGAAATTGGCCGTGTCAAGATTGAAGAGCACCTCTTCGTAACGGTCGAATTGTAGATCGTATGGCTCGACCTTGATGTCGAGTTTGGCTTTATAGGCGGGCTTATCCTTTTGGCATGAAGCCATCAACATGCAAATGGCAAGGATGGGAATTATCTTTTTCATTCTGATAGGATTTGTTGTCTGAGCATTTCGTACGCCATAATGGTAGCACGGCTAATTACATTTTCACGGTCCTTGCCAAAGTTGTATCGTTTCGACACGACACCATCGGCAGAAGCCACGGCAATCCATACTGTACCCACAGGATTTTCTTCCGTTCCACCGCTTGGACCGGCCACACCCGTTGTAGCCAAACCAAAATCGGCTTCCATCAAATTTCTGACACCTTTGGCCATGTCTTCCACAACTTGCTGGCTGACTACGCCATAGCGTTCAATGGTCTCGGCAGGAACAGCCAAGATCTTGGTTTTCATTGGTGTTGCATAGGTGACGGCAGTTCCCTTAAACACTTCTGAACTACCCGGAATCAGGGTGATGACATGAGCGATATTGCCACCAGTGCAGCTCTCCGCCGAAGCGAAAGTCAGTCCCTTATTAATTAATAGGTCGAACACAGCACGCTCAATGGGTACATCTTCCATAGCGAAAACATATTCCGAAATCAGTGCTAGCAACTTAGTGATTTCTTTGTCCAAGGTCTCGTGAAGCAAGACAGCGTCCTCGTGACTTCCGCTCAGGCGAAGACGCACCATGCCATGCTGTGGCAAGTAAGCCAGCGAAAGGAATGTGGGCAGGTTGTCTTCCCAATCCTTGATTTTGTCAGCCAGGAAAGATTCGCCAATGCCTGTCGTCATGATGACACGCTTTTCGTATGGCACTGCGTGGAACCGTTCTTTAATACGTGGCAGCAGTTCATCGGTGAAGATTCCCTTCATCTCAAACGGCACGCCAGGCATGAAAGCGAAGACGACGCCTTTTTTCTCCAACCACATGCAAGGTGCCGTGCCATAGGTGTTCGGAACATACGTGCAGGATTTCGGCAAAAAGGCCTGTCCACGGTTACGTTCGCTCATCTGGAAACCACGTCTTTTGAAAATAGAGACCACATTATCGTAGGCTGCCTGACAAAATTCCAACTCCGTCTCAAAGAACTTGCACACTGTAGGTTTCGTGATGTCGTCAGCAGTGGGGCCAAGACCGCCGGTGACAAGTACCAAATCGGCATCCGTGCATGATTCAAGGGCATCCATGATGGCTTGTTCGGAATCTCCTATGGTTAGGGAAGAATACAACTGAAACCCAGCATCGGAAAGCCGCGCGCCAAGCCATGCTGCATTCGTGTTAATCACCTGACCAATAAGCAGTTCGTCTCCGATAGAAATATTCTTTACTATGACTTGCTTCATATTTAAATAATTTGCGCAAAGATAGGCCATTTTTTCGGCTAATGTAAGCAAGAAACGGATATTCCAATATTTTTCGTATTTTTGCATTTTAAAACCTATAAAAAATGACACAACCTATTCCCGCATCGCAATTAGTCCTCAACAGCGAGGGCGCGATATACCACTTGAATCTCCATCCCGACCAGTTGGCTGACGACGTCATTCTCGTTGGCGACCCTGGTCGCGTCGACATGATTGCATCCTTCTTTGACAAGATCGAGGTGCAACGCCAGAACCGCGAACTCGTCACCCGCACCGGCTACTTCAATGGCAAACGTATCACCGTGATGTCGACCGGTATGGGCACCGACAACCTTGACATCGTGATGAACGAACTCGATGCCTTGGCCAACATTGACTTGAAGACGCGTGTTCCCAAGGAAGAGCACCGCTCGTTGAACCTCGTCCGTCTTGGCACCTGCGGCGCCTTACAGCCTGAAATCGAGGTGGAAGACAGTTATGTGGCCACCCGTTATGCCATCGGCTTGGACGGCTTGCTGTATTTCTATGAGAAGCACAAAGAGGTGAACGAGATTGCCATGCGTGACGCCTTCATCAAACAGATGAACTATCCGAAAGACCTTCCCTGCCCCTATGTCGTGGAAGGATCGAAGTCGCTCTTCGACCGCTTGGCGCAAGGCTACTACCAAGGTGTAACCGCTACGGCTCCAGGCTTTTATGGTCCCCAAGGCCGCACCCTGAGAATGCACCTCTCCTATCCCGAAAACAACTGCAAGATCGAAGCTTTCGAATACCAAGGCTGGCGCGTGTGCAACTTTGAGATGGAATCTTCGGCACTCTACGGCCTTGGCAAGATGATGGGACACAACTGCCTGACCATCTGCGTTGTAGTGGCCAACCGCGTGACGGAGAAATTCGCCACAGACTATCATCCCTATGTAAAAAAGCTTGTTTTGAACACTTTGGAGAGGCTTTCGACTGAAAAATAAGGCTCAAAATGTTTTATTCTAGGATATTTTTTACGAATTATACCACTTGGTATAAGTATTTTATCTATTTTTGTAGCTTGTTTTAAAAAGCTATTTGAAAAATTCATTATTAGAACAAGATAGAAACGATGAAGAAAGTATTTATCACAATGTTAGCATTTCTTGCAGTTTCCACTTCCGTGATGGCTGCAGGTCATGTTGATTCGGTCCGTTACTTGACGACCAAGTTCGGCAAAAACTGGTTCATTTCTGCAAGTGCAACTGGCAACTGGTGGCAAGGCAGCATGAAGACCCCTGAAGCGTTGAATTATGAAAACAGCTACACGAAAGTCGAATGGGGCAAGCCCACGTTCGGTTTTAATGTCAGCGCTGGCAAGTGGATCAACCATTGCACTGGTGTCAGGGTGGTGTATAGCAACACCAAAATCAATAGCTATATTCGCGGTAGACATCTTGGTTTGGATCATATCCAATACCTTTATGGCGGCGAGCCGGAACTCGTTGAAGGCACTGGCAACAATGCCATCTACCGCACATCGATGCGCTATCACAACCTTAGAGCTGACTTCATGGTGAGCCCCATTGATTTCTTCCAAGGTTACTACAATCCTGAAAGGATCTGGACTCCCGTACTCTACATCAGCGGCGGTACCTCTTTCGTATCCAACGACTTCTTTGCCGTCAAGTCTTTGATTGACGGTTACAAAGTCAAGAAGGAAGATCCTAGCGCTGTTGTCGGTTACAATAACGAATTGGCCTTAGGCGCTGGACTCAGCAACAATTTCCGCATCAGCTATCATTTCGACATCAACCTCGACCTCAACTGGACGTTCCAAAGATGGACCCTCGATTCATGGAGATATGAGTTTGACGAAGAATTCAACATGAGACCCAAGCGTTTCGACAACATGTACACCGCTTCATTGGGTGTCATCTACTACTTCAGCAGAGAGTATGAATTGCCCAAGGACTGCTGCGCCGAGTTGGATTCCCTCAAGAAGCTGTTGCCACTCTTCCCTGCCGACACTGTTCAGGTTCACGACACCATTGTAAAGTTTGTCAACCTGCAAACCGAAGACGTCCTCAGCTATCCTTTCTCCATCTTCTTCAACCGCGACTCTTACCAACTCATGTCAAGAAGAGACATCGTCAACTTAAAGGAGATCGCCAACGTGGCAAAGGAAAATGGTTATAAGCTCCTCCTGACGGGTTCTTGCGATAGTGCCACAGCTACGCCGTCCTACAACCAAACCCTGTCGGAGAACCGCTGCAACAAGATCAAGATCGAACTTCTTGAATTGGGCGTCCCTGAGGATCAAATCATCATCAATCCCATCGGTGGCGTGAAGCAACTCGACCCGACGGAATACGACCGCCGCGTGTTGATCCAACTCATGAAGGAAGCTGAATAATTCCTAACCATCAACAACAAAAAAGCCTGACGGATTTTCACGCCAGGCTTTTTTTTATTGCTTGCCGTTGGCTCAATGCATAAGGCCAACTTCAACACCGATAAAGTTGTTGCGAATCACACTACCCGTTTGCTTCTCCAATGAACCCACAAAAGCATTAAGGAGAGTACGATGGAAGGACAATTGGGCAAACATACTCAAGTTACGATTAATCTCATACTCTGCGCCCAAACCGAAAACCATCGACGGCTGGAAGGCACGGTATTGGTTGGTGCAGTCATCGTAAGTCTCGCTGATATAGTCGGTCCAATAAACCGAGTACTCATCCTTGCCATAATCCTTGAGGTTGAAACCCAAGCCTATACCAGCCTCTGCATAGGCGTTAAACAAGTCGGCGACATTGAACTTGCCCTTGACCTTGATCGGGAACTCGAGATTGGTGGACTGAATGCGGCGTAATACCGACACTTCTGTGTCAACCAAGAAGCCTATTGTCTTCCTGTAGTCGGTGAAACGATACTTCATACGGCAGTAATTGACATCCACGCCTGCAGACACTGCTATTTGTCTTGTCAAATAATAGTCGACGACGGCCCCTGCACTGAAGCCCATCTTCACCCCTTTATTCGCCGTTTCCGAAGAACCGGAGCTGGCCCAGTCGAAACTCGGGCCAAACTTCAACCCAAATCTCAAATCACCACTTTGGGCATTGCCACCCAATGCAAACAGCACCACAAAACTGATAATCAATGATATTTTCTTCATAGTTATAGGTTTTAGACCTACAAAAGTAATTTATTTTGCCGACATTTTCCCATAATCCGAAAATCATTCTTACTTTTGCACCACTTTTATTGGAATAATTCCTAAAACACATAACAAATGAGAAAGACATTTTTAATCCTTGCAGCATTACTTATGATAGGTAGTGCAGCATTTGCTGGCGGCGATTTCGACTTCGCCATTGGACCAAAGGTCGGTTACCAGACCACAAAACTATCCTACTACAAAGCCGATATCAAAGCGGGCTTTTCCAACCACTTCACCGTTGGTCTCTTTGGCCGCGTGACCATTGGCAGAATCTATTTGCAGCCCGAATTGTTGTATTTCAAGACGTCAAACGTCTTCGATGTGACCGCTACAGGTACGAATAGTGACAACCTCTTCAACCTCCCTGCCGGAGCGAATATCAACATGACGCTCAACTCCATGAACCTGCAAATGCCTATCTTGCTGGGCATGAACATTCTTGACACTAAGCTCATCACCTTGCGTGCCCAAGTCGGTCCCACCGCCAATTTCGTCATAAAGTCACAAACGATATTTGACGAGACCTATTCCCTCGATGGCCACCAATACGATTTAGAGAGGAATTCCGATGACGACCAGGACTTCGACACCAAATCCATTTCATGGGGTTTGCAAGCTGGTCTCGGCGTCGATGTGCTGAAACGCATCACTCTCGACATCAACTACAACTTCGGCATGAGCAATATCTTCAACAGCCTTAACGACACCGCTTTGGGCAACACCTTCGATTTCACCAACATCGACAGGACCAAAGAGAACATCTTCATGGTCACCGTTGGTATCAAGTTCTTCTGATTAACAACAACCATCACACATAAAAAAAGAGAGCGACTCTGACATGAACCCCGAAAGTTGGACAAAAAACTTTCGGGGTTTTATTATGTCACAAAAGAGGAACAAACACACATTCGAAGATCGACTGAAGTACAT
>CAJOIS010000044.1 GCA_905234645.1 uncultured Bacteroidales bacterium | reverse complement strand
TCAAGTTAAGACTAAAAGGAAAGAGTCCGGTACAATACCGAACTCTTTACCATGATAATTAATGTTTAACCGTCCAACTTCCGGGGGTCACATCACTCGCGAGCTGCTCTTTTTGTTTTTGAAACAGACCACCCATAGATTCCCGAGGGAATGACATGGGTGGTCAATTTGTTTACTCTACGGTGACCGATTTGGCCAGATTGCGCGGCTGGTCGACGTTGCAACCTCGCATCACGGCGATGTGATAAGCAAGGGCCAACAATGGCGAATATAAGCACTCAGTTTCAGGAATCTCAATTACATAATCCGCCATCTTACGAGCCAACACATCTTTCTGGCTGATGATAGCAATAATCTTTCCGTTGCGGGCCTTTACTTCCTGAATGTTGCTGATCACCTTTTCATAGGTACTATGGTTAGTAGCGATGAACACCACAGGCATATCCTTGTCAATCAATGCGATAGGACCATGTTTCATCTCGGCGGCGGGATAGCCCTCTGCGTGGATGTAGGAGATTTCCTTCAGCTTCAATGCGCCTTCCAAGGCCACAGGATAGTTCTGCAAACGACCGAGATAGAGCATGTTGCGAACGTCTTTGTACTTTTCTGCAATGTCCTTCACGTGACCACTGTGGTCGAGGGTCCATTGCATCTTTTCAGGGATACGGTCAAGTTCTTGGATGAATGCGGCGCGTTCCTCGTCCTTCATCGAGCCTTTCAGCTCGGCAAGGCGCAAGGCCAACATCACCATCACCGTCACCTGCGAGGTAAAGGCTTTGGTGGAGGCCACGCCAATTTCAGGGCCGGCGTGAGTGTAAATGCCCGCATCCGTGGCTCTCGAAATCGACGAGCCGATAACGTTGCAAATACCCAGCACCACTGCACCTTTCTCCTTCGCCAACTGGATGGCGGCCAAAGTGTCGGCGGTCTCACCCGACTGCGACACAGCAATCACCACGTCGTGCGGCGTGATGACGGGATTACGATAGCGGAACTCAGAAGCATATTCCACCTTGACAGGAATCTTCGCCAGGTTCTCGATGAGGTAACTACCCACGAGGCAGGCATGCCATGAGGTGCCGCAAGCCACGAAGACGATGTTGTCGGCATAGAGCAGCTGCTTCTCGTACTGTTGGATACCACCGAGGCGTACTGTGTTGGCTTCGGGGTTCAGACGACCGCGCATGGTGTCGCGCACGATGGTGGGCTGCTCATAGATTTCCTTCATCATGAAGTGGTCGAAGCCGGCCTTCTCGATGCTGTCGAGGTTCATCTTCAGCTCCTGCACGTAAGGCATGGCCTCCACGTCCTGTATGGTCTTGATATGCAATTCTTCGCCTAACTTGATTTTCACCACCTGCTCATCCTCAAGATACACCACCTTCTGCGTGCGACCCACGATAGGCGTGGCGTCGGAGGCGATGAAATACTCGCCGTCGCCAATGCCGATGACCATAGGACTGCCCTTACGGGCGGCAATCAGCTGGTCGGGATGGCCTTTCTCCAAAACGACGATGGCATAGGCACCCACCACATGGTTCAGGGCGATGCGCACGGCCTCAAACAGGTCGACATGCTCGCTCTGTTGCACGTCTTCGATGAGGTTGGTGAGCACCTCCGTGTCGGTCGACGACTTGAAGGTGAAACCGCGTTTCTCCAGCTCCTTGCGGATGCTAAGGTAGTTCTCGATGATGCCGTTGTGGATCAAGGCGATGTTACCCGACTGCGAAACATGAGGATGGGCGTTCACCTGATTAGGCTCGCCGTGGGTGGCCCAGCGGGTGTGGGCGATGCCAATGTGCCCACTGACATCCTTAGAAGAAGCGAAGGCCTCCAAGTCGGAGACCTTGCCCTTTGCTTTATAGACGTTAAGTTCGTTGTTCTCGTTCAGCAGTGCCACACCGGCGCTGTCGTAGCCACGATATTCGAGGCGCTTCAAGCCCTCAATGAGGATAGGATAAGCCTCTTGCTGGCCAATATAAGCTACTATTCCACACATATTTGTCCTTTTTGAAAGGCGCAAAATTATGTGTTTGGAAAAAACAATGCAAGAATTTTTTGATTTTATTCAAAAAGCACCTTCACATCGGGAGCCTGCTGGGCCTCTTCGGAAGCCTCGAAGTAAGGCGACTTCTCGAAGCCGAACATGCCAGCGATGATGTTGGCGGGGAACTTACGCACGGAGGTGTTATAGGTCTGCACAGCCTCCTGCCATTCCCTTCTTGCATTGGCAATGCTGTTCTCACAACCTTCAAGTTGCGACTGCAAGTCGAGATAGTTCTGGTTGGCCTTCAGGTCGGGATACTGCTCCACAGTGACCAAGAGGCGAGAGAGTGCTCCCGACAGTTCGTTTTGGGCGTTCATGTAGGTTTTTAAGCTCTCTTCTGTCAGGTTCTCCGGGTCGAGGGTGACGGAAGTGGCCTTGGCACGGGCTTCGACAACAGCGGTCAGAGTGCCGGCTTCATATTCAGCATAGTTCTTCACCGTGGCGACGAGGTTCGGGATGAGGTCGGCACGCTTCTGGAATGCCGTCTGCACATTACCGATGGCTTTTGAGACGCCTTCTTGCTTGGAAACCAATCCGTTGTAGATTCCTACGCCCCATACCACCGCCAAGATGACGAGGGCGAGAATGACGATAATTCCTTTTTTCATTTTTCTATGATTTTAATTGGACAATAATATGATTTCAGCGATGTTTTATCAGATTGCAAAGGTAAAGAATATTTTTTGTATTTTTGCAATTTATATTTTTACACCAAAACTATTTTGTTAAATGACTGAAGATCAACATAAAAACGATATTACCAGCCTTGATGGACAACTGCTCAACCGAGGATGCACCCTTGGAACGACCTATAACACGGGACAAAAGGTGCTGTCATGCGGTCGCTGCAAGCTGAGTCAGTTCGACTGGCTGAAAGACTACGAAAACGAAGAGGTGAATGGCAAAGTCTGTCTGGCAGAAGTGCGTTTCAAGAACGACCGCAAGGATTATTTCACCTATCCCGAAGACCTCGAGTTGGAAGTGGGCGAGTTTGTCGCCGTGGAGACTGCCATCGGGCACGACATCGGCATCGTCACCTTGCTCGGCGAGATTGTGAAACGCCAAATGAAACGCAAGAAATTCCGCACGCCACTCAACGAGATGAAGAAAATCTATCGTCGCGCAAGAGTGAACGACGTCGAGAAATTCTTGTCGGCCATCAATCTGGAAAACAGCACCCTAGCTCGCACCCGCACCATCATCGACAACCTTGGTTTGGAGATGAAGCTCAACGACGTGGAATACCAAGGGGATAAGACGAAAGCCATCTTCTACTACACTGCCGATGGCCGTGTCGACTTCCGCGAGCTCATCAAGAAACTGGCGGAAGAGTTCCACATCCGCATTGAGATGCGACAAATCGGCGTGCGCCAGGAGTCGGCCAAACTAGGTGGCCTCGGTTCCTGCGGTCGTGAGCTCTGCTGCGCCTCATGGATCAGCGACTTCCAATCGGTGACCACCAACGTGGCGCGTGTGCAACAGCTCTCCCCCAACCCGCAGAAACTGGCTGGCATGTGCGGCAAGCTGAAATGCTGCCTCAATTACGAATATGAAGCCTATGTGGAAGCGCTGAAAGCCTTCTCAGACCCCAACATCGTGCTACATTTCGAGAGTGGAGACGCCGTGCACCAGAAGAACGACGTCTTCAAAGGCATCATGTGGTATTCCTACACCAACGACAAAGGCAACATCATGGCCATCCCCGTCGACAAGGTGAAGGAAATCATCGCGCAGAATAAGAAAGGGCATAAACCAAAACAACTGGAAGACTATGCCGTCACCACGGAAGCCCATACCAACACCAACGAAGGCTACGGCGAAGCCGACCTCAATAAGATGAGTGACTGATGAAAAAGTTGATTTATATTGTATTGCTATTGGCGTTTGCAGCTTGCACTAGCAGCAACTTCAACAAACGCGCCGTCATCCCCGAAGCGGAATGGGCACAGGAAAACCGTGTCTCCTTTGACGTGGCCATCGACGACACCCTTAATTGCTATAAGTTTGGCATCGGGCTGCGCCATTTGGAGAACTATCGCTATAGCAACCTCTTTGTGTTCCTCCACACCCGCATGCCTAATGGCAATGTCACACACGACACGATAGAATGCACCCTCGCTACGCCCGAAGGCCGTTGGATCGGCAAGAGCAGCGGCAGCATGCGTGACCTTATCGTCCCGCTCAACGAAAACCTGCTCTTCCCTTTAAAGGGCAACTATCATTTCGAGATTGAGCAAGCCATGCGTGAGCCTGTGCTGAAAGGCATCTCTGACATTGGATTATACATTGAAAAACAATAAGATATGAACGAAAACAAGAATAAAACGAAGCAACAAAATGGCCAATCGAAGGCGATACGCAACCTGTGGATTGTCTTCGGGTCGTTTCTCTTGTTGGTCATCTTGTTCTTCTTTTGCGTCGCCAAAGGCGTCTTTGGCACCATGCCCTCCTTCGATGAATTGGAAAACCCAAGGACTAACCTAGCCACCGAGATTATCTCTGCCGACGGCAAGATTCTGGGCACCTATTATATCGAAAACCGCTCGAATGTGCGTTATGCAGAGCTGTCGCACTACATGCCCGAAGCCCTCATCAGCATCGAGGACGAACGCTTCACGGAGCACTCCGGCATCGACGAGAGAGCCTTGTTCCGCGTGGCTTTCGGTGTGCTGACAGGTCGCAAAAAAGGCGGCGGCTCCACCATCACCCAACAGTTGGCCAAGAACCTGTTTCCCCGTGGCGAGAACCTCAGCAAACCCAAACTCGTCCTTCGTAAGTTCCAAGAATGGATCACGGCCACCAAGCTGGAGCACAACTATTCGAAAGAGGAGATTGTGGCGATGTACCTCAACACCGTGGCCTTTGGCCATAATGCCTTTGGCATACGTTCGGCTGCCAGCACCTTCTTCGACAAGAAACCCATTGAAATGAACATCGAGGAATGTGCCTTGATGGCTGGTGTCGTCAACGCCCCTACGCGTTACAGCCCAGTGCGCAACCCCGAAATGTCCATCAACCGCCGCAACCTCGTCCTTAAAAAGATGGCTGAAAACGGCTTCATCACCCAAGCCGAATGCGACTCCATCTCGCTGATTCCCATCGACATGTCGCATTTCAACATCAAAGACCACAACAGCGGTCAAGCCACTTATTTCCGTGAATTCTTGAGAGGCGAGCTGAACGAATGGGCGAAAAACACCCTACGTGCCGACGGCCAGCCCTACAACATCTACCGTGACGGCTTGCGCATCTACACCACCATCGACTCGCGCATGCAACGTTATGCCGAAGAAGCTGTTAAGGAGTTCATGGGCAAGGAACTGCAGCCGATGTTCTACAAGCATTGGAAAGGACAGAAAAATGCGCCGTTCTCCAACCTCACCGCCGACCAAATCGACGGCCTTCTGGAGACTTCGATGAAACGCAGCGACCGTTACCGCATCCTTAAAAACGCCGGGATGCCCTTGGATTCCATCAAAGCCAACTTCGAACGTCCCGTGCCTATGACGGTATTCTCATGGGATGGCCCCATCGACACCGTCATGTCGCCTATGGATTCCATCCGTTATTACAAGTGGTTCCTACAAGCCAGCCTCGTCTCCATTGAGTCGCACACGGGTCACGTTAAGGCCTATGTGGGCGGCTTGGACTACCGCTACTTCAAGTACGACCATGTCACACAGGCGCGCCGTCAGGTAGGCTCCACCTTCAAGCCTTTCCTCTATTCCCTTGCCATGCAGGAAGGCGAATACACACCCTGCACCAGAATTCCGAACATCAAGTACAACATCCAGCTGGAAGACGGAAAAATCTGGTCGCCTGGCAACTCTGGAGGCGCTGTCGGCGAAGAAATCACCTTGAAATACGCCTTGGCACAGTCCAACAACTGGATTTCCGCCTACCTGATGAACCAGTTCGGTCCCAATGCCGTCATCGCACAAGCCCGCCGTATGGGTGTGGAGTCTCCCATTGACGCCGTTCCCGCCATCTGCTTGGGTGTCTGCGACTTGAAACTCATCGAGATGGTCGGCGCCATGAGCACCTTCGCCAACCAAGGCGTCTACATCAAGCCCATGTTCATCACACGTATCGAAGACAAGAACGGCAACGTCATCCAACGCTTCAGCCCCGAAGAATCTGAGGCCATGAGCGAACTGACCGCCTACAAGATGGTGGAACTGATGAAGGGCGTGGTACAAAGCGGCACAGGTATCCGTCTGCGTTCCACTTATGGATTCACCAACCCCATCGCGGGAAAGACGGGCACCACGCAAAAGAATAGCGACGGCTATTTCATGGGCATCACCCCCGACCTCACCACTGGCGTCTGGGTAGGTGCAGAAGACCGCAGCGTGCACTTCCGTTCCACCAAACTCGGGCAAGGCTCCCACACGGCATTGCCCATCTGGGCCATCTACATGAAGAAAGTGTATGCCGACAAGAGCTTGAACATCAGCAAAGGCGACTTCACCAAGCCCAACATCCCTGGCGTTGACCTCAACTTCGACTGCGACCGTTACGACAACGAGGAAGGCATCGAATATATTGACGAATTCTAAATAGTGACGGCCCTTCGACAGGCTCAGGGACCTTTACCACACAAAAGCGAAGGGCACCTGAGATTGTCGAAGGCCCCGATTAAATATACCTACTATGACTTCAAACTTTGTAGATTACGTGAAGATATTCTGCCGCTCGGGCAAAGGCGGCTCGGGCTCATTGCACTTCCGCAGGGAAAAATACATACCCAAAGGCGGTCCCGACGGCGGTGACGGTGGCCGTGGCGGCAATGTCATTTTACGCGGCAATGCCCAACTGTGGACATTGTTGCACCTTCGTTACACAAAGCATATCTTTGCCGGCGACGGCGTGCCAGGCGGCAAAAACCAACTGACAGGTGCCGCAGGCGACGACATCTACATCGACGTGCCGTTGGGCACCGTGGCCTATCGCGCCGAGGACCATACGATGATGGGCGAGATCACGGAAGACAAACAGGAGGTCGTGCTGCTCAAAGGCGGTCGCGGCGGCAAGGGTAACGCCTTTTTCAAGACAGCCACCCTGCAAGCACCCAAGTTCGCCCAACCCGGCGAGCCATGCCAAGAGGAATGGATCACGCTGGAACTTAAGCTATTGGCCGATGTCGGTCTCGTCGGCTTCCCCAATGCCGGCAAGTCTACCCTATTGTCGGTCGTCTCGGCAGCCAAACCCGAGATTGCGGACTATCCCTTCACCACCCTCGTGCCTAACCTCGGCATCGTCAGCTACCGTGGTCATCGCAGCTTCGTCATGGCCGACATCCCTGGCATCATCGAAGGCGCAGCAGAAGGCAAAGGTTTGGGTATCAGGTTCTTGAGACATATTGAAAGAAACTCCACCTTGCTCTTCATGGTGCCTGCCAACACTGAGAATGTGAAGGCAGAATACGACATCCTGCTCAACGAGCTGAAGAAATACAACCCCGAGCTGATGGACAAAGACCGCATCCTGGCCATCACCAAGTGCGACCTTGTGGACGACGACACCATCAAGGACATCAAGAAGCACCTGCCCAAGAAAGTGCCGCATGTCTTCATCAGCTCCGTGGCCCAGCAAGGCATCGACGAGTTGAAAGACCTGATCTGGCTGACGCTGAACAAAACTGACGAAGGGGAGGATTGGTGATGGGCCAACTCTCCACCATCGACTCCGACCTGTTTCTCTTCCTCAACGGCCTTCATGCCGCCTGGATGGACAAGGTAATGCTGCTCATCACCGACATGTGGGTGTGGTTTCCGTTATACCTTTTATTAATATATTGGACCGTGCGACAATATGGCAAGCGCTGCTGGTGGGTAATTTTGGCTGTTACACTCGTTGTCCTTTGCTCCGACCAACTGGCTTCGCATGTCTGTAAACCTTTGTTTCATAGGCTGAGACCTTGTTACAATATCGATTTCCAGGATTTGATCTATCTTCCTAAAGGGATGGCAGGTGGGCGCTATGGTTTTGTTTCCTCCCATGCTGCCAACACCTTTGCCGTTGCGACTTTCCTCACGCCAACCTTGCGGAACTATCGTCCTTGGCCCGCAATAGTGCTTTATCTATGGGCCTTCATCTCCAGCTACAGCCGTATTTACATCGGCTACCACTATCCTGGCGATATCCTCTGCGGTGCCATCCTTGGCACACTGATAGGATTTATCTTTTGGAAAGTGTTCCAAATCCTTCAGCGAAAAGTCCAGAAATCAGAAAAATGAATCCTTAGGGCTCGTCTCTTTGCCGTCATCGAAGACCACCTTGATGGTCGACTTCAGCTCGATGCCGCAAAGCGATGCCAGCTTGGCTTTGTTCAAGGCGAGTTCAAGATAACCATGTGTACCGAAGATGGCCACCAAGTCCACCACATCAACATCAAGGTAGCTATCGGAGATTTCGTCGACAGTGTACAGGTCGCCTTTCACCATGATGGTAAAGTTGCGGCCACGGCGTTCCTGCTCGAACAGCTCACGTGAGATATTGGTAATCAGGTTGTCGTATGAATCGATATGCATCACTACACCTTCGATGGTGTTGTCGCGCGCCACGGCACAGAAAGCGCCACCGGGATTCAGCCGCTCGCGAGGTGCCCCGATATTTGACAAGGGCTCGCCATTGGCAATCATCACTGCCACCTTGGCGAAACGGTCACGCGTGGCAAAGGTGAAGAAGTCAGAGTCCTGCATCACATCAATGTACACAGCCTCGTCGAACTTACCGTCGAGGATATGACTGAAGATGCCATTGTCGGTGGAAATGAAATACTGTCCTTCGGCCTTCACCACCACATGCGGGCACTCCGTCGACTCAATCGTGTCGACAGCGATGATATGGATCGTCCCAGGAGGGAAACTGCGGTAGCAGTTCTTCAAGGTAAACCCCGCCTCTGAGACATTGAAAGGCTCGATTTCGTGGGTAACATCAACAATGGTGGCATTGGGCAACCGTGAAAGAATCGTGCCTTTCACCGCCGCAGCGTAATAATCCCTTGTACCCCAATCGCTTGTTAATGTGATAATTGCCATCTTCGCTTGTTAGCCCACTAGTGATTTTGCAAAAGTAAATCATTTATGTCAATTTCACCAAGGGTTTTTGAAAAAAATATTCATTATCTTTGCGACCAAATAAACCAACCATGGCAGAGCAGATTCTTCAGATAGAAAATGTTGACCCTAAGGAACTTCACGGCCCGAATGACAAGTATTTGGAGTTGGTGAAGAGTATGTTCCCCAAGCTGAAGATCATCGCACGCGGCGACTTTGTGAAGGTCATCGGGGATGACGAGGAGATTGAATATTTCACCAACCGTTATGAGACTTTGATGGTGCAGTTGGAGCGTTTCGGAAAACTCACCGCCCAGACCGTGGAAGACGTCATGATGGCGAACACTGATGCCGAACTGCAACAGAAGATGTCGGAGAGCGACGTGTTGGTCTTCGGCCGCAGCGGTGTGCCCATCAAGGCCATCACCGCCAACCAAAAACGCATGGTGACGGCCTCGGAACAGAAGGACTTGGTCTTTGCCATCGGCCCCGCTGGAACGGGTAAGACTTACACTGCCGTGGCACTGGCTGTCAGAGCCTTGAAAGCCAAACAGGTAAGAAGAATCATCCTCACCCGTCCTGCCGTAGAAGCTGACGAACATCTTGGTTTCCTCCCAGGTGACCTCAAGGACAAACTCGACCCGTATCTGCAACCACTTTATGACGCCTTGCGTGATATGATTCCTGGCACCAAGTTGGAAGGCTATCTTGAAGACCACACCATCGAGATTGCACCTTTGGCTTTCATGCGCGGCCGCACCTTGGATCATGCCTTCGTCATCCTCGACGAGGCCCAAAATGCCACGCGCAGCCAGTTGAAGATGTTCCTCACCCGCATGGGGCGCTCGGCCAAGTTCATCGTCACTGGCGACATCACCCAAATCGACCTGCCGCCCAAGACACCCTCGGGGTTGCCGCAGGCCATGGAGGTTTTGAAAGACGTGAAAGGTATCGAATTCATCTATCTGGACGACAAGGATGTGGTGCGCCATAAATTAGTGACGGATATCATCAATGCCTATAAGAAACACCGCGAGGAAGATACGTTGCAAGAAGACGGCCCTTCGACAAGCTCAGGGACCTTAAACAATACAGAAACAGAGGGTGCCTGAGCCTGTCGAAGGCCCCGACCAACAACTGAACAACTAACAACTTAATATAATGAACGCATTAACCAGAACAGACTACCATTTCCCGGGCCAAACCAAGGTCTATCACGGCAAGGTCCGCGACTGTTATTTCATCAACGACGAATACATGGTGATGGTCGCCACCGACCGCATCTCGGCTTTCGACGTCATCCTGCCCAAAGGTATTCCTTATAAGGGACAGGTGCTCAACCAGATAGCCGCCATGTTCCTCGACGCCACCGCCGACATCGTCCCGAACTGGAAGCTCGCCACCCCCGACCCGATGGTCACCGTGGGTCGCCTCTGCAAGCCCTTCCCCATCGAGATGATTATCCGCGGTTACCTCACGGGTAGCTCGTGGCGCACCTACAAGAGCGGACAGCACACCATCTGCGGCGTGCAAATCCCCGACGGCATGAAGGAACACCAACGCTTCGCCGAGCCCATCATCACCCCGACCACCAAAGCCGAAGAAGGTCACGATGAGGACATCTCCCGCGAGGAAATCATCGCCAGAGGCCTCATTAGCGAAGAGGACTACACACAGATTGAGGACATCACCCGCAAGCTCTTCCAGCGCGGCACCGAAATCGCGGCCAAGCAGGGCTTGATCCTTGTCGACACCAAGTATGAGTTCGGCAAGATTGGCGACCAAATTGTGCTGATGGACGAAATACACACCCCCGACTCGCGACCAGTACGAGGAACGCTTCGCCAAAGGCGAGCCGCAGGTGCAACTCTCGAAGGAGTTCGTCCGCGAGTGGCTGATGGCCAACGGCTTCCAAGGCAAAGAAGGACAGCAGGTGCCCGAAATGACACCCGAATACGTGAACAGCGTTTCGGAGCGTTACATTGAGCTGTACGAGAAGGTCACGGGGCACAAATTTGAGAAGGCTCCCGATTCGGAGGATTTGGTCAAACGGATCGAGAATAATGTATTGAATTACTTGAAACTATAATGCTTCAGCATTGACTATTATCACAAGAAACTCCCGCAACCTTAGGTTGCGGGAGTTTCTTTGTTATTCGATGCCCGCTTGTTTCATAATAGCCATAAAAGTTCCTTTCCTCAAGTCTTTCCCGTTATGATAAGGCACGATAATAGTCTTATTATTCATCGGATTATAATATACTTGATGTGAGCCTTTTCCCCTTTTGAAGACATAGCCATGCTCTTCAAGCAACTGTATCAAGTATTTAGGACTCAGGTTCATACAGCCATCAAATTCAGGGAGTATTCCAACACATTGCTGTCATCAGGGATAGATTCACCTCTTTCTTGTAATTCTTCGATATAAAGTTCGATGGCTTCCTTTGCCATATCAATAGCTTCATCAACGGTTTCCCCGTATGTGATGCATCCCGGCAAGGAAGGTACAAATACCGTATATCCTCCTTCTTCTTCCTTTCTCAGATTGATTTTGTATGTCCTATTCATAACTTTATCTTATTGTTTCCATCCGCAAAAATAACAAAAATCCTAAATACGGGTTGTTTTCACGCCATTTTTTCAAGCTAACGGCACCTCAAACCATTGCCCATCCTTGAAATTGACCACACTGCGATACCCTGCTTTCTTTAAGGCTTCCTCAGCGGCGGCAAACTCCAAAGTGATTTCGCTGAAATGGTGCGCGTCGGCGGAGATGATGGCAGGAACGCCCATCTTGCAGGCCTCCTCCATCAGCCAGGGTGAGGGATAGAAACCGTTGTAGCGTTTCTTGTAGATGCCGCGCGTGTTGATCTCCATTACTAAGCCTTTTTCACGGATGAGGTCGAGCGTCTCCATGGCCAGTTTGCGGTACCAAGGCTCGTCCTCGTGGAAATACCTGTCGCGGTTGTGCATCTTGATTTTGTCGAAGTGGGCAATGACATCAAACTGCTCGTTTTCAATCATCTCGTTCGACTGCTCGAAGAAACGGCGCACTGCACGGCGGATGTCACCATCGAAGAATTTCTGCAAACCTTCGTCGTAGACTTCCCATTTCGGGCCGTCGATGAACCAAATTTCATCTGAAGTAAGAGTCGGCCCTTCGACGGGCTCAGGGACCTCAACTGGTGAAGGTCGTTGAGCTTGTCGAAACGCCGGATTTACAACCAAATGCACCCCACCAATCAGATAGTCAAGGTGATACTTCTCTTTAGTCACGGCAAAAGGCTCGGAAACATCCGTAAGATAATCCGCTTCCAAGGCGCAATAGATGTCGATTCTGTCCTTGAACTCTTCTTTCAGTTGAGCAATTTCTTCCACATAACGCGGCATGTCGGCCGACTTCACCGAAAAGTTGTTGTCGAAGGGCAATGGGCTGTGTTCTGAAAAACCAAGTGTCGTCAAGCCTTGTCGGATGGCTTCTTCCACAATCTCGCGAGGCTGGGATTTGCCGTCGGAATAGATGCTGTGAGTATGGAGATTGAAGTTTTGCATGGTTAATAAATTATGGTAGAATCGTTTCTGGATTGCTTCGTCGTACCTCCTCGCAATGACGCGAAGCGCGTTAATTCATCACTACTTTATAGACCTTGTCCCCGCGCCGTACTAGAGACTTCATGGGAATCGAGCAATACTCGCCTTTTACGGTCTGCTCCACGGAACCCAAATCCACGCGGATTTCGGTGAGCATATCCTCATAGACGCCCGTCGTTGGGCCGATGATCATGATTTGTTCGCCGAGTTTGAGGTCATGGCTGTCCATGCGGATTTCTGCCACGCCCAACTTGCTGAAATAATTGGTAATCAATCCAACATATTCCTTGCTTTGCGTGGCGTGCGAGCCATATTGTTTCGACCACTCGAAGGTCCTGCGACCTAAATAATAGCCGTCCCAGAAACCTCGATTATAGACACTCTTCAGGCGTTCCATCCAAGCATCAATCTTGTCTTGGGTGAAGGTGCCTTCCTGAATGGCCTTCACTGCCTCGCTGTAGACCGCCACCGTCACCTTGGTATATTCCGGCGAGCGACCACGGCCTTCTATCTTCAACACCTCGACGCCGGCATCCAAGACCCTATCCAAGAAAGGCAAGGTGCAAAGGTCCTTGGGAGACATAATGTATTCATTGTCAAGCGCCAACTCATAACCCTCTTCACGCTCGCGCACATCGTAGCCGCGACGGCACAATTGCATGCACGCGCCACGGTTGGAGGACGAGTTGTATATATCCTGGCTCAGGTTGCACTTGCCCGAGATGGCCATGCACAAGGCACCATGACAGAACACCTCGATGCGCACCAAGTTGCCGTGAGGTCCACGTATTTGCTGACGCTCAATCTCCTCAGTGATGTGTTTCACCTGGTCGATGTTGAGCTCACGGGCCGTCACCATCACGTCGGCGAACTGGGAGTAATATTTCACAGCCTCGAGGTTGGTGATGTTGCATTGCGTGGACATGTGAACCTCGACACCGATTTGACGGGCATATTGGATTACGCTCTGGTCGGAGGCGATGATGGCCGAGATGCCGTTGACCTTGATGGCGTCGAGCAATTGGTGCATCTCCTCCATCTCCTCGTCATAGATGATGGTGTTGACTGTAACATAACTCTTTACATCATGTTCTCTGCAAGTTTCAGCCAATTGGCGCAGGTCATCGAGGGTAAAGTTCTTCGCCGAGCGCGAGCGCATATTGAGTTTGCCGATGCCGAAATAGACGCTTCCGGCACCCGCGTGTATGGCGGCTGACAGGGCTTCATAGGAGCCCACGGGGGCCATGATTTCGATGTTTTGTTTCATCATTTGTTCTTTATCGCGGCCCTTCGACCCTTCGACAGGCTCAGGGGGCGCAGTACTACAAAAAAACCAGCCTGAAACTCAAGCTGGCGGGATGACAAGATTCGAACTTGCGGCCTCTTCGTCCCGAACGAAGCGCGCTACCGGGCTGCGCTACATCCCGAACCGTTTTGCGCTGCAAAATTACACAATATTTTGATATGGTGTGCAATTAATTGGTCAGATTTTTTGAAAAATGGATAAAACTGCTTTTTGAAGACATATCATTCCTACGATGGTTGGTGCGGAGGCTGGAATCTATGCCTTCAAAAAGCAATGATGCCCAAATGCTCCAAAAGAATCTTCAATCCGATGAGAATCAATATGATACCACCAACAATACTTGCTGATTTCTCGTACTTCGATCCGAAAACATTGCCGACCTTCACGCCCAAGACCGAGAAAAGAAAGGTGGTCACGCCGATAATGAGCACCGACGACCAAAGCTTGACCTGGATGCAAGCGAACGAAACACCCACCGCCAAGGCATCGATGCTAGTGGCGATGGCAAGCAAAAACATGGTCTTGAAGCCCAAGGAACCGTCTTGTTGCTCCTCTTTACCCCAAACGGCCTCACGAATCATATTGGCGCCGATGAGGAAGAGCAGACCGAAGGCAATCCAATGGTCGTAGGCTTCAATCATCTCCTGAAACTGGGCACCCAGGAAATAGCCGATGATGGGCATCAAGGCTTGGAAAAGGCCAAACCACAAGCCGCAAACCAAGGCCATGCGCCAGGAAAACTTCTTGGTGGTCAGGCCTTTGCAGATGGAGACCGAGAAAGCATCCATGGAAAGTCCGATGGCAATCAACAATAGTTCTAGGAAGGTCATCTTGTTCGTTTTGTGGCGCAAAAATAGCACAATTTTTCGCTATTGTTGATAAAAAACCTATTTTTGCACGATGAGTAGAACCTCAAGCCTCTAGCCTCATGGCGGAGGGACATCCGCCATCTCCTACGCGGGAGGGTGTCCCTATCGCTTGGGAGATTGCGGGTCTAGCCCGCAATGAGGCTGTTGGTGAGAAGAAATCTTGGATAAGAAGTATATCAACATCATCAATATGAAAAAGACCTTACTACTAATGCTCGCCCTGCTTCTGGCGGTGGGCAGCTACGCACAAGACGAGCAAAAGCCTAAGAAATCAAAGAAAGAAAAAGTCTACAACGAAAAAGGAGAGATCATCAAGACGGGCTGGAACTTCGGTCCCTTGCCTGTGGTGGGCTACGATGCCGACCTGGGCTTCCAATATGGCCTTTGCTGCGACATCTTCAACTATGGTGACGGTTCACGCTATCCACGTTACAACTACAAGTTCAACGTGGAGGCCTCTCGCTACACCAAAGGCTCGGGCGTGTTCCGTTTCTATAGCGACCTGCCCTATGTCGTCAAAGACACCAAGCTCTTCTTCGACTTGACTTATTTCTACGCCAATAAGTATGAGTTCTTCGGCTTTAACGGCTACGAATCCCCCACCTACGACCCCGTAGTGGAACAAGCGCATCTCATTAATCCTGATACGTTGGATAAAAAGATCAAAAGCGGCTATCACTTCATCGACCGCAACCAACTACGTTTTGTGGGAAGCATGCAAAGGTCATTTTTCGGTGTGCCCAACCTCAATTGGACTGCTGGTTTAGCTTATTATTATACCACCATCTCCCCCATCGACACGGTGAAGATGAACAACTATGTCGACCAACCAGCCACGCTGTATGAGAATTATGTCAATGCTGGCATCATCAAGAAAGAGGAAGCCAAGGGCGGCCATACGGGCCAACTCCGTCTCGGCATGATTTACGACAGCCGCGACCACAACAGCGACCCCACCAGAGGCATCTATGCCGAAGGAACCCTCGTCGGCGCATTTAACATCGACAACGACAAACAATACCCCAAAGAAGACCGCACCAAATACAACCTCTCTTTCACCTTTTTGTGGAGACATTACATCCCTATTTACAAGGACAAACTGACCTTCGCCTACCGTCTCGGCGCCCAGAATCGTATCGTGGGCGAGACACCTTGGTACATGATCAACAACTTGAACACCATGTTCTTCCAGAAGATGTACACCGAAGGTTTAGGAGGATCTATCACCATGCGTGGCGTGAACCGCAACGGCGTGCTCGGTGAAGGCTTCGCCTTTGCCAATGTAGAGCTGCGCTGGCGTATCATCGGCTTCAAGTTCATCAACCAGAACTGGCAGGTGGCCTTGAATCCTTTCTTCGATGCGGGCATAGTGACGCAAACCTACCGTGAGAAAGAGATGCAAAGGGCTCAGAACGATTATGAAAACATGATGGAACTTATGAGACAAGAACCCGAAAAGGTTTTCTACAGCGGCGACAAGGAAAGCGTACACATGAGCGCCGGCTGCGGCCTTAAACTCATCATGAACCGTAACCTCATCGTGTCCGTCGACCTAGGTACAGCACTAGACAAACGCGACGGCAGAGGATTAAAACCTTTTATAGGATTTAACTACATCTTCTAAAACAACAAAGGGCAGCCAATCGGCTGCCCTTTATTTTTGACTTATAGGTCATTTTGCAGGCTGTGACATGTGCTGAAGCCCAATGGATAGAGACGATTTCGGCGATTGAAACGTTTCAGGGGCAAAATCGAG
>CAJOIS010000043.1 GCA_905234645.1 uncultured Bacteroidales bacterium | reverse complement strand
TCGATTGAAAATCAATACTTCTCCGAAAACTCAATGAAAGGCCGTCGCGCCTTACCCACAGCTGAAGCTTTAACCGGGCAAAAAACCCCGCCAGCGGCTGACCAACTACCATCTTGAAAACTTTTACTATCTTTGAAGCCTTAAAACACAAATACCATGAAGAAATACTCACACGCATGGATAGCCTTCATGGCTATCAAACGATTGGAAGTCATCGCCACCACCGAAGACCAATCCGTCATTAAAGGTGTCAGTGAAGATGTCCGCAAGGAAGCCAAGGCTTTGGTCAGGTGGTTTAAGAACTACCGCGATTTCGTCATACAAGGTGCCTGGTACCCCGATGAGGTATTCAAGGATATGAGCACCAGCCACATCGTCAAGTACCATCCTTCTGATGACGGCCCCTATACCACTTTTGGCAAGTTACCTTCCACCCATACCATCTACGAGAAAATGAGGAAGTCCTCGCCGTTATTCAACAAGCCTTATGCTTTCGAAAGCGGCAACTGCGCTGACCGTTGCGAATCCATTTCCCATAGCATCGTTGACAACTTCAAGATGCTGCACCGCGAGGATAGGGGCTGTCCTATCGCCACGACAGGAAACCATATCGCTATGCGCTTCTTTATCCTCAGCCACTATGTTGCCGACTGTCACATGCCGCTGCATTGCGACAGTCGCCCATTCTCCGACGAGAAGGGCATCCACGGAGCCATCGAGAAGAAATGGGAAGACCAGGTCAACAAGTCTTATAAGATTGACAAGGACAACAACCGTTTCTTCTACGACCCCGATGGCTATCCGCTACCGCTAAATCCAACACCCTTTATCTTGGACGTTGAGAACGATGTGGCCACACGAAAGTATGTCCACGGCTGGGGAGGCGACAACGGCAACACATGGGATTTCATGAGTGCCGTCTCGCAATACTCCTATCTGTTCTCCTACTACCTCGTTCCTGAGACCTTCAAGAACACTCAGACCATGCAAGAGTTCATGGAGCAGACCGAGTGGGGGCAGAACTTCGACAAATACAGCAAGATGATTTTCGGTGATGCCATTGATGCCATCGCCCGCATCTGGCTCCGCGTTTGGATCAAATATCGCAAATGGCTCAAATAGCCAACATCGTTAGTACGATAGCACGTTAGCACAAATAACGAAACAACCAGCCCTGAAGGGGCAACACGACATTAACCCGATGCAAACGCAGTGCAGCTTCGGGTATCTCCCACCGCACAACCTCCCCAATAAAAACCGAGGGGGGAAATCGGTGTTCCCTGCGTCGCCGCTTCTTGCGCCTGCCTTGGTGTGCGCAAGGCTATAACGAGCGCTGATGAAAACAAAATGCTGAGCTCCGCAAGCTCCGTGCGCTTTTGCTTTCATCGGCGGCCTTGCGCAACACCGCCGCTTCCTTCGTCTGTCCCGCGACACTCGCTCCGTTGCACTCCGCTGGCGCGGCTCCAGACGAGCGTCTTCGGCTCCAAGGCCAGCCGCTTTCGTGGCTCCTTGCTCGCTCGGGGCTTTCTTGGCCGCCCCCGTACCCCCTAAGCGGAGCGTCCGAACGGCCGCATCTTTTTGTCGGGTGCAGCCGCGCCCCTTTAGTTTTGCGCCCCTGCTGGGTCGCCCGCCCGGCGGTTCCCTTGTCGGAGCGCTAAAGCGCATCGTGTTTCGCCCCCTCATCGTTGCCACCCCAGCCCGCAATGGCCATACTGGTGCCTGCCTCTTCGGGTGCGCCGCCGCAAAGGCACGCCCGCCGCCACTTCGGATTGAAACCGTGCGCGGACTCCTGTCGGGCGGGTCGGGCTCCCTGGCGCGAACGGGGCGCAGTCGTTCTCATCGCAGTCGTAGTTCTTGGGCGCAGTGTTTGTCGTTCTGCTGAAACTCCCGCGTAAGTAGGCCGCAGGCGCTTTTCCCCCTCGGTTTTTCCTACCCACTGGCCGTGCCACCGTCACCCCCAACCACCACCCCGAAGTACGGGTCAGGTCGCTCCGCTGACGCTTCGCTCTGGCCAACCACCATCAATCCCCACCAACCACCCTAAGTCGAGCATTTGGAAAGTGTTGTCGCTCCGCTGACGCTTCGCTCTGTGACCACCATCGTCCCCAACCACCACCCTAAATTTGGAGTTCAGAAGAATGTAGTTATCGGCTTAATGTCTCATTCTTGGGTACGGTGCTTAAAAAAGCCAAGCCTCTAAATAAACTCCGCCCCGACGAGTGCGGGTCTCCGTTTGCCGTTAGGGTACTTGCTTTTTTAAGCACCTCGTTTTCAGCATTTCGCGCAATCGTCTCATCTTTCAGAGTGAAGAAACAGAAAAGCCCTCCACCGCTATGGCGAGGGCTTCCCCGAAAAAAATGAAAAAATGTATGTTCTTTGATGACTCTCTTTGTGGTCCGGCAGGCAGTCCCGAAGTCCCGCAGTCTCGTGTCCCGCGTTATCTTAACTCAAAGTGGCACTTATCGACGAGTGTCTTCCAGTTGCCACCCCAGACGATTTCAGTGTCCTGGTCTTTGGCCACCTGAAACATCAGATCTGCCAAGTCCTCAAACCTGGACCAGTCCACCTGTTTGCGATTCACCGTCAGCGGGTACAGGTCGACAGCTTTTCCAGTAAGGTGTTTGCTGTTCATCGTCCTGGATTTCCCCTGTTTCACATACTCACGCTGCTGCTCCACCGTTCTCAACCCTTCAGACACATTGAAGGGAAACGTACACCGCGCAGCGCACTCAACAACGACAGCCTTCAGTCGCTCATCAACGCCCTCCAGCCGTTCCATAGATAACTTGCTTAATTCCATAATCATTCTTGTTTTTATTTGTCTTATTCGTCCTATCAGTCCTATTATCCCCAACTGAAGCACACCGCAAAAATATTACAAAAAACCGTCAAGAAATCCTATCAAAATCCGTCAAAATCAATCAAAAACAATCAGAAAAGCCCGCTTCTTTGCCGTTTCAACTACATTTGCCCTGCCGTTGCCAAAAGGACATGAAACGCCGCACTCCAAAAACAATATAAAGATTATGATCTGCTGTGCAGCCCATGACGGCGACGGTCACCGACAACGGCCTTCGTCCCGCGTCTCGCGTCCCGAAGTCCCGCGTCAATAGTTCACTCATTTATTAACCCCTAAAAACTTAAAATCATGGGTAAAATCAATCAAGGAATCCTCGGTGGATTTCGTGGAAAAGTCGGCACCGTCATCGGTGCCAGCTGGAACGGCATCTCCTACATGCGTGGCATCGCGCAATCCGTGAGAAACGCCAACACTCCAGCGCAACAGAAACAACGCGCCTTCTTCAAAGAGGTCATGGAATTGGTCGGCCAGCTCTCTGACGAGCAGATGGCCTTCCTGGTCCCGTCCACGCCCAAAGGCATGACCCGTCGCAACCTGCTCGCGCAGCAAATCGCCGCCGTGGCAGTTGACAACGGCGACACCAAGAGCGTCGACCTCGCCAACATCAACTCGATCGGCAACGCCACCACCGCCGACATGCCGGATGTCACCATCGCCGCAGCAGGCGAGAACCTGACCGTCTCTTGGAACGGTGACAGCGACTTCCGCGCTGAGCACGGCGACGAGTATCCGACCATCTTCGTGGCCAACGTGACCAAGAAGAAGGTCTATCTGGTGAACTCCACCGCCGCCATCGGCACGACTGGTGCCCAGTCGTTCAACGTCGGCCTGTCCGCCTACGGCGAAGCCACCGACACCTTCAGCGGCTTCATGCTGGCCACTGGCTCCAAGATTGCCCTCGTCGGCTTCGGCACCATGTCCGTGGCCACTCGTCCCGCCCGTCCGAAAAAGCACTAAAAGCTTCCCGGACACACCCCCAAAAAGCCGTCCTGTCGGGCGGCTTTTTTAAGGGCTTTTTCGGTACGGGTCTGGTAGGGGTTTGGTTCGTACCAACTTCGTACCAACATCGCAAAATCAAATTCGAGTAAAAACACCTAAAAACTGAAAATCATGGGTAAGATTAAACAGGGAATCTTGGGCGGATTCAAAGGAAAAGTCGGCACCGTCATTGGTGCCTCGTGGAACGGCATCGCCTACATGAAAGGCCTTCCACAATCGCAGAAAGACCCGAAGACCGCTGCACAGATGGTGCAACGCGACTTCTTCAGGGAAGTCCAGGATCTCGTCGGCCAATTGACCGCCGAGCAACTGGCCTTCCTGTTCCCGTCATCGCCCAAGGGCATGACGCGCCGCAACGCCATCGTCCAACAGTTTTCCGCAGCCTCCCTCGTCGAGGCCGACGGCAAGCATGTTGACTTGACGGAAATCACCACCCTCGGCAATGCGCCGACCGCCGACATGCCGGATGTCTCGGTTGCCGCCGATGGCGACAACCTCGCCATCTCTTGGGATGGTGACAGTGACTTCCGCGCTGAGCACGGCGACGAGTACCCCACCATTCTTGTGGCTAATGTCACCAAGAAGAAGATCTTTCTGGTCAATTCCACAATCGCCATCGGCACGACTGGTGCCTTGTCGTTCAACGTTGGCCTGGCCGCCTACGGCGAAGCCGCCGACACCTTCAGCGGCTTCATGCTGGCCACGGGTTCTAAAATCGCCCTCGTTGGCTTCGGAACCATGGGCGTGACCAAACGTCCCGCCCGCCAAGGCCGCAATCCTCGCACTGGCCAATAAACTCATGTCTAACCTTTAAAACAACAAAGCACTATGGGAAAAATCAAACAAGGAATCCTCGGAGGTTTCCGTGGTACCGTCGGAACCGTTGTAGGTTCCTCGTGGAACGGCATTGCCTACATGAAAGGCAAGCCGCAGTCAGTCAGAAACCCTCGCACTGATGCACAGGTGCAGCAGCGCGAGTTCTTCAAGGAAGTCCAGGCACTCGTCTCGCAGCTCAGCGATGAGCAGCTCGCCTCGCTCTTTCCGTCCGTCACCCGTGGCATGACCCGCCGCAACATGCTCACCCGTCAGCTGTCGGCTTGCGCCGACTTCACTGACGATGTGAAGACCTTCGACCTCGCCCTCTTGGAGGGTATCGGCAACGGTGAGCGCATCGACTCGCCAATGCTCGAAAGCCTGGTGTCCGACACCAATGGTGTCCTGGACATCTACGCAGAACCTGAAGCAGCAGAGATGATCGGCAAGCCCGCCGCTGCCAACTTCATCGCTGTGGCCTACAACCTCACCCAAAAGAAGATTGGCATCTTCAACACCAACGTCACTGACCCCAGCATGGGTGTGGATGTCCCCGTCGGCAGCTGGGCAGAGGAGGGCGACAGCGTCCGCTTCTACCTCACCTATGCCGCTTCTGGTGAGAATGTCTATTTGAGAGGCTTTGGCTCGTTCATCATCAAGACTCGCCCCGAGAAGGTTGGCCGTAAAATCAACAAATCCTAACTACCATGAGCGTCTTTGAATGGACATCCTTGCTGCTGGCTCCGTTGACTGGTGTTGCTTCCTGGCTCGCCGCTACGCGGCTGCGCCAGAACCGCACCATCCGAGAGATGCAGCAGACCATCTTCAACCTGGTCGAGGAAAACAAGCGCGTCTATACTGAGCTTACCGAGGCCCGACGTGAAATCGTCGGGCTATCGGCTCAGGTCGCCCAGCTGACGCTGGAGAATGCCGAACTGAAGCAGCTCATCGAAAACCTGTAAGGCCATGAAGACCCGCTGTTTCCTCTTCCTGATGTTATCGGTGTCGATGGTGTTGCTATGCGCCTGCGATGCCAACCGCCGCGCTCAACGTCGCATCCGTCGCATCACGGAACGCTGCCCGGAATTGGTCACCGTCCAGGCGCATCCCATCGACACCTTCATAGAATTGCCTCCTCTGGCCGATACCGCCGTGATGCCCCTCGCTCCGCTGCTTGACGGCCAAGCCGTCAAGATCCAGACGGAGCAGGGCACCTTCACGGCGACGGCCACCGATGACAGCCTCACAGTCACCTACGAGGCAGAGCCGGAACCCATCCATTATGCTGACACACTGCACTATCAGCAAGTCGTCATCGAGGCAGCTCCTGAGAAGAAGAAGCCGCCCGCCTTTCTATGGTTCCTCCTCGGTATGGTGATAGTGTTGCTGGCAGTCATCGTCACCGCTATAGTAATTGTGATCAAAATGGTGAAGACTTCCTAATCGATAGGGAGTCTTCTCCTTTTTTATGTCACTTCGTCCGGCTTGATAGGTGGTTTTAATTAATCCTCAGTCGGCCAAAGGTTGCAGGTGAGGCTTCTCCTTTTTTATTATAGCTTTTACGCAACCTTTGTCCGTCTTCGGCTAATAGTGGGTTTGCGTTTCCCCGCTCTCGTTTCTCTTCCTCGGTCGGTCATCCGCAATCCCACTCCGGCAGTTTAATCGATTCGGAGGGCTGCCTGTCTGCCAAAGGCTGCGGGAGAAGCCCGTCCCCGGTGGGGAAGCTTTAGCCCCGCAGCCTTCGTCAGCCAGTCAGGCTCCAGCGGGAAAAAACACGCTGCATCTGGAAAATCCCTATCTTTGCACCCGACTCCGTAGCCATAAAATGGAGTTATCTGTTACTATGGAAGCCGAAAGCCCAATTTCATCGGCTTCCATTTTTTTATTGCATTCGGGGCTGCTGCCATCGGCAACAGCCCCGTCTCTATTTTCACAAGGATTCAATCATCTTCTGCTTCTGCTGCTCGCTCACCTTTCGGTATCGCGATATGGCCTTACTGCCTTCGGCATGGCCGCTCATCGAAGCGATGTCCGCATCCCTGAAGCCTGCATCGTACAAGTTGCCGCAGAAGTTCCGTCGCCCCATGTGGCTGCTGGCCACTTCCGACAGCTTCACCTGCTTTTCCAACCGCGTCACCGGATCCAGGATGGTCACGGTGTGGTCTATGTCTTCCACCGCCTTGAACATCTCTTTGATGGCATCGTTATAGTTCTGATTCGAAATGAAGGGCAGCAGCTTATCGCCTTCCGTGTCCTTGTATCGTTCAAGAATGATCTTGGCCGTGGGATGCAGCGGTACCGTCACCACCCTACCGCTATGGTTCTTCGTCTTGCCTGCAACATACTGAAGGTATTTCCCATCCACGATGTTCGATTTCGTCATACGCAGCAGGTCGCCCACTCTGCATCCAACCAAGGACTGGAAAACGAAGATGTCCCTTTGTACCGCCAGCTCTGGACGCGCACTGAAATCAGCCTCAAAGAGCTTGGTTCTGTCCTCATTGGAGAAGAAGAAAGGCGTACCATAGACAGCCTGGTCCATCGTATAGGTAAGAAAGATGTCTTCAAGTCTTGCCCTCTTGACGCGAAGGAGCCAATGCCAAAAAGCCTTGACATACTTGATTTGGTTAATCACGTAGTTTAGGCTCCGTTTCTCCACCCCTCTTTCCTTGACATACTTATATCCGTTGTAGATTGAATCGTAACGGCTCTTGGGCTTGTATTTCCCATCGCTGTCCGTCCTCCACAAGTCACACTCATTGATGATAAAACTGCGAAACGTATAGATGTCCTCGGTCTTAATCTCGTTAAGCTTATACCGCTTGCCTTGGTATCTCTCCATCCTATCCCACAATCCATATCCGGTTTTGTAGGTCTTCTTTCGGACATCGCCTATCACGCCATTATTGTACTGCTCCTCGATATACTCATCAAAGACACTGAGGAAATATCGATTCTCGAGTTTCTTAAGCTCTCTCTTCTTCGCCGCTTCCATAGCCGCCTTATGCGACTTGGTTTCCAGCGTCCATCTCGTTTGAGTGACCCGATTCCCATTGATGATGACTTCCTCTTCCTCTTCAATCCATTCGATGTCGTTCATCCATCTGGTCAGCATGTCGGGTTCTGGCTTGCTGTCGCCAAGTTGTTCCCAGCAGCGCAGCAGATAACTCGTGAGTTCATTGAGTCGTTCACGGATTCCCTCGCAGTCGTCGCGATACTTGTTGTTTTTTTTGCCCTTTGGCATCCCCTTCTCAGCGTCCCAATTTCCCGCCGTGATGAAGATACCCGTGGCCATCCTTTTCACGAAATCCCTATTGCCGCTAAAGCGCATCTGAATTTCGCCTCTTTCGTCATCTTTTTTGATGTACCTCGAAAGGTAAAATTTTAGTGTAGCCATAAAAATAAAAGTTTTAATTTTGCGTTGAATTATCTGTTAGATGTCTCGAAAAGGGGAAAGCCCGACCCCTTCAAAAGACACTGCAAAAATACAAAATCCGTGTCAACGCCGTGTCAACCGAACCCACAAAATGTGATATTTCGTAGTAATTTGTTTTAGTTCTAAATAACAACAACGTTTAATAATTAACCTATAAATCAACAACTTACGGGCAAAGTTTCTCCGAGATTTACTTCAACAAAATCCAATACGGGTTCATTGAAGTAATCCCGGAGAGACTACCAACCAAGCCCGCCAAAATGCGGGCTTTTTTATTATCAAACCATGAACAAGCTACAAGTCGTCATCAGCACCCAATACGACCCCTTCCTCAACCGCGCCGTGGAGCAGTATCTCACGGACAACCAAGAGGAAGACACGGTCACCATGTATCTCTGGAAAAACCAGCAGACCGTCGTCATCGGCTACAACCAGAACCCCTATTCGGAATGCAACGTACAACTCTTGCTTGATGAAGGTGGTCATCTGATGCGACGCGGAACGGGCGGTGGTGCGGTATACCATGATTTGGGCAATATCAACTTCTCGTTTGTCGCCGACAAATCGCTGTACGACGTCCACAAACAGCTCTCCGTCATCCAGGACGCGCTCCTCGCCTACGGACTGGAAGCCGAAATTTCGGGGCGTAACGACCTTACCTGCCAAGGACGCAAGTTCAGTGGCAACGCTTTCGGCAAAGGGAAAAAGAACAACCTGCACCACGGCACCCTCCTCATCAAGACCGACGGCGCCATGATGCAGCGATACCTCACCGTCGACAAGGCCAAACTGATGAAACACGGCGTGAAGAGTGTAGCCAGCCGCGTCGTCAACCTTAGCGAACTCGTGCCAGAACTGACTTCCGAGAGCATCAAACAGCCGCTCATCGCCTCATTTGAAAAGGTGTATGGTGGCAAGGCCACCATGCTCAATTTCGACACCTTTATTAAAAACAAGGAAGTGCAATCCATCCGAGAGCATATCGCATCGGACGACTTCCTCTTCGGTCGCTGGAGGCAGTTTAAGACCTCCAAAAAGGCCCAATTCCCTTGGGGCAACGTCGACATCGCCTTACATATTGATGAAGCTAAGGCTATCATCAACGAAGCACAAATCGCCTCCGACTGCCTTGACCCCGAGGCCATCCGACAAGCTGAGCAACTGCTGCAAGGCAGCAGCACCAAGACGGCTCCCGCGTTCGATATGGACAACGAAATCCTGCACGACATCATCGGTTTGATTTACGGATAGATAAAAAAAACGTAATTTTGCAGCGCATTTTATACACAACATGTACGGCTGCCACATTGTGACAGCCCTACAAGCGAACAACTGATAACTGAATGAAATACTATCTCCTTCCTTTGGGCTGCCAGATGAACTTGAGCGACACGGAGCGCGTGCGCACGGTGCTCAACGGCATGGGCTTCGTCGAGACCGACAAAGAAGACGAGGCCACCATCCTCGGCATCATCGCCTGCTCGGTGCGACAGAAAGGCATCGACAAGGTGTATGGCCGCATCGAGAAATGGAACGCCATGAAGAACCGCCAGAACGTCATCACCTTCGTGTCGGGCTGCATTCTGCCCGCCGACCGCCTGCGCTTCCTCAAGCTCTTCGACTTGGTCTTCGCCATGAACGAGCTGCCCAACTTCCCCGACATGATTCGCCAATACGGCATCGTCACGCCGGCCTCGTTGCGCTTTGGAGAAGAGATTGAATACCAACCTGTGGTCAAGCCATTGGCACCGCTGTTTCACAAGGACGACAAGATCAACCCGTCGGCCAACATGGACAAGTTCTGGGCCATCACACCGACGCAGACCTCCACTTTCGAGGCCTTCATCCCGATCCAGAACGGCTGCAACAAGTTCTGCACCTACTGCGCCGTACCTTACACCCGTGGCCGTGAGGTGTCGCGCCCCTCGGAAGAGATTCTGGCCGAACTGAAAGACCTCGTCGAGAAAGGCTACAAGAGCATCACCCTGTTGGGACAGAACGTCAACTCCTATGGTTTGGACAAAAAAGGCGAAGAGATCGATTTCGCTGAGCTGTTGCGCCGTGTTGGCGAGTTCGGCAAGGCCTCGGGCAAGGAATTTTGGGTGTACTACACAGCACCGCATCCCCGCGACATGAAGGACGATGTCATCGAGGTGATGGCACAATACGACTGCCTCGGCAAGCAGATCCACATCCCCATCCAGTCGGGCGACGAGAATATGCTGCAACGCATGAACCGCCACCACGACCTAGCCACCTACAGGCATATCATCGAGACCATTCGCGAGAAGCTACCGACAGCCACCATCTTCACCGACATCATCGTGGGCTTCACGCACGAAACCGAAGAGGAATTCGAGAACACACGCAAGGCCATGGAGGAATTCAAATACAACATGGCGTTCATTGCGCAATACAGCGTGCGTCCCGGTGCCGTCGCTTCGGAATGGGATGATGATGTACCAAAAGAAGTAAAGCGTGAGCGCTACCACCGCCTCACCGAGGAGTTGATGAAGCACAGTCTCGTTTACAACCAAGACCTCATTGGACAGACCGTCAAGATGCTCGTGGAGAGCCACGATCGCAAGAACGGCTACCTCACTGGCCACACTGAGGGCAAGATTGTTATTCGCTTTGCTTCGAGAGACAGGAGCCTTATTGGGCAAATCGTAAACGTTAAGGTCACATCGGCTTCGCCGCTGTCGATTGAGGGAGAATTAATCGGAAAATGCTGAAAGCAAATGAATTTCAATTGGATGAGAATTGATTTTAAAGATGTGAATGGAGTCGATATTATAGGATTCACCATTGGCGACACCTACGAAGGTCATTTAGAAGGCAGCAAACAATCCATTACGAGGCATATCTTATTGAAGCATAAAGCAGAGAAAGGAATATTTTATATATCCCCAGAATTGGTTGACGGAGCCCTTAAACGCTACGTTTTCATTCTGAACACTAGTTATAAATGGGAATACAAATTAAACATCATCTGGTATGATGACTGTATCCCTTCTGATACCTCTTTTATAAACTATCTCCAACAGAAAGTCAAGGACATTGAGTTTGAGTCAAACTGTGATTTCATCGATTTGGATTGTTTACTATAATTTTATCATTACACCATGGATCGACAAACATGCACCATCCTTACAGGCTTTGAACCTTTTACCTTCTCAAGTCACCCATTAGGCTTTTCTGCAATTGACTTTTGGCAATTTCAGTTTTCAAACATTTGGGACTTGCAGGACCAAATTGCTGAATTTATCGTTGCTCGAGCACTTGAAATAAAAAAGCCTCACAATAAGAATGGCTGGACGCTTTGGGATATTACATACAAAGGAATGCGAGTTGAAGTTAAAGAAACAGCTTATTATCACTCGTGGCGTACCGATGGAAAAGTTTCTACTCAAAGATCCTTCAGCATTACTAAAGCTTTTTCGCGTTACAAAGACTCCACTTCAGAATTTTGTCGTCAAAACGACATTTATGTTTTTTGCCTCAACACAGGAAAAACCAAAGAAGAATCGAATCCTTTAGACTTGGATCACTGGCGTTTCTGGGTAGTTCCTACCGAAACCATTAATCACACTTGTGGAAACAACAAGACCATAACGCTATCTCGTTTGCAAAAAATTACAGGTTTGAAAGATGGAATTGGATATGAGCAATTAAAAGCAGCCGTGGACAAAAACTGCAATTAGTGCTTCAACGTCGCTCATGAGGGTTTTGAGGAAAATGCCAAAAAGGACTTTGTGAGTGAGAAAACAATAAGTGATTACGTAAGAAAAAATGACAAAAATCTCCTTCAAAACCCTAGGCTGTCGCCTGAACTTGTATGAGACCGACGCCCTGGCGTCGCGCTTCAAGGCTGCGGGCTACGACATTGCCGACAGCGATGCCGACGCCGATGTCTTTGTCGTGAACACCTGCACCGTCACCAACACCAGCGACCAGAAATGCCGTCAGGCCATCCACCAAATTCGGAGGAAACACCCCGAGGCACTGATTGCCGTCACCGGCTGCATGGTCAACCATAGAAAAGAAGAACTGCTACAGTCGGGTATCGCCGACTATGTCATTGACAATGAGCGCAAGGCCGCCTTGTTTGACATCATTGACGAGCATTTCAAAACCGGCCACAGCGACCCCGAGGGCTACGACCGTGACCTGTTCAGCTACCATCCTGCCTTCGACACCTTCCACACCCGCAGCCTCATCAAGATCCACGACGGCTGCAACAACTTCTGCTCCTATTGCATCATCCCCATGGTGAGAGGGCGTTCCACGAGCCGTCCTGTCGAGGACATCTATAACAACGTACGCGAGGTCGTCGCCCACGGCTTCAAGGAAGTCGTGCTGACGGGCGTCAATATGGGGCGTTACCAATACGAAGACACCAACTTCGAGCAACTCGTTGAGAACATATTGAACATTAATGGCGACTTCCGTGTCAGGGTCTCCTCCATCGAGCCCGACCAGTTCAGTGATCGTTTCCTCGCCTTGTTCCAACACGAGAAACTCGCTCCGCACATGCACATCTGCCTGCAAAGCGGCTCCGACGACACCTTGAAGCGCATGAACCGGCACTACAACGTCGCCCAATTCAGGGAGATGTGCCAGCGCATCAAGACCTTCCGCCCCGACTTCAACCTCACCACCGACATCATCGTGGGATTCCCGGGCGAAACCGGACAGACCTTCAAGGAAAGCTGCGACTTCGCGAAGGAAATCGGCTTCAGCCACATTCACACGTTCAAATACTCAGTGCGCACCGGCACCAAGGCCGCCGTCATGCCCGACCAAGTGCCAGAGAGGGTGAAAACCGAACGCAGCGAGGTGGTGCGGCAGATCTCTTTGGAGAACAAGATCAAGTATTTTGAGTCGATGCAAGGCAAGACACAGCGTATGCTCATCGAGCGTATCGATAGCAAAGGAGTGGCACGCGGCTATGGAGAGAACTACATCCCTGTCGTCCTAGCCAACTGCAACGCCGAGAAAAACACCTTTATTAATATAAGACTCGACGAAATCCTTCGACGTGACAACGAAGAAAAGATGACATTTGATTGTAAACCAACAAATTAAACATTTGAAAGAAAAAATTTCATCTTTTTGGGCTGGGATTAACGAAAAAGTTGTAATTTTGCAGCCCAAAATAAAAGGAAATATACAAGCATAAGGAATAAGAGATATGGCAAATCACAAATCGTCAATCAAGAGAATCCGTCAGACAGAAAAGAGACGTTTGCACAACCGTTACTACGCCAAGAACATGCGTAACGAAGTGAAGAAATTCAGGGCTTTGACCTCCAAGTCGGAAGCTGAGGGTCAACTTTCGAAGTTGTACTCCATCATCGACAAGGTCGCCAAGCGCGGTATCATCCACAAGAATAAAGCCGCCAACCTGAAGTCGAAGCTGTCGAAGTTCACGGCTAAATTGGCATAATTGGAAGTTTTATTCATACATGTTGGTGCCTCTTCTACCTAGTGGAAGAGGCTTTTTTGGTTGAGATAAGCCCAAAATCCCTATCTTTACCGCCTGAAACAAAACATGCCAAGTCATGACTGAGAAGAAATCCATCAAGGAATGGGCTGCAGACGACCGACCGCGGGAAAAGATGATCGTCAAAGGCAAGGCCGCGCTGAGCGATTCCGAACTGTTGGCCATCCTGCTTCGCACGGGCAAGGAGGGTCTGTCGGCCGTAGACCTGGCGCGCGCCGTATTGGAAAAAGCCGACAACGACCTCATCAAGCTCTCCGACCTCACCCTTAAAGAACTCGAAGAGATTAAGGGCATCGGAAAAGCCAAGGCCATAACCATCATGGCGGCCCTCGAACTCGGGAAGCGCCGCCGCGCTGCCGAAGCCAAACTCCCCAAGGAAGTAAAGGACTCCAAGACCTCGTTCGAGCGTTTCTTACCCCACATCGACGACATGAAACAGGAGCATTTCCTTGTCATGTACCTTGACCAAAGCTTCCACGAACTAAAGATAGAATGCATCAGCAACGGAGGGACGACCAATGTCATCGCCGACCCCCGGGTCATCTTCAAGAAAGCCTTAAGTCTTGGCGCCACCTGCATCGTGTTGGGCCACAACCATCCTTCCGGCAACCCGCGTCCCAGCAAAGACGACCGCCTGCTCACCCAAAAGATCGACGCTGCCGGCAAGCTTCTCGACATCGCCGTCATCGACCATATCGTCATCGGCAACGAACGTTACTACAGCTTCCGCGACCACGGAGAAATGACCTTCTGAAAAACACATCCCATGAAACTCGTCACCATCATCGGGGCACGGCCCCAAATCATCAAGGCTGCAGCGCTAAGTCGCGCCATCAAAAACCATTATTCCAACCGTATCCAGGAAGTCATCGTCCACACAGGGCAGCATTATGACGACAATATGTCGCAGGTGTTTTTCGACGAGCTGGGCATCCCGCATCCCGACTACAACCTCCATGTCGGCTCGGCCTCACATGGCGTGCAGACTGCCCGCATGACGGAAGGCATCGAAGAGGTTTTGCTGAAAGAGAAACCCGACTTCATCGTGTTGTATGGTGACACCAACTCTACCCTGGCCGGTGCCGTGGCTGCTGCCAAGATCCACGTGCCCATCGTCCACATCGAGGCGGGGCTGCGCTCATTCAACAAGAGCATGCCCGAGGAAATCAACCGCATCGTATGCGACCACTGCTCCACCCTGCTGTTCACGCCCACCAAGGCCGGTTTGGAAAACCTGAAACGCGAAGGATTCCCTATGGACAATGACGGACCTTTCACTATCGACAACCCGAAAGTCTACCATTGTGGCGACATCATGTACGACAACAGCCTGTATTTCGCCAGCATCGCAGAGCAAAAAACCGACATCATACAACGTTTGGGTCTGACGAGCAATCCTTTCATCCTCGCCACCATCCATCGCGACAGCAACACCGACCATCCTGAACGGCTCAACGCCATCTTTGAAGCGCTGATCCAGCTCTCCAAAACAACCCAAGTCGTGTTGCCCTTGCATCCCAGGACAGCCAAACTCCTGAAAACCAATCTGGACAGCGAAAAGCAAACGCAAATCTTCAACAGACCGAGCATTAGCATCATCCCACCTGTATCTTTCTTGGAGATGATAGCCTTGGAACGTCACACACAACTCGTGATGACCGACTCAGGCGGCGTACAAAAGGAAGCCTATTTCTTCAAGAAGCCTTGCATCATCCTGAGGCCTGAGACCGAATGGGTGGAGATTGTCGAGACCGGTAACGCCATCCTCGTCGACGCCGACGAAACACGCATCATGCAGGCATGGCAGCATTTTGAGGGCAATCCGCCCACGGCTTTCCCCGAGATTTTCGGCGACGGCCATGCCGCAGAGTTCATGCTTGAGCAGATGCTACTCACCAACGCCACAAGAAAATGAAAAACAGGACTCTATTACTACTCTTTGCTTTCACGCTCATTTTCAACGTTACCAAAGCGCAATGGCAGTCCATGAACGGCCCTCAGGGGCGCTATGTCAGAAGCATACTCTGCACCGACAGCCTGTATTATGCCGCCACAGGCGGTGGCGTTCTGGTCAGCAACGACCAAGGCCTCAACTGGGAATTCCGCAACAACGGGCTCACCTCGTGCGATACCAAATGCCTTGTCATTTATAACGACACGGTATTTCTCGCCACCGACGAGAACATCTTCCGCACCACAGATGGCGGTCAGCACTGGACGCCGGACCCATACATGCACAACCATTACGTCAAGCACATATTGGTTCACAACGGTTCGCTCTTTGCCTCGACTTACATCCAAGGTGTTTACCAATCTACCGAAGGCACCCAAGGTGAATATGTCACGGGGATTTTCCCCAGCGACGTGCGCTATCCTTATTTCATGTCCGACAACGAAGACGCCATCTTCATCGCCACCTATAAGCGCGGTGTCTACCGTTCCTTCGACGGCGGAACCTCATGGGAATCGTGCAACAACGGCATAAACAGCAATGTACTTGGCATTTATTGCCACAACGGAAAGGTTTTCGCCACGGTCCTCGGGCAAGGCGTCATGGTTTCGAGCGATAACGGTGACACATGGACGAGCGCCAACCTCAACAAGCAAGCGAAAGGCTATGCCCATTTGGGCGACACACTCTATGCCGCATGCATCAGCGATGGCGTTTTTGCTTCTTTCGACAACGGCGTCACCTGGCATGATTTCAACTCCAACCTGCCCTCAAAAAGCCTTTGGTGCATGGATGCCCGCGACGGACACCTCTTCGTTGGCGACACCCAAGGCCACATCTACCGTGGCAACAGCGACGGGAGCGGCTGGATCCGCACCAACACGCCATCGTTCCTCGCCTCGGTGGGTAACATCGGCATCTGCAACGGACGCATACTGGCTGCTACACACGGCTCCGACATGTTCTACACCGACAATGGCAGCATCTGGACACAAAGCACCAACATAGGGACAGTGGAAATACGCGGCATGATGGTGGAAGACAACAACGTGTTCATCGGCACCGACATGCTGGGCAGTTTCCTCTCCACCAACAGAGGCACCTCTTTCAGCTCGGCAGGATCCGGACTGCCTGAGTCCCAATGGCTTCAGAGCCTGGTGCGCTGCGGCTCCCAAATCGTCGCTGGAAGCAAGGATAGGATGTATGTATCCTTCGGTCTTGGCCAGCAATGGTACGTGCCCACCTGCCTGCCTTATGAAATCGATGTCGTCGACCTCACTTGGGACGGAACCACCATGTTTCATGTCTCATACGACGGTGTGTTACGCCACAGCCGTGAGCAAGGCTCCAATTGGCAAGTCCTCAACTCCCCTTTCGAAGGGGTCAACTACACCACATTACGCTACCATGACAACTGTTTGTATCTAGGTACGCGCGAGCATGGGCTTCACTTTACCGATGACATTGGGGCGACTTGGCATTCTGTCGATGCGCTGCCCAGCGACGCCACCATCAGGCGCATCACCACCACCGACACCATTATCGCCGTGGGCTGCGAAGACGGCTCCATCTACCTGAAATACGACCATAGCAATGAATGGCAACAAATGGAAGATATCCCGACAGAGGCTCCCATCCTCGACATCTGTATCGAAGGGGGACGCATCTACGCCTCTCCCATGGCAGGCGGCATCTGGTACACCGACTTGCCCCCAATGCCTGACTTTGTTGGTGAATCCAACGAGGTCACACTTACTGTCGCGCCCAACCCTGCCTCGGCGTTCGTCACCGTTTCATTCAGCGAGCCTGATGCAAAGCTGACCATGTACGATATTCAAGGAAAGGCTTGCTACAACAGCAAGATGCAAGGCAACAGCCACGAGATACCGACTTACGGACTCCCGTCAGGAATCTATTTCATAAAGATTACGACAAACAACGCCGTTGCGGTCCGAAAAGTAGCCATCCAACACTAAACAAACTTTTTTTCACGTAAAGTGTTGTGGATTAAGAAAAAATCCGTACTTTTGCACCCGCTAAATAAGCACATGCTATTAATCAAACAGTTATGAATCAGTACGAAACCGTTTTCATTTTAACTCCCGTTTTGTCTGACGAACAGATGAAGGAAGCGGTAAAGAAGTATGAAGATCAGCTGACCAAAAATGGTGCAGAGATCGTTCATGAAGAGAACTGGGGCATGCGCAAGCTTGCCTATCCTATCCAGAAGAAGTCCACGGGCTTTTACCAACTCATTGAGTACAAGGCCGAGGGCAATGTGATTGCAGATGTCGAAACCGAACTGAAGCGCGACGAACGCATCTTGCGTTTCCTCACCGTGAAGCTTGACAAGCACGCCATTGCTTACAACGAGAAGAAACGTAACAAGAAAGCCGAGGCCGCTGCTGAAGAGACTCAAGCCTAATGTTGAACAATTAAAACTGAAGAAAAATGGCACAAGTGAACAACAATAACGACATCAAATATCTGACTCCCATCGCAGTCGATACCAAGAGAAAGAAATACTGCCGCTTCAAGAAGAACCGCATCAAGTACATCGACTACAAAGAT
>CAJOIS010000042.1 GCA_905234645.1 uncultured Bacteroidales bacterium | reverse complement strand
AAACAGCTTGGTTGGTCGGCAAAGCGCGAACTCTCGAAAATCAACTATCACATTCACACGGATGCCATCAAGCAGAATTTGATTCCTATGGAATTGACCCCTGCGCAACAATCCATTATTTATGCCAACGAAGCAGACGTGTTAAACGTGGCATTATTCGGAATGTATGAGCATACAGAATAAGATGCAGCAATTATTTGGCTCTATTAACTAACCTTTGAATATGAAAAGAATAGCAATCGTTGAGATCTGAATCATCACATTCTCATCTTGCGCCACACCACAAGTCATCGGACGCAGATAATCCATCAGTATATTGCTCTAAACCATCCGCAACTCTGGCGAAGCCTTGAATTGCGGATTTTTCAAAACTATTTGAAACCTATAGGTTGCACAATTCAAAATAAAGTATTATTTTTGCACCGATTAAAACCTAAACAACCATGACTTTTGACAAAGTGTTAGAAGATGGCCGCCTATGGGCAGTCCGTTTCGACAACGACAGAGAGAACGCGCTCCAAAAAGTGATGTCGCAATGGAGTGATGCAGAATGGCTTGCAGATTTCTTCATGCAGAACCTTGACGACCTGATTTCCTATTTCAGAATCACTAACATTGAGGATGCCATTTATCAGACCATGGAAGACAGGGATGAGTTGGCCTGTATCATCATGGACATTTCTCCCGATGCCAACCTCGATCACTTTTTCCGTCCACTTGAAAACAACCGCGCAACCGAAATGCTACTCGGAAAAGAGAAAGGCCGTCCGCATCGCAGGAGTTGGCTGCGGCTGTATGCCATCAAACTCAACATGGGCATCTATATCATCACAGGTGGAGCCATCAAATTGACCCATACCATGCAGGAACGAGTGCATACTTTGCAAGAGTTGGAAAAAATGGAGAAAGTCAGGAACTTTCTGATTCGGGAACATGTTTTTGACGAAGATAGTTTTATTGATTACCAAAAGGAGATTGAACCATGACACAGGAAGAAGCCATTGCTCGTTTGAGCCGTTACCAGTCCGATGTGCCCTCGACTTGGCGCGAAGAGGAAGAGAAACGCCGTCAGGCTAAAGCCGATGGCTGGCTGCAGTATTCCCGCAGAATCGCCATCAAATTGGCTCTTGCCATGAAACAACAAAACCTTACAAGACAAGATGTTGCAGAGCGTATGGGCTGTTCGCCGCAATATATTTCCCGCCTTTTGAAAGGCGAAGAAAACCTCTCGCTCGAAACCATCTGCAAATTGGAGGATGCGTTAAACATCTCTATTTTGCAGTATGAGTTTGCTTGATTCAAAGCAATAGTTCAGGCATTATGCCCACCATCACCCTCTCCGACCATTTCGGCTACCGCAAGCTGCTGCGCTTCACGCTGCCCACCATCGCCATGATGATCTTCACCTCCATCTACAGCGTGGTTGACGGCGTGTTCGTGTCCAACTTCGTGGGCAAAACGCCCTTCGCCGCCGTCAACCTGATGATGCCGTTCCTGTTCCTGATCGGCGTGGTAGGCTCGGTGTTGGGCACGGGGGGAAGCGCTTTGGTGGCCAAGACCCTTGGCGAGGGCGACCGAGGCAAAGCCAACAGCATCTTTTCCATGCTCGTGGTGGCCAGTTTCGTGTCGGGTGTGGTTTTCGGCGGGATAGGCCTGGTGTTTTTGGAGCGCATCGCCATCCTCCTCGGTGCCGATGCCAGCATGATGGACAGTTGTGTACTTTACGGCCGCATCCTGCTGATAGCCTTGCCGTTCTTTATTCTTCAGAGCATGTTCCAAGGCTTTTTGGTGACTGCCGAACGGCCACAATTGGGATTGGTGTTCACCGTGGTTTCAGGCCTGCTCAACATCCTTTTGGACTATCTGCTCATTGTGGCGTTCGACATGGGTTTACGCGGTGCGGCATGGGCCACTTTCATCGCTTCGGCGGTGGGCGGCTTGATGCCTTTCCTTTTCTTCGTCCTGCCCAACAAGTCGCTGCTGCATTTCGTCCGCCCGGTCTTCGATGGAAAGGCCTTGGGGCAGTCGGTCACCAACGGCATGAGTGAGTTCTTCGCCAGCATCTCGGGCAGCATCCTCTCAATATGCTACAACTACCAGTTGATGAAGTATATCGGCGAGAACGGTGTGGCAGCATACGGAGTCATCATGTACGTGCAGTTCATCTTCTTCGGTGTCTTTTTCGGCTATGCCGAAGGCACCGCGCCCATCGTGAGCTACAACTATGGGGCGCAAAACCATGCCGAGTTGAAGAACGTGTTCCAGCGCAGCCTGAAACTCATCGCCGTGATGGGCTTGGTGCTGACCCTGCTGTTGGAGCTGACCGTCGCGCCGCTTACCAAGATCTTCGTGGGTTATGATGCGGAACTTTACGCCCTTACCTGCAAGGCGTTCCGCATTTACGGCCTCTCCTATCTCTTGGTGGGCTTCAACTTTTACGCCTCATCATTTTTCACCGCCTTGAACAACGGCAAAGTCTCGGCTGTCATCTCCACGGTGCGAACGTTGGTGTTTGAAACTGCTGCGGTGTTTATCCTGCCAGCCCTGTTCGGCGTTGACGGCATCTGGTTCGCCATCATCTGCGCCGAGGTGCTGTCGTTGGCGTTGTCCGTTGCCATGCTCAAAAGGCACAAGGAACGGTATCATTATGCGTGAGGATGGGTCGCTGAATTTTTTGTATCTTTGTGTTTTCAAAATTTGTCAAATTATGAAGAGACTATCATTCATTATTGCCATTATCCTGGTCTTCGTCTATGCCTTCATGGGATGCAAGCGAAATCAGGAAGTTCGTCCAGCCGCAGTGTTTCCCACTGAAGACAAGAGCCAGTTTGTGAATATCACCGACGTGATACCCGATGCCATTCTGGAAATCCGTTATTACAGCACCTATAACTTTGTGGGAACTCGTGTCGACGGCTATGAGCAGCCTATGGCACTGATGACCAAGCAGGCTGCCGACTCGCTCAAAGTGGCAAGCGACGAGCTGAGAGAGCAGGGCTACCGTATCAAGATCTGGGATTCCTATCGTCCCCAAACCGCTGTTAATCATTTTATCAGGTGGGCGGAGGATTTACAGGACACCACCATGAAACACATCTTCTATCCCATGGTGGACAAGAGCTTGCTCTTCGAACAGCAATATATCATGGCCCGCTCGGGTCATTCACGCGGCTCCACTGTTGACCTCACCTTGGTGGATGAGCAGACAGGAAAAGAACTCGACATGGGCAGTCCGTTCGACTGGTTCGGCATCGAAAGCCATCCCGACTACATGGATTTGACTGAAGAGCAGATTGCCAACCGGCATATCCTTTGGAATGCCATGTTTGGTCACGGTTTCAAAGGTCTTGACAGCGAGTGGTGGCACTTCACGCTGAAGGACGAGCCCTTCCCTGACGCCTACTTTACTTTCCCGGTGAAGCAACTATAATACCCATATATGACGAAAGCGACCTGCCAAAATACCTATCAATAGGGATTTCACAGTTGCGGGAATGGCCGTTACTTTGCAGCCGTAATTAAGCTTATTGTCATGGAGCACCATCATCACCATCATCATTCGGCACCGTCGCAGTCACTGAACGGCATATTCATTCTATCCATCATCCTCAACGGCCTTTTTGTGCTTATTGAGGCGGGCGTAGGCCTGTGGCAAAACTCACTTTCGCTTCTGAGCGACGCAGGCCATAACCTCAGCGATGTGTTCAGCCTGTTGCTGGTGCTGATTGCGTTTCGTCTGGCCAAAGTGCAGCGCAACGAACGTTTCACCTACGGCTATCGCAAGTCCACCGTCCTTATATCGCTGCTGAATGCCGTCATCCTGTTGGTGGCGGTTGGTGCCATCGTCATCGAAAGCATCCACAAATTCAGCGAACCCACCGAGGTGAACGGCATCGCCGTGTCGTGGACGGCTGGTGTGGGCATCCTCATCAATGGTGCAACAGCCTTGCTTCTCATGCACGGTCAGAAGAGCGACCTCAACGTGCGAGGGGCATTCCTCCACATGGCCGCCGACACTTTGGTGTCCGTCGGTGTGGTCATCAGCGGCATCGGCATCTATTACACTGGTTGGACGGTCATCGACCCCATCGTGTCGCTCATCATCGCCGCCGTCATCCTCATCTCCACATGGGAACTGCTTTCCAACAGTCTGAGGCTTGCGGTGGACGGCATCCCCGAAGGTGTTGACTTGAAGGAAATTGAGCAGCTGCTTGTCGAAGACGAGCATATAAAAGAGGCGCACCACATCCATGTGTGGGCCATCAGCACCACCGAGACGGCACTCACGGCGCATGTCGTTCTCGACGACCTTGCCCGCTGGCCGGAGGTTTCAGAACGGCTCAAACACGAACTTTCCGAGCATGGCATCGCCCATGCTACTTTGGAGCCGGAAACGTCTGACTGCCATTGCCACGACCGAGAGTGTTAAGTGAAGCTTTTCCTTATCGAATAACTAAGCCATGGCCAGGGGTTGCGGATTATTTTTTCAACTTTTTTTAAAAATATCGCTTGCGATATAAAAATAAATTCTTATTTTTGCATCGTGAACGATATAAATTAAACCATGGCAGACGAACAATTTAAACTAGAAAACCAACTTTGTTTCCGTCTCTACACGGCGGCACGGCTGACCATGGGGGCTTATCATCCGTATTTGGCCCCGCTTGGCATCACTTATCCGCAATATCTCGTGCTGCTCGTGCTGTGGGAAAAGGACAAACAACCAGTGTGTGACATAGGCAAACGTTTGCTATTGGAGACCAACACCCTTACCCCGCTCTTGCAACGTATGGAGAAAGCTGGTCTAGTGACCCGCACACGCGGCAAGGAGGACTCACGCCAACGTATCGTTTCGCTCACTGAAAAAGGATGTGCCATGCGAAAGCAAGCGGCTGGCATCCATGAGAGCATGCGCAAGGAGATAACACTGAAATTTGTCGAAGAGCAAGAAATGATTCCCACACTTGACAAACTCATCGAAGAATTACTAAAACTCAATAAATAATTTAAAGCTATGACTAAAGAAGAAGCATTAAAAGCATTCGCCTACATGGGCGCAGTATGGTTTGGTAACAGTAAGCAACACTTTGCCTTTTCGGCATACGACCGTTTCAACGGCTGGAACAAACTCGCCGACAAATGGAAAGAGGAAGCCGAAGAAGAATGGGACGAAGCGGAAGAAGTGCTCAACCGCCTTGTGGAACTCGGGTGCAAACCCGCCGACTTGCAAGAGGCCATGAAGACCGTGGAATTCCCCTTCTATGACGATCCCAAGCAACAGATTGAGTCGGATTATCAGCCTACAGCCATCGAGGAAATGAGCAAATTGGCCTCTGCCTTCGCCGATGACTATGTTACTCAGAAACTGATTTACAAATGGATCGATGGCGAGAAAGCACACATGGACTGGGAAAGACAATATCTCAACTACATCGACAAACTCGGTTATGAGAATTTCCTCATCGAAATAATGTAATTGTAAGGAAAAATGGCAACAATCTATGACTTTAAAGCCCTGAACAACAGAGGCGAAGAAGTGGACTTCAGCCAATTCGAAGGCCAAGTCCTGATGATTGTCAACACCGCCTCGAAGTGCGGATTCACACCCCAGTATGATGGGTTGGAAGCCCTTTATCAGAAGTACAAAGATCAAGGTCTGGTCATCATCGGCTTCCCATGCGACCAGTTCGCCCACCAAGAGCCAGGCTCGGACGAGGAAATCGCCGAGTTCTGCCGCCTCAACCACGGCGTGACCTTCCCGCTAATGAAGAAAATCGACGTCAACGGCAAGGATGCGCATCCCATCTTCGAGTACCTGAAGGCCCAGGCCCCGACCGAGGAATACAAAGGCCTGAAGGCCAAAGCCTCGCACACGCTGTTCAAGACCATCAGCAAGAGCGTGGAAAAAGAAGGCGACATCATGTGGAATTTCACCAAGTTCCTCATCTCGCGCGACGGTGCCACGGTGAAGCGCTTCCCTCCTACTACAGAACCTGCTGATTTCGAGAACGACGTAAAGGAGATGCTTGGATAATTCTGGAACACTCCATCAGATTTGAGCCGCAACCTTGAGGTTGCGGCTTTTTTTGTATCTTTGCCTCATGAATACCCAACTGAATATCCGCCCAGCTAGACCTGAGGAGACTTGCCTAATCCTAGAGTTCATTAAGAAACTCGCCGTTTACGAGAAATGTGCCAATGAAGTGGTTGCCGACGAAGTCACCCTGTACCATTCCTTGTTTGTGGAACACTCCGCCGAAGTGGTGTTTGCCGAAGAAGACGGCGAAGTCATCGGCTTCGCCTTGTTTTTCCACAACTTCTCCACTTTTGTAGGACGCAAGGGTCTCTATCTCGAAGACCTCTTCATCCTCCCTGAAAAGCGCGGCAAAGGCTACGGCAAAGCCTTGCTGAAATACCTCGCTCGCCTTGCAGTAGAGCGCCACTGTGGCCGCATGGAATGGATCTGCCTCGACTGGAACCAGCCCGCATTGGAGGTGTACCGCTCTATAGGAGCCATCCCGATGAACGAGTGGACGGTGCAGCGATTGGACGAAGCTGCTTTGAAACGCTTTGCAGAAAAGAAATAATCTGAAGAAACAATCGAGGAAGCATTGAAGCATCGTTTTGGGCTATTGTTATTATTGATTTTTTACTACCCCGACACCAAATAAAACGAAAAAAGGAACGAGACTCGTTCCTTTTTTCGTTTGATAGATGTGTAAATCAAGCTTACACCGTCTGGTCGACGATAGGAGCCTCGGGAGCGTTCTTCATCACTGAGGCGATGCCATTGTTCATGTTCACCACGTTGGCATACATCTGGCTCGAGCCAATGATTTGACCGTTATTGGCCATCAGGTTGAAGTAAGGTTTGCCGTTGGAGGCGACCTTCTTGTCAAAGCGCTTCTCTTCCTTGCAGTTCTTCTTGACGGACTCGACACCATTAAGGCAGGAAGCCTTGGTCTTGTAGCCCTCGCTGGTGAGGATGACTTGGCCGTTGGTGGCCTTAAGGTTGAATTGGAACTCGCCGTTCTTTCTGGTTGTGATCACAAATTTACCCATACTTTCTCTGTTTTTAAGGTTGGTTTACGGTGCAAATATACATTTTTTCTTTGCTTCGTCAAAAAAAACAGGGTTTTTATTGCAAGCGCGACAAAAGTTCATCGCGATAGCTTGCACCAACAGGAACCTTATTGCCGGCCACAGTGACGTCAGACTTATCCAAGTCCTGGATTTGCTTAAACGAAACGATGTATGATTTGTGAACACGGACGAACTTGTCCTTGGGTAGGATCTCCTCCAAGTCCTTCAAGGCAAACAAGGCCGTGATGCGACGCTGCGTAGTGTGGAACGTCACATATTCATGCTGACCCTCAATGTATAGCAAGTCGTCGTAGTTAATCTTATACAGCTTGTAGTCGGCCTTCACCGTGATGAAATCGTTAGACTTGCTAATGGTGTCGACGGCCTTCTTTGGCGTCTCTTCCGCCTTGGGCTGCACCTCACCGATAGCCTTGTTGATGGCTTGGAAGAAACGTGGGAAATCGAAAGGCTTGAGCAAATAGTCGGCGACGGCCAGGTCGAATGCGTCAACGGCATACTCGGAGTAGGCCGTAGTGAAGATGACAGCGGGTTTCTTTTCGAGGCTTTTCACCAGCTCAAGTCCAGTCAAATCGGGCATTTGGATATCCAAAAGCATGATATCCACGGCATTATTATTCAGGGCTTCCATCGCTTCAAAACCATTTGAGCAGGTGGCTACCAATTGCAATCTCTCGATCTTCGAGACATAGTCTTGAAGGAGTTTCTGAGCCAAAAACTCATCGTCGACGATAATCAAATTGTATTTCTTGTTCATATTTCAATCGTTACTTTATAGAGTTTCTCGGTTTGTTCTATATCAAACACGAATGCTTCGGCATAATGCAACGCTAGACGTTGGCGCACATTCTTGAGTCCTATCTCTGACTTCTCCCCTTCCTTTACACCCGAGCTGAGGACCACTGCATTGGATGCTATCGTGTTCTGCGCCATGAAAGTGAATTTGTTGCCCTTTTGCGTGATGTCGATATGGACATGTCCTTCGGGATGCGTTTCGAGGCGGCTGTATTTGAAGCAGTTTTCGATGAGTGGCTGCAACAGCATGGGCGCAATCATATAATTCTCATTCTCAATGTCTTTCTCCAGCACCACATCGCGGTCGCCATTCATACGCATCATCTGGAAATCGATGAAATTCTCTACATATTTCAATTCCTTGCTTAACGGGATGGTCACGGCTTGACAGTCGACAAGGACATAGCGCAACATCTCCGAGAGCTTCAACACGCCATCCGCAGCATTGTCGTCGTGAGTGTAGACCATCGAGTAAATGTTGTTCAGTGCATTGAACAGAAAATGAGGGTTGATCTGTGACTTCAGATAACGCAATTCCATGTCCAGTTTCTCGCTCTTCAGTCGATCGGAGATAACCCTTTCCTCATTTTCCCTGCGCTGGTAATAGAAAATAACAGTCACGGCATAGATGGAAAGGAGCCAAACCAAACGCACCATATAGACAATCAAGGCATCAGGAAAGACGAGGATTTCGTCGAAAGGCTTGTTGTCGATGGAATGGATGAAATAGGCGTCCATGAAAAAGGATGCCGCCGCCCAAAGCGGGATAACCAAGATGGATAAGAGGATGAAAAGCACCAAACGATTCTTCTGCAGCAAAAGGTCAATCAACACCTTATTGATGAAAAGAACCAAGACAACCACCACGCTCACGAACCACAACGAACTGATCGCTCTGAAGAAATAGTTGCCGGAGGAGTGTCCTGCAAAGAAGATGATAAACAGCACAATCCAAATGATGCCGTACCTATAGAGGCGCTGCAGCAGGTCGAGATTCGGGGTCGGTAAACTCGGACGTTTCATTCCCTTGTTTTATGCTGCAAAGATAAGATGAAACGGCGTAAGAATGTGCATTTTTCAATGAAAACAAAATTAATGTCAACATTTTTCGGTGAACACATGAAATAATTCGTTGAAATATACATAAGAGACCATGCTTTTTTACTACTTTTGCAGTTTATACAAAACAAACGCAAACAATTGGAAAGAAAAAGATATGAAGAGACTGGTTATTAGCATATTGGCAATCTCATCCATGTTGGTTTTCCCACTTGTCGGGCATACGCAGGAGAACCCTTCGACTGGTTCCGGGGCCTTGCAGCTCACACTTGACCAAGCCTTGGAGGTTGCCCTTTCGGAGAGCAATACCGTCAGAATCGCCGACATGACTGTGGAGAAGACGGGGTACGCGAAAAAAGGCTCCTACTCGGCGCTTTACCCCAATGTCAACATCAGCGGTTCTTACCAACGCACTTTGCAGAAACAGGTGATGGTGATGGACATGGGCGGTCAGCCGATGGAAATCAAGGTAGGTCGCGACAACAACATCAGTACATCGGCCACGGCCAGCATGCCATTGGTGAACGCATCGCTATGGGAGAGTCTCAGGCTTTCCCGTATGGATGTGGAAATGGCGGTGGAACAAGCACGTTCCTCGAAGATTGCCCTGGTGAAACAAGTAAAACAGGCCTTTTATGCAGTACTGCTGGCCCAAGAGTCGTACAATGTGATGAGTCAAGTGTACGAAAACGCACAGAAAAACTATGAAAAGACCTTGCAACGCTTTAACGTGGGGAAGGCTTCAGAAGTGGAACGTCTGCGTGCACAAGTGACGATGATGAGCGCCGAACCCAATGTGTCGAGTGCCGAGAATGCTGTCCTGTTAGCCACCTGGCAGTTGAAAGCCGTCATGGGCATAGCCCTTGACACCGAGGTGGAAGTGGTCGGCGACCTCAACAGCTACACCGACGCGCTGCTCACGCCATACGTCTCGGAAGAAGACCTCAGCAACAACAGCTCCCTCCTACAGTTCGACATCCAGGACCGCATGCTCGAATCGACCATCAGGATGCAGAAAAAGCAGTACCTGCCCACCCTTGCAGCGAGCATCAACTACAATTACAGCGCCATGGGCGATGATAAACTGAGCTGGTTCCCCTCCTCCACCGCTGCCTTGAGTCTCAGTATTCCCGTCTTCGACGGCTTGCAGAAACACTATAACATCAAGCAGACCAAGGTGACGCGCGACATGCTTGCTCTGCAACGCGAGGACACTGAGCGCAACCTGCGCATCGCCATTCGCAACTACAACGACCAGATGGCGCTTTGCGTCAAAAACTACGAAGCCGCCAATGCCACAGTGGCCATTGCCCAAAAGAGCTACGACATCTCGGAAAAGATGTACGAAGTCGGCAAAGCCACGTTGGTGGAACTGAACGACGCACAGCTCGCCCTGGAGCAGGCACAACTCACGCAGGCCCAAGCCATCTACAACTTCATGGTCACCAAAGCCGCGTTGGATGAATTAATTGGTAAAGAAAAATAAAAACATACAAATCAATGAAATACACTAAACTAACCCTTATCACTCTCGCCATTGCCGCAATGATGACGGCATGCGGATCGAAGGACACATCAACCGCCACAACAGGTCAACCTGCAGAAAAGGCTGCTCCTGTGGTCAGTGTCATCACAGCACAGGCCGAAGACGTGGATGTCACCAACACTTTTACCTCCAACATTGAGCCTTTTGCGACCAACAACATCGTCTCGCAGACAGCGGGCCGCATCGTGAGCATCAAGGCCGAGGTGGGTCAAAAAGTCCACAAAGGACAACTCTTGGCTACCATGGACGACGTCAACCTAGCCAAGACACGCATGCAGTATGTCAATGACTCGACCGAGTTGGCACGCCTCACCGAGCTCTACAACATCGGTGCCGTCTCACAAGCCGACTACGACATGGCCAAGCTGGCATTGAACATCACCAAGAAAACCTATCACAACCTCGCTGAGAACACCTATCTCCGCAGTCCCATCAACGGCGTAGTGACGGCACGTAACTACGACAAAGGCGACATGTACAGCATGACGCAGCCCATCTTCGTCGTCGAGCAGATCCAACCTGTGAAGATGCTGGTCAACGTGTCGGAAAGCCTGTTCACACAGGTGCACGAAGGCATGGAGTTCGACATCACCGTTGATGCCTATCCCGACGAAGTCTTCAAGGGCAAAGTGAACCTGCTCTACCCCACCGTCAACTCAGCCACACACACCTTCCCCGTCGAGATCATCTGTCAGAATGCCGACCAACGTTTGCGTCCCGGCATGTTCGCCCGTGTTACCGCCACCTTCGGCACCAACCACAATGTTGTGGTTCCTGATGTCGCTGTTGTCAAGCAACAAGGCTCTGGCGAGCATTTCATCTATGTCCTCAATGCCGACAACACCGTAACCTACACCAAGGTGGAACTCGGTCGCCGCTTGGGCAACCGCTATGAGATCGTCTCAGGCATCAAGGAAGGCGAAAAGATCGTCACCGAAGGACAAGTGAGGTTGAAGAATGGAGTTAGTGTTACTGTGAAATAAAGAATCATGAGCCTACAAAGAACAGCAGTAAATAATCCGGTGACGACGGCCTTGATCTTCGTCGCCATCGCCATATTTGGCATCTTCTCCCTGATGAACCTCTCCATCAACCAGCTACCCAACATGGAGACCAACTTCATCATGGTGATGACCTCCTATCCAGGAGCCAGTGCCGCCGATATCGAAACCAACATCTCCAAAACTTTGGAGAACACGCTGAATGCCGTCCCCGACCTGAAGCACCTCTCCTCCACCTCGCGCGAGAACACCTCGGTGCTGTCGCTGGAGTTTGAGAGCGGCATCGACATCGAGACCGCTACCAACAACGTGCGCGACAAGATCGACATGGTCCGAAACTACCTACCTGACGGGGCGACTAACCCTGTACTATTCAAGTTCAACGCCGAGGACATGCCTATCATGCTCCTTAGTGTGACGGCGGAAGAGAGTCTGCCCGCTTTGGATAAGATCATCGAAGACCGCGTCACAACGCCGTTGGCGCGTGTGAGCGGTGTGGGTACGGTGTCGGCCAACGGTGCACCGAAACGTGAAATCCAAGTCTATGTCGACCCGAACAAGCTGGAGGCCTATAACCTAACCTTGGAGAGCATCTCCAACACCTTGGCCACCGAAAACCGCAACGTGCCGGCCGGTTACATCGACATTGGCTCCAACAGCTACAGCCTGCGTATCCAGAAGGAGTTCACCTCTGCCAAGGAGATGGAAGACGTCATCGTCGGCTCACGCGGCAACGCACCCATCTATCTGCGCGACGTGGCCACCGTCGTCGACGGCTCGGAGGAACGCATCCAAGAGTCGTACAGCAACGGCCGTCAAGGTGCCACTATCGTCATCCAAAAGCAGACCGATGCCAATGCTGTCAACGTTATCAAGGGCATCAAGAAACAGTTGAAGGTTATCGAGCCCACCCTACCCTCCGATGTCAAACTGAACGTCATCGTCGACGGCTCCACCTCCATCCAGAACACCATCAACAACCTGCGCGACACCATCTTCATCACTTTCATCTTGGTAATGCTGGTCGTGTTCGTTTTCTTGGGCCGCTGGCGTGCCACCTTCATCATCGTGCTGGCCATCCCGATTTCGCTGTTGGCATCGTTGATCTATCTGTTTGCTACGGGCAACACCCTGAATATCATCTCCATGTCCTCACTGACCATCGCCATTGGTATGGTTGTTGACGACGCCATCGTGGTGTTGGAGAACATCACTACCCATATTGAAAAAGGCTCGAAGCCAAAAGAGGCTGCCGTTCACGCCACACAAGAGGTGCAACTTTCCGTTATCGCCTCCACCTTGACCATGTTGGCCGTGTTCCTGCCGCTGACGATGATCAAGGGCACCACAGGTGTGATGTTCAAGCAGTTGGGTTGGATTGTGTCCATCATCATGATCGTCTCCACCGTCGGCGCCTTGACTTTGGTGCCGATGATGTGTTCCAAGATGCTGGTGATGAACCCTCACCAAGGCAAACTGCACAAAGCCATCTTCCGTCCTATCAACAAGGCCTTGGATGCCATCAGCAACGGCTATGCTCGCCTTATCAATTGGAGCCTTAACCACCGCAAAGTGGTTATTTTCAGCATATTGGCAGCATTTGTCTTGTCCGTCGCCTTACTCGCCCCGACCCTAAAGACCGAGATGATGCCCAAGTTGGACGAAGGCCGTCTGAGCATTAACATCGAGTTGCCAACGGGTACGGGACAAGATGTCACTGGTGCTTTCGCTAAGAGCCTTGCCGAAGACTTCATGCAGATTCCAGAAGTGAAGATCTGTAACTACAGCTTCGGTCAGGCCGACTCCGACAACGCCTTTGCTTCGATGCGTAGCAATGGTACCCACATCATGTCGTTCAACCTGCGCCTGGGCACCAAGACTGAGCGCCGCAAGGCGGGTCTGCGCAAGACCAGCGAGGTGGCAGATGAGATCCGCGCCAAGCTCAACTCCATGCCCGAAATCAAGAAAGCCAACGTCAACGAAGGCGGTGGCGGCATGGGCGGCATGAGTACAGTTCAGGTCGAGGTCTATGGTTACGACTTCAATACCACCGACAATGTGGCTAACGAAATCGCCCAGAAGCTCCGCGACAAAGGCATCCTTCAGGTCATTGTGGGTCGTGACGCATACACACCCGAATATCAAGTTGACTTCGACCGTGAGAAACTGGCTTTGAATGGCTTGAACAGCACCACGGCAGCCACTTACGTCAAGAACCGCATCAATGGTTCGGTTGGCTCTTATTATCGTGAAGATGGCGAGGAATACGACATCCGTGTGCGTTACGCCCCTGAATTCCGTAAGAGTGTGGAAGACATTGAGGACATCAAGATCTACAACAGCTACGGACAACCCGTCCGTGTGGGCGACCTCGGTGTAGTGATCGAGTCGTTGACGCCGCCCCAGATCCAACGCAAGGACCGTGAACGTATGGTCAGCGTCACCGCCGTCGTCGGCAAGGGACAGGTGCTGAGTGATGTCGTAAAGATGTGCGAGGAAGTCATTGCTGACACCGCCATCCCGCCTGAGATCATGACCAAAATCGCCGGTGACTACGAGACCCAACAGGAGATGTTCGGCGACCTGCTCACCCTACTTATCCTAATCATCATCTTGGTGTACATCGTGATGGCCTCACAGTTCGAGAACCTGATGAAACCTTTCGTCATCATGTTCTCCGTGCCCTTCACCTTCACCGGTGTGCTGCTCGGTCTCTGGGCCACCAACACCGCCTTGGGTGCCATGGCCTTCGTCGGTGTCTTGATTCTGATGGGTATCGTTGTGAAGAACGGTATCGTGCTCATCGACTACACCACCCTTTTGGAAGAACGTGGTGCCGAAGTCAAGGAAGCCACCGTGAAGGCCGCCCGTTCGCGTCTGCGTCCTATCTTGATGACCACGTTGACAACCGTCTTGGGTATGATTCCTTTGGCCATTGGTCGCGGCGAAGGTGCCGAGATGTGGAACTCTTTGGGTATCACCGTTGCCTGGGGTTTGACAGTATCAACGTTGATTACCTTATTATTGATTCCCGCCTTGTACTGCTCGCTTGAGACTCGTGCCGTACGAAGAAAGAGAAGAAAAGCAGAGGAAGCCTTGACGAAAACCGAAAATATCAGATAAGCCATGAAAGCCATACTCATCACATACAACCAAGCCTACTACGACGAGATTGCCAAAACCTTGAACGACAATGGCGTAAAGGGCTTCACCGAGTGGAACGAAATCAAAGGCCACGGTAGCGAAAAAGGTGAGCCGCACTACGGCACGCATGCATGGCCGACCTTGAACAACGCCATCATCAGCATAGTCCCTGACGAGGCCGTCGATGGTATCCTAAAACAACTAAAAGAAAAAGACCTGAAAGCCCCCGAGTTAGGGCTTCGGGCCTTTGTCTGGAATATTGAAGGGATGATTTAATCAAAGGAGTTTGTTAACCTCTTCTCTCCTCCTGCAACGGCTGATCCCACAGTACCTTCCCTCCTATCGTTTCGGCCAGTTGGTCGATTTCCGACTCAAAGGTTTCCATGAACGCCTGTTCCCTTTTCTTCGAGCGGCGGCCCTTGGCCTCATACAGCGTCTTGCTGAGATAGGCATCATAGGACACGGCAAAATCTTCCTCGTCGTTGTGCGGGAAAAAGGTCACAGCGGCCTCATATTTGATGTTCCCTGCATCGGAGTCAGCCACGAGCATCACCAAGGCAGCATGGCGCGGGACGCCGTTGAACTCGGCTTCGGCGGCATAATAGCGTTCGTAAACGTTAATGGTCATAGTCGTTTGTTTTTAATTGTTACCGTTCCCTCCTATCGATCACTTCCTTCAGCTTGTACCTGTCGCCCGTTGACTTGCCAATGGCGTCGATGAACTGTTGGTCGTAACCAGGCGTATAATGACCCCAACGCAGGAACTCGCCGTTCTTGTCGGTGCGACGCACGATTTGGTCGTTGTATTTCACAATCAGGTATTTCGCCAAATTGTCCCAACGCTGCATCATCATGTCGGTATAGGCGATGCTTTTCTTGTTGAGGTAGCTCTGCCGCTCGGTGGGCATCATGCCCTTAATGGCGACGAGTACGCTGTCCTGGTCGGCGAAATAGTAGTCCTCCAGTTCCTTCTGTGCCTGGCGCAGGTCGCCGATCATCATGGAATAGCGCGGATAGACCATGTTGGACACCCAGTTGTTCATCCAGAAAGCCGATTGGTCGCTGAATTCGTTGCGAGGGTTGTTCTCGGGACGGAAGGCATCGGGCACCTGCGTGATGCAGCAATAGAGCGGCACATAAGCCACCATGTTGGCATCATCGCAGTTGAACCAAGTGATACCGCCCACGTCATCAGGCAGCCAAGAACGCATCTGGCAGGTCATGGTGAAGCCCGACTGCTGGCAAGCGATGGGACGTTCACGGAAGTATGCAATGCTGTCGCTGTCCTTGAAATGCATGGGCAGCGGACGGATGGGCATGCCCCATGGACCAGCGGTCATGTCGGAAGTCATGTCCAATGGTGTCCCTTCAAAGTGGTCGCGCATGTCGTTCTGCAAGTCGCGCATGGAGAGCGGCTTGTCGGGCTTGATCCACAGCGGCAGATGGTCGCATTGGTTGAAGTCGCCGTTGATGTAAGGCAGGTATTTGTCCATCTCCTCGTGGCTGTAGTGATGACGGAAGAAACTCCACACACGAGCGTCGGCGTAGCGCACTCACGGAACGAGAAGTCCTCGTCCTTGCCCTTGAAGAAGCCCCATTCTTTCGCGAAGCTGATGACATCGGCGGCATAGACGCACTCCACCTCGGGACGGTTGATGTGCTTGAGGCTCTTGCTGCTGATGCTGTTGTATTTGCCTTTTTTCTCCAGTGGGAACTGCCGTATGCGGCTCAAGTTGGCATGGGCGCAGATGCAGTCGTCAGGGATACGCAAGGCCACCCACACGGCGCCCTTGTTGCCTGGTCCCTTGCCGATGATCTCCATGATCCAAGCCTCGTTGGAGTCGCAGATGGTGAGGGTCTCGCCGCTGCTGTTGTAGCCGTACTCCTCCACCAACTCAACCATGCATTTGATGGCCTCACGGGCTGTCGCAGAACGTTGCAATGCCAGTCGCATTAGACTGAAATAATCGAGCAAACCTTCGTTGTTGACCAATATCAACCGTCCGTCAAAGGTGGTCTCCACGATGGTCACCTGCTTCTCGTTCATCAGGCCGACGACGTTATAGGTATATTCCACCTGCTTCACGTATTGCCCTTCGTGGGACGGTCCCCAACCGTGGATAGCGATGAGCTCGTCTTTGTCGTGTCGGCCTGCGGGGCTGTATGAAAGTGAACCCGAGAACCCGAAGCCGTCGCAGTTATACGAACACATCACACTACCGTCGGCGGAGGCTTTCTTGCCGACGATGAGGTTGGTGCAGGCAAAGACAGACTCTAAACCCAAGGCAACGAACAGGACTATGGCAAGGAACTTTTTCATAATTAAATAGTTACAAATTTTTCAATTGTTATTTGACAGGGGTCAGGCGGACCATCAGCACGCCGTGCGTGGGGATATTATAGACCACGTTCTTGGCGGTCGACTTGGCGAGGGTCTTGTGTTGCCAGAGGTCATAGACGCTGTAGTTCTTTCCAGCGGTGCGCAGTTCCGGGATGTCTTTCCAGTTGAAGTTGAGGTTCCAAGCGGAGTCGCTGCGGTTGAAGAAGCAGACCGCCCATTCGTCGTTGGAGAGTTGTTTCACCCATATCTGGCGGTCGCCCATGGCCACGGAGAGATGCGCCTGGATGCCAAGCGGGTCTTGGTCGATGGCGATAACGTCCTTATTGGTGAGGATAAGCTTGGTGTCGGCGCTCATGTTGTTGAGGTCGTTGCCCGCCATCAGCGGTGCCGCCAGCATGCACCACATCGAGAAGTGGCTCTGGTCCTCGATGGCATTCATACCGCCGTTGCCCACCTCGAGCATGTCGGGGTCGTTCCAGTGGCCGGGACCATTATAGGGATACAGATCCTGCACCAGGTCGATGATGTTGACCATGCCGTGTCCGCCCCAGTCGGCCCTACCGTCCCAAGTGTTGATGATATCGCCTGTGGCTCTCCAAAGATGGCCGATGCCTTGGGCCCATTCCCAGGGCTTGGTGCTCCCCCACTCGCAGATGCTGAACACAATGGGGCGACCAGCAGTTTTCAGCGCCTCACGCATGATGGTGTAGGCGGTCTTGGAGTTGGTGCCGCAGTTGTTGCAGAAGTCGTATTTAAGGTAGTCCACGCCCGTGCGCGCATAGAACAACGCATCCTGGTATTCATGGCCCATGCTGCCTGGGCGTCCGGCGCAGGTATGGGGATGCCGAACTTGAGGCCTTTGGAGTGGATATAGTCGGCCACGTATTTCATGCCATGGGGGAAACGCTCGGGGTCGCATACGATGTTGCCGTCGGCGTCGCGGTCGATCTGCCAGCAGTCGTCCACTACGATGTATTCATAGCCCGCGTCTTTCATGCCCGAGGACACCAAGGCGTCGGCGGCCTCCATCAGCAGCTGTTCGCTGACGTTGCAGCCGAACTTGTTCCAGCTGTTCCATCCCATGGGAGGTGTCGGGCACAAGGCCTCGAAGTCTTCTTGGCTAATGGGTTGCGCCTTGGCGTTTTGTGCTGTCGCGGTGAAGGCCATCAGCACTATGGCCATAAGGACAAATAGAGTCTTTTTCATGCTCTTAACTTTATGTTTAACGATTGTCTATTATTTTTACGTCAGGATAATCTTTGGCATCAAAGGTGACCATTTCCTCTGTCACGCCGCCGTATGACATGTCATGCATGGTCACGGTGGCTCTCTTGAGTTTCATGCTGATGGGCAAGTACGTCTTTTTGACTATCACCAGGTTCATCTTTTTAGGAGCGTCTTTTTCTTCGTTCGATTTCAACCAATCACAATTTTCAATAAACAAATAAGAAATCAGGCCATTATTTAATCTCCACCATGACTCTGCCCAAAACTGTGTCAGTATAAGTACGGTCAAAATCCAAATGAATCAACTTATAATCCGGGAGGCTCTCTAAATACTCCAATTCAAAAACAAGTCTTGGTTCGTCATCGTTACTTTCTGGATGGATTTGAGCCTTGTTTCCAATACGTGCGATACGAATCAAATATAGATCTTTCACGCCCTTGCCTTTAATGTATGGCATGAAATAATACAACTTGTTCAAAGCAATTGTAGAAGGAAAAGTTTTTGTCTTTCCTGTATAATACAGTTTAATCGGTTCAATGTTGAGAAAATATTGTTGATTGTCCGGCTTAACGTAACCTATCAAAAGCCGCTTGTTCATGTCGAGTTTATATACCTTGGTCGGCTTGTTGATGACAAGTGCTGTTTCCTCGTCCCCAAACAAGTCAAGGTTTAACATTGGCTTGGCTTGACGTTGTATATGAATGGGATGAGAAGACACGGGCTCTTCATCGAACACAAACCGATACAGACTCTTCCCTATTTGTTCAATGACACCACAAACCAATGCATTACCCATCAAAAAGGCTCTTCGACCGTCCGAAACTTCAGGATGAAGCGTATGATTGTCGGGGAACATGTTCAATCGTTCAAGTTCTAGTGGAATCAGTCGGCGGTAGCGGCCCGAAGGAGTCTGAACAACGTGCTTGAAACGCGAAGGTGCCGTTCCTCCTTCGCCGGTAATCATAGTGCGTGAAGGCCTATCCAAGTAATCTGGGAAAGCCATCCCACCTTCAGAAAATACATACTCGTAACCTTCCTTGGAAACACGGTTGATTTTCTTGGGGCCTTTTTCATATTGCCATTTCGGCAACTCTTTTTCTGAAATAAAGAACTCTTCTGGAACGAAGTCTTCGTCCACAAGATTGCCGCCCAAGGTCTGTCGTGTCCCGTCATAGACAGGTTCGGCATCAACAGAAAAAACATGACGGTTCATCATCATGCCAGCATCACCGAAAGGACTGTCTTTTTTGCCTTTGTTGAAGTTGGCCGAAACATCTTGGATTTCGCCTTCAATATCAAATTCCGATATAGTTCCATCCTTCTGTGTAAATGGAAATGCTTTGGCCAAGATACCGTCAAACAGAGTCCAGTCATTTATTTCCTTAACCTTCTTTGCAACGACTGAATCATTCAGGAAACCAACAAAATAAGTCCTTCTTCTTCTTTGCGGCATACCATAGTCGGCGGCATTGATGACGCGCCATTCAACGACATACCCAAGGTCGGCCAACGAAGAAAGGATGATGGCAAAGTCACGCCCACGCTGTTTTGCTGGCGAATTGATTAAACGATCAACATTCTCAAAGAAAACATATTTGGGCCGTTTGTCTCCTTTTTCCAATAGAATACGGTAAATCTGCCACCAAAGCACCCCCTTTTTCCCTTCGATGCCACCCGACCTGCTCAAACTGGCCGCCACGGAGTAGTCTTGACACGGAAAACCGCCCACCAATAGGTCGTGATCGGGTATGTCGGAGGTTGGTACGAGGTTGATGTCCTTGTTGGAATGACCTTTCGTTCCGAAACGAGCCGTGTAAACTAATGAAGCATCTTGATGCTGCGTTGATGGCTCCCATTGGTTGTTCCAAACCGTTTGGTATGCATCCGAAGCTCCTTCAAGGCCTATGCGGAAGCCGCCTACCCCGGCAAAGAGTTCAACGACTCTAATTATATTATCTTTCTTCTTTGGCATGTCAGTTTTCTCTAACAATTTTGGAAATATAGTCATTGTTGAACCAATAACAATACTTTTTGCACTTGCCACCATTAGGGTTATCGGCCAAATCATTACTGTTTTTACCTTTGGGGCGAACATGGAAATTTTGATGTAGCCTGGCACTCCAAAAGTTCACTGGTTCAATAGCATTGTTCAAAACATTTGTCCTAATATTGCTCCAATAAAACTCAGCAAAACGCAAATCCTCGGGCGGCATGGTCCAGAAGAAAACCTTGTCAAATACGTAATCACCTGTATTTTGAGTTTGCTCCTTGAAAGTAACGAACAAAAATCGGCTGGTAAAGATTTCGTATAGTCGGCTTTCAAACCAAACATCATTATCGTAAACTTCCTGATAATTGATGTTTTCAAACGACATTGCCTCCTTGATTCTCCCGTTGGCTTGAACACGAATGGTTTTCATCATCATTCCAGCCTTACGAAATTCTTCCGAAAGATTGATGTTGCTGCTTTTGCCTTCACTCGCAATGGCATTGGCAATTTGGAAAAACTTGCTTTTGCTTCCGTTCGACAAATCAAGATGAAGTTCGGTAGATAATTGTTGCTCGCTTTTACCAATGAAAGGACGGAAACGATTGAGAATAATCTCATCAAATGTGTTTAGCTTGAGTTCGTTGATGGATACTGTTTCTTGTTCTTTAGGCAGGTCGAAGTTGCTGATTGCGTTTTTCCCACTTTTCTGCACATATTCCAAAATGGTGCGCATATATGCCATTTTCAATGAAAAAGCGCGTGTCGGCGCGGGTATATCGTTGTTGTATTGTTTGGTGACATCAGTCCCTTTTGAACCTTTTCGACATGCTCCTAGATACATTGTGTCGCCCTCGGAAAGTGTATGGGCGAGCCCTTGGACTATCTTGTTGTGAATAATCTCATAATCATTTCTTATTATGAGCAAATCCTTTTCAGGAAGTTTCCACAAGACGGAAAAAAGAAACTCCAGATCTAATTGGTTTGCTTGGGCAATGTGAAGATAAAAAAGCAGAAGCATTAAACGGCATTTTTCGTAGAAATGGCTGTGCTCAAAGTCTTTGCCAGCCTCTTCAATATAGTCAATCATGCCACAAACCAATCGTTCTTTTATCAACAATTCTTCTTTCTTGCTTTTTTTCAGTGGGGTGCATTTCAATTCAACGCCTGCGATGGAGAAATCGGCGTCAGGATTACTATTTTTGTCATACCCAAAATAGATTTCCTCTACCATCTCGCCCAAACCGCCTTTGCCTTTTCGAATTTCATAATCCGAAGCGGCAAAATCACGAAGCGTGTGTCCGAGCAAGCCTTTGCTGTACTCGAAAATAGAAGAAATATCAGTTGAATTATACCGAGTTTCCATGCCTCAATGATTAAGCCATTATTTGTTGCAAATATACATAAATATACATAGATAAAAAGACTTGTCACGAAATAATTCGTCTTACATCATTATCAATGCAAAGATGTAGGGAATATTATTAAACAAGTAGAGACGGCGCAAAGCACCGTCTCTACAAAACACGATAAATCAAGAAGGATTATTTCTCAATCTCTTTCTTCAGTCTCTCCGTCAGCATGGGGACAATCTTGTGCAGGTCTCCAACGATGCCGAGGTCGGCGACGCTGAAGATGGGCGCAAAC
>CAJOIS010000041.1 GCA_905234645.1 uncultured Bacteroidales bacterium | reverse complement strand
CATCCTAAGAAGCGGAATGAATTATGACGAAAACCATATCAGCGAAAAAAAAGTTCAAAAAATGCTTGCGTATTAACACAGTTCTTCCCTGCGTGGGCAAGAGGGGAAAGGCGAGGGATCTATACCTATTGAGGCCGTCAGATGAGAGTTTACCTTATGTGCCGCCTTCCATAGATTTCCGCCTTCTCGCTTTCCTCTGCAGGAATGACATGGAAGGCTAGGTTGTTATTTCAAATCCAGTACGATAGGGCAGTGGTCGGAATGCATCACCTCGGGGAGGATGTCCACACCAGGTCACCATGTGGTAGTCGATGCGCCAGCCGAGGTTCTTGGCACGGGCACCGGCACGGAAGCTCCACCAGCTGTAATGGTTGGGTTCCTTCACCAAATGGCGGAAGCTGTCGATATAGCCGTCGCTGAGGAAGTCGGTCATCCACTGCCGTTCCTCGGGCAGGAAACCCGACGAGTTGGCATTCGACTTCGGGTTGTGGATGTCAATGGCCTCGTGGCAGATGTTGTAGTCGCCCGAGAGGACGAGGTTGGGACGTTCTTTCCTCAGCTGGTTGACGTACTTACGGAAGAAGTCGAGCCACACCATCTTGAAGGCTTGACGCTCGTCGCCCGTGGTGCCTGAGGGATGGTAGACGCTCACCACCGACAGGTCGCCGAAATCGGCACGGAGAAAACGTCCCTCGCTGTCGTACAAAGGCTCGTTCATGCCGTAAACCACGTTGTCCGGCTCTTTTTTCGTGATGAGTCCCACGCCGCTATAGCCTTTCTTCTGGGCAGGGTACCAATAATGGTGATAGCCCATCATCTCGAAGTCCATCAGGGGGATTTGGTCGGGGGTGGCTTTCAGCTCTTGGAAGCAGAGCACATCGGGTTGGTAGTCGTTGATCCATTGCAGCAAGCCCTTGTTGATGGCCGCGCGGATGCCGTTTACATTATAGCTGACGATCTTCATTGGTGGTGTTTTTTGCCTATGGCTTATGGATCATGGCCTATGGCTCGCTTCATCCAAGGTGTGAAAACCGTGCCTGAGGGTGTAGTGGGCCATTGGCCATAGGCTATCGGCCATAAGCCATTTGAACTGCGAAAATAGGGAAAATCTCATTTCTTTTTCGACGGCGCTATACTTTTTCCTATTTTAGCGGCCGCAAAACGACCAGAGATGGCATTCAAGGACAAGCTCAACGGATGGATTGACCAGTTCAACACTTGGCGGGCGACGCACATGTCGGACCGCCGTTTCATGATTTTGCTGAGCATCCCTACGGGTTTCCTTGCCGGTGCTGCCGCTGTCATCATCAAGAAGTTGGCGCATTTCATCCGCGACTTGGTCATCAACGCGCAGTTCCAGTATTCCTTCCTGCTGTATTTCATCTGCCCCGCCATCGGTATCCTGCTGACCATCCTGTTCTGCAAATACGTTCTAAAGAAAGAGGTGGGCCACGGCATTCCGGGCATCCTCTATGCCATCTCGAAAAACAAGGGCAAGGTCAGTCGCAGCAGCACATGGTCGAGCATCGTCACCAGCGCGCTGACGGTCGGCTTTGGCGGTTCGGTGGGATTGGAAGGTCCTAGCGTGTCGACGGGTGGCAGCATAGGCTCCAACATCGCGCAGGCCTTGAAGCTTGACTACAAGCACACCATACAACTCATCGGCATGGGTGGTGCTGCGGCGCTGGCGGCCATCTTCCAGGCCCCCATCACGGGCATCGTCTTCGCCCTTGAGGTGTTCATGATCGACCTGTCACTTAATGCCTTGGTGCCCATCATCTGTTCTTCGTTTTTCGCCATCTTGACGGCCTATTATTTCCTAGGCCAAACCGTTGAATACCCCGCTGCCATCGCTGAAGGTTTTATTCCGAGTAACGCCTTGTATTACATTGGATTGGGCCTCTTTGCGGGTTTGGTGTCGGCCTATTTCCTCAAGGTGTCCTTCAGTGTGGAGAAGAGCTTCAAGAAAGTGCAGTCGCCTTGGACACGATTCCTTGTCGGAGGTACATTGTTGGGCGTGTTGATTTTCTTGTTCCCGGCGCTTTACGGCGAGGGTTACGAAGCCATCAACTCGGCCTTGCGCGGCGACTATAGCCCCGTGTTCGGTAATGCCTGGTTCGCCCAGTTCAAGGACTATGACTTAGTGGTCATCATCCTCTTTGCAGGAATGATATTGTTGAAAGCCTTTGCCACGGCCTTTACCTTTGGTGCGGGTGGCGTAGGTGGCACCTTTGCTCCTGCTTTGTTCATAGGTGCCTTTACGGGATTGTTCTTTGCCACATTGGTCAACTACTTGGGTATCGGAGACTTGGATCCTGCCAAGTTCGCCCTCGTCGGCATGAGTGGCTTGGTAGCGGGCATGTTACATGCCCCGCTGACAGGCATCTTCCTCATCGCGGAGATTACCAACGGCTATGCCCTCATTGTTCCCTTGATGATTGTCTCGGCCTTGGCTTATGCCATCAACAGGCTGTTCTTCAACCACAGCATCTATACCAATGCCGTGGCAGAGAAGGGCGTAGAGGTGACGCACAACAAAGACAAGAGCATCCTCAACATGATGGCTATCAACCAGTTGATAGAGACCAACTTCAGCCCCATCCATCCCGATGCCACCTTCCGCGACCTGTTGCCGCTGGTGTCGTCGTCGAAGCGCAACATCTTCCCCGTAGTCGACAAGGAAGGTTTCTTCTGCGGCCATGTGTTGTTTGACGACGTGCGCGCCATCCTCTTTGACGAGAGCAATTATGACCAGTCGATACAGAATTTCGCTGTCCTGCCCGATTATATCATCCACCCCGAGGAGCCGATGGAGGAGATCGTGCACAAATTCCAGAAATCGGGTAAATACAACATCCCCGTCATCCAAGGCGGGAAGTATTTGGGTTACATCTCGCGGGCTAATGTGTTCTCGGCCTACCGCAACATGATGAGTGAGATTTCGGAGGATTGAGCCGCCTATGTCATTCCAGCCAGTCTCTTATGTCATTCCAGCGTTGGAAAGTGCGTGAGCGGGAAATCGAAGATTCGACGAAGTCAATCTATAAGAGGCGGTACAAAAGGTGAAATCTCATTTAACGGCCTCAACAGCTCTAGATCCCATGCCTTTGCCCACATACCTTCGCGGGGATGACATATCTGTTGAGGCCTGCACAACCCAACGAAGGAATGACATGCATTTAAAAGCCTTGTTTTATCTTCTTTTTTTGAAGAAATCCGTCAGCAGCGCCAGGCATTCATCATGCATTATGCCGGTGTCTGTTTTCGTTTTTGGGTGCAGCATGTTGCCAAAACGAGAAAAGCCGTTCTTGGGGTCGTCGGCCGCCCAGACCACCTTGCCGATGTGGGCATGGCACAAGGCTCCGGCGCACATGGGACAGGGTTCCAGGGTGACATAGAGCGTGCATTCGTCCAGGTATTTGGCGCCTAAGGCGTTGGCGGCGGCAGTGATGGCCAGCATTTCAGCATGGGCGGTGACGTCGTTGAGGGTCTCAGTCTGGTTGTGGGCGCGGGCGATGATTTTGTTGTTGCACACCACCACGGCCCCGATGGGGATTTCATCGGCCTCAAGGGCTTTCAGGGCCTCCTGATAGGCCTGTTTCATATAGGATTCGTCGGAGAAAACGGTCAGCATTTTTAGTTGAGAGTTGAGAGTAGGGGGCAGACCTGTGTGTCTGCCCTTTTAGAATGTTTTGGTTTTTATTGGGTTATTGTAAATCTGTCCCAATCGGGTCCTAAAGGGAATTTCTCCCTAAACCGCACAAGGCTGTCGCCGTCGAGGGTGCAATGCAGCACGACCTCTTGGTAGGGCTCTGCCTTGGAGATGGCCAAGCCCCGTGGGTTGATGACTTGTGACTCGCCGCTGTAATGCAAGCCATGGGCATCCTCGCCGACACGGTTTACGCCAATCCAATAGGCTTGGTTTTCGATGGCGCGGGCTTGCAGCAGCGTGTGCCAGACGTTCATCCTTGAATCGGGGAAGTTGGCGAGATAGAAGCCCAGGTCGTATTCATATTGCCCGTCTTTATAGCGGTTGCGTGCCCACACGGGGAAGCGGATGTCGTAGCATACCATCGGTCGGATGCGCCAACCGTTGAGTTCCACAACAAGTTGATGCTCACCGCGTTCCACCAGCTTGTCCTCGCCGCCCATGGTGAAGGTGTGGCGTTTGAAATACAACTCATAACTGCCGTCGGGGCGCATCCAGACGAGGCTGTTGTAGTAGTGTCCGTCTTTTTCGATAGGGAAGGTGGTGGCGATGACGGCGTTTTTTGCCTTGGCTTGTTCACGCAGCCAAGCCATCGTTGGGCCGTCTTCCGTCTCGGCGAAGCGTTTCGGGTCGACGGGGAAAGCCGTGGTGAAGGTTTCAGGCATGAGGATCAGGTCTGTGCCGGGCTGCACTTGTTGCAGCAAATCGCTGAAATGCTGTAGGTTGGCGGCCTTGTCCTCCCAGACGAGGTCGGCTTGTATGTAGGCGAGATGAAGGGGTTCCATGGGTGCTTTGTTTTTCGTTACCAGTCAGAGTCCCAGTCGGTGCTACCGCTGTCCCATGAGTCGCTGCCGCTGTCCCAGTCGGAGTCGTTGTCCCAGCTGGAGTCGTCGCTGTGGCTGCCCGAGTTGTACCAGCAGGACTCTTCGAAGGATTTACCCGACTGGTGGTAGGTTTTGTAGTCCTTGGCATTTTTGTCCGTGATGTCGGGGTCATCATAGGATTTGAGCCAATCGTCTTGTTCTTTGTCGTAGTAATACCACGAAGAGCCTTGTCGGTAATACTCCGTGCCTTTGTAGTTGTAGTAGCCGTTAGGAGCCGAGTGGTCGAAGATGGCGGTTAACATGGCCAAGACGACGAAGATGATGATGGCAATGAGGCAGCCTTTCTTCTTTGACTTCTTTTGTTGGGGCTGCTGGTAGGCGTTGCTCACGGGGCGGTTGCCTTTTTGGTCGGCGATCTCGGCTTTCAGGCGTTGGTACAGCTCGTTGACGGCATATTTTTCATCTGCGCCTTTATAGCGTACGGCACGTTCACCGCTGGCTTTGTTCTTGTAGACCACAAAGTCGCCGTTGCCATCGCGAAAGATGCCAAATGCTTTCGGCTCGGTGATGTTCTTGCCGATGAAGAATCGGGTTATCTCCTCGGGCGGCAGATGGTGGGCGATGTACCATGCCTTAAGTTCTTCGATGGTCTTGGGTTGTTCGTTGGCTGTACGATTGGCTCCCGAAAGCGGAGCGCCGCAACTGGGGCAGCGCTCGTTTGTTTCGTCAATCATCGCGCCGCAGTAATCACATTTTATCTTCATTACGCTATTATTTTGCGGCAAAGATAAAAAAATGTGAGATATGTGGTGTGGATTATTGCATCTACATTTCTCGACACCCCAAAAAAATCAAAATTCATTAATGATCTCCTCAAAACTCCGCTCGTCTTCCAACCCATTCATCTTCTCCTGCTTGATGCGCGATTTGCGGCGTGCATAGCTGTTGGTTTGCAGGTTCATCAGGATGGAGATGACTTGGTTGCTGAAGCCTTGTTTGGTGAGGCAGCAGATTTGCAGGTCGCTCTTGGTGAGGGTGGGGTATTTTTCCGTCAGTCTTTTCGTGAAGTCGCCATAGACTTTGTCAATGAGTTCCACGAAGTCGTCCCATTCGTTTTCCTTGAGGTCGAAGTCGAGGGTGGAAGCTGTGATTTGCTCGGTGAGGGCGAGGGCGGTCACATACACCTTGTTTTTCTTCAGTTCCATCTCAAGTTGGTTCTTCATCTCCTCGGCTTTCAGCTGAGCATTCAGCGTTTTTTGGCGCAGCAGCAGTAAAACGATGACCAAAGCGAGGACAAGGCCGCCAAGGATGAGGTAGAGATAGAGGCTTTTCAGCTTCTGCTCGGCTTCGAGGTTGTTTTTCTGCATTTGCAGGTCATATTCCGCCTTGATGCGCTGCACCTGTTCGCTGCGGTGCTCGCGGTCGGCCTGCATCATGTTGTCGTTGAACAGCTCGTGACATTCAAGGGCCTTCTGGTAGTCACCGGCAAACTGGTGGAGGTAATAGAGGCTCTGGTAGGCCGACATGCGGACGCCCGCCTTGTCGCTGCGGGTGGCTTCGTTGAGGTGGACGATGGCGAGGCTGTCGTGCGACAGATAGTAATGTGCCAAGCCCAAGGTCAAGTGGCAAGCGTCGGCATCGGCGCCTTCGTCCAGGGCTTGGCCGACACGTTCTATCACCTGCCCATAGTCTTCTTTTGCCATCAGCACGTCGAGGCTCGAGTCCAAAAGCAGTTCGCGCTCCATCGCTGTGTCGTTCAATTTTTGGGCGAGTTGCAAGGCTTCGTCGTAGTGCTGTTGTGCAGCGTCGATGTCGCCCGTTGAGGCCGCTGTGCGACCGCAATTGCGCAGGGCGTTCATCAACAAGGTGTCGTTGCCAAAGGCGCGAAACAGTTGTGCGGCGTCGGTGTGGAGGGGCAGGGCTTCGTCGAACAGCTCGTGTTTCCAGTAGGCGAAGCCGAGGTTGTCCTCGATTAGGCCTTTCAGGCGTTGCACCTCGGGCTTTGTCGGGTCGCAGCGGCCGATGGCGATGAGCGCTTGGCTCAAGCTTTGTGCTGCGGCCTCCGTCTGCTTGTCGGCGATGTGCTGGCGACCTTGTTCAAGGCCAGCCTCCGCCTTTCGGAAGTAGCCGGTCTCGTCATGGCAGGCCGTGAGGATTACCAACGACAAAAACATGCTTATGATTACGGTTTTTGTTTTCATCGTATCACAAATTTCAGTGTTGTTTCGCCCACGTTGATGAAATACATGCCCGAGGGCAATGTTGAAATGTCAATCTGTTGGGTCTCTGCCGAAATGTTGCCAGTGAGCAAGGTTTGTCCCATCAGGTTGATAATACGATAGGTCTGGTCTGGTAGAGACGCGATTAATCGCGTCTCTACAAACAGGATGTTATTTGTAGGATTAGGATAGACAACAAAGGTCCCTGAGCCAGTCGAAGGGCCGTCCTCATTAATGCCATTGTGCAATTCGGCGTAGATGGCGTCGCAGTCGTCGTTGGTGGTTTTCAGAATCAAATCGCCATTGAGCCAATAGCAGCGCAAACCCTCCACGCGGAAGCCTTTGCCTCGGTTCATCAGTTTTTCAGGGAAGAAACTTGTGGTATGGCCAATGGTGCTCAAGAGGTTCCCACTGAAGGCCTCGTTGGGGTCGGCGATGGTCAGTTTCTTATATGGGATTCCATTGATGTATTGCACCTCCGCAGCATAGACCTTTATGGCGATGGTTTCGTTGCCCACCTCGATGGTCCATTCGTCGCCCACTTCGGCACTGAAATCATATAATACTGTGAATTTGCCCAAGGTTTGGTTCCACCAATAGACCACGCCGTTTTCTTCATAGACGTATTCGTGTGTGACTGAGGTTTCGTTGTGGCGGTCGTAGATGGTGTTGCTGCGTACGATGATTTTCGGTCGCTCAGTGCCTATGGTTGTGTCGCCCACGCATTGCAGGTGCTGATAGGTGATGCTTCCATCCTCGTTTTGGATTTGGTAGTACCATTCCGCACCCACAAAGATGAGGCCATCGGTGCCGAAAACAGGATAGCCGTCGTTCTCGTAGGGTTCTGTGTCCATCTTGAAGACCGAGCTGCCGTTGTTGAGCTGTTGGACGAAAGTCTCGGTTTTCATGTAGTCGCTTTCGAGCGGGAGGCCGAAGCCGTCGTTGGGGGCAACGGTTTTGTCGAAAAAGCAGTTTCTGACGATGGTCATATTGGTGTTTTGGGCAAGGATGCCGCCTTTGTTTCTTGATGATATGGGACCAGCGTGGTAGCAATTCTTGATGTAAAGGGTGGTGGTGACATCCGCAGTGGCTAGAATTCCTCCTGCATAGTATTTGGCATTACCATAATAGGCTGGGATACTCGTGATGGTATCATTGCTGTAACAATTCAAGATGAACAAGGTGTCAATGCTTTCCACCTCGCCGACAATTCCTCCCAATTTATTATCAGTAGTATTGACACTTTGACCCAGATCGGATTCATAATTCTTCGTTATAGTGCCTCTACTATAGCAATTCTCAATACGAACATTCCCCGTACCTTCTGAAACGCTACGGCATAAGCCCGCAATACCACCTACAAACGGGGCACTATTAATATTGCCAACATAACTACAATTCAATACACCTTCTGAGGAAATCTTTGTAGAATCACAAACAAAAATGCCTGCAATACCACCTACACGAGAGCCAGTAAAGTCAATTTGAGCCGAGCAGTGTTCAATGCGGCACTTGTTGGCAATGCCTACAATGCCACCACCAGTATTACTATTATAAATCTCCCCTCTTGTGTGACAATTGTATATGATCGAATTATTTGCTCTGGCTGCCAGTCCTCCAATAGTATAGCCATTGTAAGGATGGGCAAGCAGATCATCAATGGTCAGGTTGCTCACTTTGGCATTGTTAATGATGCCGAAAAGCCCGATGTTTTCTTTTGAGGAATCGTAATGCGCTTTTGAGATGACATGGCTGTTCCCGTCGAATTGTCCACAAAAATATGTGTAATAATAACCTTGATAGTATTGATAGTGTGGTGCATTTATTTCTCCATCATTGTATAGATTTTCATCGATGGTATGTGTATTTCCAATAGATGCCCATGCTATAGATCCTTTATTCAAATCTATGTCAATGACCATACGGAAACAGGTGTCTTGATAGATGTTCATATCATGGAATGTATAAACTGGCCATGATGCACCACCCATACTCCATCCAGTACCAATTTCCAAATCCAACCTTTCATTGACCGACTTGGCCAGCCAAGCCAAGTTCTCGGCAGACTCGATGAGGTAAGGATCGTCGGTGGTGCCGTTGCCTTTTGTCCAAGGCTCGGCATTGCCCGTCCAAATGGATTTTTCAACCGTGTTGTTGGCAAAACGTGACCAGCCAGGAGCATTTTGGTAGGCTTCTTTCATGTCGTAAGGCACGTTGACCGTAATCCATGTTGGGATTTCGTCGAAGGCATTGTCCGCAGTTGTCGGAACGTTTTTCGCCTTAATGCTGATGGAGTTGATGGAGGTTACGCCTTTGAAGGCTTGTTCTCCAATGAATGACAAGCTGGCGGGAAGCATCATCATTCCTCTGAAACCAGAACAGTTGAGAAATGCTTGGTTGCCAACGTATTGGATGGAGTCGGGGAGGACGAGTTTGCCCGTAAAGGAAGCGCAACCTGAAAAGGCTTCGTCTTCAATTTGGGTCAAAACATTAGGGATGACAAGATTGCCGCTCAGGTTGGAGCATCCTTTGAAGGCACCCGCGCCGATGGTTTGAATGGTCTCGGGGAATTCGAATGTGCCCCGCAAACCCGAGCACCCGCAGAAAGCATGGTCGTCGATTCCGACCAAGGTGTAATCTGCGCCATTATAAGAAATGGTATCCATAAGGATGAGTTTGCCTTCAGGTTTGTCGTAACCCCACCAGTAATTGTCGTCGTTTTGGCATGGATAGGTGACCACCACTTGATGAAGGTCTGCATTGGTGATGCGGTAATAGATTTCGTAACCCGTCGAATTGGTGACGGAGAAATCGAAATGAACCTCCTTAGACATTCCGCTCGTGGCCAAGGCCATCATTAATGCAATTGCGAATAACTTTTTCATGGTATTAGGTTTTTAATGGTTTATTTTACAACAAATTTCACCGTCTGTCCGCCCACGCTGATAAAATACATCCCCGCTGGCAATTTGGCAATGTCAATCTGTTGGGTCTCTGCCGAAATGTTGCCAGTGAGCAAGGTTTGTCCCATGAGGTTGGTGATGCGGTAGGTTTGGTCTGGTAGAGACGCGATTAATCGCGTCTCTACAAACAAGATGTTATTTGCAGGATTAGGATAGACAACAAAGGTCCCTGGGCCTGTCGAAGGGCCGTCTTCATTAATACCGTTATGCAGTTCGGCATAGATGGCGTCGCAGTCATCGCGGTGGATTTTGAAAATCAGGTTTCCTTCGACCCAATAACAGCGCAAACCAGTCACGCGGTAGTTTTTGCCTCGGTTCATCAGTTTCTCGGGGAAGAAGCTGGTGAGGTGGCCGATGCCGCAGACGATGTTGCCCGTGAAGAGATCGTCGGCATCACTCACATGTAGGATACGGTAGGACCGACCGTCGAATTCATGATACCACACGCTGTCCACGTGCATGGTGAAACTCTCCAAGCCGATTTTGATTTCCCATTCGTCGCCAGTCTCAGCCGTAAAGTCATACAAGGTGGTGAATTCCTCCAAGTCCTTGTTCCACCAGTACACCTTTCCATCGCGCTCAAAGACATATTCGTGTGTTACCTCGGTGGTAATTGCATCCCGGTCGTAGATGGTGTTGGTGCGGACGATGATTTTGGGCCTTTCGGTGCCGATGGTCGTGTCGGCGGCATATTCAAGGTGCTGGTAGGTGATGGTGCCGTCGTCGTTTTGGATTTCGTAGTACCATTCGCCTTCGAGGTTCATCTCTGACTCAATGAAATTGTTGAAATAGTCCCAACCTGGGGCAATTGTATAAGCATCTATGGTTCCAAAAGGAATATAAATGGGAATGTCACGGTTTACTCCCATGAAACTATTGTCATATCCATATTCCCACTGGGAATTATAGGCAGTTGGTGGGGTGGGAGACTTGCTTACGATGGAAGTTAAACCACAACAATTCAAAGCACCCACGCCAATATATGTTATGTTTGATGGTAAAATGATTGTCGTCAATGAATTACAACCAGCGAAAGCACTTGTTTCCAATTGTTCTACAGAGTTTGGGATGGTGATGGAGTTTAACTCGTTAATTGAGAAAAATGCTTTGGGGCCAATTATGGATATGTTGTTTGGAATGATGGTATTTTTGCATCCTTTGAGCAAAGTGTTTGTGGCAGTCTCAATCAAGGCGTTGCAATTGTCGCGGCTATCGTAAATGGGGTTAGCCTCGTCAACAGTGATGGATTGAAGTTTTGAGCAATTATGGAAAGCTCCTTCTCCGAAAGCGTTGTTTTCAGGACTTATTGAAACCAAGGTGGATGGCACATGGAGTGCTCCTATTGGACAGGAAGAGAAGGCCCCTCTTTCGATGGTCGTTACACCTTCTGAAATGACCACAGAAGGAATATTGCATCCTGCAAAGGCATGTTCACCTATTGTTGTGACAAGAGGTGGAATGACGACCGAATCACAGAGGTTACCACATCTGTCAAAGGCTCCATCATCTAATTTTGTTAGTGATTCCGGAAAGTTTGAAATATGTTCCAATGAATAACATTGGGCAAATGAGTAACTGCGAATCTCGCTTAAGTTATTACCAAATACAACAGAAGTAATGTTGTTACAATAAAAAAACGCGTTGGTTCCTATGATAGTTACCGAATCAGGAATCACTATTTCTCCAGTGATGCCATGACAACTTAGAAAAGACCGTTGGCCGATGAAAGTCAATGTGTTGGGTAATACAACGGAAGTAATTTCTGAACATTCATAAAAAGCACTGAAGTCTATGCGGGTTACAGTGTAAACCGTGTCATTGTGTGTTATAGTTGCAGGGATAACCATGTCTCCGGCTGGTTTATCGAACCCGTAATAATATGTGGTTATGTGGTCTCCATTGGCATAGTAATCCCGAAAACACGGATATGTAACCCATACTTCTTGTGGAGCATAGTCTCTTTTCAGAAAGTACAAGGTTTGCCCCGATTCGATAGTTTCTGCAAAATCATAATGAATTTGCTGTGTAAACCCATTCATGGTCAAAGCCATCAATACTACAATTGCGAATAACTTTTTCATGGCATTATGTTTTTTATCGTTTTTGAGGTTTGCAATGCAAAAGTATAGCATTTCTCAAAACGAAAAACAACTTGTCAAGCCCCTAAAAGGCCTTGTCTATCATGTCGCAAAGATACAAAAAAAATAAACGGTTGGATTTCAATTTGTTGCAAAATCGAAATCCAACCGTTGTCTATGGGGCTGTCTATGTGTTATGGAATTGCTTCGCAAGAAATACGCAGTATTCAACGCAGTTAAATCTTTCAAAAATCAAAACAAAAAATCTCCCAAAATTTGATTTTTGAGAGATTTTAAAACAAGATTTTTGATCAATTTCTGCCCTTTAGGGCATCCCATCACTTCTTCGGCTTCAATTCGTCGAAAATCATGCTGCGCAGGTTGTCGATCGGGACGCGCACCTGCTGCATCGTGTCGCGGTCGCGCACGGTGACACAGTTGTCGACCAAGGTGTCGTTGTCGACGGTGACGCACATCGGCGTGCCGATGGCATCTTGTCTACGGTAGCGCTTGCCGATGGAGTCTTTCTCTTCGTACTGGCACATGAAGTCGGCCTTCAGCGAGTCGATGATCTCGCGGGCCTTCTCCGGCAGACCGTCTTTCTTGACCAAGGGCAGCACGGCGACTTTGTAAGGTGCCAAAATGGCCGGTAGTTTCAGCACGACGCGCTCCGAGCCGTCTTCCAGCTTCTCCTCGGTGAAGGCATTGCTGAACATGGCGAGGAACATGCGGTCGAGGCCGATGGAGGTCTCGATGACGTAAGGCGTGTAGCTCTCGTTGGTGTCGGGGTCGAAGTACTGGAGTTTCTTGCCCGAATATTTGGTGGGCCGAGAGGTCGAAGTCGGTGCGGCTGTGGATGCCTTCGAGTTCCTTGAAGCCGAAGGGGAAGTCGAACTCGATGTCGGTGGCGGCGTTGGCGTAGTGGGCCAGCTTCTCGTGGTCGTGGAAGCGGTATTTCTCGGCGGGCAGACCCAATGAGAGGTGCCAAGCGAGGCGTTCCTGCTTCCAGTGTTGGAACCATTCGAGTTCTGTGCCAGGACGTACGAAGAACTGCATCTCCATCTGCTCGAACTCGCGCATGCGGAAGATGAACTGACGGGCCACGATCTCATTACGGAAGGCCTTGCCGGTCTGGGCGATGCCGAACGGGATCTTCATGCGGCCGGTCTTCTGCACGTTGAGGTAGTTGACGAAGATGCCCTGTGCCGTCTCGGGACGTAGGTAAATCGTGTCGGAGCCGTCGGCCACGCTACCCATCTTGGTGGCAAACATCAGGTTGAACTGACGCACGTCGGTCCAGTTGCGGGTGCCGCTGATGGGGCAGACGATTTCCAAGTCAAGGATGAGCTGCTTGATGGCGTCTAGGTCGTTCTTCTCCATGGCGCCATAGAGGCGGTGGCTGATTTCCTCGATCTTGGCCTTGTGTTCAAGCACGCGCGGGTTGGTGGTCACAAACTGTTCTTCGTTGAAGGCGTCGCCGAAGCGCTTGCGGGCTTTCTCCACCTCTTTATTAATCTTCTCTTCGATCTTGGCCATGTAGTCCTCGACGAGAACATCGGCGCGGTAGCGTTTCTTGCTGTCGCGGTTGTCGATGAGCGGGTCGTTGAAGGCGTCGACGTGGCCCGAGGCCTTCCAGGTGGTGGGGTGCATG
>CAJOIS010000040.1 GCA_905234645.1 uncultured Bacteroidales bacterium | reverse complement strand
CAAGATGGCGCAGTTGACCGCTATCAAGGGCAGGAAGATGCCCAAGGCGGAATACAACGTCGGAGTGAAGGTCTCGATCACCATCTCCAACAATTGAACAATAGCGGCGATGATGGCGATGAATATGATGTAGGTCAGGAAACTCAAATCGACGGTGGCCAGCTTCGGGCTGATCCACGCCAACGCCCCGGGTGCCAGCAGGTATTTGTTGACCAGGTAGTTGATAGGAACAGTCACCACCAATACAAACGTCACGGCCAACCCCAAGCCCGCGCTGGTCTTGACGGTCTTCGAAACAGCAAGATACGAGCACATACCCAAAAAGTATGCGAAGATCATGTTATCGATTAAGGCCGATCGAATAAATAGTTTAAAGAGTTCCATTAGTGTTGGTGTTTTGACACGAGACTGCGAGACACGAGACGCGAGACGGGTTTTACTGGTTGTTACGATTGTTGTTTTCTAAATATACTATGAAGGCTCCTATTGAACTAGATAAGGATTTGCACTTGTTGATTAAATCCTTGGCAGTTTCTTCGTTACAGTATCCAATTCTTGGACATAGATATAGCATGTTCCTTACTTCTCCACAACTTCCTTTTGCGATTTTTAGATAGCGTATCATAATTCTGTCCGAGTTGTATTCGGAGCCTTCTGCTATGTTGTTCGATATGGGAATGGCAGCCCTTTGAATCTGGTCTCGAAAGCCATAATCTTTATTGTCTTTGAACAAACTATATATTTGTAAAGCAATATTTTGTGCATCTTGCCAAATCCGTAAGTCTTCAAATGCTTGCATATTTATTATGTGGTTTTTATTTTTGTGTGGTTGTCTCGCGTCCCGCAGTCCCGTGTCCCGCGTCTTTATTACTAATCCATATTATTATTCCCATAACTATTAGTGCCATGGGAGGCAGAATCATCAGACCATTGTTTTGATAACCGGCTTCATAGAACGACTGCGGGATGACTTGATAGCCTAACAGCGTTCCCGAGCCGAACAATTCGCGGAAGAAAGCCACGATGACGAGGATCAAGCTGTAGCCCAATCCATTACCTAATCCGTCTAAGAACGACTCCCAAGGGCCATGCGACAGAGCAAAGGCTTCCAAACGACCCATGATGATACAGTTGGTGATGATAAGACCCACATACACGGAGAGTTGCTTGCTGACGTCATAGGCGAAGGCTTTCAAGAATTGGTCGATCAAGATGACCAAGGTGGCCACGACCACCAGTTGCACGATGATACGGATGCGGTTGGGGATGCCCTTGCGCAGCAGCGAGATGATGAGGTTGGAGAGGGCCGTCACCACCGTCACGGAGGCACCCATCACCAAGGCGGGCTTCAACTGGGCCGTCACAGCAAGGCATGAGCAGATGCCCAGCACCAGCACGGTGACGGGGTTGGTCTTACGCAGGGGTTCTATGACGAGTTTCTTTAGGTTGGACATGACTTATTCTCCTCTTTCAGCAAATCTCTTCAAATACGCTGAATACTTCTCCAAGGTGCTGTCAATCATTTCTTTAACACCGTTTGAGGTTTTTGTGGCGCCTGTGATGGCGTCGAATTCAACAGGAACCAAGTCGCCATTGTCCATGATTTGTTTTCCGGCGAACTGGCCTTGGAATTTCTCCGTGGTGATCTCGCCACCCAAGCCAGGGGTCTCCGATTTGTGGCCGAACGTGGCGCCCACCACGGTCTTGCCGTCAGCGGCGATGGCGAGGTAGCCCCAGATGGGACCCCAGAGTCCGTTGCCCTGCATGGGGATGACGCTGGTCTGGCGGTCGATGACAAAGACGGGAAGGCCTTCGCTGTCTTCCGTCGGGTTGCCGTTCTCGTCCAAGAGGAACTCTGACGTGCAGTGTTTCTCGAAGAGCAGCGCCGCGTTCTTGGCGTTGACATCGGGGATGCCTGCGGCGGTAAGGATATTAATGCGCTTCTCGTTCTTCGCGTTGCGGTTCTGGAAAGGCTGGAGCCATATGGCCGTCACCGTGAGCAGGATGGCGACAATCACTATCAAGATAGTGGCATACAGGAAGATATGACGGTTGCTGTTGATGTCTTTTTTCATTGGGCGGTGGTTTTAGATGATATGATGGCGCGTTTTTTACGCTTGGCGATATTCCTTGAAATCACGCAATGGTCGATGAGCGGCGCGAAGCAATTCATCAGCAGGATGGCGAGCATCATGCCCTCGGGATAGGCGGGGTTGATGACACGCAGCATTACGGCGAGGATGCCGATGAGCAGGCCGTAGATCCATTTGCCCACGTTGGTCTGTGCCGCCGTGACGGGGTCGGTGGCCATGAAGACGGCGCCGAACATGAAGCCGCCCATCAGGTAATGGTAGTAGAACGGCAGTTGCATGTATGCGTTGGCGCCGATGGCGTTGAATAGCAGTCCCATGAGGCCGCCTCCAAGGATGACGGAGAACATGATGCGCCAACTGGCAATGCCCGTAATCAGTAGGATGATCGCACCGAGTGCGACCGCTATCACCGATGTCTCGCAGGTGGAGCCAGGGGTGGTGCCGATAAGCATATCCAAAGCGGAGGCCGAGGGCTGCAGTCCGGCGGCCAGCTCACCCAAGGGTGTGGCGCCTGTGATGGCATCGGTGCCCCATAGGTCGGCGGCAATCCAGACACCGTCGCCCGACATCCTCGTGGGATAGGCGAAGAACAGGAAGGCGCGGGCCACCAAGGCGGGGTTGAGGAAGTTCATGCCTGTGCCGCCAAACACCTCTTTACCGATGATGACGGCAAAGGCCGTGGCGAGGGCAAGCTGCCACAATGGTGTGGTGACGGGCACAATCATCGGGATGAGAAATCCCGTGACGAGGAAGCCTTCGTTCACTTGGTGATGTCGTATCTGTGCAAAGGCAAATTCGATGCCTAAGCCAACGACATACGACACCGCCAGCATGGGTAGCATCCTCAGGAAGCCGAACCAGAAACAATAGAAGAAGTTGGCTGCAGTGCCCAGCTCGTAAGGCCAATCCGTAGTATGAAGTGAGGTTTGGTAACCGATATTCCACATGCCGAAGAGCATGGCGGGAGCAAGGGCAATGACGACGGTAATCATAGCGCGTTTCAGGTCGACGGCATCGCGCACATGGCAGCCGCGCTTCGTGACCCGATTGGGCGTGAAGGCAAATGTGTGGAAGGCCTCGTAGGTGCTTCCCAGCCAAGCCCATTTCCCTTTAGGCTCATGCGTTTCAAACCACTTCGCCAGTCCTTTAAACGCATTACTTTTCACTTTATACTCCTCACTCCTCATACCTAACTTCTTACTCATGACATGGCCTCCTTTCTCAGTTTCTCCAACGCCTCACGGATGATGGCTTGGATATCGGTTTTGGAAGTGTCGATAAACTCGCAAAGGGCAAAATCCTCGGGCTCAACCTCGTAAATGCCAAGATTTTCCATCAACTCGATGTCGCCGACGATGCAGGTCTTGATGAGTTGGGTGGGGTAGATGTCGAATGGGAAGACCCGCTCGAAGTTGCCCGTGAAGACCAAGGGACGCTCGTCGCCATGGGTATTGGTGTCGAATTTCCAATTCAGTAACTTTGGCAGGAAGCCGCTGAGGAAAGTCCGCGAAAAGCTAAACTTCCTGAAGCCTGGCATCAGCCAGCCCATGAAGTCGTAGTAGTCGCCTTCGGGGATGATGCTCACAAGGTCGTCATAAGCCCCGAGGAAACCGTTGGCGGCGATTTGAGTGCCACTCAGAATGTCACCTGAGATGACGCGGTTATCCTCGCTAGGCAACTGTGACTTTGTGATTTCTTCCAGACAAGCCCCGGTCTTCACGCGGTAATAATGCGGGTTCTTGATGTTGGGTCCGGCAACGGCGATAACCTTCTCGGGATTGTATACGCCGGTGATGACCAATTCGCCCAATACCGCCACGTCCTGTAGGCTCATCGTCCAGACGACCTCACCTTTATTGATGGGGTCGATATGGGCGATTTGTGTGCCGATGTTTCCCGATGGATGTATCCCTTTCACATAGTGAATTTGTAGCTGCCGCTTTGCGTCATTGCGAGGAGGAACGACGAAGCAATCTAGTGCCTTTGCCAACCTTTGATCTGGTTTACAACATACATGCACCATCCCCCCTGTCAATTGCGTCAAGGCCTCGAGGCCTTTTTTCATCCATTCCTCTTTGCCCTGCATGACGAAATCGAAATCAGGTGCCAAGGGTGCGCTGTCGAAAGCGCTGACGAAGATGGCTTTGGGTGTGTCGTCGGGGTTGGCGACGATCCCAAAAGGACGTTGGCGCAATGAGGTCCAGAGGCCGCATTGCAGCATGGCCGCCTTGATGTTGTCAGAAGTCATCGTTGGCAAGGATTTGTAATCCGAGCCCATCGAACCAGGGGATTTGAAATTCGCTTCGACCACCACCTCCAACAGTTTCCGTTTCTCACCCCTTACAATGGCTTTCACGTGTCCGTCGATAGGCGAGGTGAAGCGGATGCGCTCGTCGTGTTTGTCCACAAACAAGGCATTGCCCACATGCACACTGTCGCCTTCCTCAACTACCAACCGCGGCGTAAGACCTACAAAGTCAGTGGGTTTCATGGCGTAGGTCGCGATGCTCCGTGCATCGGTGAGGCGCAGTTCAGCCGCCCCGTTGATGGGAATGTCAAGGCCTTTTCGTATGGTAATCGTGTCGCGCATAATTTGCGAGCAAAAATACGAAAAAGTTGTGTGTGTTTCTAATTATTGTTAGTTTTGTAGCCAGTATAACCGATAACACCTCTATTATCATGAAGAAGATAATTGCCCTAGCTGTCCTGTTGACGGCTGCGATGACTGCTTTCGCACAACCCGGTCATTACATCACTTTTAACGGCACCGACCAATATATGGTTATTCCGCATCACGAAGACTTCAATATCGATGCCGACCAAAGTTTCACTGTTACGGGATGGGTGCGTAACGAGACCTATACCAGTTTCCCACGCTACGTCTGTAAACGTGACATGGCGGTGCAAGGTGCGGGCAGTGAACGAACGGGGTATGAGTTCTTTGGCATGGGCAGCGCAGGTCAGTCGCTGGGGCTCAATACGCCCACCTCGACTTCGGGCCATGCTTTGTCGGTCTATACTGGCGTGACAGTTCCGGCAGGGGAGTGGATGCACTTTGCCCTTGTCGTGGACCGTTCCAACAACGAGATTAGGATTTACCACAATGGCGAAACGCAAAGTGCTTGGGCTGCGGCAGTGAACGACTGGGCGGTGACCAACACGCATGATGTGTTTATCGGTGCGGGTAACAGCAGCGGACAGCCTTCCAACTATTGCAATGGCTCGTTCGGTAATGTGCGTTTCTATGACATGGCGCTGGATGCCAATGAAATAGGCGTTGACTTGAATAATAATGAATGCAAGATAACCTGCTTGCCGCCTACGACTTCTCCACGTCGAACATTAACAATAATCAATTAGCCGATTTGTCAGGCCATGGTCATAACGGTCAAATGGTGAATTTCAACTTTGGCGGCGCTGAAATCCTGAATGTCACTTTGACCCAAGACACGCGCTTGACGGGTCGCAGCAACCCGAACGAAGTGTTGCTGAAAGCGGCGGTTTCATTTGGTGGCGACAATGCCGTGGTCGGACTGCAATCCATGGTCCTGAACCTTGAAGGGACAACGGACTTGGGAGATATTAGGGAAATCAAGGTATATTCAACGGGTACTGTCAATGCTTTTGACGAGCGTCATCCAGAAAATGCCACATTACTTGGTAGCATCGAGCCTGCCTCGGGCGACTTGACTTGCAACCTTGAAGGCAACCTCATCTCTGGCACTAACTACCTTTGGATTACGGCACAAGTAGCCGACAATGCCACTGAAGGCAATGTAATCGATGCTTCGTTTAAATTGATTACGACCACCGAAGAAACTTACGAACTCAATAATCCTTCGCCCGTAGGTAGCCGTGAAATCATCCTTGCCCACACGTTGTTGTTGCAGCCTGGTGATTATAACTCTATGAATTACCGCATTCCTGCTGTCATCACAGCGAAAGACGGTAGCATCGTGGCGGTCACCGACAAGCGCAAATACAACGAAGGCGACCTGCCACAGGACATCGACATCGTCTGCAACCGCAGCACCGATGGCGGCCACACCTGGAGCGAGCCTTATACCATAGCCTTGGGCACGGGCGTCAACCATGGCTTCGGTGACTGCGCCTTGGCATGGAGCAACGACGACAACGGTCTCATCGCGGCCTTCGTGGGGGGAGTTGGACTCTGGAACTCGACCCCGTCGAATCCCATCCGCAGTTATATCTCAAGGAGTTATGACAATGGCCAGACTTGGACGGAACCCGAAGACATCACTCATTTCATCTTTGGCGACAACTGTATCGTCCCTGAACAACGCACCTGGCGCGCCTCATTCTTCGGCTCGGGCAATGGCTTGCGTACCTCCACGGGGCGCATCATCTTCGTGGCCGCCATCCGCGAGAACACGCAGCAGGTGCTTTACAACCACGCCGTCTATTCCGACGACAACGGCCAGACTTGGCATGTGTCGGGTCGCGCTTCTTCATCAGGCGACGAGGCCAAAGTTACGGAGTTGGTTGACGGCCGCATCCTGATGAGCATTCGTCATGCGGGCAACCGATGGTACAACATCTCCGAGGACGGCGGCGAGACTTGGCAGCCCACCACTTCCACTTGGTACGACATCACCGCTCCTGCCTGCAACGGCGACATGATTCGTTACACCTCCGAAAACCTAGGTCACGACAGAAACCGCCTGCTCCATTCCGTTCCTTATGGCAACTCACGCACCGACGTGACGGTCTACGTGAGTTATGACGAAGGCGAGTCCTGGCCCGTGAAGAAGTGCATTGTGCCTTATAGCTCGGCCTATTCTTCGCTCTGCATCCTGCCAGACGGCACTATCGGACTCTATGTTGAAGAAGCCTATGAGGGTGCCTCGGGCTATTCGACGGTGTTCTATAATTTCAGCCTCGAATGGCTCACCGATGGCGAAGACACTTTTGACCCATTGGGAGTTGCTGAAAATCAAATCCAAACGGAATCCTTGAAGATATATCCCAATCCTGCCTCGTCATTTGTAACGATTGAAACCGAAGGAATGCAGACCATAAACATTTACAACATGACGGGGCAACTCATCAAGTCGGTTTCAACCAACGGAGTTTCGGAAGTCCGCTTGGATGTTTCGGAATGGGCTTCGGGAGCGTATTTGGTTGAGGGAGTGGACGGAAATGGGTTTAAGAAAGTTGGGCGGTTTGTCAAATGATTAATACATAATGACATGGAGTTTGTGCTTAATGAATATCATCGAAATACTCCTGATGAGGATTTGATTGAAGATTTGAAGAGGGTGGCCGGTATACACCAAAAGCCTTCGATAACGCAAAAAGAATACTCGCAATATGGAAAGTATGCAAGTAGAACAATTGTTCTACGGTTTGGCTCATGGAATGAGGCATTGAAGAGAGCAGGATTGGAACTTGAAAGAGGCCATTTAAAAAAACACCTCTTTTGTGAGTCAGATGATGATTTCTTTGAAGATGTCCGAGCAGTTGCGGCCCAATTGGGGCGAAATTATGTTTCGATTGAAGAATATGCCAAATATGGCAAGTATTCTCATGGTTCAAAGGTAAAAAAGTATAAGTCATGGGATGCTATTATGTTTGCTTCGGGTTTGGAAAGCACGCCATTTAGGACGGGACCAAATCAAAAATATAGTGATGAGGAACTGTTCCAAGAAATAGAACGCGTTTGGATTAAACTAGGTAGGCAACCATTAGCCACAGATTTTAATAGAAAAGAGTTTAATTATGGGAGGAATACATTTCTGCGTCGGTTTGGTGGTTGGCGAAAAGCATTAGAGGCTTTTGTTGAGTACATTAATGCGGACCGAACTGAAGACGATGGCTTAACCCAACATCAAACTGTTTTACAGGAGGAGAAACAACAAGAACAAAAGGGAATCCATCATCGTACAAAAAGAGAAGTCAATCTTAGAATGCGTTTTAAGGTTATGGCGAGGGACAGTTTCAAATGTTGCATTTGTGGTCGTTCACCATCGTCAACGCCAGGACTTGTGTTGCATATCGACCACATCAAACCATGGTCAAAAGGAGGAGAAACGGTCATGGAGAACTTGCAGACCTTATGTCAAGATTGCAATCTAGGAAAAAGTGATTTGGAATAATCACAGATGAAAGGTTTTTCGTACCTTTGCCGCTCGAATCGGGAAGCCGATTCGTTTTTGTAAAGAATTGAAAATCAGTATAAAATAATGAGTTTAAACACTTCAAAATTGAGAAACATCGGTATCGCCGCTCATATCGATGCTGGAAAGACTACTGTTTCGGAACGTATCCTGTTCTTCACGGGCGTCAACCGTAAGGTGGGTGAGACCCACGACGGCCAGGCCACCATGGACTTCATGAAACAGGAGCAGGAGCGCGGCATCACCATCGCTTCGGCGGCCATCACCGCACATTGGAACGGCTATCAGATCAACCTTATCGATACTCCCGGTCACGTCGACTTCACCGTCGAGGTGGAACGCTCGCTGCGTGTCATTGACGGCATGGTGGCGGTGTTCTGCGCCGTGGGTGGCGTGGAGCCCCAGTCGGAGACGGTGTGGAACCAAGCCGACAAATACCGCGTGCCCCGCATCGCTTTCGTCAACAAGATGGATCGCACGGGTGCCGACTTCCAAGAGGTCGTCAACCAGATGCATAAGTATTTGGGCGCCAATGCTGTGCCGCTGCATCTGCCCATCGGAGCGGAGTCTGATTTCGAGGGCATGGTCGACCTGGTGCAGATGAACTCGGTGCGTTTTATCGAGAAGGAACGCATCGTGGGTCCCATCCCGGAACACATGATGGAACAGGCCCAGGAAGCCCGCCGCAACCTCATCGAGAAAGTCGCTGACCTCGACGACGAGATCGCCGAGCTTTATCTCGACGACCAAGAGATCCCCACCGACAAACTGATGGCCGCCATCCGCAAGGCCACCATCAAACTGATGATGGTGCCGGTGCTCTGTGGCGCCGCCTATAAGAATAAAGGTATCCAACTCCTTCTGGATGCCGTCGTCGACTACCTGCCTTCGCCTAACGACCTGGGCGCCGTCATCGCTCACGACCCCGCCAACGAGGAGAAGACCTACCAGCGTAACCCGTCTGAAAATGAACCCTTTGCGGCTTTGGCCTTCAAGCTCATCAACGACCCGTATGTGGGCCAGCAGACCTTCATCCGTATCTTCAGCGGCAAGCTGGTGAACGGCATGAGTGTCTACAACACCAACAAACTGAAGAGCGAGCGTGTGGGCCGCATCTTCCGCATCAAGGCCAAGGAACGTGAGGAGATCAACGAAGCTGGAGCTGGCGAAATCGTGGCTCTCGTGGGCATGAAATACACCAAGACGGGCGACACGCTTTGCGATGACAGCCAGCCTATCTTGTTGGAATCCATCAATATACCGCCTGCGGTTATCGAGATGAAGGTCAATCTGGATGACAAGAAGAACCGCAGCAAGTTGAGCGAGGCCTTGGCTAAGCTCTGCAACGAGGACCCGTCGTTCCATGCCCATTTCGACGAAGAAACGGAAGAGACCATTATTGCGGGTATGGGCGAGTTGCATTTGGAGATCATCGTTGACCGCCTGAAGGAAGAGTTCAAGGTGCCGGTCACGGTGGGCGCGCCTTCGGTGTCGTTCCGCGAGACCATCACCGCTCCGTTCGAGTGCAACTACCGCTATGTGAAGCAGACTGGCGGTAAGGGCCAGTTCGCCCACACCGTCATCCGCTTCGAGCCTAACCCGGGCGGTGGCTTCGAGTTCGTCGACATCACCAAGGGCGGCGTCATTCCGAAGGAATACATCCCCTCGGTGCAGAAGGGTCTGGCTGCGGCCATGAACAAAGGTCCGTTCGCAGGCTATCCCGTCGTGGACGTGAAGTGTGTCCTCGTCGATGGTAGTTCGCACCCTGTCGACTCAAGTGACATGGCCTTCCAGCTCTGCGCCCAGATGTGCTTCAAGCAGGCCTTCATGAAAGCCAGCCCTGTGCTGCTTGAGCCTGTGATGAAGGTGGAGATCAACACGCCCGACGACTATATCGGAAACGTGACGGGTGACGTGAACAAACGCCGTGGCCGCATCGAGGCAATGCGCCGTTTCCGTAAAGGCTCGCAGAAGTTGGATGCCTTCGTCCCGCTGATGGAGATGTTCGGCTATGCCACCGCTTTGCGCAACCTTACCTCGGGCCGCGCCAACTACTCAATGGAGTTCCACCAGTACATGCCGACGCCGAAAGACAAGCAGGAGGAAATCGTCAAGGAACGCAATCAGAAAGATTGATCAACTAACAGATTGCAATGCTAACCTTGCCAAATGGCATGTTTTTTGTAGTGATTAACGGGATAGCGCAAAAATTCATCGTGCAATAATACTTTGAAGATGGCGTTATGTAAACCGAATTGAAAACGTTTTTTAAACCTAAATTTTTCAACTATGAAAAAAGTATTGTTATCAGTTGTCATGCTTATCATGGCAGTGAGCGTCTTCGCTCAAGAACAAGATCAAAAGACACGTGTTCCTAATGGCTATCAAGGCTTCCTGGAATATGGTAACACCTGGCATGTGTTTGACAAAGAGATGCCCAATACCATCAATTTGTCAACTACCCATGGTTTCTATTTTGCGGATCATATTTATGCCGGTATAGGCATCGGCTTCGAGTTCAACAGCGATTGCGTCTTGGTGCCGATTTATGCCAATATGCGCTATGTCTTCCTGAATAACAAGACGGTAAGTCCGGTGCTGAGTTTACGTGTTGGCTCTTTTGTCGGCGACAAGGTTGGTGCCTATGGTGACTTGGGATTCGGCGTGCGCTTTGCCTCTAAGAAAGACTTCGCCGTCAGCGTTATGGTGGCTGGTACCTATTACGACAAGGTTAGGCTTTATTCCTATGAATACAACGAGGAATTGGGCTATTACACAGACAACGAAAGGTTGGTCAGCCCCTCCGGCGTCTCCCTGCGTATCGGCATCGAGTGGTAATGTCGTATAAATTAAAAAAAGGCCGCTGCGTTTGTAGCGGCCTTTTTTCGTTTTACTTGAACGCATTCTCGCTCAAGCCCTTGCCACTCAAGGCGAGGTCCTTCATGTAGCTGGGCACCTCCTTGCCGAGGTACTTGTCCACATAGATCTTGGCGAGGTATTGGCCAAGCATGAAGCCGTGGCCGCGCAAGCCGGTGAGCATACCGACCTCGGGGTCGACGATGTAGCGCGGCTCCATGTAGTAGCCGGCCCACACTGCGTGGAAGCCCACAGAGGCGAGGTTCGGGATCCAGTCGGCGAAGACTTCGCTGCAAATCTCCAAGAACTCCTTGCTGTTGTACTTCAGGTTCTGACGGGCCTCGAAGGCGTCGCAGTCGGGCGAGGCGCAACCGATGACTTGTCCCGTATGCAGGAACTGCTGTCCGTAGACGGCGCTGAAGCCTTTGTAGTGACGACGGTCGATGATCATGTCGAGCGAGTCTCCATTGGCACCGAGGTTGGGCAGACGACGCGTGATGAAGGCCTGGTGCTTCACGGGATAGAGCTGCGTGTCGATGCCGAGCATGTCGGTAAACTTCTCGGCACCCCAGCCCATCGCGTTGACGAAGTGGTCGCAGGTGAACTCCACAAACTGCTTGTCGTGGGTGCGGACGAGGGCGACGTACTTGTCGTCTTTCTTCTGCACGAAGACCAGCTCACAGTCTTCCATCAGACGGCCACCGTGTTCGATGGCGATGCCACGGATGTAGTCGATGGTGCGGCCGGGTGTGGCCTGCCAGCAGTTCTTCGAGATCAAGGCGTGGCTGTAGACGTTGCTGTCCATGTTCCACAGCGGCGAAATCTCCTTGCGGAAGTCCTTCTTTTCGATCATGTAGGCGTCGCTCCAGGCACGCGAGGCGTCAAGGGCCTTGTAGGTGGCGTCGTCGTGGACGAGGTTCACATAGCGCGTCAGCTTGAAGTCGATGTTATGTACCTTTTGGATCTCCTTGAAGATTTCAAGGTTGTGGTTGGCGATGTCGGCGATGTCGGGGTTCGAGAAGGCCGGACGACCACCTGCGATGCAGCGCCACGAGGAGCCTCGGTCGTAGTTGACCAACACGGGTTTCTTGCCTGCCTCGGCGAAGTAACGGAAAGCGCCGCTACCCGCGATGCCACCGCCGGCGATGAGTACTTCGATGCGTTCTTTCTTCACGTCGTTGCCCGTCTGGAACACGAAGGTCTCATGCGACTTCGGGTTGTAGACATCGCCCAAGGTGACCTGGTTGGCCAGAGGAGCGCGCGGCGACGATTCGCCCACCACCTCGATGCCATAGCCGCGCAGGATCTGCTTGGCGCGCGACACGCAACGCTTGCCACGGCAGGGGCCCATGCCCATGCGGGTGATGTGCTTCAGCTCGTCCACCGAGATGAACTTGCGGTTGCCGACGGCCTTGAGGATGGTCTTCAAGTCCACGTCCTCGCAATGGCAGACGTAGGCGTCTTCGGTCAACACGGGCTCGGTGTTGGGCTTGAACACGATGGGTTTCGGATAGCGCTCCTTCAAGATGAAGCCCTTGATTTCGGTCATCATGGGGAACTCCGTTCTCCACTTGGTGCTATCGGCCTTCACGCGCACCACGTGGGTCTTGTTTTCCTTGCGCATCACCTTTTCGATGGTGCCTTCGCAGAGGATCTTGCCGTTGTTGTCGATGAGATAGACCTCCTTGCCTTCTTCCACGTCATATTCGACGGGCAGGAAGAGCACGTTCTTGTTGAGGTCGTAGCCGAAGATGGCCAAGCCCGGGCAGTGGTTGACGCACTGCATGCAGCCGATGCACTTGTTGTAGTCCACCACAGGCACGGTGTTGGTCGAGGCCTTGGTGATGGCACCTTGTGGGCAGCTGAACGAGCAGGGGTTGCAGGCGAAGCCATAAAGGCAGTCCATCTGCACGAAAGGCTTGGCATACATACGGTCTTCGTCGGGCAAGTTGGGCTCTTCCAAGATGCGGACGGGACGTTGTTGTGAGTCGATATATTGTCTCGAAACCTCGAGATATTCGTCGTAGTTGTAGCGCACGCCGAGGTTTTGGGCCACCTCGAAGGCGGCTTGCTTGCCACGCAGCACGGCACTGGTGCCTTCACCGATGCGGACGGCATCGCCGCAGCCGTAGGTGTTGAGGCCGAAGACCTGCTTGCCCTTGCTGAGGATCTGGTCGTCGGGGACGAGGCCGGTGCAGATGTTGATGATGTCGATGTCGTCGATGATCTTCTCGGTGCCAGGGATGGGCTTGAAGTTCTTGCATTCGGCGATGACGGCACCCACGATGCCGGTGTGGTCCTTGTTCGGGATGGCCTTCAGCAGCACATGTGAGGTCATGATCGGGATGCCCAGACGGCGCACACGGTTGGCTTGCACGGGGAAGCCACCCTCGTGGTCCATGCCTTCGATGATGGCCTTGATGGTCGCGCCAGCCTGCATGCCTTGGTATGAGGTCAGGTAGCCGATGTTGCCCGCGCCCACGGTGAGGACTTTCTTGCCCAGCAGCGTGTGCTCCTGGTTCATCATCTTCTGGAACACGGCGGCGGTGTAGACACCTGGCACGTCGTCGTTCTCGAAGGTCGGCATGAAAGGCACGGCACCCGTGGCCACCACGAGATGCTCAGCATCAACATAGCTGATTTCCTGGGTGACGACGTTCTTCAGGGCGATGCGCTTGCCTTCTAAAAGGTCCCAAACGGTGTTGTTCAGCAGGATGCCTTCGTGGTTGTCGCCAGCCAGCGTCTTAGCGATGTCGAAGCCACGCATGCCGCCGAATTTCTTCTCCTTCTCGAAGAAGAAGAACTGGTGGGTCTGCATGTTAAATTGTCCGCCGATGGTGGCGTTATTGTCGATGACCATATTCGGGATGCCGAGTTCGTTGAGTTTCTCACGGCAGGCTAGACCGGCAGGACCCGCGCCGATGATGGCGACGGTGGTCTTGTAGATCTTCACCTCACGCTGTGGGTTCTCGGAAGGCTCGGGCTGGTAGCCCTTGGGAATCTCGCGGACTTCCTTCACGCCGTCGACTTTGGTGATGCAGATACGGCGAATCTTGCCGTCGACCAGCATCTCGCAGGCACCGCACTTGCCGATGCCGCATTCCAGTGAACGGTTGCGACCAGCGATGCTGTGGCTGTGGATGGGATAGCCAGCTTGATGAAGGGCGGCGGCGATGGTCTTGCCCCGCTGACCTTTGATGGTCTTGCCTTCATATTGGAATTCCACAAGGTCTTCCTGCGGGATGTCCAAAATAGGGTGTTTCTCGATTTTGTACATATAGAAATGATTTTTGAGTCGTAAAAAGTGACCGCAAATTTATGAAAAACAAAAGAAAGGTGGACAAGACTTAGGCGTTTTTGATCAAAAAAATGAAAATTTTTCTCTTTCGGTTATTCATAGGCTTCGGAAACCATGTCATCCCTGTGGCTGGCGGTGTTGGGCATGGGTTATATGGTTTTCGAAGCCGTCCAAAAAGGTTTAGCTTTGCAAGCCGCCTCCTATAGATTCCTTTCTTCCGCACAAGCATTCGCACGGAATGACATAGGAGACTGGATAGGAATGAAATGCATGGTTAAGCCGTTTCAATAGATAGCACAAACTGCATCGTGCTACGGCTGCTTTGCTTCACGAGGATTTTCTTGCCCTTGATGAAGTCGTTTTCCAATCCCTCTTGATAATGCCTGATTGTGAACAACTGCAAGCCTTCGTTGTACTTGACGCTGAAATCGGCTTTAAGGCTGGCCCTCAGTTGCTCCAGTTTCTGCTCGTTGCTGTCGAAGCAGAACGAAAGCATCAAGGCGGAGGTCTGGATCATGTTGGCATGGATGTTCAGGTCGGCGCAAACGGCGAAGATGGTCTTCAGGTTGCGTTCTTCCATGAACGAGTAGTCGCGCGGCGAGATGGAGACCAGCGTTTGGTTGTCCTTGACGATATATGAGGGAATGCTCTCGTCGTTTTTCTTGTGTCCGCCATCGATGAGGGTAGGCTCGTGGTCGGGGTTGAGGAACGACTGCACCTTAAGCGTTATCCCCTTGTTTTGTAGTGGCTTGATGGTCTTGGGGTGGATGATGGTGGCACCATAGAAAGCCAACTCGATGGCTTCGGAGTAGGGGATATGCGGGATCTTCACCGTGTCGGCGAAGCGTTTCGGGTCGGCGTTGAGCAGGCCGTCGACATCCTTCCAGATGGTGACCTCTTCGGCGTCGAGGCAGTTGGCGAAGATGGCTGCGGTGAAGTCGGACCCTTCGCGACCCAGGGTGACACTGTGCTTGCCGTCGGCAGTCCCGCCGATGAAACCTTGTGTCAGGCATACGATACCACGGATATGCTCGTCGTTCAGTTTGCTGATTCTCAGGCGTGTCTCATCCCAATCAGGGTTGGCGGCGCGGAAGCGGGCCTCGTCTTCGGCAATGACATATTTTCGGGCATCGAGCCATCGTGTAGGAATCTCGCATTTGTTGAGGTATTCATGGATGATGCTAGTGGAGATGAGTTCGCCGTAGCAAACGGTCTGGTCATATTGGTAGTTGTAGGGCGTGTCGGTCTTCTGCAGTTTCTCCCACAGTTCAATGAAGAGTCCGGCGATGTTCTCCCCAAACTCGGGGTTGGCAGCTTCGCCGAAGAGTCCGTTGATGATGCCGTCGTGATAGGAGATGACCTCGTGTAGGGCTTCCATGCCAAGTTGGCCGTCGTGTTCACGGAAATTGGCCAACACCTTCTCGAGCATGTTGGTCGTCTTGCCCATGGCGGAGACCACCAGCAAGATATCCTCGTCCTTGTGCTGACTGACAATTTGTGCCAAATTGCGCACGGCATCGGCATCCTTCACCGACGCGCCGCCGAATTTATAAATTTTGCGAATCATAATTCCTTTTGTTTATGCTGCAAAATTAGAAAAATATGGGTGATTTTTCGCAATAAATTTATTAAATAGGAGTTATCCAACCTGAATACTCACTATTTTTGCACGCTTTTTGACAGACGTCAAAAACTATACAACTGACAACTAAACAACTGACACAATGATAGAAACTGACATCCGTGAACTGAACGAAAAAATCCAACGTGAGAGTCAATTCCTCGACCTCATCAACCTCGAAATGAACAAGGTCATCGTCGGACAGAAACAGATGACCGAACGCCTTTTAATCGGCTTGCTGGCCAACGGCCACATCCTTCTTGAAGGTGTCCCGGGTCTGGCCAAGACTTTGGCCATCAAGTCGATGGCCAGTGCCATCGATGCTGACTTTTCCCGCATCCAATTCACTCCCGACCTGTTGCCAGCCGACCTTATCGGCACGCTGATCTACAGCCAAAAGAAGGAGGAATTTGTGGTGCGTCGTGGCCCCATCTTTGCCAATTTCGTTTTGGCAGATGAAATCAACCGTTCGCCTGCCAAGGTGCAGAGTGCCTTGCTCGAAGCCATGCAGGAGCATCAGGTGACCATCGGCGACGAGACCTTCAAGTTGCCGGATCCTTTCCTCGTGATGGCAACCCAAAACCCCATCGAGCAGGAAGGTACCTATCCGCTGCCTGAGGCACAGGTAGACCGTTTCATGCTGAAGGTCATCATCAACTACCCCAAGAAAGAGGAGGAGAAACTGATTCTGCGTCAGCAGATTGCCACCGCTGGTGCCAAGATCAACGCCGTGGTGAAGCCCGAAGACATCATCCGTGCCCGCGAGGTGTGCCGCGAGATCTATCTCGATGAAAAGATTGAGAACTACATCACCGACATCGTCTTCGCCTCACGTTATCCCTCCGAATACAAGCTGAAGAAGTTCGCCAACATGATCAGCTACGGCGGCTCGCCGCGTGCCACCATCAACCTGGCACTGGCAGCCAAGGCCTACGCCTTCATCAAGCACCGTGGCTATGTCATCCCCGAGGACATCCGTGCCGTGGCCCCCGATGTGATGCGCCACCGTATCGGTTTGACCTACGAGGCCGAGGCCGAAAACATCACCACCGAAGAAATTATCAACGAAATCCTGAATACCGTCGAGGTCCCGTAATCCGTAATAATCCGTAGGGGCGGACCTGCGTGTCCGCCCGCCATTGTGATCAATATGGAATCAACAGAAATATTCAAGAAAGTCCGCAAAATCGAAATCAAGACGCGAGGCCTATCGAACCACATCTTCTCGGGTCAGTACCACAGCGCCTTCAAGGGGCGTGGTATGACCTTCAGCGAGGTGCGTGAGTACGAGTACGGCGACGACATCCGCAACATCGACTGGAACGTCACC
>CAJOIS010000039.1 GCA_905234645.1 uncultured Bacteroidales bacterium | reverse complement strand
GGTCAATTCCATAGGAATCAAATTCTGCTTGATGGCATCCGTGTGAATGTGATAGTTGATTTTCGAGAGTTCGCGCTTTGCCGACCAACCAAGCTGTTTCTGCTCTTCTTCTTTAAGCCGTTGGAATTCTCTCAAAAGGTATAGCTTGAATTGAGGCGAAACCCATGAGGCAAATTCAAACGCAAGATCCTTGTGGGCGTATGTTCCACCATACCTACCTGCTTTTGCGATAATGCCGATGGCATTGGTTTTTTCAATCCATTGCTTTACTGACAGGATGAAACGATTAAGTCCAGCTATGTTTTTAATTCCCTCGAATTCGGGGGGATTAAAACTCGGGTTGTAAATAAAACAATCCCCAATCACTCTATCCCTCCACAAACCGCCTTAAAAAGACTAATCCTGCTCTGCTGACCCTCCAACCAGTCGGCCGTCTGTTGCAGCTGGGCGTCGAGCCAGGCACTTTGGGCGATGAGCACCTCCAAATAACTGGTGTTGGCATACTGCATGGTCAAACGGCTGTTCTCGTAAGCTTGTTGGGCGGCTTCCACCTGCTTGGTGCGTGCCTCTTCGCGGATGCTGCAAGCCTGACAGTCGGCCAGTGCGTCACGCACCTCGCCACCTGCCACAAGCAAAGCCTTTTCAAAGGCAATCTGCGCCTGTTCCTGCTGTGATTGTGCCACACTCAGGTTGGCTTTCAGTCGCCCTTGGGTAAATAAGGGCTGCGTCAACGAGCTGATGGCATTGAGAAGTATCTGGTAGGGATTGATGGTCACACCGTTGTGGGTCCATCCGGCACTCCCGCTGATGCTCAAGGTAGGATAGAACTCCGACCGTGCCACCCCAACATTGCTGAACGAAGCCCTCAATTGGCATTCAGCCGCCAGTACATCGGGACGAAAGGCCAACGCTTCCAATGGAACGGCACGCTCTGTGTCCATAACGATGCCTTTCACCTCTTCCCAAGAGGCTCGTGCAATAACATCTGGTTGGCGGTTGAGCAATAGGCAAAGCGCACTCTCCGCCTTGAGTATCTGTGCTTCGAGCATGGGCAAAGTGGCTAGCACGCCTTGATAGGAAGCTTCCGCTTGGCTGACGGCGGCTTCGTTCTGCTGTCCGACTTCCTTCAGTGCACGAAGCACTCGCAAGTTCTCCTCCTGGACGCGGATGCCCTCTTGCGTGATGGCATACTGCCTGTCGAGCATCACCAAGGTGTAGTAGGCGTTGGCTACCTCGGCAACCAGTTGAATCTGTGCATATTCCAGCTGTGCCGAGTCTTTTTCCAACTCTGCAATGGCCATCGCTTTCTGATGATGCCGCTTACCACCGAAGCTCAGCTCCCAGTTCATCGTCAATGGCAACTCGTAGGTATAGGTCGCTGAGGCGTTTTGCGTTTTGGAGACCGTACCCGAAGGGGCCAACGAAAACGCGGGCAGATAACTCAACCGTGCCTGTTTCAGCATCGCTTCCGACTGCTCCAACGACAGTTGTGCCGTCCGCAGGTCGCTGTTGTTTTCCAAGGCCTCGCTGATATAGCTTTGCAATAGTGAATCGGGAAAGGTTTGTTGCCAAGTTTGGGCAGCCAGCATTTTCGCCCCGATGGCTATAACGAATAATAACACAATCCTTTTCATGACAATTTCTCCTTCTTTTCCATCGGTTTGAACCGTTCTTGAATCTTCTGGAAAATCGTAAACAAGCTTGGCACGGTGAGCAGCAGTCCCAAGGTGCCGAACAACATACCGCCCACGAGGCACACGCCGATGGTGCGGCTGCCGTTGGCTCCCACGCCATTGGCGAACATCAAAGGCAACATGCCGAAAATCATGGTGAGCGAAGTCATCAGCACGGGACGCAGACGCATCTTCGCACTGACGAAAGCCGAATCGGCGATGGACAGACCCTCACGACGGTTTTGCGAAGCATACTCGGTGAGGAGGATGGCGGTTTTGGCCAGCAAACCCATCAGCATGATGATGCCCACTTGGAAATAGATGTTGTTTTCCACCCCGAAGAGCTTGGCGAAGAGCAGACTGCCCACCATGCCGAAAGGCACGGCCAACATCACCGCCAAGGGGATGAAGAGACTCTCGTATAGGGCCACCATCACCAAATAGACAAACACTAAGCAGATGATGAAGATGATGATGACGCGATTGCCCTGCTGGCTCTCCTCGCGGGTGATGCCGTCAAACTCGATGCTGTAGCCGACGGGAAGTTCCTGCGCGGCCAACTTTTGGATGGCACTGATGGCCTTTCCGGTGCTGCTGCCTTGGGCCACATTGCCTGACACATCGATGCTGCTGAACATGTTGAAACTGCTCAGCGACTGCGGCATGTACTCCTTGGTGAGCGTCACAAACTGGCTGATGGGCAGCATCGCTCCCGATTCAGAGCGGACAAACAGGTTGTCCAACGTCTCGGGCGTGGTGCGGTCGGAGGGACGTAACTGCAAACTGACCTGATACACCTTGTTATATTTGTTGAAATTGGAGATGTAGTCGCCGCCCAAATAGGCACCCAACTCGTTGAGCACCGTAGCAGGGGAAATGCCCGCCCGCTTGCAGTGCGACACATCCACCTCCACTTTGTATTGCGGATAGTTGACATCGTAGTTCGAATAGACCTCGCCGATTTCGGGACGTTCGGTCAGTTTCTCCACAAAGCGGTCAGTGATGGCTTTCAAGGTGCGGATGTCGGTTCCGTTGCGGTCTTGCACGGAGAACTCGAATCCGCTGCCACCGCCATAGCCCTCAATCATGCCGGGTTCCATGACAAAAGCCTGCGCCTCGCGCTCTTGGGCCATCATTTCACTGATTTGTTCCATCACGGCGGTGGAGGTGTTGTTGCGTCCACGGCGTTGTTTCCAAGGTTTGAGCTGCACGAAGATGGAAGCGCCGTTGCTGCCTGCTCCCACGCCAACCACGCCCCCTACCGACTCAACGGCAGGCAGTTGCTGGATCTGCTCGCAGGCACGGTCCATGATGCCACGAGTCTTCTCCATGGTGTAGCCCGAAGGTGCTGTGATTTCCACGAAGAGTGTTCCCACATCCTCGTTGGGCACAAAACCCGTGGGGATGATTTTAAGGAACAGCACCACCAATGCCAATGCAGCCACCACGCTGACAGCCATCAACTTCTTCCGTTTGAAGATACGCTTCAGCACGTTCAGATAGTGTCCCAGTAAAGCCTGAAATGCTGTATTGTAGGCCTTGGTGACCTTTTCGGTGTAGGTGCTTGAACTTCCCGAAGGTTTCAGAAGCAGCGCACATAGGGCGGGTGCAAGGGTCAAAGCATTGATGAACGAGATGCCCACGGCCACCGCCATCGTCAGGCCAAATTGTTTGAAGAAGATGCCTGTGGTGCCGCCCATGAACGACACAGGGATGAAGATGACCATGAACACCAAAGTGGTGGTGAATAGGGTCACCGACAGCCCTTTCATGGCATCGACAGCGGCTTTGTAGGCCGAGTTGTAGCCTGCATCGAAGTTGGCTTTCACGGCTTCCACCACCACGATGGAGTCGTCAACGACGGTACCGATGACCAACACCAAGGCAAAGAGCGTCAGCAGGTTGACGGAGAAGCCGGCCACCTTCATGAAGGCAAAGGTGCCGATGAGCGACACGAGGATGCCAAGTGCAGGTATTAAGGTGGCGCGGAAGTCCTGCAAAAAAAGGAACACGACCACCAGCACCAACACCATGGCAATCAGCAGGGTGATGATGACCTCGCGGATGGAGGCAAACAGGAAGTCGTTGGTATTGTCGAAGGTGACAATCTTGATGTCTTTGGGCAGCTTTTGGCTCACCTCGTCGAGCAGTTTGTCGATGGCGAGGTTGATTTTTGTGGCGTTGGAGCCTGCCACCTGATGCACGGAACCCATCACGCCTGGGTGGCTGTTGATGCTATTGGCATAGTCGTAGTCCGACTGCCCCAACTCGATGTCGGCCACGTCTTTGAGATGCAGCTCCTCGCCTGTGGGGAGTGAGGCAATCACGAGGTTCTCAAACTCAGAGACTTCCGTTTTGCGTCCCGTGTAGCGCAAGACATATTGAAACACATTGTCGGAATTCTGGCCCAGTGCGCCCACCGAGGTCTCGATATTCTGTTCTGCCAGCACGGCACTGATGTCGCTGGGCATCAGCTTGTAGCGAGCCATTGCGTCAGGCTTGAGCCAGATGCGCAGGGCGTATTGTGAGCCCCACACTTCCACCTTACCCACACCTTTGATGCGGAGGATAGCGGGACGCAGGTTGTTATAAAAATAGTTGCTCAAAAAGTTCTCATCGTATGTGCCGTTGGGACTTTCCAAGGCGATGATGCGGAGCTGACCAGGCTGCTGCTTCTCAGTTGAAACGCCGATTTGCAGCACCTCGGCAGGCAGTTGTGCTTGTGCCTGGATGACGCGGTTCTGTACGTTAACGGCGGCCATATCGGCATTAGCACCCTGTTCGAAAAACACGGTGATGCTGCCCGAGCCGTTGCTCGCCGACGACTTCATGTAAGTCATTCCGTCCACACCGTTGATGGCTTCCTCCAAGGGTGTCACCACACTCTTCAGAACCGTTTCGGCACTCGCGCCCGGATAACTGGCCCACACATTGATGGCTGGCGGTGCGATGTCGGGATAACGCTCCACGGGCAGTGAAGTGAGCGCTATCACACCCAATGCCACGATGATGAAACTGATCACCATCGAGAGCAAAGGCCTATCGATAAATATCTTTGTTTTCATTGTGTTTTTGTTTAATTGTTAGTTGTTGAATCGTTTAATTGTTGTTTGGATGCAACAATTCAACAGTTCAACAAAATTCAACGCTCAACAACCATTGCTCCTTCTTGAACAAATCCAGAACCTTTAGCAATGATCACATCACCGACCGAAAGTCCATCCGTCACCACATAGTCTTTGCCGTTGTTTCGGCCTTCCACCTGGATGATGGTGGAGACCGCTTTGCCGTCAACCACCTTCATCACATACACCTTGTCTTGGATGCTGTAAGTGGCTTCCTGCGGAATCACGATGGCATTGGCGTGTATCGTGGGCATAACGATTTTTGCCGTACCGCCACTGAGCAGGATGCCGTTGGGATTGTTGAACAAGGCACACACCGACACTGCACCAGTCTGCTCGTCGATGATGCCGCTAATGCTCTCCACGCGCCCCGTGCGTTCGTAAAACTGTCCGTTAGAGAACTGCAGCCGCAACTCGGGCATCGCATCGATGGCAGCAGTGAGGCTTTTGTATTCCGACAGATATTCCATGATTTTGGCTTCGGTCATGGAAAAATACACACGCATTTGACCATTTTCGGAGATGCGGGTTAGGCCGTATTCAATTGAAGGACTGACATAATCGCCCTTGCGATAGGGTATTCTGCCGACGACTCCGTCCGACGGGCTTCGCAACTCGGTATAGCTGAGGTTATTTCGTGCGGAAGTAAGTGAAGCCTGTGCCGCTGAAAGGTTGGCTTTGGCTACCGCAAGGTCGCTTTTGACTGCAGCCAGTTCGTAGTCGGAGATGACGCTTTGTTCGTGGAGTTTCTGCTTGCCTTCAAACTCCAAATCTGCCTTTTCCAAAGCCGCGCTCATCTGCTGCACATTGGCCGAGGCTTCCGTCACAGCGGCTCTCCAAACGGCATCGTCGATGCGGAACAGCAATTGGCCAGCCTTTACGCGGTCGCCTTCTTTCACATAGATGCCTTGCAGATAGCCTTCGATGCGTGGAATGACGCTGATGTCCTGCAAACCCTTGATGGTGGCTGCATATTCGGTATTTATCTCGAAATCGCGAGCGGAGATGGTCAGCAATTCATGGCTTTGTGGCTCGTCAAGATCGCTTTCTTGTTGGTGGCTTGATGCGCATGAGAGCATCAGCAACGGGATGATGATCAGGAGGTATTTTTTCATATTATTTTCTTATCACTTTCTGAAACCTAAACATTTCATCATCATCCATTTCGGGGCCAGCCTCTTCCTGTGGCATTCGCGGGTCGGGGTGGTGCTTGGTGAAAAACTCCACGATGTGGAAACCACATTTGTTGACGTAGAAGTGAATGTTGCGCTTCTCGAAATAGGGGGTTACGGTCTCCCACACCCGTACCTCGGGATGCATCTGCTCCACAGCGCACCAGGCAGCATAGCCGATACCCTTGCTATGGGTGGTGGGTGAGACGAACAGCAACTCCAACTCGCCGCAATCGCCATCTATGCGCAGCACCACGCCGCCCACCTTTTCCCCATCCAATAGGATTCGATAGGCCTCTCCGTTATCAATGGACTGCGCGATGGTTTCGCGGGAGATGATTTCGTCGTCTTCCTCGTAGTGGTCGTCACGCATCCCGAATTCTTGCGTAGCCCCATATTTGAATGCTTCTTGGTTGTCGAGGATGAACTGCTCCTTGTCGTCGGGCTCCAACGGAGCCAAGGTCACTTGTGGTTTGTTGCTCATACTAGGTAATGTTTCGAGCTGCAAAATTACGGAGCTTGCTGCAGGCGGATGGCAAACAAATCAGCCTTTTAATGTCACTTTTCAGTCCAAAACCACTTGTTTTTGGTAAAAAACACCTATTTTTGCCGCTGATATGTCATTTTTCAGCCCAAACAGCAACGCTTCTGCAGTTTGCGGAACGACCGATTTCAACGGATTGCTCCGCAAAGTGGTTCCCGTAAGTGGGTGTACGCTGCTGCTATGTACCGAGGGCTGTGCCATCGGCACTTGGCATTTCCAGCCCGTTGCCATCCGTCGTGGGATGCTGGTGCCGCTTTTCACCCATTCGCGATTCACCATCGAACACGCTTCGATGCGTTTCTCTTGCCGTTTTGTCGAAATGAGCGATCCCGCCATTGCCGACTTCACCGTCAACTTCAACTCACCCGTGTTTTGGGATTTCCTTTATAGGCATCCTATACTCACCCTTGAAAACCCCGAGCGGAGGCTTGTCGATGAATGGTTTGGACGGATGGAATGGATTACCGACACTTTCGACGGCGAAATCTGCCAGCAAATGGTTTATAGCGAGTTACACAACCTCTTCATCGCTATTGAGCAACGGATTGCCCAGCTCTTTCCTCCTGAGGAACACGATGAGAAATCAGCCGTTTGGAGCATTCCCGACCGCCTTAACGCGCTTTTGAACGAGCACATCCAAAATGAGCGCAGCGTTAGGTTCTATGCTTCAGAGCTATGCATCAGTCCAGATTATCTGAACAAGGTCTGCCATCGCCTGATGAAGACCTCCACCAAAGCCCTCATCAACGAGGCCGTCATTTACGAACTCAAACACTACCTCGCCGAAACCGACCTCACCGTCGAGCAAATCGCCGCCCGGATGAACTACGACAACGTTTCCTACCTTTGCCGTTTCTTCCGCAATGCCACTGGGCAATCGATGTTGGAGTTCAGGCGGAAACAGCGGTGAAGACACAAAAAGCCGCAACCCGAAAGCCACGGCTCAAATCACAATTTTCACCCCATCACCACATCCAACACCATCATCAAAACAAAGCCGATGGCGAAACCGATGGTGCTGAGATTGGAATGCTCGCCCGACGAGGCTTCAGGGATTAGTTCCTCAACTACCACATAGCACATGGCTCCAGCGGCAAAAGCGAGCATATAGGGTAGGATAGGGGTGAGCCATGCGGCCAACAGCACCACCAACAGCCCGCCTAACGGTTCCACTATGCCACTCAAGCTACCGATAAGGAAAGACTTCGCCTTGCTGTTGCCTTCGGCACACATGGGCATGGAGATGATGGCACCTTCGGGAATGTTCTGGATGGCGATGCCGAGCGAGACGGCCACGGCACTGGCCAACGTAATGCCTTCGGCACCTTGTGAGGCAGCGGCAAACACCACACCCACCGCCATACCCTCAGGCAAGTTGTGGATGGTGACTGCCAATGCCAACATCGCTGTGCGAGAGAGTTTTGAACGTGGCCCTTCGGGTTGATTGGCTCCAAGATGCAAGTGTGGTGTCAGTTCGTCCAAGAGCAGCAAGAAGCCGACACCAGCCAAGAATCCGATTGCGGCTGGCAACACCGACCAGCCACCACTTTCCGCTCGCATTTCGATGGACGGGATGAGAAGCGACCACACCGAGGCGGCCACCATCACACCCGAAGCGAAGCCTAACAGCGACTTTTGCAAGCGAGGAGACATGTCTTTCTTCATGAAGAAGACAAACGCTGCACCGAGCATCGTGCCGAACAGGGGAATCAATAAGCCAATAGTGATACCCATAGTTTTGAAGCTTATTTCAGCATCTCTTGAATGGCTTCCTCCAACATATCGGGCGTCACCATCGGCTCGAATCGCAGGATGGTCATGCCGTCTTTGGAGACGAGGAACTTGCCGAAGTTCCAACGGATGGCGTCGCCTTGGTCGAAGCCTGTGCCGGTCTTTTGGTGGATCTCGTCAAGCATAGCCGCAAACTCCTCGGTGCCTTCAGGATAGCCTTGGAAAGGAGCTTGTTCCTTCAGATAAGTGTAAAGTGGACTCTCATTCTCTCCGTTGACATCAATCTTGTCGAACAGCGGGAAGGTGACATTGTAAGTCAGCGAGCAGAAGCTCTGAATCTCATCGTTGGTGCCTGGCTCTTGGCCCAAAAACTGGTTGCATGGGAAAGCCAGAATTTCCAGCCCCTGGTCCTTGTATTTCAGATACAAGGCTTCCAGGCCTTCATACTGCGGGGTCAGTCCGCATTTGCTTGCCACATTGACGATGAGTAGCACCTTGCCTTTGTAGTTGGCCAATGAGACATCGCTTCCGTCGATGTCTTTGACGGTGATGTCATAAATGCCGCAGGTTTGTTCCACTATAGGTTCAGTTTCCGCGACTTGGGCGGTCTTGTTGTTTTGGTTGTTGCAGCCCGTAGCCATCATCAGCACCAATACTGCGAGAAATACTAGTTTTTTCATATTGAATTGGTTTTGGTTGCAAAAGTACAAAAAAAGATGCAGGACAAAACATCGCCCTGCATCTGAAAACTAACTCAAAATTCATTCCTTTGTACAGGAGGACAAAAATCTGTTGCAAAATAACAGCCATTCACGAAACCATGAAATCCCCATTGATGGGTATTTTGGTAGAGTCAGTTCATCAGATATTGGGACTAAAAGGTTTTTGCCATGATAAAGGCAATTGGCTGCGTAGCCGACGCAGCGGAGTTGTTGAAAGAACAACTTATGCTTCCATAAACACCCCTTCAGCGACAATAGTCGCCTTGCCGCCGACAAAGATATTTCCATCGGCTTGAATTCTTGTGGCAACCACCGAAGGCCGCCCCATAGCCTCGCCTTGGATGAAGGCACATTCCGCTTCTTTGCCTAGACAGCCCCACTGTTGGAGATAATAGGTCAGTGAAGCATTGGCTGTGCCCGTCGCCGACTCTTCAGGGATGTCGTACAAAGGCGCAAAGTCACGGACATGGGCCGTGTAACCGTCGTTGTCGAAGGCGAAAACATGGAAACTAACGGCCTCGAGTCGTTTCGTGATTTCTGAAACAGCCTGCATGTCGGGCTGGAGCGCTTGCAGTGTGGCCACATCGGGCGAAGGAATCATGAGGTCGGGCAAGCCGGCATAAACGATTTGCACAGGCATCGTTGGATGGTAATCCTTCACGCCTAAAGCCTGATAGATTTCTTCGGTTTCATCAATCGTTGCGACTATTCGTGGCTTCGCCATTTGCATCATCACTTTTTCGCTAGCCTCGATATGCAAGTCACCGGCTTTGGTGTGGCAGAGGCATGGCCCCAAGGCCAATCCTTTTTGATGCAGCAAGAAAAACGAGGCAACCGTTGCATGACCGCACAGTTCCACTTCAGCTTTGGGAGTGAAATAACGGATGGTGAACTCCTGCGCGGAATGCCTTTTAACGAAAGCCGTTTCCGAATAGCGTAGTTCGGCGGCGATTTGCAACATCAATTCCTCCTTCGGAAAAACGTCCGAATCGAGCAAAACCACTCCGGCAGGGTTGCCTCCAAAAGGCTGGTCGGTGAATGCGTCAACGATGAAGTATTTCATATTTCCAAAGCCTTGGTTTATGCTTTTGCTTATTTACCCCGTTCACAAAAAGTCACGTGCACTGGGTCGCCGAAACTCTTTCCAATCTGTTTGCGGATGTCCTTCCGTACACCGATGATGTAACACGGCGTTCCCATTTTCACGATTTGGCCGTCATAGGGCATGCCGTCGAAAGTGGCGTGAACCAGCAAACGGCCTTTGCCGAACATCGCCTTGATGTCGAACGGCACCTCCACGTAGGCAGCATCCATGCCTTCGTTTTGCAGGATCACCGCATCGAATTCCAATAGGTGAGTATCTCTGGTGTTCATGGCTGCAAAGGTACAAAAAAAACGCAGCTGTGTCAGGAATTCAGCATTGCTCTTTTGTAAACTTTCCAAGCCTCTTGAACATTTTCAACGCCATAATTGCTTTCGAAAAACTCTACCCGACAATCCTCTTTGAAGGGCGACCAATTGCCGCAGACGATGCCGTCATAGGTGATGATGGGTTGGAATATGCCACTGTTGTTGTGGGCGCGGTGGCGGTGCTCGGGTGAGAGCACGATGTCGCGACTCTTGTAGCCGATGAGGTACTCGTCGTAAGGTGGAATCAGCAGGAATTGGCCTTTACGGAAACCACGTGTGCGGCAATCGTTGGTCAGGTAGAAATCCCGACCTTTCCAACGCTCTATATGGAGAGTGTCGCCCAAGAGCGCGATGCCCTTACGGCAGTCGCTGACATTCAATCCCGACCACCACACGAAATCCTCCAGCGTGGCAGGTTGTCGGCTTTGGAAGTATTTGCGGGTAAAACGCATCAGGGCTTCATCGCGGTCTATCTTCACTTTAGGTTTCAGCTTGTCAGTGGTGAGCGCGTAGGAGGCTTTCATCGGCAGCAGGTCGCCGCTGCATAGCGTACCTGAAAGTTCGGCCATACGGATGTGGTAGGAGAGGCGGTGGTCGTCCATCCTGATGTCTTTCTCGTCCAAGGCTTGCATGAAATCCTCCTTCGTCACGCTGCCATTCGCTGATGCCGTCTCAATAAGGATTTCTCTGATTCGCATCAGTTCCTCGTCGGGAATGCTGATTTTGTTGCTGCTCATCCATCCTTTGATGACTTTGATAGCCTTGGATGCACAAAGATCGAGCATCGGCCAATAGTCTTCAGCCGTAATCAGTTGCCAGGTGCCTCGCATCAAGTGCAGACGAAGGATGCGTCCGCTGTCGTATGCCTCCTTGAAGGCCTTTGCCGATGGCTTCTTGGTGCGCATTGCCACCGCCCACCGCATCAGGCGGTACTCCTGCGCCTGCATGGCACCCAAATGGCCGACAACCTCGACCGGGTCGCTAAACTGAGGCGCAACCAGCTGTTGGTTAAGTAGACGGAGGGCGACGAGGTTCTTCATTTGTTGAGGCTTTATTCATGGCAAGTGCAAAAGTACAAAAAGATGCGGGACAATAGCTTTGCCCCACATCTAAAAAACGAGGAAGCCATCAAGCAGTGCATCAGTTCTTCTGCCTCAAACAGCAACAGAGTTCTTCAATTCAAAAAATATTGTACTTTTGCAATCTATTCCTATAGAACCCATTATGACACTACAAGAAGCTATCGTTGCCCGCCACTCGGTGAGGCAATACCTGGAAAAACCCATCGAACCTGAAAAGGTTGCACAGCTGCAGGCCTTGATTGACGAATGCAATGCGCAAGGCCAACAGCACCTTCAGTTGGTCACGAACGAGCCTAAGGCTTTTGCCAGCGGCATGGCAAAATACGGCGGTTTCAAAGGCGTCGGTAATTACATCGCCGTCATTGGGCCCAAAGGAGAGGATGTGAAACTCGGTTATTATGGCGAGAAAGTGGTGCTTTTGGCCCAAACTCTTGGTCTGAACACCTGTTGGGTGGGCATGTCCTTCAAGAAGCAACCCGACCAATACCAGGTGCTTGACGGCGAGTCTTTGGTGGCCGTCATCTCGTTGGGTTATGGCGCCACCCAAGGCGTGGCCCATCCGCAAAAGAAGGGCATCGAGCACTACTGCCATGTGGAAGGTGCTATGCCTGAATGGTTCCGCCAAGGCATGGAAGCCGCTTTGCTTGCTCCCACGGCCGTCAACCAGCAGAAGTTTGAGTTCATCCTTCACGAAGGCAACCGCGTGGAGGCCAAGGCGAAGTTCTCGTTCATCGGCTATGCCGCCCTCGACCTCGGCATCGCCAAGTGTCATTTCGAGATTGGGGCAGGGGAGGAGAACTTCAGCTGGGCTTGAGCCTTGCTGTCATGAAGCGGACGAAACCAAGTTTTGATAGATTTCCCTATCCACATCCTTAAAGACATTGAAAACCACTTGTTTGACGCTGCAATCGGGATGTTTGGTCAAGTTATCTTTGACGGTTTGTACCGCGATTTCGGCGGCCAACTGATTCGGGAAGCGGAACTCACCCGTTGAAATGCAGCAGAAAGCGACGCTTTCAAGATGGTTCTCATCGGCTAATTGTATGATGGAACGGTAGCAAGAGGCCAACTGTTCCTTTTGCAATGGGTTTGGAATGCCTGTCGGAATAATCGGCCCAACCGTGTGTATGACATACTTGCACGGCAGGTTGTAAGCCTTTGTGATTTTGGCCTGCCCCGTCGACTCCTCGTGACCTTGTTGGAGCATCTCCTCGCGCAATTGCACACCCGCTGCGGAATGGATGGCATTGTCGATGCACTTGTGCAAAGGATGGAAACAACCCAACATTTGGCTGTTGGCCGCATTGACGATGGCGTCTACCTTCAATCGTGTTATGTCGCCTTGCCAAATTGTATAGTTTAGAGTTGAGGGTTTAGAGTTTAGAGTAGTTGAAAGTGGAGAGTTTAAAGTTGAAAGTTTGGTTAGGTCAACAATTCCTTTTTCCTGCAGTTGCGCCTGCAGTTCTTCATCCTGCAGACGCAGAAATTCCTCGCTAATGGGTTTCGGCCAGCGCACATTGCGCAAGGCGCGAAACAGGTCACGCTTGCCTTGCAAATCCGATGGAATCTGCATTTCGGAATATTGCGGGTCTTCTTTCAGAAGATAATCTATCAAATAGTCCAGACGATTCATTCTCAACAATTCAACAGTTCAACAATCAACGTTTCAACAATTCTTCTAGTATTTCCCCAATATTCCCATCAATCACAATCGACCTGTCCTTGATTTGTTCCACAGTGAACGCCTCGCCAAGGTTGATGGTGGCGTAGGTGGCCTCGGGATTTTTGTAAGTCATCTGCATAAAAGGCAGTTTGATGATGGTCGGGGTGTTGCTCCCTATGCCGAGGTCCCAATACAGGATTTTGCCGTGTTGGTGGCCGTTCACGAAATCGAGGTAACGTTGCGCAGCCTTGTGCCAGCCTTCGTCCTCCACAAAGGTGTCGTCGGAACGGAGGTTAACCTTCATAGGGCCGCCGCAGACGGGACAATGGGGAATCAATTCATTCGGAATTTTCATATCATTTTGCGACACAATCATTTTCCTAATGGTTTCCTCGTTGTCATAAGTCTTTTGGTGACAAGGTTTCGCACATTGGAACAACCCGTAGTCGCCTTGGGTATAGAACAACCGTTGTTTGTCGAAGCCTGCCTTTTGGAATTGGTGATCAACATTGGTGGTGATGACGAAATAGTCCTTGTCCTGCACGAGCTTCAGGAGGTTGTCGTAAACGGGTTTCAGGGCAGGCACATAACGATTGTAAAAGATATGCCGACTCCAATAGGCCCAATGCTCCTCTTCGGTCGGGAACTGATGGAACCCCGCTGTGTACATATCGGTGAAGCCATATTTCTCGATAAAATCGGAAAAATACTTTTGGAAGCGTTCGCCATTATAGTTGAAGCCTGCCGAGGTGGAGAGGCCTGCGCCTGCACCGATGACCACGGCGTCGGCGTCGAGTAAGGCTTTATGTAGTTTTTCTGTTTCCATAAAACGAAAGCAAGTTGCTTTCACAAAACGCGGAAGCAACTTGTTTATTGTTGGTTAGTAAATT
>CAJOIS010000038.1:19270-21086 GCA_905234645.1 uncultured Bacteroidales bacterium | reverse complement strand
ATCTGATTCTATGCGACGGTGCAAAGCTCACCATCAACAATGCCGATGGCAATGCTATCAAAAGCCTTGACGAAACCGAGACCATTACCACGCTGACCATTTATGTCCAGGAATATGGTACCGGCCAGCTTGTGACTAACGCCGCTATCCAGACAGAAAATATCACCATCAATGGTGGTGTCATCAGCGTTACCAGCGGCGGTGCCGGTATCTATGCTCCCGACTTCAACAACAACATCGTCATTAACGGAGGTACCGTCACGGCCTCAGCCCCGAACGGGGATGCCATAGTAGGCTACAACGTCACCATCAATGGCGGCATTGTCAGCGCCACTGGAAACGGTGGTATCAAAAATGGTCAGACAGGCAAGACCATCCTTGGCTACACCAACAATACTGACCGTATCACAGCCACTAATTATCAAAACGGCTATACGGCGAGTACGCGTATCAAAGACGGCCAGTATATGATTACCGACAACGGAGTTATTGTTTATGGCCCACTCAACCAAAACAAGCTGAACGCCATTGCTGGCCACACCCTCAGTCCTTACAACCCAGATGAATGGTCAGGCGACGGCACAGCTCAAAGCCCCTATATCATCAATTCGGTTGATGACCTCATTCTCCTCTCCCTGCGCACGAATGGCAGCAGTCACCCCTACAGCGACACGTGTTTCAAACTTGGAGCCAACATCACCTTCACGCACAGCACTGAATGGGATAATGCCTCAAGTACCGAACACAACTTCACTGCCATCTCAGGATTCAACGGCCATTTCGACGGTGACGGTTACACCATCAGCGGTCTCCGCATCTATGCCAGCGACTTCGAGGAAAACCTGAACGGTCTCTTTACCAATCTTGGAGCGAATGCTGCTGTTGAGAATCTCACCATCAGCAATGCCCGCATTACCGGTCAGAAGCAGATAGGTGCCATCGCGGGGTGTGTCTATGAAGACGCAACCATCACTAACTGCCACGTCACCGGCACTGTTGCTGTTCATGCCTGGGGCCATACGCTCGAGAATCACGGAGGTATTGTGGGTGCCAACTATGGTACGGTCTCGAACTGCGTCAGCGAAGCGACAATCACCAGAAGCTGTATCGCCAATGACTATGGAAAAACTGGCGGCATTGTCGGTACCAACTATGGCACTTTGTCGAACAACAAGGTTTTCAATACCAACATCACCGCCACTGATAATTACGGCGCCATTGCCGGTTTGAACGACGGCGGCACTCTTACCAACAACTACTACCGTGCCTGCACCATAAACGGTACTGCCAACGCCACCGGCGTAGGTTGCGACGGCGCCGATATCACCACTGGCGACGGCGCAATAAGCCTTCACACCATCACAAAGCCCAACGACGTCACCATCACCACTAATCCTACTTTAGTATATGGCGGAACCAACTACTGGAAGCAAGGCACAACGATTACATTGAGTGGCGGACTGGATGAGCAACCGACCGCGGGCTGGCAAAAAGCTTACTTCGTAAACAATGTGGCCAACATCAGCGACCCCTTCACACCATCCAACACCTTCACCATCACTCCCGCCAGGGATATCACCATCACCATCGGCCAAATCCATGGCGACTGGGCCACTTCAGGAGCCCAGGGTACGGAGCAGGACCCCTACCTGATTTACTTTACCGACCAACTTGACCTGTTGGCCACCCGCGTGAACGACGGCACCAGTACCTACAACGGTAACTATTTCAAGTTGATGGACAATCTCACATACAGCTACAATGGCTTAGGCTCAGACGAAAGCAACTATACCCCTATCGGTTTTGGTTATGAGAA
>CAJOIS010000038.1:0-19240 GCA_905234645.1 uncultured Bacteroidales bacterium | reverse complement strand
CAGAAAGACGGGTACAGGCACTGACGCTTGCTACTTGGGCCTTTTTGGGAGTACTAAGGAAGCTGAAGTGAAAGATGTCATTATCCAAAACTCCGAAATCATCGGACACAGATATCTGGGTGGCGTGGTTGGCCATAGTTGGGCCAGCATGGTTAGCGGATGTCACGTGTGGAACAACGTCTCCATTATCCTAGCAAATAATGACTCTAATACCGCTGGTGGTATCGTGGGTCACAACGATTTTTACCATACAGCCACTGTCACAAACTGTATCAGTGAGGTTCATATCCAAACGAATGCCAATAGTCAATGTAACAACATCGGCGGCATTGTAGGTCTGAATGATGGTGAGGTATCAAACTGCTTTGTCATGTCAGCCTATATCGGCGGCGAAAATAATGTGGGTGCCATTGTGGGACTAGGTCGGTACCAACATGCTCTTTCTAACAACTACTACCGTAACTGTAACGTGATGGGATACAATGGTGCCGATGTCGCTGATTACGACGGAGCTGTGGGTGTTTACACCATCACCATCAACGCCCAGGATGTCATTTTATCAAGTTCAAACGAGCCTATGGTTACCTACCAAGGAATAGATTATTGGAAATCTGGTCAAAACATCGCCCTTGAAGGAGGCTTGAACGGCACTCCTGCCCCTGGCTACCAAAAAGCTTACTTTATCAATGGCGAAGCAGTCACAGAAAATTGTCACTGTCGGTGAGTGTCACGCCGACTGGGAAACCGCAAACGCCGGTACTGAAGATGACCCCTACCTGATTTACTTCACCGACCAGCTCGACCTTCTCGCCTCCCGCACGAACAACGATCCAACCAAACATGGATACGCCGACAAATACTTCAAGTTGATGAACGACCTGACCTACAGCTATGAAGGCCTCGGTGCTACCGAGAGCAACTATACTCCCATCGGCGGCAGTTTTAACCATTTCTATGGCCACTTCGACGGCAACAACAAAACCATCAGCGGTATCCGTATCTATAAAGGCGGAACTGAACAAGACGTGGATGATTTCCAAGGTCTCTTTGGCTATATGGACAGCTGGATCTCCGAACATGGACTTGGCGATGTGAAGAACCTTACGCTCGACGATGCCGTGATTACCGGACATTGCTTTGTGGGCGGTATTATGGGAAAATTGAATGGCGGCACGGTGGACAACTGTCACGTCACCTCCTCTGTCATTATCCATGCGGTTGTCAATGACACCTATGCTCATGGTGGTATCGCGGGCGCGATCATCAATCCACAGTCGGTCGTAAGCCACTGCACCAGCTCCGCCACGCTCACCGTCGGTCCGGAGGCTGGCAATTGCAGGGATTATGGCGGCATCGTTGGTTACTCCTCTTGGCTTGGCACGCTGACTGATAACTTTGCCATCGGTGCAACCATCCCTGAAGCAACGGGAAATTACCATAATGGTGCCATTACTGGTGAGTTCAGCAACACCACCCTCGAGCGCAACTATTACTATGGTTGCAAAGTGGAAAGCGCAAACGTCACTCCTTCTGGTGTTGGCTGCGGCGGTTCCAATGTTGACCCATACGACATTATTGAAAACGACGGTGCTGTGCCGGTGTTTACCCTTAGCCTCGCCTCGGGTATCTCTGCCGACGTCGACACCACTCTCACCCACAACGAAGTGAACTACTACAAACTCGGCACCTCGGTTTCTCTCTCGTACGTCACCCCAGCCAACCCTGGCTACCAGCACATCTACTATGTGAACAATATACGCATCGATGGCGACAGTTTCGTCTTGAGCACCAACTCCGAAGTCACCGTTGCCCCGAATCAACTCATCGACTTTGAAGAACACCAAGGTTCCGAGGACGACCCCTATTTGATTTATTATAAAGAACAGTGGGACCTTCTGGCAGAACGTGTGAATGGAACCAACGACAATCCTAAAAACTACAGCGGCAAGTTCTTCAAGCTGATGGAGGATATTACGATTACCACGATGGTGGGTACCGATGTTACCACCAATTACTTCGCCGGTACCTTCAATGGTAATGGTCATACTATAACTGTCGATTACAACAATACTTCCGCCCAATACACCGCTCCGTTCCGTGATGTGAAAGGTGCCACCATCAAGAACCTGCATGTGGCAGGCACCATCACAACGAACAGGAATGGGGCTGGCGGCATCGTTGCCAACAACTACGGAGTTACCCTCTCCAACTGCCGCAGCAGCGTCAGCATCACCAGTAGCAATGATGATGCTGGCGTTGGTGGCCTTATTGCCTACACGAAGGGTTCTGTTTCCACCACTATCGAAGGTTGCGTATTTGACGGCACACTCACATCAGAGAATAACGCCAAAAACTTTGGAGGTTTCATGGGTTGGGTCAACTGCAATGATGGTGCCACTGTGAGTATCACCAACAGTTTATATAACCCTGTCAGCACCAATGTCACTTCGGGTTGCATGACTTTTGTCCGCGCCTCTGAGGCTAACCTCAACAACAATATCAATATCACCAATTGCTACTACACCCAGACCCTCGGCACTGCCCAAGGCGAAAAGGTTTACAGCATCATCCCTGCCGAGCCTGTCACTGTGCAACTCTTAGGCGATGCCGAAGTATATGATGTCAGCGGTATCACCATTTATGGCACAGGAGACAAAGGTCTCAAGTTCGACGATGTGTTTTATGCCGCCAGCGGAAATGTGTTGGACCTCAACCTTGGTGTTACTGTTCCTTTCACCGTCGCCAACTATCTCGCCAACGGATATGTCATCACCTTTGACAATACCGGGAACAACTACATCTTGACCATGTCTGATGTGGATGTCACCATCACCGCCACCTTCTCTGATGTTGCATGGGAGGGTGAAGGCACCGAAGAATCGCCATATCTCATATTTTATAACGTCCAGTGGGACCTCCTGGCCACCAATGTGAACGCCGGAAACAACTACAACGGTGTGTATTTCAAGCTGATGGACGACATCAGCGTCGAGACTATGGTGGGCATCAGCGTCGAGACTATGGTGGGCAGTACTGACAGACCTTTCCGCGGCATCTTCGATGGCGGCGGACATACACTTACCTTCAACAAAGGCACCGAAGCGTCGCCTTATGACCAGAACTTCTGCGCCCCATTCTGGGCGGTGGAAGCTGCTACCATCAAGAACCTCCACACCACTGGTGCCATCTACACCTCGAAACAACATGCCGCCGGTTTTGTGGCCAAGGTAATACCCAATTCAGGCCAATTCACACGATTCTTCAGTTGCCGTTCCAGCATGAAGATCAACAGCACGGTGGCTTCCGATGCAAGAACCGGAGGCTTCATTGGTAGTTGCTCCGACGCCATACCAGGTTTTACCAACGTAGTCGAGACATTAAACATCTATTTTGAGGATTGCCTTTTCGACGGCGAGTTCAGTGGCACTGCCACGGGTTGGGGCGGCTTTATTGGTTATTATTTCCACTGCATAAGTGAATCGGGAAACTCTGGTAAGGTACATTTTACCCGATGCCTGTTTGCCCCTTCGGCCATGAACATCAGCACTACCGATGCCTATAATTTTGTACGCTCCGATGTATTAGGTTGGAGCGGAGAGGAAGGCGCGTGGATCCATGCCCATCATTCGTATCCCGAAGATGTAATGACGATAACCAAACTCTACTACACCATCACTTGCGGCAATTTGGAGAATTATCTAGATGATGAGGTTCAACCTACCCCAGTGGGCAATATGACCAACGTTCAGCTCCGCAACGCTTTAGGTGACAACTGGATGATTGTCACAGAAGACAACGTCGAAAAAGTGGTGCCGACCATGGGGAATGTTGTTACCAGGGTCATTGCAGGTTACGGCGAAAACGAAGGCGGCTATGTCCTCCTTGCTTCGCCCGTCGGCACGGTGAATCCCGCCCACGTTGCCCACATGCTTAGCAACGAATACGACCTGTACCGCTTCAATCAGGCTGCCGATTTGGAATGGGAGAACTACAAGGCCAATACTTTCGACCTTGAAGTAGGTAAGGGCTACCTTTACGCCAACAGCGAGGATGTCACCCTGCTCTTCCCAGGCACGCCCTACACCGGCAGTGGAGAGGTCACGTTGAGCAAGACTGACAACACCAGTGCTGATTTCCAAGGCTGGAACCTCGTGGGTAACCCCTTCAACCAGATCGCCTTCATCGCTGACGGGCGCGACTTCTACACCATGAATGCCTCTGGTAGCGAGATTGAAGCCGCTACAAGCACCAGCATCGAAGCCATGGAAGGCATCTTTGTCATCGCCAATGAAGATGGTGAGACCTTGACCTTCACGACCACCCAGCCTGCCAACAACGGTGGTGCGAAGTTGAGCTTGAACCTCAGCCACGCCAACAATGGCGGCGTTTCGACAGGCTCAACGACCGCTGTCATTGACCGCGCCATTGTCCGCTTCAACGAAGGCGACCTGTTGCCCAAATTCCAACTCAACAGGAACAGCACAAAGGTTTACATCCCGATGGATGGACAAGACTACGCCGTGGTACGCAGCGAAGGCATGGGTGAAATCCCCGTCAACTTCAAGGCCAACGAGAACGGCACCTACATGCTGAGCCTCAGCAGCGAGGAAGTGGAATTCAGCTACTTGCACCTCATCGACAACATGACTGGCAATGATGTTGACCTGCTTGTCAACCCGAGCTACAGCTTCGAGGCCAAGACAACGGACTATGAGAGCCGCTTCAAGTTGGTGTTTGCTGCCGCAGACGAGGCCGACGGCGAGCCCAGTGAGGCCTTCGCCTTCATCAGCGATGGCAACCTCATCGTCAACGGCACAGGCACCCTGCAGGTGATCGACCTCCTCGGACGTCAGCTTTCGAGTCAGGAAATTCAATCATCATTCAGCATTCAGCATTCAGCATTCCCCACAGGCGTGTACGTGCTGCGTTTGATTGACGGTGACAACGTGAAAGTCCAGAAAATCGTCTTGAATTAACTATGGCCCATGGCTAATGGCTAATGGCCCGCTACACCCAAAGGTTCTGTTTTCACACCTTGGGTGAAGCGAGCCATAGGCTATAGGCCATAAGCCATAGTCCAACAACAATTCAACAATTCAACAATTAAACAATCAACAATTCATCAAACAATGACAAAGAAACTCATCTTGGCAGCCTTCGTCGCTGCAATGGCATTCACTTCATGCAAAAAAGACCCTACTCCGACTCCTACTCCTACTCCGACTCCTGAGCCGCAAACCGTGACGCGTTTAGCCAGGGAAGAAGGCGTAACAACGAGCACTGCGCACACCGTGACAATGTCGGCAGACTACATCTGGGAAAACGGCAAGCTGATGCGCGTTTGCGACTCCATCAACATGGGCCCAATGTCCGTCACAACCCATGAAAGAATGGTTTACGAAGGCGGCAACATCGTGAAAGTGGAAGAGGAAAGTGGTAAATGGGAGCACAACTTCACCTACGAAAACGGACAGATTGTGAGCTTCCTCACCATCAACCAAGGCGACTCAGCCGTTTGGGGTACAGCCTCCTACAACGCCGAAGGTTTTGTGCAAGAGATCATGTATCACGACGGAATTAAGACGACCAAGTGGAACCTGACTTGGGTGGACGGCGACGCCACCGAGGTGGTGGAAGAAATCATGGAACCTGCCGAGCTGGCCGGCACCAATGTTTACTACTACACCTACGACGACAAGCTTTGTATTTACAACGGCTTCCCCATGGCCTACTCCATCCTTGACGGCGACGGTATCCGCGTGGCCACACGCCAATCGAAGCACAACATCATCAGAGAGGGTTTCACCTACTACTACAGCACTGACAACGGCCTGTTGATTTCAACCGCGTCGGAGAGCGACACCACGTCGTACCACTACATTGAGCAGACGCAGAGATAACTTTGGCCTATGGCCGATGGCTGATGGCTTACAGCTTATAGCTTATAGCTTACAGCTTAAAAAATCCTACGCCACAGTAAAATCCACTAAAAAAATGGAGACGTTTTAAAGAATCGTTTCCATTTTTTTTATATTTTGCGCCCTCAAATTTGCCTGAAGGCTTGCTCTCCTAACTCACAGATTGCTAATAAATAACAAGATACTTGGAATGAAGAAAGCGACGATTCTCATCTTTCTCGCCCTCATGGCCTTTGCGCCGATGGCTTGGGCACAATTCAGCGGCGGCACTGGTACTGCAGAAGACCCGTACCTGATCAGTTCAAAAGCCGACTGGGATGCGCTTCATAACCAGGTGAAAGATGGCAACCTCTTCACCGGCAAATTCTTCAAGATGACTGCCGACATCGGTACTGTAACCACTCCAGTAGGTTATACTAATGATTATGACAATAGGCGTGGCAATTACTTTGAAGGAACCTTTGACGGCAATGGACATATGGTGACTGTGAACTTTGTATTTAACGGCAAAGAGAATATTGGTGTATTCAGTCGTCTCAACAACGCCATCATCAAGAATCTGCATGTCAAGGGCAAGGCAGATTTAGGTGAAGATGTCTATTGTGAGCATTATGGAGGCCTTGCCGGGCTTACAAAAGGCAATACCAGCATTGTCGCCTGCCGCTCGAGCGTAAACATATATTCAGACGGAAATGTGATTACCCAGGACGGCGACGATGGAGAGGCTTATTATTTCGGGGGCTTTGTGGGAACTCACGAGGAAGGCACCTTGTTGATTGTCAACTGTCTTTTCGATGGCAAATTTGATGTGGAGGCCACGAACTATGTTGGCGGCTTTGTAGGACAGAGAAAAGAAGGTAAAATCAGTCTGGTCAATTGTTTGTCTGCCGCAAAAAAGTTTGAAGACGATTTCTGGTCAGACCATAGCTCTACCTTTGTAAGCAAAGGCGACGGGGCCAACGTTGCCATGTACCACAGCATCTTCACCAAAAAGTGCGGCGACGACAAGGACGGCGTTGACGCCCGCGACTGGAGCCCCATAGAGATCATGAACTACCTTGGCGACACCTACTGGAAACCTGATGTTGAGGACGGAAATCAGGTATATTTACCGAGGACAAACGTCGAAGTGAGCCTGTCGCCTTACGCTTTCGCAGGTGAAGGCACGGAGGCATCGCCTTATCTTATCCAATCCGCCAACGACTGGAGGGGGCTTGCCCACGACATCTATTTTTGGAACACCCACGAAGGCGAGTATTTCAAGCTGAACGATGATATCTACCTCTGGGAAACCGTCGAATACGAGCCCTCCACCATGTTGGGAGTCAATGAGAAGGCGAGCTTCCAAGGCATCTTCGACGGCGACGGCCACACGCTGACCGTCAGTTACACCGACAACAGCAACGAACACTACTGCGGCCCGTTCCGCTTCATCAACGGCGCCACCATCAAGAACCTGCACGTGGCGGGTACCATCTACAAGGAGAAGAAGAAACATGTGGGCGGTCTAGTGGGCAAAGCTTACGGCACCAACCATATCATCAACTGCCGATCGAGTGTTGATATCCAGGCCAACACCGATGGTGACGGCTCGCACGGCGGTTTTCTTGGCGACCTGCGTGACGGCACCACCAACTTCACAAGCTGTGTCTTCGACGGGAAGCTGCGAGGCACAAGAACCAAGAAATGGGGTGGTTTCGTTGGCTGGGTGGCCGACGGCGAACAGGCTAACTTCACCAACTGCGTTTTCGATCCAGAGCTGGTCAACGTCAAAGACGACGGCAACAGGACCTTTGCCCGCCGCAGCGATGGCGACGATGTTTCCTTCACCAGTAGCTACTACTTCCAGACTCTCGGGAGTGCCCAGGGCAAAGAGGCGTACAGCATCAGCACCGATGCACACGTGACGATGACCCCCTACGGTACCGAGGAACCCGGTGTCAACGGTGGCGTCACCTCCTACTTGATCTTTCACAATTACAACCCTTGTGTCATGTACGGCGGTGTGCTTTACTCAGGCAACGGCGACCAAGTGAAACTCAACCTGAGCCTGAATGGCGAACCCGTCGAAGACTATTCGACCGATCATTTCATTGCAAGTGCTGGAACCATCAACGGCAGCACAGATCCACGCACCCTTACTATGCCCAACGAGGACGTCACCATCAGCCTTGCACCTACCGATTTGGGTCTCTGCGTGGGCGACATGAACGATCCCTACCTTATTTATACTGTCGAGCAGTGGCAGCAAATGTGTTCCCGCATCAACAATGGCGTGAACGACAGCTACCACGGCGGCTATTACTGTGAAAAATACTATAAACTGATGGCCGACATCACGCTTACTGAGGTTCACAATTCGGGTAACTCCACCGTGATGGTAGGCCTCAGCACTAATGACCACACCAAATTCAGCGGCACGTTCGACGGCAATGGTCATACCATCACTCTCGACATCGAAGACTACAGCGAGGACAACTACTGCGCCCCGTTCCGCTACCTCAAGGACGGCACCATCAAGAACCTGCATGTAAGGGGCATTATCTACAAGACGAAGGCAAAGAACGCCGGCGGTCTTGTCGGCAAGGCCGAGGGTACCAACCACATCCGCAACTGCCGTTCGAGTGTGGACATCTTCTTCGATAATGAAGGCGACTGCTCCAGCGGTGGCTTCGTCGGTGAACTGCGTGGTGGAAGCAATAACAGCACCAGTTTCTACAACTGCCTCTTCGACGGTATACTGCGGGGAAATGAAGCTTATTGTTGGGGCGGCTTCGTCGGCTGGGTGGCCGATGACTGTTGGGCGAGATTCAATCATTGCCTCTTTAATCCCACGGATATCAACTTTGACATCAACGACAGCGGCGACAACAGCAAGACCTTCGCTCGCGTCCATAGTGGCGGTCACATAGTTGTTGAAACCTGCTATTACAAGACCCTCATCAAGGACGCCCAAAGTAGCACCGACGCCAGCGGATTTGGCGACGAGCAGCTACGCTTCAACCTCGGCCATGGCTGGGAAATCGTCACGGAGGTTGACGTTGCCAAAGTGGTGCCCATCATGAAGAAATATTCTCTCTCAGGCGAAGGCACCGAAGCTTCACCTTATCTGATTACGTCCACCGATGACTGGAATGGTCTGGCAGGCAACATTTTTTTAGGTGAAACCTACAGTGGTGAATTCTTGCAGCTGACGGACAACATCACCGTCAACCGTATGATCGGCACCGGCACCACCAGCACCGCATGGGATAGCTATTCCTTCAGCGGCACCTTCGATGGTGCAGGCAACACGCTGACCTTCGACTATTCCATCAACGTAGGCACGGAAGGCCTCATTGCGCCCTTCCGCTTCGTGGACGACGCTACCATCATGAATCTCGTTGTGGATGGCACCATCGTCACCGCCAACAAATATGCTGGTGGCATCATCGCTCGCGTTGACGGCAATACCGCCCTCACCAATTGTCGTTCCAGCGTCACCATCAACAGCAACGTTGCTGGCGAAGGTTGCCATGGTGGTCTGATAGGCCTCATCCGTAGCGGGGCCGACATCACCATCACAGGTTGCCTCTTCGATGGTAAAATGCTATCCTTCCCCTTGGGGAACGGAGGGGCTACCACCCACTGCGGCGGTTTTGTGGGAGAGGCATTTGATGCCCCTTCTAGTGCCAGTGTAAGCGTCATCAACAGCCTTTACGCACCCGCTGAACTCCTTGAGGGCGAGACCGCTGTTGACATTACCTGCAGCAGCACCTTGGTCCATTACTCCAACGATGACCAAGCCACCATCACCAACAGCTATTACACGCAGCCTTTAGGTACAGCGCAAGGCAAACAGGCGCGCACCATCAGCGGTAGCGAGTACGCCATCGTGGAGAACGCAGGCACAGCTACCGAATACGATGTCAGTGGCATCACCGGCTATGGCACGGGTATTGGCCTTACCTCCATGGTCCTCTCTGAGGAAGAAGAGGAAGAGGTAGTGGTGCTTTATGCCGGCGACGGCGACAACGTGAGCCTCAACCTCAGCTGCATGCTGCCAGAGGGCCATGAACTTCACGGCTACCAAACCAGCGCTGGAACTCTCGATTGTATAGAAGACACCTATACGCTGACCATGCCCGATGCGGATGTTGTCATCACTGCCGATATCACGCTTGAATATGTTTTCCGTGAAATTGAAGGTTATGGCAACGGTGATGGCGGTTACGTGCTCATCGCCTCGCCTGTTGGCACAGTGAGCCCCGAGAATGTAGGCAACATGCTTAGCAACGAATACGACCTCTATCGCTTCAACCAAGCCGCTGATATGGAATGGGAGAACTACAAGCAGGAAGGCGACAACTTTCATTTCGTCCTAGAACCTTGCAAGGGCTACCTTTACGCCAACAGCGAGGATGTCACCCTAGCGTTCCCCGTGTCCTCTGGCATGCCTTACAACGCCACGGGTGAGGTCACGCTGAGCAAGACCGCCGGTGTTGACTGGGAAGGCTGGAATCTAGTAGGCAACCCATACAACGAGACGGCATACATTGACCGCGAGTTCTATACCATGAACGACGACGGCAGTGAGATTATGGCCGCCGAAGGAAACAGCATCGCCCCTATGGAAGGCGTGTTCGTCATCGCCAATACAGATGGCGAGATCATGACCTTCACCACAGGAGCTCCTGCCAACAATGGTGGAGCGAAGTTGAGCTTGAATCTCAGCCACGGCCCTTCGACAAGCTCAGGGACCGGTGTCATCGACCGTGCCGTCGTCTGTTTCGGCGAAGGAAGCCTACAACGGAACCTGCCCAAGTTCCAACTCAACAGGAACAGCACAAAGGTTTACATCCCGATGGATGGACAGGACTATGCAGTGGTACGCAGCGAAGGTATGGGTGAAATCCCCGTCAACTTCAAGGCCAAGGAGAACGGCACCTATACACTGAGCCTCGGAACCGAGGAAGTGGCGTTCAGCTACCTGCATCTTATTGACAATATGACTGGCAATGATGTAGACATGTTGGCCAACCCGAGCTATTCGTTCGAGGCCAGAACCACTGATTATGCAAGCCGCTTCAAGCTGGTGTTCTCAACCATCTGCGGGGACGCAGATGGTGACAATGAGGCCTTCGCCTTCTACAGCAATGGTAGCTGGATCATCAGCAACGAGGGTGACGCCACCTTGCAGGTGATTGACGTCAACGGCCGCATCCTGAGCAACGAGACCGTCAACGGCAGCGTCAGCAAGGCCGTCAACGCTGCACCTGGTGTTTATGTGATTCGTCTCATCAACGGCGACGATGTGAAGACGCAGAAAATCGTGGTGGAATAATAAATGATGTGGGAGCGAACTAGCATGTTCGCCCCCACATCATTATTAATGAGGACATTCTCATCCGAAAATCGCCAAACATGGGGAGGTTGGACAAGTGATTATTTTCGGACATTTGCAGCGTAATTGAAACTATACTGTTATGAAATATGTTCGTCACATAACATCTGTCCTGGTCATCATCTTGATCGCTGTCCTCGCCGCAGGCACCATCGTCGAGAAGCTGCATGGCTCGGAGTTTGCTCTGACCCATGTGTATGGCACTTGGTGGTTCGTAGGGTTATGGGCACTGGTGGCGGGTCTCATGGTCTATATGGCGGTGAAATGCCGCATGTGGAAAAGGATGGCGGTCTGCGCCCTGCATGCCGCAATCCTATTCATCCTGTTGGGTGCCCTGCTCACCATGCTCACGGGACAGCACGGCCGCATGAAACTCGAACCCAACCGTCCCAACAGCCAGTTCTTCATCAAACACGGGGACGACATCACGAAAGTGACACTGCCTTTCAGCCTTGTCTTGGACCGTTTCGAGATAGAGAAATATCCCGACAGTGAGAAGCCAAAGGACTATGTAAGCTACCTCCAACTCCGCGATGGTGAAAGCCAAGAGGATGTCGTCATCTCCATGAATCACATCCTGAAACACAAGCATTACCGTTTCTACCAAAGCGACTACGACGAGCAGGGCAACTCCGTCCTCGATGTCGCCCGCGACCCATGGGGCATCGGGGTGACCTACGTGGGCTATGCGCTGCTCTTCGTAGCCTTAGTGACTATCCTTGTTGAACGCAGAAAGGCATTCCCTGCCGTCACCTGGTCATGGATTGGGATACTCGTCGTTCTGCTGGTGTTTCTCTACATCAGAATGCTCACCCATCCCCTACTGCCTGTACTGCGTTCGCCTTTCTTCAGCCTCCATATCTCGACCATCGTCACAGCCTACGCTTTGTTGCTGGGCATTATGGTGGTCGGCATCATCGCCCTCATTAAGCCGAAAGACAAGGCTCGTTTGGAACGGTTGAAAGACCTGAGCACAGCGATGCTCTACCCTGCCGTGGCCTTGTTGGCCATCGGCATTTTTATTGGTGCGGTATGGGCCAACGTCTCGTGGGGAAACTACTGGTCGTGGGACCCGAAAGAGGTTTGGGCTTTGATTACGCTGCTTATCTATGCCGCGCCGTTGCACGAGAAGCTTTGGAAAACATTCCAGAAGCCGTTATTTTTCCATGTTTATGGCATCCTTGCTATCATTAGTGTGCTATTCACCTATTTCGGCGTCAATCTGCTCCTGGGCGGGGTACACGCCTATTAAAATATGAGACACGAGACTGCGGGACTACGAGACGGCGAGACGATTCAAAGTCCCGAAGTCGCGCGTCCCGAAGTCCCGAAGTCAAAACATTATGCATTTAATTTTGAATAGTTAGTAATTATGAGTCACGAACATCATGAGCATGAGCGCCATGAACATCATGGGCATCATCATCACCATCATCATGTGGCGGCCGACAATGGACAGATGCGCAAAATCCTGTGGATCGCCATCATATTGAATCTGCTTTTCGTCGGTGTGGAAGCCGGCGTGGGCCTATGGCAAAACAGTCTCTCGCTGTTGAGCGACGCAGGACATAATTTAAGTGATGTCTTTTCATTGTTATTGGTCGTGGTTGGATTGCACCTGGTGAAAGTGCATAGCAACAATCACTATACCTATGGTTACAAGAAAAGCACCATCCTTATCTCGTTGGCCAATGCGCTATTGCTGCTTGTCGCGGTGGGCGTTATCATAGCCGAGAGCGTTCACAAACTGCGCGAGCCTGCCCCCATCGATGGTGCCGTCATCTCATGGACGGCCGGCGTAGGCATACTCATCAATGGTGTGACGACCCTACTGCTCATGCGTGGTCAGAAAGGCGACCTCAACATCCGCGGGGCATTCCTACACATGGCCGCCGACACGCTGGTAAGCATCGGCGTAGTCATCAGCGGCATCGTGATCAAGCACACAGGTTGGTTCATCATCGACCCAATCATCAGTATCGCTATTGCCATCGTGATTCTTGTCAGCACCTGGGATTTGTTGCGTGACAGCATGCGACTGGCTTTGGACGGTGTTCCCGAAGGCATAGAGGTAGACGAGGTGGCAGAACTGATGCGCGACGCCGAGCATGTCACGGACGTCCATCATCTGCACATCTGGGCCATGAGCACCACCGAGAACGCCCTGACGGCCCATGTAGTTGTTGATGATGAGCATCAAGCCGCTGTCGTACGAAAGACACTAAAAGAAGCCCTCTCCACAAAGGGCATCACACACGCCACCATCGAAATCGAAAGCGGTGATGCGTGTTGCGATAAAGAGTGTTGATCAATAGCTATGCTCATCATAGAAAGACGAGAGGGTTCCACCATCGGCGGAACCCTCTCGTATATTAGCGATGCAGGATTCTGTTCCCCTTGCGGGGCGACTGTCATTTCTCTAGACCTGCGGTCGCCCGCAGGCTCAAGCGCCCTACCCTGAGACGACGGACGAGCAGCCCGTTCGAGGCCGAGGCCCCATTGTCTCTATACTTGGACTTGCAGCCCATAAGGTTTACCCCGGCGGAATGTCGCCACCCGCCGCGTGAGCTTTTACCTCGCGTTTTCACCCTTACCTCGAAAGGCGGTATATTTTTCTGTGGCACTGTCTGTTACGCTTGCGCGCACCTTCCTGTTAAGAAGTATGGTGCTCTGTGCTGTCCCGACTTTCCTCGCGCCGGCTTTCCCGACCCGCGACAGTCTGCCTGAATCGCGCAGCAAAAATACAGAATTTTTCGGTTGAAATAGGCCTTTTCTTATTTTCTGGTGCGCACTGCACGGACAGGAAGACCAAATTCACGTGATTCCTCGTACATAAAATAGTCGGTGCCGTGAATGGTGAATCCAAAACGCCATGCATGATCCACCCATAATGTGGGAAGACAGCTCGACCAGTATTCGCCATAACCCCAACCATTGTAATGGTCTTCAAAATACTTACCTGTACCTGCCAAGAATAGTGTGTTGCCGTTGGGACCAGTGTATAGAATGCCGCACACGCTATCCTGATTCACATAGGCAGCGGTACAATTCTCCGCCAGTTCCATCCATTCTTCATAGGTGGGTGTACGCCAGTCGCTGCCCCAGTTGACCGTAGCAGCATCGTCGCAGGGCAGTAGGACGGTGAGCGTGTCGTTATAGCCATTATAGCCGAAGGTAAGGAAATCGGGGCTAGCATCGTGGCTATACTTGGTCAGTTTCGAGCAGGTGCCTTCGGAATACTTGTAGGTGCTCCAATCGTAACGCGACTTCGACTTGGTTTCACCCCAGGCGAAAAACTTCCCAAAAGAACCCGGTTTATCAGCGCCTACGTTATAGGTAGCCCAAAGCGTACCGCTCGGCAATCCAAGGTCCACATAGGGATGGTCGATTCCGTCGCCGTCGAAATGGTATTCAGAGGCAGGAGGATATACTGTGAAGCCATACTGAGTTTCTTGTTCTTGCTCTTGTTCTTGTTCCTTTTGGCAGGAGGTCAAGGTTGCCATGCCTGCTGCTACCAGCAGCACCAGCATGAATTTGATTGTTGTTTTCATAACTGCTTGATTTTACAATCACAATGGGATTTCCTTACAAAAATCAAGCCATTTATTTTCTTTTGCTATGGATTCGATATGCCATGGGCACGGCAAAACCTCGGTTTTCCGGCAAAATCATGCAGTATTTCCACCTCGGTGAAGCCCATTTCGTGGCAAGCCCTCACCGTAGCCTCCCCCATCTTTTCGTTAATCTCGAACCACACTTGACCGTCTGGATTCAGTTGGTTTTTGGCCAAATGAAGGATTTGCCGATAAAACAGCAAGGGGTCTTCATCGGGAACAAAAAGGGCGTTTTCGGGCTCCCAATCGAGGACATTGGCTTCCATGGCGACGCGCTCGCTGTCGCAGACGTAGGGCGGGTTGCTCACCACCAAATCCACATATTGTGTGAAATAGTCGGATTGGGGATTCAGGACGTCGTCATGCACAAAGGTCACCTTTACGCCATTGCTTTCAGCGTTCTCTTTGGCGGTTTTCAGGGCTTCCTCCGAGACATCGAAGGCGATGACTTCGGCGTTGGGGAACTGCTTGGCCAAGGCAATGGCGATGCAGCCTGAGCCTGTGCCGATGTCCCAGATGCGGAGGGGCTTTTGCCTATTGGAGCCGCCTCCTATAGATTCCCCGCTACCGCACATGCCCTCGCAGGAATGACATAGGAGGCTAGAACATATCTTTTGCACAAGCTCTTCCGTCTCGGGGCGAGGAATGAGCACGGCGGGGGACACCTTTAATCTAAGTTCACCAAAACTCGCCAAGCCTGTCACGTATTGCACTGGCTCGCCTGCCAGCAGACGCTTGACGGCTTGGTCCAGGCGATAGTGTTGCAACTCATCAATACGTAGGTTGGGCTCCATCAGCTGACGTTTCAAATCGATGCCAAAAAGGTCTTCGAGCAGGATACGCATCAGCTGCTCCGCCTCGCGCCGGGGGAAAGCTTCGGCCAACACTTCGGTAAAATGGCGTTTGGTCTTTTGCAAATTGAAGCCAATCATGGGGCAAAAATAAACAAATTTCATTGTCGCCGACTGCGTCCCGCAGTCGGGAGAAAAATAAACGGCATAATTTCATTTGCGAGACGCAAATGACGACAATGAAAGCGTTTCTTTTCTATATTTGCAATCTCAGAATTCATCGATATGCAAGAAGGGAACATAAAAGATGTAAGTAATATCTTTTGCGAGGATGTAGATTGCGATAGTGATTTGTTTTTCGACAAAAGCGATTTTGAACACTTCGAATGGGGCTCGCATCTCCCCCATTGGCACCAAGATGGCAAATATGTTTTTGTCACTTTCCGCTTGTATGATTCCCTGCCACAAGAAAAGTTGCAATGGCTCCTTGAAGAGAAAGAGAGTTGGCTTAAACAACATCCTCAACCATGGAGCGAAAAGACAGCAAAAGAATATGTCGACAAGTTCGGGAAAGCCGTAGACAGATGGCTGGACAACAATTATGGTGATTGCCTGCTTAAGCAAACAAGCAACAGAAAAATAGTGGAAGATGCTCTACTGTTCTTTAACGGCGAACGTTATGACTTGGTTGCTTTCGTCGTGATGCCCAATCACGTACATATTCTTATGAAACTTAAAGAGGGATATGAATTGGTTGACATCATGCGGTCAATAAAGAGTTTTACCGCCAAGAAAATCAACGAGAATGAGAGTCGAACGGGGCCCGTATGGCAATCGGAATCATATGACCGCCTAATAAGAGACCTCGATCATTTTGAGAATGTCGTACGCTATATCATCGCCAACAATAAAAATTTGGCTTGGGTCACTAACGACATTGTCAAAGACCGCGTCCCGCAGTCGAACAACAACACTGTCGGCGACTGCGTCCCGCAGTCGGAAAAGTGATGTTTCATTTGTAAAAGGTGGAAAAGTGGTTTCATTTGCTAGACGCAAATGACGACAATGAATCAATCTGCGAGGACGCAGATTGCGACAATGAGGTGCATCTTGCAAAGCAAATGTTTCTCAAAAAAACTAGAAAATCGAAGTTTTTATGTATTTTTGCGAAAAGAAAACGCGCAATAGCGTGATGATTTTGATTATAAAACCATTTGAAACAAGAATAATTATTGACGAAGAAAAACACGGAAGAATAATCTAACATATTATAAACCATAGCGTTTGCTATTTGTCTATTCGCAGTGAAACGTAGGAAATTTCAAGAATACGCAGATAAAGAAAGTGCAAGTGCAATCCCGCAATGCGGGCGGCTTGTCTTTCTTTTGGCGCATTCCTACGGCCACACTGCGAGCAAGTTTGCCCGCAGTTTTTTTTGACCGTAGAGACTGGATATGAAAAATATGCGACCGCTCCAAATCATAATACGCATGTGGTCCAGACAAGACGAACTAAACTTTTTCAATGATGCCATCAATATTTCAAGCATTGAAAACTTAATGATGAAAGTCAGAGGCAGATACTATGCCTTTCAGCCTAAAACAGACAACTCCTCAGTTAGTGTCCCAAATTCAAGAAATGCTCTTATTGGAGCGAATACCGAAAGATGGTGCAAAAAACTGTTTTCTCAAATCGCACAACATAATAACTTATATGCAGTCAATAGCGTTGTGTGCGAGGAATTAGGTTTATCAAGACAGAGCGCTGCTGATTTAGCCTTCTGCACAACAGACAGCACTATTCAAAGACCAGAGAACATCAAATTGATTTTTGAAATCAAGATGGGGATTGTGAACAATTACCTCTATAATGACGACGAAGAATTCGAGTTTTGCGGTGATTATTACTCTCATAAAGGCAACCCTTCTTTGCTCCGCTCAGATAGTATGTTGAAAGCCATTGGAAAATCAATCAACTTGAGGGTTGACAGTTCAAAAGCGAAAAAGATTCCTATTATTATTCTCGGAAACTCGCCTATCACAAAGAATTATGTAGATAAAGTCGATTGCTTAAAACAAAGTGGAGTTATTCAAAAATTCATTTCTCTATACCCCAATCCTACCAACCGAGATTTTATAAAGGAAACACCCGATAAAGGATTTGAAACATATGACTCTCCCAACCAGATTGAAACCTATATTGACCAAATCTTGAATGCAAACATGAACTATTTCAGTTCCATGATGAGCAACAAAGATTTAGGTAGGATTATTTCCATAGCAAATAGTGAAACTACTGACGAGCTAAAAGGTCAAAAATTTATCGAAATGCTGAATCTATGAAAAAGGGAACAGAAACTTCATCATTCGGCGTTTCGGCAAGAGTCGGTCACAACGCAGACAAATTTTATCAATCAAACCTGTATCAAGGCATCCAATTGATTGATGCGAAAGACAAAAACGAAAATCTATTGAATGACGACATTGTAAACAGAATCTATGGTCATTCTTCAGAAAACATGAAAGAATTACCAGATAATTCTATCCATTTAATGATTACCTCTCCCCCATATAATGTCACAAAAGAATACGATCAAAATCTCACATTACAAGACTATCTGCAACTATTGGATAACGTTATGAAGGAAACGTATCGTGTATTAGTTAATGGAGGAAGAGCCTGTGTCAATGTTGCCAATTTAGGAAGGAAGCCTTACATCCCTTTGACTGATTACGTTGGTAGAATCATGTCTGAAATCGGTTTTAATTACAGAGGTCAGATTATTTGGGATAAAGCAGCTTCATCCGGCGGTTCCTGCGCATGGGGAAGTTGGCAAAGCGCAGCAAACCCAATCTTAAGAGATGTGCATGAATATATTCTCGTGTTCAGTAAAGGGAGCATGAGCAGGAAAAAGGGAAAAGACACTATCAAAAAGGAAGACTTTTTGGATTGGACAAAAAGGATTTGGAAGATGAATGCTGAAAGTGCCAGACGCGTCAATCACCCAGCCCCATTTCCTGAAGAGTTACCGCACCGACTCATTAATCTTTACAGTTTTGAAAACGACATAGTTTTAGACCCTTTCATGGGAAGTGGCACCACTGCTGTCGCTGCAATGAAAAACAAGAGGAGATTTGTCGGCTATGATGTTTCAGAAGAATACATCAAAATTGCCAATAATAGAATTGCTAATGTTGGGCAACTAATATAAATGTCAGAAACCAGCATGCTATTATTTGCTTAATTCCAATATTTTAGAAATTTCATTGTTCGATACAATCTGCGAGGACGCAGATTGCGACTATGTTTTTCTTGTTTAAAATCAATCTAAATTATCATTCAAGGCTGAAATTAAGAGAAAAGTCGTGCACCAATTGCCCAAAAATCCCTAATTTCGTGGCTCATTAATTGAACAACACAAAATTTCTAAAAACTAATCAATATGGCAAAATTCAGAGGAGCCATCGTGGTTGACATCGAGCGTTGCAAAGGTTGTGGTGTTTGCATCACGGCCTGCCCCTGCGGTGTCATCGA
>CAJOIS010000037.1 GCA_905234645.1 uncultured Bacteroidales bacterium | reverse complement strand
AGAATCAAGTTAAGACTAAAAGGAAAGAGTCCGGTACAATACCGAACTCTTTACCATGATAATTAATGTTTAACCGTCCAACTTCCGGGGGTCACATCAAAAGCGGCTCTTTTTATTTTGCTCGTATGAGCTCTTCTTACTTCACGATGACAACGCGTTGGACGCTGTTGCGGCCGTTGTTGTCATAGATGCTGAAGAAGTAGACACCAGATTCAACATTCATGTCGATGTTGTTGATCACGCTGTCGAGCTTCACCACGCGGAGGAGTTGACCAGCCACGTTGTAGATAGCCACAGTGTTGAGGTTCTCGCCTTCGAGGGTAACCATCGAAGAAGCGGGGTTAGGATAGACGCTAGCCAGTTGCATTTCGCTTTCTTCAACGGCATCGAGGTCGACATGGAGAACGATCGGGATAACAACCTCTTCCATACCTTCTTGGTTGGTGGTGATAATGAGTTCAGCACTGTAATTCTCTTCGGTCAGGCCGATGGAGTTGAGGCTGAGGTTGATGACATCGCTGGCACCGCCCAGGATGGCACCTTCGGTCTTGTCGATGGTGGCCCAAGTTGCAGGGACGAGTGTACCTTCGCAGTTGACGTTGATCAGCCAAGCACCACCGAAGTTACCAGCGCTGTAGCAGTGGTTGAAGGTGTTACCATTGGTGCTGAGCCAGTTACCGTCGCTTTCTTCGCCATATTCGCCACCGTCCATGGTAAGCGGATACTCGCCAGCGGTTTGTTCGAGTTGAACCGTAACCCACATGGCTTGACCAGTCATATAGACAGGCTCGTCGAAGGTAGCGGTAATCCAATCCATAGAGGTCGTCGTGTTGATAGCCTTTTCAGCGAGGAGTTCACCGGGTTGGTTGCGGAGACCCTGACCGTAGATACGGAAGATGTAGTTGTTATCGGTTGCAGTGTAAGAATTTACATAGAACTGAGCGGAAGAGATCTTCATACCCATGGCAGCGCCAGCGTAGGCGGCGGCGGGCAGACGGATACCAAACTCACGGGTGTAAGCGTCGTCTGAACCAATACCGGAAGCACCTTCAACATTGCCATCGTGGTAATAAAGTTCGGCAGTCTGAGTGCCACCTTCTTCACCTTGACCGAAGTCGAGCCAGCCGGCCCAGTCGCCGATGGAGTTACCATTGTTGTTGATGTTGATAGCAACAGAGGCGAAGTCGTCTTCCATGAGGGTTTCTTCAACAGCCTCAGGATCGAATTCCAGGTCGGGAGCGGATTCGCCGCCGATCTTGGTGAGTTTGAAGTTGTCGACATAGAACTCAGAAGTGGCAGAATTTTGGGGCGGATAGAAGTCCATGGCGCCGAGGGTACGACCCACGGTGTTGTTGCCAAAGCTGTCCAAGCTCCATTGCCATGTGCAAACCAGTACTTCTTCACCACCAGGAGCGGTATAATAATAGTTGGCCACATCGGTGTCGGTGTCAATATTCAGGCGGAAGTGCATCCAAGCATCATAGATGCAAGCCACATCGGCAGTGCCGTTGCTACCAGCATGGATGGTGCCGTGACCAGGAGCCTGGGTTGAGTTCTGACCGTCATTAGTCATGTGGAGGTAGCACTGCATGGCCCAGGTGCTGTTGGAACCAGCAAAGTGGTGCAAGATGTTGAAGTAACCGTTCTTGCCTTCGGGAACGAGGATGTCAAACTCGAGGTCGTAGTTGCCATTGTCAACATCACCAAGAAGGATAACCTGATCGTTGCCATAGGTCAGGTGACCGCATTGGGTTTCATCGAAATCGGCAACAACGCCGTCTTCGCTACCGCCAGGAGCATTGCTCCAAGTGGTCCACCAGTCGTGACCAGCAGCAATAGCTTCAGCAGCGATCTTGTTGCCAACGGTGTACTCCTCGAAAGGATCGTAGATCAACACCTCGTCATTGCTTTGCAGCGTGACGGTGAGGTTGTCGATGTAATACTCGGAAGTAGCGGCATTAGTGGGCGGGAAGAAATCCATAGCACCAAGGATACGATTGGTTTCATTCTCACCGAAGCTGTCCAAGCTCCACTGCCATTCGGCATAGAGTTCTTCCTCTTGGCCCTCTACGTTGAACCAAAGTTGAGCGACATCGGTGTCGGCATTAACATGGACGCGGAAATGCATCCATTGGTCGTAGACGCAGGGGAGGTCGCAGGTGCCGTTGCTACCAGCATGCACGGTACCGTGGCCAGGAGCCTGGGTCGAGTTCTGACCATCATTGGTCTCATGCATGTAAACCTGCATAGCCCAGATGCAGTTGTCACTGTTGTTGCCATCAAAGTGGTGCAACACGTTGAAGTAACCATTCTTACCTTGGGGAACATAAGCGTCAAACTCAAGGTCGTAAACGCCTACTTGGTGGTCGCCAAGATAAAGAATCTGGTCGTTGCCATAGGTAAAGTGAGCGGCCATAGATTCGCCAGCTTCACCAAAGACACCGTCTTCCGAACCACCAGGATGGTTGGTCCATGTCGTCCATGGCATACCATAGGTTTGAGCGATTTTTTCGCCGGCAACACCGTCGTTAAAATCATAGCTCATCTGTGCGAAAGCATTGCCGCAAACAAGGGCAATCATCGCAATGAGTAAAGATACTTTCTTCATTTTGTTGTGATTTTAGTTAGTATTTGGATTAAGTGTATGTCGAAAAAGCGCAAAAATGCGGTGCAAATATAACCAAAATTAATTAGTCGCAAGCTATTAATGGGAATTAATTTTTAAAGTTTAGCGTCTAGAGTTTTTCCTTGGCTTCTTTCCAATAGGCAATCATTTCGTCGAGGGATAGATGTTGCACGCCTTTGCCTTGCTCACGGGCCTTCTGCTCCACATAGGCAAACCTTTCGCGGAATTTCTTGTTGGTCTTCTCCAAGGCATCGTCAGGATTCACGCCGATGTAGTTGCCGTATGCAGCCAAGGCAAAGAGCAAGTCGCCGTATTCCTCTTCGATATGAGCTGTGTCGTCGGGCTTTTGCAGCGCCTCAAGGAGTTCGGCCTTTTCCTCCTCCACCTTCTGCCAAGCCTGGTCGGCATCGGGCCAGCGGAAACCCACGCCAGCGGTCTTCTGCGCCATGCGGTAGGCCTTCAACAACGACGGCAAGCCTTCGGGCACGCCACCCAGCACGCTGCGGTTGTGCTCACGCTCCAACTTGATTTTCTCCCAATTCTGTTCCACCTGCTCTGCATTCTCAACATGCTCGTTTCCAAAGATATGCGGATGACGCACAATCATCTTTTCGCAGATGCCATTGAGCACGTCGGCGATGTCGAAGGCGCCTTGCTCCTGCCCTATCTTGGCATAGAAAACGAGATGCAGCATGAGGTCGCCGAGTTCCTTCTTCACCTCATTGAGGTCGTCGTTGAGGATGGCTTGGCTGAGTTCGTAGGTCTCCTCGATGGTGAGGTGACGCAGGCTGTGGATGGTTTGGGTGCTGTCCCAAGGGCAACCCGCACGAACAGCATCCATAATGTCGAGCAAACGCTTGAAAGCAACTAATCTTTCGTCCATTGTTGTTTGTTTTAGGCTGCAAAAATAAGGAATTTTGTATTTTTGCAGGTTCAATGGACAAACAAAAGCGCCATATCGTTTTTTTCGTTTTTCTCACCTTATTATTAATAGGTAAGACAGCGAACGCACAGCTTAACCATCGCAACTATGAGTTGGAGGCAAAGGTGTATTATGGCTACATGTATTTCCAGAGCGACCAATATCACTCCGCCTTAGGTCGCTATAGTCGCCACACTCCAAGCTATGAGATCTCGTTGCACCGCAACACTTATGGCGAGCATCGTTGGGAAGTGCTGCACAACTACCCATCCATTGGAGTCACTTTCTATTATTCAAGTTTCGGTAACGACAGCATCTCTGCCGAGCTGGGCAGGGTCTTCGCCCTCTACCCTTTCATCAATTTCCCCATCACGCCAAGCGAGACAAGCAAGCTGACCTTTAAGCTAGGTGTGGGCTTGTCGTACCTGACCAACAAATTCGATCCGAAAGAAAACTACCACAACTACGCTATCGGCTCGCATCTCAACGCTGCCGTCAACCTGTCGTTCGAGTATCGCCAACGCATTGTGGAGCGACTCCATTGGGTGAGTTCCGTCGGCCTCACCCACTTCTCGAACGGCGCCACAAGGACACCCAACATGGGCATCAACATCTTTAGTGTGGCCACGGGGCTTTCGTGGTATTTGTTCACCCCAAAGGCGCATATCGACAAGAAACTACGCCCCAAGAACTACCTTTTTGAGTTCGACGGCAAGAAGCATTTCGTCACCGACTACCAATACACCCTCGGCTTCAAGGACATGAGCCAACAATACGGCACGCATCAGTATTACTTCGTCCATGACCTCGCCGCCAACTTCATGTTCCAAATCAGCGAGCGTGACCGTGTTGGTCTCGGCCTTGAACTGGTCTACGACAACTCCGACAAGATTACCAAGCCTGACTGGGGGTTCTACTTAAAGCCTGGCCTCCTGCTCTCCTACGAGATGCTGCTCGACCGCCTCAGTTTCATGTTCAACCTTGGACTGCGCAACAACACGCCCCTCACCTCAAGCAAGTTCGGCATGCTGTTCTACCAAAAAGTGGCAGCTCGTTATTACTTTACCGACAACCTGTTTGCCACGATCGCCTTCACCACCTACGACATCAAGGCCGACTTCATCAGCGTCGGCGTTGGCTACCATATCCAACACAAATACTATCTACCCCAACATGCAAAGAATCGTTATCGCAGTCCTGTTTTCCCTCGTTAGCTTGATGGTCACATCATGTAGCAAGGTGGACGCGCTGTTCAATAACGGCGAGCCCATAACCGAGCACCGCACCGTAGACCAACCATTTACCGTGGTTTCGATGTTCCACAACGTGAACGTCAAGTTGGTGCATGACCGTCATCCACACATGGAACTCACCTGCCCGAAGAACCTCATCGAGAAAGTGACTACCGAGGTGAAGGACGACACGCTGGTCATCAAGAACGAGAACGACTTCAACTGGCTCCGTAGCTACGACTACAGCATCGACCTCACCATTTACTACGACAGCTTACGTTCCGTGGTGTTTTGTTCCATCGGTGAGCTCCATTCCGCCGACTCGCTTTTGGGCATGAGAATGCAAGTGATTGACACCACCGGTAACAACATTGACTCAACCAGTACGCGCAACTTCGTCCTAAGGATTTTGGAAGGCTCGGGCGACATCGACCTCACCTTCAATTGCAATGTCTTGAAGACCGTTTTCAACAACGGGACTTCGAAAGTCACACTCAGAGGATATGCAGGCTATACTGAGCATTACCTGAAAAGCTACGGTGTGGTTTATGCTGAAAACATGTACTCCAACATCATCAAGGTCATGTCGCAATCGACAAACGACGTCTATGTTTGGGCTCATTCGTCGTTATACGCCTATCTCGACAACATTGGCAACGTCTATTACAAAGGTCATCCATGGATCGAATCAAGATGCACCAGCGACGGAAAAGTCATACCATTGGAATAAATAACAAATCGACTTGTATATTTTCATTTTTGGTACAATATTTGTATATTTTTGGATGATAATTCATTATTAAGAACAAAATAAAACCTCAATACGATGAAAGCGATCAGAATTCTACCGATCCTTGCCTTGATGGCATTCGTCAGCTGCTCGGCGAATCGTCATATGGCCCAAGACGACACCTATTATTCGCCTTATGGCAATACGGGCAGTCAAATGACCAGCGGCAACGGCTCGTATGTCAGCCCCAGCATCAGCAGCAACTCGGAATACGACTACCAAGCCTATTATTCCGATGGCAAAAATTACACCATCAATGCCGATCCTGTCTATCAAACCACAGAGACGGTGACCGACACCAACGGTGTGGTGTACACTACCACCGAGACCTATTATGACGCCGACTTTGCGACCCGTATCAAGCGCTTCGGCACCCAAGCCTCGTCGACAATCGACTATTATGACGACTACTACACTGGTGGCGGCGACACTTATGTCTACGTAAACGACTATGAGCCATACTATTGGGATTACTATCCCAGCTACTACACGAGCTATTACTATCGTCCCTACTGGAGATCTTACTGGGGTTGGAATTCGTACTGGGACTACTACTGGTACTCGCCATATTACTCCTATTGGTACTCACCCTATTACTACTCCTACTGGAACTATGGTTACTACCATCCCTACCATCACCACCATCACCATCACGACTTTGGTCCGCAACACGACTGGGACAACCATGGTGGCGGTCATCACAACGGTGGCAACAGTGGCCTCGGTAGCTATGCAGCCAGCGTGCGCCACGGCAGCACCCCTGTCGGCTCGATGAGCCACAGCCTGCAAGAAGGTCCTCAGACCCCCAGCAGCAGCATGTCAAGCAGCGCCAGCGCCAGAGTCAACAACGGCAACGGCTCCGGACGTCCTACCATAAGCAACAGCTCAACAGTTCGTCCTAGCACCACCACAAACGGCAACGTCAGCAGACCCACTGTAAGCAGCCGCCCCACGGTGAGCAGCCGCCCGAGCAGCTCTTCAACGACCCGTCCGTCCAGCAGCAGCACATCGACTACCCGTCCGTCTAGCAGCAGCGCTAGCACAAGCAGCCAAAGCAACCCGCGTCAGAGCTACACTTCGCCCAGCACCACCCGCCCCTCACGCTCCAGTTCAGAGTATGTACGTCCGCAAGGTTCATCCACAACCACAACACGTCCTTCTTCGGCAGGAACAAGTAGCGGTAACTATAGCAGACCCAGCTCATCGAGCAGAAACAGTTCATCGAGTGGCAACTACAACAGAAGCAACAGCTCCACGCCAAGAAGTTCCTCTTCAAGCTCAAGCCGTGGCAGCGGCAGCAGCTATAGCGGTGGCAGCCGTTCAAGCTCAAGTTCAAGCAGCAGCAGCCACAGCTCGGGCAGCCACAGCAGCTCAAGCAGTTCCAGCGGCAGCCGTTCAGGAGGCGGTGGCGGCGGAAGAAGATAATTATCGAGCCTTGACAATTGTTTAACAATAAAAGACTACCTTTGCGGGCTAATTCGCAAGGTAGTCTTTATTTTATCCCTTTTGGTCATGAAGAAAAAATACATAACAGCCCTTTCATTCCTGCTTGTAGCGACAGCATTCGCCCAAAATGCCGATGATGCCTTTTTGTTTTCCCAAACCTATTACCAAGGCACCGCCAAAGCCTTGGGGATGGGCAACGCCATGGGTGCAGTAGGCGGTGACATGACCGCCGTCAACATCAATCCGGCAAGCATGGGTATATACCGCAGCAGCGAAATCACCGCCTCTCTCGGACTGCTTGACAACTACCACAGTTCCACTTATTACGGCACGACGAACGGAGGAAACAAAATGCGTCTTTCCATTCCCAATGTCGGCTATGTCCACGCCAAGGAGAGGAGCAACTTCCGTGGTTTGCGTTTCACACAGTTTGGTTTCGGCCTCACCCGCACCAACGACTTCAACATGCGCACCGATGCCATGGGCATCAACCCCACTAGCTCGAAGATTGACGAATATCTGAACCGAATCGATGGTTGGTTGCCCAATGACCTGCATGACGAATTCCCTTACGACATCTATCCCGCATGGAGCACCTTTCTCATTGACACCCTCCGAGACGAAATCGGTCTATATTACAGCAGTCCCGTACCTCAAGGCAACATATGGCAAGGCCAGGAATGCGACTTCAAAGGCCGTTCCGAGGCATGGACCTTTGCCGGTAGCTTCAACCTCTACGACCGCTTTTTCATTGGCATCAGCGCCGACCTGGCTCACATCAAGCGCGTGGGCACCAAAACGCTGAAAGAAAACAGCGTCGAAGGTGCTGATACCGAATTCAACCAATGGAGTTTCACTGAAGACATTAGTTCCTCGGGATGGGGCGGCAATGTCAAGGCCGGCTTCATTTTCCACGCCACGCCATGGCTCCGTTTCGGCGGTGCCTTCCACTCGCCCACCCTTTTCAACTTCTCGGAATCGTGGCAAACCACGACAGAATCGGAAATCGACCTGATCACACGCAAATACCTCAGTCCGGAGTCGAATTACGAATACACCTTCATCAAGCCCTTGAAATGGCTGGGTAGCATGGCTTTCGTCTTCGGACAGCGAGGCATCGTCAGCCTCGACGCAGAGTACACCAACTACGGCGCTGCCCGTTTCAAGGCCACCAAAGACGATGATTACGACTACAGCCCAACCAACGAAAGCATCAAAAGCACCTTTGGAGGCACACTTAACTTCCGCTTGGGTACGGAGTGGCGCATGGGCAATTCTTATCTCAGGTTTGGAACGGCATACTACGGCAGTCCCTTCGGCTTTGGCAAATCCGGCTGTAGCATCAAAAAGGCCTCATGCGGCATCAGCATCCCCTTGAGCTTTGACACCACCGTGGACTTCGCCTATGAGCTAAGCTACGGGAAGACTTTCACAACACTTTACGATGCGGGGGTACTCGGCATCGAATCCATCACGCAGAGTCAATTCAGGCATGTAATACTAGCCACTATCAAGGGACGTTTCTAAATGAAAAAGGGTCGCTCGAGAGCGGCCCTAATTTTCAGTCTTTGTACTGTTGAATGATGCCCTTGTCCACCAAGATGCGTCCGCAATACTCACACACGATGATTTTCTTGTGCGTGCAGATGTCTAACTGGTGTTGCGGGGGAATGCGGTTGAAGCAGCCACCACAAGCCTCATCAAAAATGCCGACCACAGCGAGACCGTTGCGGGCATTCTTGCGGATACGCTTGTAGGCAACCAGAAGACGGTCCTCAACGAACTTCTCGCACTCTGCGGAACGTTTCAGCAGTTGCTCTTCCTCCTTCTCGGTGCCTTCCACCAACGAATGCAGTTCTTCTTTCTTTTCCGCCAGCGAGGCATTCAACTCATTGAGGCGCATTTGGGCACTGGCCACCTTGGTGGCGACATCGTTGTCCTTGGCAGTAATTTCCTTGATACGCTTCTCGGAAAGTTGGATGTCGAGGTTTTGGTACTCGATTTCTTTCGTCAGGGAGTCGTATTCGCGGTTGTTGCGAACATTGTTCTGTTGGTCCTCGTATTTCTTGATCAGAGCCTCGGTTTCCTTGATCTTGATCTTATAGTCGGAGATGTCCTTCTGATGTTTCTTGCTTTCTTCCTTGAAGTTGGCGATACGCGTCTCCAGACCGGCGATTTCGTCTTCCATGTCCTGGATTTCAAGAGGCAGGTTGCCACGATAGGCGCGAATCTCGTCAATCTTGGAGTCAACCTGCTGTAAGGTATAGAGCGCAACCAGTTTTTGCTCCACGCTCACTTCCACAGGATCTTCGACGACGGGCTTGGCGGCAACTTCTTGCTTCTCCTCTTTCACCTCTTCAACTACCTCAGGTTTTTCCTCAACCTGTTTCGTTGACTTTTTGGCGACCTTCTTGGGCTTTTCCTCCTCAGGAGCTTCAGCGACAGGCTCTTCCGTCACTTTCTTTGTGGACTTCTTTGCGGTCTTCTTGACCTCCTTCACCTCGGCATTTTCTTCAACCTCGGCGACTTCTTTATTCACTTTCTTAGCCATATTGTTGATTTCTAATTTCTTACAAAATAATAAACCGCATTTGTCCTAGTTTCAGCGATTTCGGCTGCAAAGTTAGGAAATTTTTTCCGAATGAGTTCACATATTAATTCTTTCGTGAATTGTTCGGTCTCAAAATGTCCTCCGTCGACCAGCAGGATGTTACCTTCTGGGACGAAAAAGTCATGGTATTTGATGTCTGCAGTAAGATAAGCATCGGCTTGATTCCTCAGCGCATCGGCCATAAAAGGACTTCCAGAGCCGCCGCATAACGCGACCTTTTGGATCTTACGCCCCGTCAAAGCGGAATGCCGAAGACAAGGCGAGCCAATCTGTTTGGCCACAAGACCCAGGAAACCAACTTCTTCCATCGGCGTTTCAAACTCACCTATCATTCCAGCGCCACAAACCTCTGGCTCATCAGCAGAAGGTTGCAGCAGATGGAGGTTTTTCAAACCCAAACGCTCGGCTAGCATTCTGCTCACGCCCAAATAGCTGTTATCCAAATTGGTATGCATACAGATCATGGCGATGTCGTGTTTGATGGCCTTCATCACGGCACGCTCAATGTAGGTTTGCGGCGTCAGGTGCTTCAAGCCATGAAAAATCAAGGGATGGTGGCTGACAACCACATCGCAGTTCTTGGCGACGGCCTCATCGACGATTTCTTCAGTAATGTCCAAACATATCAAGGCCTTATGAGCCTCAGCATTGAGGGCGCCTACCTGTAGGCCGGCATTGTCATAGCTTTCCTGCCAATGCAATGGCGCCACCTCTGTGATGCAATTCAGAATGTCTTTTACGGTCATATTAATCATTTGACGCGAGACTTGGGACTTCGGGACACGGGACTGTCTCGCGTCTCGTGTCTCGCAGTCTCGTGTCCATTATTTTTCGAAATTGGCCGTAAAATTAAGGAATTTTATCTAATTTTGACCCCTACAATGAGAATTTTGCTGCTACCCATATCGCTCGTTTATCATATTGTTCTGTATATCAGACACAAATTATATGATTGGCATATCATGAAGGCCACGCGTTTCGAGAAGCCTGTGATATGCGTCGGCAATCTCAACCTGGGCGGCACAGGCAAAACGCCCCACACTGAATATCTTATTCAACTTTTGAAGGATAGTTACCAACTGGCAACCTTGAGCCGAGGCTATGGGCGCAAAACGAAAGGTTTCCAACTCGCCGACCATCAAAGCACTTTTGAGACCGTCGGCGACGAACCGATGCAATACTTCAATAAGTTTCCCGACATTCAAGTCGCGGTGGACGAAGACCGCGTCGAAGGCGTGGAGAAGCTGTTCAAAGGCAACAACTCACCCAAGGTCATCCTTTTGGATGATGCTTTCCAGCATCGGAGGATCCAGGCCAGATTGAACATCCTGTTGACCGAATACCAGCATCTTTATTGCGACGATTTCCTCTTTCCTGCTGGCAACTTGCGCGACATCAAGTCTGCCGCCAAGCGTGCCAACATCATTGTGGTCAGCAAGTCGCCAAAGGAATTGAACGAAGAAGAAAAGCAACAAATCATCAGCAAATTGAAGCCAGTTGAAAAGCAAAAGGTCTTTTTCTCCTCCTTGGAATATGCACCTTTGAAGCCGTTGAACAAAGCAGCAGAACAAGGTTCCTCCGAAAACGCAAATTCCGTTTTGGCTTTTTGCGGCATCGCTAACCCAAAGCCCTTCGTCGAGGAGCTGAAATCACACTACAAAACCGTTGATTTCATACCATTTGGCGACCATCACGCCTATTCCGAGAATGATATCAAAACCGTCCTCAGACGCTTTGAAAGCCTCGATGGCGCGAACAAAATCATCGTCACCACAGAAAAAGATGCCACGCGATTGACAAATTCTCCTTATCTTTGTCAGTTTGAATGTGCACCGCTATACGAATTGCCCGTGAGCGTGCGATTCCATGATGAAGAAAAGTTTAATGTAGAAATATTGACCTATGTACGACAGAATCCTAACCACTGTTGATTTCATCAACAAGAAAACCAATAACTTTCGTCCTGAAGTCGGCGTCGTGCTCGGCTCCGGCTTAGGCGGACTGGCCAACGGCATCACCGTGGAGTGTGCCATCCCCTATTCCGACATCCCGAACTTCCCCGTCTCAACGGTGAAGGGACACCAAGGACAGTTGCTGTTTGGCACCATCGCGGGCCGCAAGGTCATCGCCATGCAAGGGCGTTTCCACTATTATGAAGGCTACCCAATGAGCGAAGTGGTCTTCCCCATCCGCGTGATGATGCAGTTGGGCATACAGTTCCTTATCCTCAGCAATGCCGCAGGCGGCCTCAACCCAGCCTTTAAGGTGGGTGACATCATGATCATCAACGACCAAATCCATGCCATGCCCAACCCGCTGATTGGTCCGCATGACGACCGTTTCGGCGAACGTTTCCCCGACATGAGCGAGCCTTATGACAAGCGCCTCATCAAGTTGGCCGACGAGATTGCGATGGAGAAAGGCATCTGGGTACAGCACGGCGTGTATTGCTCCACCACTGGCCCGACCTACGAGACCCCTGCCGAATGCCGCTATTTCCGTATTATTGGCGCCGACACCATTGGCATGTCGACCACGCCTGAGGTCATCATCGCAAGACAAGGCAAACTGCCTGTCTTCGGCTTGAGCATCGTCTCCGACATGGGCAATATCTACGGCGTGGACCACATCAGCACCATCACGCACGAGGAAGTCATCAAGGCCGTGAACGCGGTTGAGCCCAAGCTCATCACCCTCATTACCGAACTCATCCGCCGTAGCGCCGAAATCCAGTTCTGATGGCCGTCTATTTCGTCACCGACTTCCACTTGGGTATTCCCTCGCTTGAGGACAGCCATGAGCGTGAGCGCAAACTATTGCGCTTCCTCGACGGCATCCGGCCTGATTGCGAAGAACTCTACCTGATGGGCGACCTCTTTGATTTCTGGTTCGAGTACAAGACCGTCATTCCCAAGGGTTTCGTCAGGTTGCAAGGCAAGCTGGCCGAGTTCACCGATGCGGGCATTCCCGTCCACATGTTCATCGGCAACCACGACCTGTGGACCTTCGGCTATCTGCATGATGAACTAGGGATTGAACTGCACCGTGAGCCTGTCGTCAAGACCATCAAGGGAAAGAAGTTCTTCCTCGTACACGGCGACGGCAGAGGGCCTGGCGACAAAGGCTACAAATTCCTAAAGAAAGTGTTCGAGTGCAAGTTCAACCAATGGCTGTTCAGACACTTACATCCTGATATAGGCATCGGTTTGGCTTTGCGTTGGTCGCACAGGCACCGCTTGAAAAAACTGCACAACGAAGTGGAGCGCGGCTACTACGACAACATCCCAGGAACACGTCTCTTCCAATATGCCCAGGAACAAGCAACCCTCGATCCGAGCATTGACTTCTTCGTCTTTGGCCACCAGCATAAACCCATGCAGTACAAGTCGGGTGACCATGCCTTGACGACCGTAGTCGGCAACTGGATTTATGACTTCACCTACGCCATGTTTGACGGGGAGACCATTGAATTGAAATACTTTGAAAAACAACAACAATAAATACTTCAATCATGCAAATCACTAAAAATTACATTGAAGCCAACAAAGAGCGTTTTCTTGAGGAACTCTTTGGCTTGATCAGAATCCCTTCCATCAGTTCGGAATCGGCTCACAAACCGGACATGATCCGCTGTGCCGAGTGCTGGCGCGAGCACCTGCTGAAAGCTGGCGCCGACAAGACAGAGGTGATGCCCACCGAGGGCAACCCCATCGTCTATGGTGAAAAGATCATTGACCCGAAGCTGCCTACCGTCTTGGTATACGGACACTACGACGTGATGCCCGCATCGACCTGTGGCACACCGACCCGTTTGAGCCCGTCATCAAGGACGGCAAGATCTGGGCCCGTGGCGCCGACGACGACAAAGGCCAGTCGTTCATGCATGCCAAGGCCTTCGAGACCATGGTGAAGACCAACACCCTTCCCTGCAACGTGAAGTTCATGCTCGAAGGCGAAGAGGAAATCGGTTCGGGCAGCCTCTCGAAGTGGGTCGCGGAATACAAAGACTTGGTCAAGGCCGATGTCATCCTCGTTTCCGACACTTCCATGATTGGTCCCGACGTGCCGAGCATCACCACAGGATTACGCGGTCTGTCCTACTGGGAGATTGAAGTCACCGGTCCCAACGCCGACCTGCACTCCGGCCTCTTTGGCGGCAGCGTGGCCAACCCGCTCAACACCCTCTGCGAGATGATCGCCAAGTGCATGGACGAGAACAACCACATCACCATCCCGCATTTCTACGACGATGTGGTGGAATGCTCCCCCCGCGAGCGTGAACTGCTCAACATGGCACCTTACAGCGAGGAGAACTACAAGAACAGCGTCGGCGTGAAGGCCCTGCGTGGCGAGGAAGGCTATACCAAGATCGAGCGCGTCGGCATCCGTCCCACCTTCGACCTCTGCGGTATGTGGGGTGGCTACACGGGCGAGGGCGCGAAGACCGTGCTGCCTTCGAAGGCCTATGCCAAGCGCCCAACCAAAACAACGAGAAGATCTCTGTTTTGGTGAAGGACTACTTCGAAAAGAACGCTCCCGACTACGTCACCGTGAAGGTCACGCCGCTGCATGGTGGACAAGCCTACGGCTGTCCCGTCGACGTTCCGGAATACAAAGCTGCAGAAGCCGCTTACTTGGACACCTATGGCAAGCTGCCCATCCCGATGCGCTCGGGTGGTTCCATCCCGATTATCGCGAGATTTGAGGAAGTCTTGGGCATCAAAGCCATCCTCATGGGCTTCGGTCTCGGCGAAGACGCCATCCACTCACCCAACGAGAACTACCGCCTCGACCACTTCTACAAGGGCATCGAGACCATCATCGCCTTCTATCAGCATTATGCCAAGGGCGGTGAGATAGCATAAGCCAACAAACTATGGCAACAAAAAAGGAAGAGCCAAACGGCTCTTCCTTTTTTATCATTTCCGATGGATAATCAATCCACGACGTGCTGATAAAACGTTCCTTCCTGGAAGTTCTTAATGCCATCCTTGAGGAAGTTTACAAAGGCGTCCTTGTCGAGGTCGTAGGCACGGGGCTTCATCAACAGGTTGCCATTGTGGTCCATCAGGCAATAGTACGGCTGGGCATTGGTGCCAAACTTCGAGATTTGGAAGTCGGCATACTTGCGGCCGATGGTCTTCTTCTCCTTGCCATCGTAAGTCGAAGTGTACCACTCCTCTTTGGGCAAATCGGTCTTGTCGTCGACATACAATGCGCAGATGACAAAGTCGTTGCGTAGCATGTCTTTCACGCGCGGGTCGCTCCACACGTTGGCTTCCATCTCACGGCAGTTGACGCAGCCGTGGCCCGTGAAGTCGATGAAGATGGGCTTGTTTTCTGCCTTGGCGCAAGCCAAGGCTTGGTCGTAGTCGAAATACCCTTTCAGGTTATGCGGCAGATGGAAAAGGTCTGCGTATTTCACTTCTTCGTCAAAAGTTGCCACGACTTGGGCTTCACCTTGTGGTGCCACGGCCATATTGGCGAACTTGGCATCCACATAGTCGATGACCTTTTCGCTGTTCTCCTCGATGATTCTATTCAGGTCGAAATCAAGGGTCTGCTTAGGCGGGAGATAGCCAGAGAGGGCTTTCAACGGAGCTCCCCACATGCCCGGGATCATATAGACGACAAAGACAAGGTCGATAATAATCAACACCAGACGGAAAACGCCCAGTTCCTTGACCTCCTTCTCACCCTTGAAACGGATTCTGCCCATGAGGTACAATCCCAGCAGGGCGAAGCAGACGATCCAAATGCCAAGGTAGACCTCGCGGTCGAGCAGATGCCAGTGGTAGGTCTGGTCGGCAACACTCAAGAACTTGAAGCCCAGCGCGACTTCGATGAAGCCCAGCACCACTTTCACCGAGGTAAGCCAGCCGCCACTCTTGGGCAAGCGTTGCAACAGGTTCGGGAAGAAGGCAAACAGCGCAAACGGCAATGCGAAAGCCACTGCGAAGGCAAACATCGTCACAATGGGTGCCCAGAACTCACCTGAAGTCGATTTAATAAGCACCGTGCCCACGATGGGACCCGTGCAGGCAAACGACACCAACACGAGGGTCAAGGCCATAAAGAAGATGCCGCCAAGGTTCTTGGTGCTTTGTTTGCTGTCACTCTTGTTCACCATATTGCTACCCAGCGTGATTTCGAAGGCACCGAAGAAAGAGGCCGCGAAAATCATGAACACTAGGAAGAAGATAATGTTCGGCAACCAATGCGTGGCGAGCCAGTTGAAGATGTCGGCAGTGACGCTGTTGCCACCCAGCAGCCATGTCGCCATGATGATGATGGCAATAGGCAGGGTATAAAGCAACACGATGAAGACGAAATACATGAACGCCTTGAAACGGCCTTGTGCCTTGCTTTCACCCTCGCCGTGCATGAAGAACGACACCGTCATAGGCACCATCGGAAACACGCAAGGCGTGAGCAGTGCGGCGAAGCCCCAAAGGATGGCCTCGAGGATCATTGCCCAAATATTGGATTTCGCTCCGGCAGTGGCCTCTGGCTCAACGGCTTCAATAACGCCATAAGTCAAATCAACATCCTCTGTCAGGGATACGCATTGTCCATCCTTGCAGGCTTGGTAACTGATCTCACCCGTAACGGGGAAAGATCCCTCCTTTAATTTGCGGAAGGTCTGTGCATAAGATGCCGTGCCCGAAAATTGCTTATACTCCACCTCAAAGATGTCGTCATAAAACATGGGGACGTCAGTAAGGTCACGCGCCTCTCCCACGGCTTCGAAAAACTCCGAAGTCTTGATGTCGAACACCGTCGGCAAGGGGCCGAGGTCGGGCATGGTAGTGGAATAGATGTGGTACTCCGGGTCGATAGTGGCCGTAGCAACCAAGTCAAACTCGTTCTCATTGAGGTCCTCAATGGCAAAAGTCCATTTGACAGGGTCGATGATTTGGGCCTGCATCGGCATGATGGCGGCCAGGGCTAGCAGTAGAATCAGAAATAGTTTTTTCATATTTATAGTCAATTATTATTCAAGTTATTGCAATTATAGAATATTTGCCCCTCACGTTCAATACTTGCTATCAAATCCTCATCATGAAGCATGGAAAAAAGGCTTAAATCAACGAAATAGGGCAAATACAAATCGTCAATCTTGGCATCGAGAAGTGCCAATTGGAGATAGGTTAAATCACTGCCTTTCAATGTAATATCAATATCTGAAGAAATACGGTTTGTTCCTCTGGCACGCGAACCATAAATTATAGCTTCTTCGACTTCGGGAACCGAAGCCAAAACATCGCGCAAGGCATTGATTTCTACATCCTTAAGGCCAAACTCCATCACTTTTCTATTTGAGTAAACAAATCTTCCGACTTTTGCGAAGACAAATTGCTCATCTTTTCATAGAAACTAACAAATGCTTGGAAATAGGCATCTTTCACACGCTGAACAACATCCGCAGCCGTATCTTCATCATAAGTATGCGAAGTGTCGTTGCGACGTTTTATCATTTCCATCCAAACATCGCTATCGCTAATCAATTTGTTTTCAAACGCCCATCGAACAGCATCTCTCGAGCCCATGATTTCCTTGTCAGTACCCTGATAATCAGCATAGCTTTTCGTCAGTTTCCAAGCCAATTCGAAGGTAAACTCGAAGCGTTGGATCAAGCCATCAGCCTCAAATTCATTCAACTGACGATTTTTCGACACATTGACCACTTCAGCCAAACGGCGCAATGCCTTTCGATAGCTGTTCAACTTTTGTTCCCATCTCGGCAGATTATTTTCCATTTCTAATAGTTTAATCTGCAAAAATAGAAAAATTATCTATCTATTTGAGCTTGTTTGCACAGAAATATCGTTTGTGTCGAATCCATGACCTTAAATCTATCATCGATGCGCAGACCAACCACCCAAAGGATATCGTTGTCGGAAGAGGTCAACAGCCAAACATTCTGTTTTTGCAACTCAGTAAACTTCTGATCTACAAAGAAATCGCTGAGCAGTTTGGAGCCTTTCATTCCCAAGGGATGGAAGCGGTCGCCGTGTCGCCAATGCCGCAAGGTCAAGGGAAAATGGATTTTGTAGAAATCAAGCTGGGCTACTTCGGGCGACTTGTCGATGACGAAATCTGCTGTCATTTCCATCTTGGAAAAACAAAGATGTACAGGTAAAAGGACTTCCTCCTCCCCTATCTCAATTTGGATTTCATCATCTGTTTTTTCCTTGATTTCAAATAGTTGCAAATCGTCTCTGCCGATAACAACTCTGTGAGTAGGAGAACAATATTGGTTCCCAATGCCCGTTCCGATGGCATCATAGATGAAGTGGCATTGGTCGGTGTTGAAACCATAATCTCTTAACCATTCAAATAATAGCTGGAATGCGGAATGATGTATGCGGAATGCGGAATAAGGCAACCTCTGCACATCACCAACTCGCTCCACAATTTGCTCCAACTTTTCTTTCAAAAGCTCACGATAAAGCTCATTTTCCGAGGCAAGATGCTCCAATGCTTTGTACAAGCCATGCCTTGCCTCGAGATGGAGTTCGTCGAAGACGGGCAACAGTTGGTTGCGGATTCTGTTGCGCAGATATACCGACTCCACATTGGTATGGTCTTCCCTCCAAACGATATGATTCTCAACAGCATACTTCCGGATTTGCTCCCGCGAAGCCCAAAGCAAAGGACGGATGATAACGCCGTTTTGAGGTTGCATCCCTTTCAAGCCGCGCAAACCCGCACCGCGCAACAAATTGATGAAGAAAGTCTCGGCTTGGTCGTCGGCATGATGCGCCACGGCGATTTTGTCATAACCTAACTGTTGTCTCAACCGCTCAAACCAGCCGTAACGCAGATCTCGGGCTGCCATCTCAATAGAAAGGCCATGTTTAGCGGCATATCTCTCGGTCTCAAAATGATTCACAAAACACTGTATTCCACGCTTTTCCGCAAACTTGCGTACAAACCAATCGTCACCGTCCGACTCATCACCACGTAAATGAAAATTGCAATGTGCCGCGACAAACTCCACCTTGGCTTTCAACAACAAATCAGCCAAAACCATCGAGTCGATGCCGCCGCTGAGGGCAAGAATGAGTTTGTCGCCCTCGGCAATCAGGTTATACCTATTAATATATAGTTGAAACTGGTCGAGCATTTTCAATGTTTTACCACGAACTTTCCAAATCTCTGACCATCTACTTGAACGAAATACAACCCTGCTGGATAATGAGTTGTTTCAATCTTTACTTGCTGGTTTTCGGCAATAAAAGCATCCATCAATTGTCCCATAGCATTATAAACCCGAATCATGCTTGAGCCACCTACCGATAGATTCACAATAGCATCAGCAGGATTGGGAAAAAGGTTGATAAACTGCTCATTATCTTCCCCTACCTCTGCGTAGCATTGATAAACTTGTATCCCAAACGGTAAAAAAGCATCAACTATAGATTGAAAATCCGAAATTTCAAAATTATACCATGAAGACAACACAATAGAACGATCAGGGGCTATGAGCATAAAGAAAGGATCTCCAGGAATATGATAGTTGAAACGCACTTCTTCCCCTCCTCTTTCCTTACTGATTGTAGGGTATTCCACGCCAAATTCCTCACACCATTTCAAACACATACTAACATTGTCAGAACCAGAGATTTCCATATAATATACATCCTTGTCATTGCAACCGTAGTAATAATAGGATTCCTCAACATAAGGCATCAATTCTCGGCAAGGTCCACAGGTATAATGGAAGAAATCAATAAAAACATACTGACCACCATCCAAAATATCATACAAGTGTATTTCATTGTCATGGCAATCGACAGCGACAAAATCAGGGGCCTCAAAACCTATTGATACCGTATCGGAAATGTATTCGGAACCATCCTCAAAACAAGAAACCACATAATAGTGATTATCCTCAAAGGGAACATAGTAACCTTGATAACAAGTATCCGCCGTTGTAAGCATCATATTGTAATTCATCCAAGACCATCGTCTATAGTACACATGATAGTACGATGCTCCTTCAACGCCATCCCAAGACAATCGGAAATGCCCGTCAATCAAAGAAGCATTAAGATTTGTGGGTGCAGTATGGTCACTCCATTCGCAATTCGATGGAGTGAATCCGAAGGCCTCCAATTCTTCCCCAATGTGATATCCCAATGGCTCTTGATAGATTTCATGATTAGGGCAAATCATAAGATATTTGTTATTGCCCGAATAATAAAAGCAATCATAGTAAACTGAATAGAATTGATTTCCTCCACCATCCATTCCAATTACAGGGAATTCGATGCTTTGGGCTTCTTTCCATAACCAACAAACAGAATCATTCTTTGTCGGTAAAACCTCCATGAAAAACAGGTCACGTCCGTTGCACCCAAATTGATGATAGGTATTAACGAATGTCGCTGTTTGTGAAGTCGTACTCGTATTGGTCACAACATGAATCAACACATGTTGTCCACCATCAAGCAATTCAAACAGATTGTATTCCACGCCACGACAATCCGTGAAAGTAAAATCCTCAACTTCGGGTGGACACTCGGCCTTCAATGTCCAACATAGTGCAAGAAACGCCAAAACAAATAATACCTTTTTCATAATCAGGCTGTTTTAAAACTACTTGGACCACAAAAGTACAAAACTCTCACAATCTGCAAAATAAATCACCTCTTTTTCTTCACAGAAAAACCAAATCCACCAATCTTCTCGCCGAGGCCGTAATACTTGCCGTGTGAATAGGCCAAAGGCTTGGCGTGGTTGAGTTGGAACGCACCTGTGCCCTTGTCGATGAGTTTTTCCTCCGCATTGACGGCCACCACCTCGGCAATGAACATATCGTGCGAGCCTAATTCCTTCACCTCCACCACCTTGCACTCAATGCTCAATGGTGACTCGGCAATCAAAGGGGCTTTCACGATTTGGGCAGGCTCCGTGTGCAGATGCATCTGCTTGAACTTGTTGTAGTCGCGGCCTGAGCGCACACCGCACCAGTCCGTTGCAGCAGCCAAGTCCTCCGTCGTCAGGTTGATGACGAACTCCTTGTTTTTCATGATGAGTTCGTGCGAGTGACGTTCCTTGCGGACGGAGATGTAGCACATGGGCGGGTCGGAGCAGATGGTGCCCGTCCAGCCGATGGTGATGATATTGTAGTTTTCCTCGCAGTCGCCGCAGGTGACCAGCACGGCGGGCAAAGGATAGATTAGCGTTCCGGGTTTGAAGGGGATTTTCATTGATAGTTCGTTTTATGTATGCAAAACTACAAAAAACATCTAATACTAATTGTCAAGAAAGCAAAAAAAATCACATTTCTTCTCATTATATTAAGAACTTTTCATATTTTTGCAAAAAGTTTTAATCATGAAGATAATAAATAGGGTTAATTACATCCAACAAGTGGAAAGTTTGATTGGCAAAGGTGAAGCCATCGTCCTGACAGGGCATCGACGTGCAGGCAAAAGTTGTGTTCTTGAAAGTTTGGCCAAACAATGGAAAGAGTTTGGAAACATCATTTTCATCGACATGGAAAACCCAGACCACACTGACATCACAACATATCAGGAGTTGCACGATTACGTGAAGGCACATTACAAGGAAGGAAAGAGAAACTATCTATTGATTGATGAAGTCCAAGAAATCTCACAATTCGAGAAAGCATTGCGCTATTGGATTCGACAAGATGATATGATCGTCGTGGTTACAGGAAGCAATGCTGCCATGTTGTCAAGTGAGGTTGCAACGGCCTTTGCCGGACGCTATTTTGATGTGCATGTCTGCAGCCTTAATTATGCCGAATTTCTGCAATTCCATTCACTACAAGATTCCGATGAGTCACTGGCAACATACCTCCGCTGGGGCGGTTTGCCTTTTTTGGCACAAATTCCAATGGCTGACACAAAGGTTAGGACGGATTATCTCGGCAGCATCTACGATACGATTTTTGTCAAAGACATAATCACCCGCCGAAAAGTCCGTAATGTGACCCTAATGGATAACCTTGCCCGTTTTGTTGCCGACAACACTGGCAAGATTTTCTCGGCAAACAGTATAGCCAAATACTTAAAAGGAAAAGAAAACTCGGTTTCTGCCAACACCGTGGCTGAATACATGGAAGCTTGGTGCGAATCCTACATGATTGACAAAGTGAAGCGGTTCGACATCAAAGGGAAACTCGTTTTTGAGCAACAAGAAAAGTATTATTTCGAGGACATAGGCATCCGCAACTATCTTTGCAAGGACAAACGCAACATAGACATTGAGAAGATTCTGGAGAATGTGGTATACCTGAAATTGAAAAGCAGTGGTTTCGATGTTTTTATCGGTCAAATCAATGGCAAAGAAATAGATTTTGTTGCTCGTCGGGGAACGGAAATAATGTATGTACAGGTTTCGATGTCCATTACCGATGAAGCAACCTACCAACGCGAATTTGGCAACCTGAAACTGATTCGTGACAACTATCCAAAGTACATTATCACCCTTGACCCAAATGCGGCATTGGTGAACGACGACGGTATCATCTCCTGCACTATGCGAGATTTTCTCTTGCGGCAACTATAACAAAAATCCCGCTCCAAAGAACGGGATTTTTTCATCAGGTCGGCCCTTCGACTCTTCGACAGGCTCAGGGACCTTAGGTTATTCGATGGTCCAGGTCGAACCGCTGTTCAGCAGGTCGTCCATGTTGTGGATCTTCGAGGCGGCCTTCTCGTTGGCGATGACTTGATCAAGGCTGTCGTTGAAGGTCGGGGCTTTTACGTCGCGGATGACACCGATGGCCACGGGGAAATGAGGCGGCATCATGTGTGCCAGCATCATGTGGAGACCCGTGTCCTCGATGGTCTTGTCGTGCACGAGAATGTCCTTCTCGGTGATACCGTTCTCGCCGATGGTGACCACTTCGAGTTGGTTGCCATTCAAGCGGATACCTTTGTCGCGGTTCTTGCCGAAGATGAGCGGCTGGCCGTGGATGCACTTCACCTGCATGTCGTCGCGGACGTCCTTACCGGTGATGTTCTCATGCACGCCGTTGGAGAAGATCATGCAGTTTTGCAGGACCTCGGTCACGGCGATGCCGTCGTGCTTGTACGACTCCATGAAGATCTCGCTCAATTCCTTGGGGTTGATGTCCACGCCACGGGCAAAGAAGGTAGCCTTGGCACCGATGGCGAGTTCGCCAGGATTGAACGGGTCTTCGTAAGTACCTTGCGGCGAAGTCTTGGTCTTCGTGCCGCGGAAGGTACAGGGCGAGAACTGACCCTTGGTCATGCCGTAGATACGGTTGTTGAACAGGATCAGGTTGATGTCGATGTTACGACGGCAGGCGTGGATGAAGTGGTTGCCACCGATGGCGGTGCAGTCGCCGTCGCCG
>CAJOIS010000036.1 GCA_905234645.1 uncultured Bacteroidales bacterium | reverse complement strand
AGTAGCGCAGATGGCCGCTCTTCATATCGAGCACACCACAGAAAAAGGTGACAAACATCGTGCTCTCGTTCATATCCGACATACTCTCGTTCATCGCCGTGACAATGCGTCCTGGACTTTTCTCGTGGACGGCCAGCGTCCGGAAAAGACTGCGGGTGACCGCCATCACCAAGGAAGCTGGAACGCCCTTGCCGCTCACATCGCCAATGCAGAAGTAGAGCTTCTCGTCAAGGATGAAGAAATCGAATAGGTCGCCGCCCACCTCCTTGGCCGGAACGATGGAAGCATAGATGTCGATGTCGCTACGTTCGGGATAGGGCGGGAAAATCTTGGGTATCATTGACATCTGGATTTCCCTGGCTATCTCCAGTTCCTTTCCCATCCGTTCTTTCTGGGTGTTGAGTGCCTTATATTTCATTTGGTTTTTGACGGTCACACGGAGGATGATGACTATCATGATTACGCCCAGCAGCTGGAGTAATACCACAATTCCTCCAATCTGACGGACACCGGCAAACATCTCTTTCTCCGGCAACACGATGGAAAGCGACCATCCCGTACGCTCCACCGGGGCGAAATAGATTCTGTTCACTTCACCTTTGTATCGCACAGCCATCTCACCCTCCTGGCCCGAGAGCATAGTCTCGTTGATGCTGTTCAGTGCTTCGGAGTCGGCTGATTCGGCGGCAAACTGGACTACGTTTTTGCTCATCACCAAAGTCTCGATGGGACAAACCATAATTTGTCCGCTACGGCTCACCACTGTGGTGAAGGCGTTGGGATAGACCTTGATGTTTCCCATCAGTTCGGTGAGCCATTCCAGCGATATGTCGGCGGTGAGGATGGCGGCTACCTCGCCGTTGCTATCCTTCACGGGCATCGAGAAGGTGGTCATCAGCATGTTGCCGCCGCCCTCGTCGTAATAAGGCTCCGACCAGTAGCCGTCCTGATATTCCAGAGGCTTGGTGAACCATTCCTGCGAAGGATAGTCGTAGTCGTCGGTGGCTAGTGAAAGAGTTTGTATCTCGCCGTTCTTGGGATTGCGGGTGGCGTATGGGGCACAAAGGGGGTATTTCTTGCTGTAGCCGGGCATCAGGGCGATGGTCGAGCCAACCACCACAGGATTATTGGCCACTATACGCTGGGGCACGCGTGCCAGACTGTCGGGGTTCTCCATGCACCATTCGGCCACCCAAAGACTGTTGCGGACAGCACTTTCGGCCTGATTCACAATGCCCATAATTTCGTTTTCGGCACTTCTCAATTCACTCTGAGCCCTCATTGAAGCCTCCTGCTTGATGCCGCGCTGCGAATAGTAATACTGTATAAGGCCGGTAGCCTCAAGTGTGATGATGGCCACCACCACCAGCAGCAGACCAGCGCGGGTCGACATACTCTGCACCTTCTTTTCGGTTCTTTCTTTTTCCTTCATTTTGTGAATACTTGATTGATCAACGATTCGAATTCGCGGTAGGCCTCAGTCCCCTTCAGCTCGCTGAGGGCATCGGCCAAGCCTCGGTAGTGCCATTCGTGGTCTTTGGGGTCTTTGGCATGAAAGCGGCTCCAGAGGGCATCGCCTATCTTGGCATAGTCGCGGGCGATGGCGCGCATGTTGGAGAGCTTGTCGCCCAAAGCCACTATCTTGGCATCGTGGCTGGCTTTTGAAAGGCGGTCGATGGCAGCCTGCTTCCGTTGATGCCAACTGGCTTCCTCAGTCATGCCTTCAGGCATCACATCACTTTCGTCAGCCACCAAAGAGGCGATTCGCTCGCCAAACTCAGCCTTTAGCTGCTCAACGGTTACGTCGGTGTCCTCCACCGTGTCATGAAGGGCTGCCGCAGCCAACAACTCTTGGTCGGCGGTCATGGTGGCCACAATCTCCACCGCTTCCATGGGATGGACGATATAGGGATAGCCCTTCCCGCGACGTTCGGTGCCCGTGTGGGCGTGGACGGCGAAGATGATGGCGCGGTCCAATAGTTCTGTATTGAGAGGTTTGTTTGCCATAAGTAACTTTTTGACACGGGACGCGGGACTACGGGACACGGGACGAGCCCAATGTCTCGTGTCTCGTGTCTCGAAGTCTCACGTCCAATATGTAAACTAAATTGCTCATTGATTCATAAAAGGAAGGTCTTTCGTTTGTTCCATCAGAAGTTCGGCCATCGTCTTGTTGACTTCGGAAGGACCGTTCAGCGTGTCGAGCATCCACATCAACCCAAGGCAGCCTCCACCTTTTTTAAGGATATAGGCCGTGCAAAGGTTTTGCGGTGCCACGGATGAGGAAAGGATGTCGATGTCGGTCAGACCGATTTGGAAGCAGGCGATTTGATAGGCCGCATCGGAATAGTCTTTTATCAGCTTATCGACATCGCCAAGGGTCTGGAATCCCATGGCCTTGAACAACGGGAGGAAATTGGACAGGTCCATTGGCTGGATCTCCGCCTGGTTGATGGAGGCAATTTGGCGCATCAGCGCGTCGAAAGGCCCAATTTGGAGATAGCTCTTGAAGGCATCACCGTCGAGCGGCACCTCGCCCAAGTTACCCGATGCCACCAAGTTCTGCACCTGTCGGCGATAGTCGGTGAGCTCCTGACGGATGCGACTGAACTCATCATCCACCAGTTCCAGCATGCCCGCGAGGCGACTTAGATTGCGCTTGTATATTTTTGGAATTTCCACCCCGCTCTTGTAGCCCGTGTCGTGGTTCATGTTGGCCCAAGCATGTTGGAGGACGGTACGCATCTGTACCTCAAAACGGATTTGGTTGAGCTCTGGATGCTCTGGGTTGGTGTAGGCCGACTCGGGAATACGGCAGATGTAATGCAGGGAAAGATAGCCGAAGCTGTCGATTTCATGCGCCTTACGCTTGTCAATAGAGTTCTCCCAGTCGATTTCGAATAGGCGTTCCAAAACGGAAGCTACCTTGTCCACATCATCGTTATAGAAAGTGATCACGCGGATGCCCACCAAGTCGGTGATATCATATATGCTGTGGTATTTGTCTCCTTTGAGTTGGAGCTTTCCTGCGAGTGAACTCTCCGTCTTCACGCGATGTTCCACGGCTGCCACGATGATGCCCGCCTCGGCGAAGAACTCTTTCAGTTTCTCAGGAATCATCTCAGCCATCTTCTCATAGACGGGCAACAGTCGGCGGTATTGCGCGAGCAAATCCAGTGTGTGGGGATTCTGGGGTGTATTGTTCATGTTTTACGAATTATGGGACAAAAATAAGACTTTTTTCGTAAATTTGCATTCAATTAAAAAAAACAATCACAACAATGGAACAGGTTCAGACTACCGAACTCATCCGCACCAACCAAAGCTGGGACGGCGTGGAGTTGCCCGACTACCTTCAGGGCCGCCCCGAGATAGTGGCGGTGAAATATGAAATTCCCGCCGGGCAGAAGCTGGGGTGGCACCATCACCCCGTGATGAACCACGGCATATTGGTGCAGGGTGAACTGACCATCGTCAGCCAAGATGGTGAGGAAAAGATCGTACATGAAGGCGAGGCCATTGTTGAGATGGTCGGTACCGTCCACCACGGCGAGAACCGAGGCACAAAGCCCGTCCTCCTCTACATGTTCTACCTCTCGAAGGAAGGCATGCCACTATCGGTACAGCATCCAGAGATACCATTGGACTAATTAAACCTCATCGACGAGCCATCCCGACTACATGGGCACTGGCTTGGGTTGCGGAATTTTTTGTAGTTTTGCAGCATGAACCCCGTCGCCATACGTCTTCTCAACCAACAGTTGGTTGCGCCACAGTTCAGCGACCCTGCCGATGTGGTCGGCCATTTGGGTGCCATGCAGGCGCAGGAGTACCGCATGATGCGGTGGGCAGTGGCGATGCGCACAAAGAAACCGTCGGCGAAGGCTTTCAAGGAGGCTTACGACAGCGGACGCATCCTCCGTCTGCACCTAATGCGAGGCACATGGCAACTGGTGACCGCTGAAGACTATTGGATGATGCTCGACCTTTGTGCGCCCAAAGCCATCAGCGTCATCAAAGGGTGGATGAGTAGCAACAAAATCAGCATCCCCGACGAGGAGGTGCTGCAAATCAGAGAGATACTCATGCAGACGGCGGACGACAAACGAAGCGTCACCAAGGAAGATTTCGTTCAGGCGCTGGCTGAGAAGGACGTCACGATGGACGACCATCGGCTGTCGTACCATATCCGTATGGCAGAATTGTCGGGACTCCTCTGTAGTGGCGAGCTGATGCCGATGAAGGCCTCCTACGCGCTCACTTCTGACAAAGTGAAACCCAAAGCGAAGATGGACCGCGACGAAGCCCTGATGTGCTTCACCCGCAAATACTTCCAAAGCCGGCAACCTGCCACGTTAGAGGACTTCGTGTGGTGGACGGGATTGAATGTCAGCGACTGCCGCAAGGGCATTGCGCTTTTGGGCGACACCATTCACGTAGAGCACTGGAAAGGACGAAATTTCTACCTGACCGATGATTGTCGCACACGCGGCTTCCGTAAAGGCCAGTTCCTGCTGATTCCCCCTTACGATGAGTACCTCATCGGCTACAAGAGTCGCGACATCGTACTGCCAGCCGAGCACCGCCACCGCGCCCATAATAACAGCGGCATCTTCCAGCCTATCATCGCTCATGATGGCATCGTCTGCGGCAACTGGTCACCCTTCAAAGAGGATTGTCAGGTGGCGTTTTTCGAGGGCGATTATGGCGTTGAGGAGGTTCAAGAGGCTTGGAAAGTGTACAAAAGCGCAATGATGAATTGTTGATGTGGCTTTGGCTACGGCTTTTTTTGTAGTTTTGCAGTCCATCAGATAGGGACAAAACAATGGATTTGGTATTGAACACAATAGGGGCAAGCGTCGATAACGACATGATTTGCGCCCTGCTTCCGAATAAAGAGGTGGAAATCATCGACACCTCCAACATGAAGATTGCGCATTGCATGGGCTGCAACCAGTGCTGGCTCAAGACCCCCGGCATCTGCGCCATCAAGGACGATTACGAAGACATCCTCAAGAAGCTGATACAAGCCGAAAACCTATGGCTTGTTTCCGACACGCATTTCGGCTTCCTGAGCCATAAATGCAAACGGCTGATGGACCGCATCATGCCCATGCTGAACATGACGCTCGGCTTCCGCGACGGGTGGATGCGGCACGATTTACGCTACCATGCGCTGAACATCGGCCTCTTGTACAAAGGCGCAGTCGAACAGTCGATGATGGAAGACTGGTGCAAGCGTACCGCTGCGAACATAGGCGGACAATCACTCGGAGCTATCGCTCTGTCTGACACTTTTGAGCAACTCCGCAACTCTCAACTCTCAACCTTCCCCCTTTTAAGGGGGGCAGGGGGGATTAACTCTCAACTCACCCATCTGGTTATTATCAACGGCAGCCCTCGGGTGGAGAAGTTCAGCAACACGGACAAGATTGTCCATTCGTTCGTCAAGGGACTGGACGAGGCCGGCATCACTTGGGAGCTGCACAACCTCTCCAACCATAACGAATGGGATGCCGCGCGCGAGGCCTTTCTTACCCACGAGCGCACACTTATCGCCTTTCCGCTCTATGTGGAGTGCGTGCCCGGCCTGATGCTTGAGTTTTTGGAAACACTACCCGCTGAGCGAAAGCAACAAGGCGAACTCTCATTCCTTCTTCACGGCGGCATGGACGAGGGGAATGAATATCGTCTGTGCGAGCGTTTCCTAAAAGGATTGCCCGCACAACTCGGTTGCAGCTATGGCGGCACGCTGATTCACGGCGGCAGTTTTCTGATTCGTACCTCCAAACCCGAAATGGCCGCAAAGATGGTGGCACCTTACGTGAAAATGGGCCGTTTGTTTGCACAGAAAGGCAATTTCCTAGCCCCAGAAGCCGCCAAGTTCACTGGTGCGGAGCAATACCCTTGGCTGATACGCAAGCTAATAAGTCTGGCGTTTCTGGCCAAAATCAACAAAGGTTTCGAACAGTTCGCCCAAGGCTGGGGCTGCACCCGCCCGCTGAATGACAAACCGTATAGTTAAAAATGAAAAGAGCGTTAATATATGGGTTATAGGGAAGAGGCTATAGAATGTGTTAAGGATCATGTCCTCCCGTTACATAAGCAAATCTATGCCAAGTATGATGGGGATTTCGACAGGATCTACTCGGAAGGGTACAACAGCAAGTCGTATCAGGGTAGGGTTATTGAGCCTGGGAAGATTTATGAACTGAGTTATTTGGAGTGTTCGTGCCCCAAGGTAAAATGTGGATTCAGGAGCAATCCGGATCAATGCGAGTGCTCCAGGCAAAGCATTTTATATATTTTGTCGCAACTTGAACCTGACAGCCGGTTCGATGTCAGGATTGAGAATACGATTCTCAGAGGAAGTGATAGTTGTACTTTCAGGATAACGAGGCTGCCGGTATGAACCACCTATTGGGACGGTGGGGGAGTTTTGAGAAAGAAATCCGCAACTCGTGCGAAGGCTTGGGTTGCGGAATTTTCATTCATTTCATGCCCTGAATAAAGAAAAAAGCACTACTTTTGCCGCCGGATTTGGGTTCTTTCAGCCGAAGATTAATAGGGAATCCTGTGAAAATCAGGAGCTATGCCCGTAGCTGTAAGTTCCAACAAGGTTTGCGACACCTATGTCACTGATATTCGTTATCGGGAAGACGCCGCAGACTGGGACGAGCCAGAAGACCTGCCCGTTTCCAATATTCGCAGCTTTCGGGAACAAGAGCTTGGGAATCAGAGGGAAACGCTTTGGTTTCCTGTTTTCCATTTTGTCCTCTTGCTGCTGTTTTTGAAGTTGAACAAGTAATAACTGTGTTTGTATGAAGAAACAGTATCAAGCAGTGACGGCAGCAGAAGCCGTCAAAGTCATCAAGTCGGGCGACCATGTCCACATCAGCTCGGTATCGAACGTGCCGCAATGCTTAGTCAAGGCCCTATGCGACAGAGGTCGTGCCGGCGAACTCAAAAATGTCTATATCCATCACCTGCACACAGAAGGCGCCGCGCCTTACGTCAACCCAGAGTTTGAAGGTATCTTCCAACACAACGCCTTCTTCGTGGGTGCCAACGTGCGCGAGAGCGTCCAAAAAGGCCTGGCAGACTACATCCCCGTTTTCTTGGGCGAGACCTCGAAACTCTACCGCGAACGCTACATCAAGTGCAACGTGGCGATGATCCAGGTATGTCCTCCTGACAAGTTCGGCTATGTCTCGTTAGGCTCGTCCGTCGACGCTACCTTGGCCGCCATGGAAAGTGCCGAGTTTGTCATCGCGGTGGTCAACAAGCATGTGCCGCGCACTTTTGGCGATGCACTGGTCCACATCAGCAGAATCAATGTCTTTGTTGAAGACGACACTCCCCTGCTCACCGTCGACATGCCTGAACCCAACGAGGTGGAGAAGACCATCGGCCGCTATTGCGCAGAGCTTATCGAAGACGGTGCCTGCCTCCAGATGGGCATAGGCTCCATCCCCAACGCCATCCTGTCGTGCCTCCACAACCACAAGGACATCGGCATCCACACCGAGATGTTCTCCGACGGCATCTTGCCCCTTGTCAAGAAAGGTGTCATTACGGGCAACAACAAGAAACTCAACAAGGGCAAAATCGTCTCCACCTTCGTGATGGGCTCAAAGAAGATTTATGATTTCATTGACGGCAACCACGAGGTGCTGCTGATGGACGTGGAATACACCAACGACCCCTTTGTCATCGCGCAACAGCCCAAGATGACTTCCATCAATTCGGCCATTCAAATCGACCTATCGGGGCAGGTGTGCGCCGACTCGTTGGGCGAGCGCATCTATTCCGGCGTGGGCGGACAGATTGACTTCGTCTATGGCTCATCGCGCTCCAAGGGAGGCAAGGCCATCATCGCCATGCCCTCGACCACGCGCAAGGGTATCAACAAGATTGTGCCTGCCTTGGATTTGGGTTCAGGTGCTGTCACCACGCGCAACCACATCCACTGGTTCATCACGGAATACGGCGCGGTGAACCTGTACGGGAGGTCATTGCAGGAAAGAGCCAAGCTCATCATCTCCGTGGCGCATCCGCAGTTCCAAGAGCAGTTGGATGAGGCCGCTTTCAAGAGATTCGGACCACATTTCCATTACCTTTGGAATAAACTCGGATAATAGACGCGAGACTTCGAGACGCGAGACACGAGACGGGGCTTGTCCCGTGTCCCGCAGTCCCGCGTCCCGTGTCAAAAAACAGCAGCCATGATAAAAAGCATCAACTTCGTAGAGATATTCAGCTCCTTCATTGTGATGGCAGCCATCATCGACATCTTTGGCTCGATTCCCATCTTCGTGAGCATGAAGCAACAAAATAAAACCATCAAGGCGGGGCAGGCCTGCCTGACGGCTTTGGGGCTGTTTTTGGCGTTTTTCTTTGCGGGCGACGCCTTGTTGAGACTCTTTGGCATCGATGCGGCTTCGTTCGCCGTCGCTGGTTCTTTCGTACTTTTCATTCTAGCCGTTGAGATGATTTTGGGTCGTGAAATTATCAAAAACGAAGGCGGAAAGAGCGGAGCCAGCATCGTGCCGATTGCCTTTCCCTTGATAGCGGGTCCTGGAGCCTTGACAGCCTTGCTCTCACTGCGTGCTGAATATGCTATTGTCAACATCCTCATCGGACTGTTGCTCAATATCTTATTGGACTACATTGTCATCAGTCAGTTGGACAGGATTAGAAAGCTGCTGGGCGAAAACCTAATCTTCATTTTGCGCAAGTTCTTCGGTGTTATCCTTCTGGCCATCGCGGTGAACATGTTCGTGAACAATATTTCTGTGATTATAGCAAACGTGCAAAAGTAATTAGAATATTTTTTTCTTTCATATTGTTGGGCCGGTGGCAGTCTTTGATTGTCACCGGCATTTTTATAGCCCAACAGAAAAGGCGACCCACAAGGAGCCGCCTCTTCAAACTCAAAATTCTTTCTATGATGTACTTTCCCTTATTTCACTATCACTTTCTGGATTGATCTGTTATCGTTCCATTCCATAGAGACGTAATAGACGCCTTTATTCAAACCACCCATGTCAAGATAAACCTCTTGACCAACAACAGTTCCGCTCATCACACATTGACCCATTAGACTATAGACATGGTAACCAAAGCCAGAAGCACCATCTAATGCAAGCGTCAGCTGGCCGCCAGTGGGATTCGGATAGGCCAGGATACCATAAAGTTTTTCTCCCACGCCCTCCACTTGATTCATGATGACATGAATGTTGAAATCCACAGACTGCCCGTCGCTGATTGCACGCATCAACACATTGGCGACGGCTTCGTCACCCCTCAAACGGTTAAGAGACAACTCCCTTCCAAAAAGGTTGATCGAGAGCACTTCAGGGTTGGAATTGGAAACCAGCTCGTATTCGATTAACTCATCAGGGTCGTCAGGGTCAGTAGCCACACCGTTGAGGTCGATATGGACCAGTTTCGGGAACTCGTTCATGACGACATCCGGCACAGGGTTGGCGATACAAGGTGGCAGGTCGGTAGCGACACCACCATTGAAATCGTCCATGCAGAAGTAGGCCGGCGTGATCATGCCGCTGTTGTTATTCTTTGAAGAAGACAGACTGAAAGATATGGTGGACACTTCACCCAAGGGGCTGAGGTCGAACCACTCCCAAGTGTTGAGGATATAGTCGTCTTCAGGATTGTCGAAACGGTAGTCGGCGAGATAGAAGTCGAGCGTCCCAACCGTCTGTCCGTTGATGTCCTTACCTGTGGCAGTCAGTTTGAACCAGTCAGGGTCGTTGCCCGTATAGCCTCCGAAAGGCGAGACGGTATTGTCGCCTTCAAGCATGTTCTGATAGGCCCACAAGTTGTTGGTGACATAGCAGCCTGTGACGGCACGCGGCTCTCTATCAGCAGCATAGACATCCGTCTGGGCACCATAGGTGTAGGCCACGGCATATTGGGACGAAGCGTTGTAGCCACAACCCGTAATTGCGGTATATTGGGCATTCATATAGGTCTGGCTCAAGTCGGTGCGGTTGGAAGCAGTGAAACCGCCCCAGAAATAGGCTGAATAGTAGTTGGTGAAGGCCCAGCCGTGGCTGAACATCTCATTGTTGCCCTCCAAGGGTTCCCAAATGCCGCTTGAACTCAGCTCTACATCTTCGAAATCAGCGATTTCAACGATGATAGCCACCTCTGCGCCCGAAACGCTGACTTCCATGTCAACATGCTTGCCATTGCTGGTGGCACGAATCACCAAGGTTCTGTTGTCGAAGGCATTCGGTGTGGTACGGCTTACCGTAAGCACATCCTCGTCATCAATGATGGCCGAAACTTCGCCCGGACAACTCTGCACGGTGTATTCCATCATCTCGTTGTTGTTGTCGGGGTCGTCGAAGCACTCGCTGATGTCGAAAGAGAACGACTGTGGATACTCAGTGAAGTGAATGGGCTCCAACGGGTTGACCACCACTGGCGGTTGATCCTCGACAAGACACTGCACCGAGAAGGAGGTCTGCACCGATTGTCCGTTGCTTGTGGCGAGCAGTTCGATGACAGCACTGCCGGCATTGTTTTGTAGACGTTCCACCTCCAAACTACGGCCATTCAGCATAACCCCAACCAAATCAGGATTGCTGTTGGAAGCCACCGTGATAACGATATTCTCATTCGGGTCGTCGGGATCGTCGAAAGTATCGGTCAAATCGAGCGTCACAGAGGCGGGATAGGTCTCAAAAATGATGTCGTCGATGGGATTGGCGACCACGGGCGGCAGGTTGGAACCCGTAACATATTCGTCGGCACCAGCACAAGGCGTGGTGGGACGGTCTTCCTCATCAATGTCGGTGGTCACGTACGACAACGGATTGGCCACTGTCAGACCATTGCTGTCGGTAATGTGGAGGTCGTTGTTGCCGACAAATTGGGGCGTGCAAAGTGCCGTATGGCTGTCGAAACCAGATGTGGCCACCCAATCGGCCAACGTGGCACAATCGGTGCCCGCGTAGATTCCAACATTGCTTCCCATGAACGATACACGGTTGTAATCGCAAAAACGGTTTTCAGAGGCAACATTGAAGCGGAACACGTAGCCGCTGGTCTCATTGACGAGCAAGTTGTTGTAGGCATAGAAATGTTCCCAATCCTTTTGAACGAAAAGGTTGCCCGAGCCGCCCGAGCCGCTGCATTTACCCGTATTGTGGGCAAAATAGACATGCTCGCTGTCGGCATTGTCGAACGAGTAGCACCAACTGGACGAAGCGCCCTGAAACTCAACGATGTTGTTGCGAACGATGATTGGTTCGGCAGCCGTACCCGTGCAAGGACGCAATTTCACAACGGTAGCGTATTTCGTGGGATGGTTTACGTTCATCACGTTGTTTTCCACAATGCAACCGTAACGGCAACGGAACATATCGATGGCGTTGTAGTCGGTGTGCGTGTCGTTGCTGTTATTAATCGTGTTGCCAGTGAGGGTCACATGGTCGGTGAAAGTAGCATAAATCGACTTGCTGCACTGGTTAGTGAAGTTGCAGTTCTCGACCAACAGTCCATCATTGTATTGGGTCAAGTCGACACCTTGGTAATACAGACCAATGAAACCATTGAAGAACTCGCAATCGACAAAGGCGTTGTTGGTGTCCATCCAGCCACCTGAAACCCTGTAAACTAGGTTTTTGTTGTTGTCGGTATTGCTGGCTTCCGACACACAGCCCATAAAGCGGACATTCTCAAAACGATCGGATGTCAGGCCGCCACGAAGGGTGACGACGATGGCAGTGTTTTCAGAGGTCGATGACAAGGTCATGTTCTCAAAGGTCACATAGTCGGGACCGTCAAGGGTGAGCGTGCTGTTGTTGGTGTAGCCTGCATTGCTCGTCAAAATAACCTGTTGGTTGTCGGCACCCATGCCTCGGAAGATGACGCGGTTGGTAGCGCTTGAACCTGTGACGTTGTTGAGGGTGACATACTCTTCATAAGTTCCAGGAGCCACTTCAAAAACCACTTGTCCCGATACACCAGCCGCAAGAGCCGTGGCTGCCGCACTGAACGAGACATAGTCGGGGTTTTGCGACGCATTGCTGTTGATGGTGTATGTGCCAGAAAGCTGGGCGTGAGCATTGGCCACAATCAACGAGAGTGCCAAGAAGATAGTTAAACGTTTCATAATTAATTGATTTAATGCACCATCACTTTCTGAACTGTACGGGTACCGTCCAAAACGATGGAAACGAAATACATTCCCTTGGGACAATCGCTCAAATCAAGACGAGCCGCCTGACCCATAGCATTGCCAGCCATCACCACTTGACCCATGAGATTATATATTTCATAATCAAATTGTTGTGCATTGGCCACAACTAGTGTCAACACACTCGATGTTGGGTTGGGATAAGCCACAAAACTCATTGCGTTCTCGCTCACACCTTCCATCTCTTTAATGATAATATGGATGTCGAAATCGACATACTGTCCATCGCTGGTGGCGCGCATCGTGAGATCGAAATCAGCATTACCTTCCGTTTCACGAACCAACACAAGAATTCTGCCGTTCATCGTAGCAGACATGGCTTCAGGATGAGGATTGGAAACAACACTGTAAATGATATTCTCATCAGGGTCGTCAGGATCAGTAGCTACGCCTTCAAGGTCGACTTCTATCGTCTGCGGAAACGCATCGAAGCCCACTCCCTCCACCGGGTTGATAATGTATGGCGGCTCATCAATGACAGCATTGATAATGACATGCACGTTGAAGTCGACATATTGTCCATCGCTGGTAGCGCGCATGGTGAGGTCGGCTGTGGCTTGGTTGGCATTTTGGCGCGTCATCACCAAAATCTTGCCGTTCATGGTGGCGTTCAAGGCACTCGGGTTCGAGTTGCTCACGATGCTGTAAGTGATGTTCTCGTCGGGGTCATCGGGGTCGGTGGCCACACCGTCAAGATTGACCTGGATAGTCTGCGGGTACTCGTTGAAGACCACGTCCTGCACAGGGTTAGCGATAACAGGAGGCTCGTCAACAACGACATTGATGATGACATGGACGGTGAAGTCGACATATTGTCCATCGCTGGTGGCGCGCATCGTGAGGTTGGCGGTGGCCTGGTTGGCGTTTTGGCGCGTCATGACCAGAATCTTGCCGTTCATCGTGGCGTTCAAAGCACTCGGATTGGTGTTGCTGACAATGCTATAGGTGATGTTCTCGTCAGGGTCGTCGGGGTCGGTGGCCACGCCGTCAAGGTTGACTTGGATGGTTTGCGGGTACTCGTTGAAGACCACATCCTGCACGGGATTGACGATATAAGGCGGCTCGTCGGGAGCAATCCCACCACCATTGAAGTTGTCCATGCAGAAGTAAGCTGGCGTAATCATGTTGTAGCCACTGCCTCTCGATGACGAAAGACTGAAAGAGATGGTAGCCACATTACCCAAGGGGCTGAGGTCGAACCATTCCCAAGTATTAAGGACATAGTCTTCCGCATTGTTTGCAAAGCGATAGTCGGCGAGGTAGAAATCCAATGTGCCGACAGTCTGACCGTTGGTATTTTTACCCGTTGCTGTCACCTTGAACCAGTCAGGGTCGTTGCCTGTATTTCCTCCGTAGGGTGGCTCGCCATATCCACCTTGAAGAATGTCCTGATAAGTCCACAGATTGTTGGTGACATAGCATCCTGTGACGGTATGTGATTGTCCATCAGCAGCATAAACATCTGTCTGCACGCCCATGGTATATGCCACGGCATATTGGGTAGAGCCATCATAGCCACAGCCTGCAGCCGCAGTATACTGGGCATCCAAACCAGATTGGTTCAAATCCGT
>CAJOIS010000035.1 GCA_905234645.1 uncultured Bacteroidales bacterium | reverse complement strand
GGCGAGGACGACCGGCAGCGGGTGATAGTTATGGGCACCGTACTTGGCTTCCAGGTCCATAGCTTGTTGCGATGATGTGATTTTCTCGATCATGATTTGGTATTTAAGATTTAAGGATTTAAGATTCAAGATTGAACGAACGGCCCTTCGCGTCCTTCGACAGGCTCAGGAACCAGCTCAGGGACCTATAACAGCGTGCAAAGGTAGGGTTTTATTTCATGATTTCACATTTTTCACCCGATTTTTGCGAACAATTTTGCAGGCTATCAGCACGGCCAAGGCAAAAAGCACAATGGCGAGTAATCCGAAGAAAGCCAGACGGTATTGGTTGCGTTGGGTTTGGAGAGTTTGGATTTGGTTGTTTTGGGAGTCGTATTGTTGTAAAAGATCTTGCACTTCTTCTGTCAAAACTCCATTCTGTTCATAGAGGTCGGCATTCTCATTCAAGGCAGCATTAAAATCGTCTTTAAGATTATTGATTTCAGACTCCATATCCTCGAAACGTCCTAAACGAGCGTAATTAACAATAAGGGGATAGCGCATAACCGAATGGGCCAAAGTGATTCCCGTTTTTGACTCCAACTCGAAGAACTTCTCGATGTAAAACTGCGACTTTGAAGGTTGTGCCAACTGCGAATAGGCACTTGCCAAGCCAACGCAAGCCGTCATTTGACCCGAGTTATAGGAATTGTCTTCTGCCATCCTATAAGCCTCTTGAAACAACTCTAAAGCCTCTTTTGCCTTGCCGTTTCTATAATGGACATTTCCCATCTCAACTAGCACTTCCACCTTGTTACTAACAGGCACTGCAATTCCGTCATCTTCCAAACAACCTAACATACTATAGGCCTTTTCGTAATAATAGTAGGCTGAGTCAAAATCCGACATGTATTTTACATAAAACTGCCCATAATTCTTGTACACAAGCGACAGCAATTCATAGTTTTCGTCCGCCTCAAAATATGCAAGCGCCTTTTTGAACAGTTTCTTGGCTTTATTCATTTTGCCCCATTCCATATATAGGTTAGCCAAATTGGCATCCATTCTGGCGACCGAGAACGTGTCATTAACGATCGCAAAACCTTCTCTTGCCTTATCAAATGCGATCTCGGCCTGGGAATATTCTTGTTTTTGATAATGAATAATGGCTCTGTTGGAGTTCACTTTAGCCATTCCAAGTATGTCGTTTTGGCTCTCTGCTACAGTCAGTGCTTTTTCATACAGGCACAAGGCCGTATCCATATTGCCCAGCATCAAATCGAAGTAGGCCGCATACCACATAACGTCAAAGGCCTTCGCGTTGTCACCAGCCTGCTCGTAAAGGGTATAGGATTGTTTGAGATAGTATTGTGCCAAATCGAGGTCATTATGATAGCCATACTGCATACCAAGTTCAAAAACCGCTTCAGCCTCCAATTCCTTAGAGCCTAATTCTTGCGACAACAGTATCGCTTTTTCACCCCAACTTACGCAGTCGTCGAACGAAACATCATAAAAAGCCTCCACTAATTGCAGCATGGTTTTCACCTTCTCTTCACCTTCCTGCTTCGCCATAACATTTTCAAGGCTATCGATTGTCCGTGTTTCATTTTGAGCGAAAACGGGCAAAGACAAGCAAACGAGTACCAATATGTTAACCAGTTTTTTCATCCAAGGAACATGTTATACCGTTGTTCGTCGAAGATGGTGGTGCTTTCGCCGTGGCCGGAATAGACCTCAGTGTCGTCGGGTAGGCGGAACAGCCTTTCCTTGATACTTTGACGGAGCACTTCAAAGCTACCTCCAGGGAAGTCGGTGCGACCAATGCTGCGGCAGAAAAGTGCATCGCCTGTGAAGACCCAACCTTCGATTTCAGCATATAGGCTGATGCTGCCCTCAGCATGTCCTGGCGTGCTGATGACCTCAAGGGTACTCTCCCCCACCTTGATGACCTCACCGTCCTCCAGGTCGACATCAGGCAGATCGCAGTCGGCGGCAAAAGGCAAATCGAACAAGGCCACCTGATGCAGTGAATGCAGGAAATCGTTCTTTACATCGGGATGCGCCGCCACCTTGATGCCATAACGCTTATTCACCGCAGTGTTACCCACGATATGGTCGATATGCCCGTGCGTGTTGATGACCATCAGCGGCTTGAGGCGATGGCTGTCAATGAAAGTGAAAAGGCGGTCCTCTTCAGCCGCAGTGGAACAGCCCGGGTCTATAATGACGCACTCAAGCGTGTCATCGTAAAGCACGTAGGTGTTTTCGGAGAAGAGGTTGAAGACAAAGGATTCCAATTTTAACATGTCGTGGTTGTTTGCGGGCGGAAACACAGGTCCGCCCCTACATTTTGGGGGCAAAGGTAGGGATTTTTCCGCAGCGTTTTATAGAAATTGCCTATCTTTGTCCGCTAATTTGGTATTAATGTTGTCGAAAAAACAATACGCATTTTTGTTCCTGCTACTTTTCGTTGTGGTGCCAATGACGTATGCCCAATTCTACAATGGCATGAACATGACCTTCGGGAAAAACCGCGTGCAGTGGGGCGACTTCCATTGGTCGTACTACATGAACGACAATTTCGACGTATATTTTTATCAAGGCGGCGACGACCTGGCACGCTATGCACAGGCTTATGCCAAAGACCAAATCCCTCAATTGGAGACCCGCCTCAACAGCCGATTCCGCAAAAAGATCCAGTTTATCGTGTTCAACAGCATGGGCGACTTCAAGCAGAGCAACATCGACCTTGAGGAAGAGGAAAACGGCAACACGGGTGGCATCACCAAAATCATCGGCTCGAAGGTAATCCTTTACTTCGATGGCGACTACACCCACTTCGAGGCACAAATCCGAGAAGGCATCGTGAGGTTGCTGTTCAGCCAGGTGATGAACGGCATCAGCGTAGGCTCGCAGATCCGAAACTCCTACCGCTACGACATCCCGCAATGGTTCCAAGACGGCTTGGTGGCTTTCATCGCAGGCAACTGGGACTGTCACAAGGAAGCCCGTTTGCAACGCGGCATCGTCTCTGGCAACTACAAGAAAATCAACCATCTGCGTAATGAAGACGCACAGATTGCAGGTTATTCATTTTGGAATTTCATCGATGAGAAATATGGCAGCAAGTCCTTCAACGACATCCTAACCTTGGCCGAAAACACGAAAAGCGTCAGAAAAGCCTTACTTTACGTCACGGGCAAGGAGTACAAGAAGTTGGTGGAAGAATGGTACGACTACTACAAGGCACGCTATGAAGCCGTCCTGGTCAACCAACCGAGCGACCTGATGGCGCTGAAACACAAAAAATACCGTACCTTCACGCAACCCAGCATCAGCCCCAACGGAAAGCATATCGCCTATGTCAGCAACGACGAAGGCAAGATACGCCTTTGGCTTGAAGACCTGCAAACGGGCAAGCGGAAACAGCTTTTCAAGGCGGGTTACCGCTCCGACGAGAACATCGACACTAGCTTCCCGCTGCTCGCCTGGCACCCCAACAGTGACATCCTTTCCTTCATCATCGAGGAACAAGGTAAAATCCAACTCTACAATCTGGATGTCAACACCGGCAAGAAGGCAAGCACCTATCTATTTGACTTCCAAAAGGTAAGCTCCTTCTCTTACGCCCACAAGAGCCGTAAGCTTGTGCTCGCCGCCACCCGCATGGGCAAGCCTGATATCTACGTCTACAACCTGTTTTCGAACACAGTAGAGCAGATCACCAACGACTGGCACACCGACCTCGACCCTGTGTTCACTTACGACGACCGCCAAATCGTATTCAGTTCAAACCGCGACAACGATACGCTGAATGTGGACGACAAAATTACCTTCCAAAACAAACAGTTTGACCTCTACGCCTACAACTATAGCAATAAAGGTGTGGTTTTGCAGAACTTGACTTGTCAACGCTTCTCGAACAGCATCCTCCCCGAGCCTTTGAAAGACGGTAGCCTGCTTTATCTGAACGACACCAGCGGCTACTACAACCTATACCAAATCCGCTTCGACAGTGCCATCAGCCATATCGACACTATCATTCACTACCGCTATTTCGGCACGAAGGAACAACTCACAGACTACTCCGCCAACATCATCGACTATTCCTATCAGCCACGCGACCATAAAGCCGCCCTGTTGGTGGCCGACAAAAACGGCGAGAAGTTTTACATGTCACCCATCTTGCGTGGCCATGAGACAAGCCTTCGCCAAATAAGCCCTTATGCCCAAAAGAGGCTGTTCAATGAGATGGTGCAAAAGGGGAAAGATTCCATTGCAGAGCCCATTTCAAAGCACCGTTTCTCGGCCAGCTACCGGTATGCGAGACGCAAACGCCAAATCAACGGTGCTTTGGGCACCGACTCGACACAACTTGTGCAAGAAGGAAACGGCCCTGCCCCGAAGCCTAAGCCCAAAGACACCATACAAAGGCCCAACAACTACTATGTGGAGCTTTTCGCCGACGAGCTGATGAGCCAAATTGATTTCACAAGCATGAACTACAGCTACCAGCCTTTTACCGGCGGCTACTCCCCCATCTATCTCTACTCCGGCCTCAACATCTTCCTCGGCACAAAAATGAAAGACCTGATGGAAGACTATAAAATCGAGCTCGGCGTGAAACTCAACACCAGCTTCGTCAACAACGAGTATATGCTGCGTTTCAGCGACTTCAGCAAGCGCTTGGACAAGAGCCTCACCCTGCACCGATTTGTCACCGACGACTATTCCAGCTATTACTATCGCACTTTCTCCAATGAGGCGTTCTACACCTTGAGCTATCCCTTCAGTGAGATCCTAAGCGTGAGAGGCACCGCCATCTATCGTCTTGACCATAGAGTCAACCTCGCCATCGATGACCACAGCCTAGCCGACAAGGACGTTTACGTAAACTGGGGCGGATTGCGTGCTGAACTTGTCTACGACAACTCCAAAAAGATTGGCACTAACCTGCTTGTGGGCGGAAGAGGGAAAATCTTCGCTGAATACTACCAAAAAATCGCCAAAAACACGGCCAACATGGTCGTTGCCGGCTTCGACTACAGGCATTACACCCGCATCAGCCGTAATTTCATCTGGGCCAACCGCATCGCGGGCAGCACCTCATTTGGGCAGCAGAAGCTCATCTACTATATGGGCGGCGTCGACAACTGGATCTTCGCTTCCTTCGACCAAGGGGCTCCCGTCGACTACTCACAAAACTACGCCTACCAGACCTTGGCCACCAACATGCGTGGCTTCAGCCAAAACATACGCAACGGCAACAATTTCGTGGTCTTGAACAGCGAGTTGCGCTTCCCCGTGTTCAGCTACCTCATGAACCGACCTATCAACCTTCAGTTTATCCGCGACTTCCAAATTGTGGCCTTCGGCGACCTCGGCACCGCCTGGACAGGATGGAATCCCTATAGTCCAAACAACTCGCTTTACAACACCTATATTAGCGACGGCAACCTCAACATCACGGTCACGGAAATGAAAGAGCCTATCGTAGGCGGTGTCGGCTTTGGCCTGCGCACCACACTGTTCGGGTATTTCATCAGAGGTGACGTGGCATGGGGCATACAAGACTGGCACCTCGTCAAAGGGCCGAGGTACTATCTATCGTTCAATTTGGATTTCTAAAAAGGGACGGCGCTTCGACAAGCTCAGCAACCTTAACGTGTTATTCGTAGAAATGCTGTTCCCTCATATAGAGGAACGCCTTTTCGGGCATGAAATGGCGCACATCACGGCCTTCCTTGACACAATTGCGAATAAACGTTGACGAGACCTCCACAATAGGCGTTTTCAAAACATTGACCGAGGGATAATCGGCGAGTTCTCCGCCATCGTAACCCTCACGGGGGAACACCAACAACTCGTAATTATCTAGGATTCTCTGGTATTCACGCCAGTTTTTCAGGTTCTGAAGGCTGTCCATGCCACAAATGAACACAAACTCGCAATCGGGATATTGCTCCGAGAGTGCAGTGAGCGTGTTGATGGTATAAGAAGGCGTAGGCAGGTGCATCTCGATGTCACTGACAAAGAAACGAGGGTCGTCGCCCACCGCCAGCTGCACCATCTTCAGGCGCTCGTCGTCGTCCAAGAGGTCTTCTTTCTTCTTCAAGGGATTTTGGGGCGTCACCACAAACCACAGCTCATCCAAGTCGGAGAACTCGACCAGATAATTAGCCAGCATCACGTGGCCGTGATGGATGGGGTTGAACGAGCCAGAATAGATACCAACTTTTTTCATAGTCTGTGGATTGCGGGCAGGTCTTAAAAGTCCAGGTCGGGGCGATTTGATTCAGGAGCGTTCAAGAACGCAGTGACCACCTCTAAGATTTCGCGCTTTGCGATCTCAAGGTCATCGTTGATGATGGTGCGGTCGAACTTGCCTTGGGCAAACTCCGTCTCCCATTCGGCCTTGGCAACACGATTCTCAATCTCTTCCATCGAGTCGGTGCCACGATTGACGAGACGCTCACGCAAGACTTCCACTGAAGGTGCCTGGATGAACACAGACAAGGCTTGGTCGCCATAATGTTTCTTGATATTCACGCCACCGCAGACATCGACATCGAAGGCAACATGCTTGCCATCTTCCTGCATCTGCGCCACCACGGAAAGCAAGGTTCCATAGCAACGGCCGGGATAGACCTCTTCCCATTCAAGGAACTCTCCGTTCTCGACACGCTGCTTGAACTCTTCCATCGTCAGGAAATAGTATTCGCGGCCGTTCACCTCTTCGCCACGGGGAGGGCGTGTGGTGGCCGAAACCGAGAAGGCCATCTCTGGGATGTTGGCCATGACGTGGTTCAACAATGTGGTTTTGCCCGAGCCCGATGGAGCACTGAATATCAATAATTTACCTTTCATGTTATAAAATGTTACACACCTGTTCCTTGATCTTTTCCAATTCGTCTTTCATCTTGACGACGAGTTTCTGGATATTCACCTCGTTGGCTTTCGAGCCCAAGGTGTTGATTTCGCGTCCCATCTCCTGGGCGATGAAGCCGAGTTTCTTGCCCGCCTGGTCGTCGTCGCAGCTTTCGTTGAAATAGTTGCAATGCTGGCGAAGGCGCACCTTCTCCTCTGTGATGTCAAGCTTCTCAAGATAATAGATCAGTTCCTGCTCAAAGCGGTTCTCGTCGTATTGTCCCGAAGTGGTCAAGTCGGCGAGGTTCTTGGTGATACGCTGCTTGATGACTTCATGGCGGCTCTTCTCGTAGGGCTCAACTTGTTCCAGTAGGCCAAGGATCAGGTCCACGCGATGCAGAAGGTCTTTCTTTAAGGTCTGTCCTTCCTGGATGCGGAAGCCGTCCACCATATCCAATGCCTGGTCAAGGGTTTCGCCCACTTTGGCTACAAAGACTTCGTCGTAATTTTCGGCAGGCACGTTGAAGATGCCGGGCATCCTGAAGAGGACGGAAGCCAAGTCATTCGCAGGAGGAATATCCAAATCGGCGGAGATGGCCTCGATTTGCTCCTTATAGGCCTTAACGATGTCTTTCTCGATATGGTACGACTGCGACAAGTCGGTATCGGTAAGCATAATCACCACATCGACTTTGCCACGCTGCAACTTGGCACCTATCTTGTTACGGAAATCCAATTCTGCAAAGCGCAACTCATTGGGCAGCTTGACATTAAGATCCAACTGCTTGCTGTTTAAAGTCTTGATTTCAATGGAGATCTTCTTCTCGTTGAAAGTCTGTTCGGCTATGCCATAGCCTGTCATTGAACGGATCATGTTCGAAGGATTTTATGCGTTATTGTTGCACGAAATTCCATGCTCTCTTGCCATACAGGTCGGTTGCAGCGCGGCTAGCCAATTTAGCAAGTCTTGATTTATGAATCCGAGACGAGAACACGCCGTAGCCACCGCGAATATTGGTGTAGTCAGGGATGGTCTGCGACAAGCCGCCAGCCTGAGAGTTGATTTGGATATAGTTGTACAACTCTTCACCGCCAGCCGCAATCATGATTTCGAACGGTTCTTCATCAAAATAGCGTGTCACTGCTAACGTATCACCGCCTATGGCTTCCTCCAAAAGGTTGAACAGGGAGTTCATACTATATGTGACAACATAAGTGCCGTCTTCATAGGTGAGCTGGTTGATGCTCTTCGTGCCGAAGTCCCATTTCACTTGTTTCAACACTTCTGTCGCACCATGCTTTTCCCTGTAGTTGAAGAACATCTTCACATCATAGAAGGCTGCATTGTCAGCGGGTTTGAAAGCTATTTTTCCAACAGCATCTGTTGGATCGGAAATGAAAGTGGTCTGGAAAGTAAGTATCCTAAAGTCCTCACCACCAACCAAACCTGTTTCGGAAGTGATGGTATCGTTGCCCTTGTTGACAACCAATTGGTATTTATAACGCGTGCTGGCCGTGTTTACATTAAAGGGTTCGGTGGTATAATACACTTTCTGATGTGGCGCATAGAAAATGCCTGTGTCCTTGTGGTGAATCGTTATCGTGTCAAGCACAAAGACGCGACCTGTAGGTATAAAATGATTACCAAAACCCGCTTTGTATTCGACAATCTGCGCATCAAACTTGCCCGGATAATTGCACGAATCGGCAATCAAAGCCACTTCAGTGGCGTTGATGGGATGGTCGTTGCTGCTCGAGAAAGCCCTGTTGATTCTCACAAAGTTCGTATCTTGTGTTGCGTCAATCAGTCCGTAAACCACGGGGATATCCTTATAGTCGGCATAGAGCTCAACATCGGTGCTGCAAGCATTGAAAAAAGTGATGCTAGCCAACAGCGAAAGGAAGAAACACAGTTTTTTCATCATTGAAACGATTTAAGAAAAGGCAAAAATAGTGCTTTTTTCCGAAAGCAGCGTTTTTTCTTTCAATTATTGTTCCTTAAACCCCCATGCCGTCACGGAGAAGATGTCTCTTGTGGCATAATAGGAGAGTTTCGCCGTCTTCTCGATGGTGGTACGTGACGAGAACAGGCCGTAGCCTCCATCAATATTGGAATACACCGAAACCAGCGACATAGGGCTATTCAGCTGCGCCTGATTAGCGGAATAGTAAATATACAAATCATTTCCTCCAGCGGTAATGGACATGACGAAACTACCGATGTGACGAATCACGTTGGGATGGTTGCCGTCAACAACGGTATCGCCACCGATGGCATTCTCAAGGGCGTTGAACAGCCAATTCACGGAGTATTCGAGATAATATGTGTTATCCGAACCTTCAACCCTATGGTACTCATTGATGCTTTTTGTGCCAAAGGAACGGCTGACGTTTTTCCATTTCACCGCCTGTCCCGTGTGTTGCTCGCTATAGTTGAACTGGATTTTGACATCGTAAAGAGACGCCATGCCATCAGCTTTGAAAACAATCATTTCCATAGCGTTAGAGGGCGTCAGCTGGAAATTCGCATTACTCGAAACGATGCGGAACTCTTCATTTCCGACCATGCTGGTTTGCGCCGTGACCGTGTCGCCATCCGGTTTGACAACCACTAATCTGTATTTATATCGATCGTTGCTCGTTCCGGTGTTGAATTTTTCAGTGGTGTAATAGAAAAGCTGGTCGGGAGAGTAGAAAGTGCCTTCTTCCTTGTTGTGTTTGGTGATTGTGTCAAGCAAAAACTCACGCCCCGTAGGTTCGTATGGACCATTATGAACGCTCCTCAATTCGATGATGCGGGCATCCAATTTTCCCGGATAGTTGCTCGAGTCATAGATCATTGCCACTTCGTTAGCATCAATAGGGTCGTCGTTAGTGCCACAATAGGCACGGGTGATCTTGATGTAATTGGTGTCAAGCCTATAGTCAAGCATACCATATATAATCGCCACGTCCTTATAATCTGCATAGATATCCACATCGGTGCTACAGGAAGCAAAAACAGCGATGAAGAAGACTATAATCGGTAAAATTCTAATGTGTTTCATGTTGGAATGGCGCAATCATCGTTACAAAAGTAACGTTTTTTTGTTGTTATGTCTGTCATTCCATAGTTTTTTTTATTTTTGTCCACTAGATGTGCTTGGCTAGCAAGCCCTTCGTCACGAAAAAACACAATCCCATGAAAAGAACTTGTATACTCGCAACATTCCTCCTGATGTCCTTTGCAATGACAGCCCAGGTGGAATACCTTTACGACTTCAACAGCCTCACCGAAGGCACGAAAAACCTCAATGGTCAGGACGGCTGGGTGACGCATTACCAGACCGCCACCTCGTCACAGGACTTCGATGTCAACTATGTCTGCGGCTCCGATTTGGCTCCCGACGAAAGCATCGCCATTTGGTATCCCTATGGCGGCTCGGGTGTAGGCCGCACGGCCACGCGTAAGGCTTCATCCAGCTTTAACTTCAATTTCCAAAACGGTGGCATCATGGATCTGGAAATCGACATGAACCGCACATGGTGGGGCAGCTTTTTTGGTGTGGGCTTCGACGCTGACGGCGACGGTCACATCCTGCCAGGCATGACTGATCCTGACGGTGGCGTCTATGTCTTTATCAAAAGCCAGGGCGACAGCGGCCACGCCAAGGTGTGCCTTCCCGACGGCAGCAGCATCCCCTTTGACTACGAGCAAGGCGGATGGACACGGTACAGGATGTCATTTGATTTCACGGCATATGATGGCGCTGGTGCGGTGACGGTATTCGTGCAACCCGGCTGTGAAGGCGACTGGATACAGATGGCAGGCTGCACCAATGTCTGCATGAACCTTACCCCTGGTAGCGGTGACAAGAACGACTACCATGTGTGGGACGGCGTCTTTTTCCACTCGCAAGGCGGCACAGGCGGCTTCGACAACCTCCTCGTGCGCCAGCAGCCCGACGGCAACGCCCAGCTCATCGAGATGGCCGACATCCCGAACCAGTTGATCTTCAATGCCCCCATTTCTCTTGAAGCCACTGCTTCATCGGGACTGCCTGTCAGCTTTGAGATGATGGAAGGTCCCGCCTCCATCAGCGGCAACGTTCTCACCTTGACGGGTGAGACGGGCATCGTCAAGTTCAAGGCCACGCAAGCCGGCAATGACAACTGGCTACCTGCACCAGATGTGGTGAAGAGTTTCGAGGTTGTCGACCCGTATGCCTACGATCCCGAGGTGACGATACGTCGTCCATACGAAGGAAACAAAGTCTATCTGAATGACATACACCCCGTCATGGTTGTCGTCTCGGCCTATATCGAGCACCCCGAAGTCATCAAGTTCACAAACATCACGGCAAGCGTTGACGGACAAGAGATACCGCTTCAAACGGACTATCCAGAAAAGTCCGACAACGGCTACTACTACGGATTGTGGACCCCTTCGGGTTTTGGCACTTATAACATGACCGTAAGCGTGACGCAAAGCGGTGACAAGACAACGACATTCAGCAACAGCTTCGAAGTCACCAACACCATCGAAAACACCTTAGACATCGTGACAATAAACGGCGACCTCATTTGCGATGCGACTCACCATAGCGCCATTGGCAACTATGCCATGCCTTCGCACGTGGGTGCCTACAGCGAGATCATGGCGCATTATGACCACAACTGCGTGGGCGGCAACTGCGACAATTACGATCGCGTGGGTGGCGTGAAAGTGCGCAACTACCGCGGTGAATGGGTCGAGCTGTTCCGCTATTGCACTCCTTTTGGCGTGCAGTGCAGCGACGACCTCGATGTAAGCGACTACACTTCACTGCTGCAAGGCTTGGTGGAACTTGAATTCTATATGGAGAGTTGGAGTGGCAGCGGCTACAATCCCACCTTAATTTTCACGCTCACCAAAGGCACTCCCGACTACCTCTACGCTGACGTGGATGAGATTTGGTTTGGCACATACGCTTTCGGCGACTATGCCAACCAACAGCCTGTGCCTGTCGTAGATTATTCCTTCAGCGACCAAGCACAAGCCGCCAAGTTGAAAATCACGACAACCGGCCATAACTGGAGCAGCGGCACAGCCAACACTTACAACACAGGCAACGCCGCCGAGTTCTATGAGGCCACACATCATATCTTCGTGAACGGTCAAAGCAAGTACGACCAGCACCTGTGGCGCACCTGCGCCCCTAACCCCGCGGGCTGCCAACCACAAAACGGCACCTGGGCTTACAGCCGCAGCGGATGGTGTCCTGGCAGCATCGGAATGGTTTGGAACTTTGACCTGACGGAATACCTCGCTGCTGGTCAGGCCGAGTTATTTTACCAGTTCGACCCAAGCTATCTCGATCTCTGCCATCCCAATCATCCTGACTGCGTCGATGGCGTGACCTGCACCGAATGTGCTGCCCCCGACAACCCAGTGCTGCGTGTAGCAGGCAAGGTGATTACCTTTAGCAACGACGAAAACCTACTCGTGAGTGTTCATGAGGGAGTGGCTGAACCCGCATTTAAAGCTGAGATTTATCCCAATCCCACTAAAGGTCAGTTCACCATCAGCACTGACTACGACAAAGGCGCTGTCAGCGTGATGATGCTCAACATGTACGGCCAAATGGTGATGTTCTTCACCGTCGAAGGCCAGCGCAACATCGACGTTAGCCACCTTCCTGCAGGAGTTTACACCTTGCAGATATTAGGAGGAAGTGTAGTAACCAAGAAGATAATAGTGGAATAATTGCTATCCCGTCATTCCTCATAAACCACGTTCAGCAGCACGTCGCCGACCATGCCGAGCGTGGTTTTATCTATGTGTTCGAGGTTGTCATTCAAGGTGTGCCACACCTCGGGGAAACACTCGTTGCTGCTTTCGGGGTGCAAATCGATGATGTCGATAGTGGGGATGCCTGCAATTTGGTTCATCGGGATGTGGTCGTCGCTGATCATCGTACCCAATTCATTGGAGAAATAAGGACGATAGCCCAAGTCCATGGCCTTACGCCAAACCTTGTTGCACACCCATGCGGCATAACTCTGCGAATAATACTCCTTAGGAAAGTTGGGGGTAGCGCCACCTACCATGTCAAGAAGGATACCGTAGTAAGCCTTATAGCCATAGACATGGGGTGTCTTCGACCAATGCTGTGAACCTAAAGCCCAATAGTTGACCCTGTCGTCATAATACCTTTCGGACTCACTCTGATGCGGGCCATAATCCTCCAAGTCGAACAAAACGATGTCGACGCCGAGTTTCTCTGGCAACGCCTGCAAGCTGAATTGACGAGCACATTCCAACAACACGCCCACACCGCTGGCACCGTCGTTGGCACCATCGATAGGCGTGCGGGTATTGGCTTCATCGGGATCGTGGTCGGCATAGGGACGTGAGTCCCAGTGGGCACATAGCACGATGCGTTTCTTCGCCTCAGGATGGAACACTGCCACGATGTTCTTTCCGTCGATGCCTTTGTCGTTGAACAAGCGCGTCCTAAACTCCTGCACAATGACGGTATCGGCCCATTCGCTCAGTTTGGCGGTAAGCCATTCGGCGCAGGCAGCATGGGCGGGCGTTTCAGGCACACGCGGTCCAAATTGGGTCTGCTTGGCCACAAACTGATAAGCCGAGTCGGCGTTGAAACTAGGCACGACGACCGTTTTCTTGGTTTCCTGTTTGCCGTTGGGATCGTTCGTCTTTGGCTTTCCAGTGCAGGCAGCCAAAAGAAGGAGGGCTGCTATGATGATGAGGTGGTTTTTCATGATTGGTTGATTAGTGGCGGCAAAAGTACGAAAAATTGGGGAAAATAAATTTTGGCAATCCTCTTGCGGGTAATGATTTTTATGTGTATTTTTGCAAAGTCTCGTTATAACGATAGTTTATGGAAAACAAAGTATTATATCACGGCTCGACAAAAGTCATCGAAAAGCCGGTTTTAGGCCTGGGTAATCCGAAAAATGACTATGGATTAGGATTTTATTGCACTGAAAACCTGGAACTTGCAAAAGAATGGGCTAGTGCGGAACGCAGCGATGGCTTTGCCAACAGTTATGTAATTGACTTGGAAGGATTGAATATCCTCCATTTGAACCAAGCACCCTACCATATCTTGAATTGGCTCTCGGTTTTGCTGCACAACAGGACTTTTGTCCTTTCGCAAGGCCTACCTACTGAAGCCAAAGCCTATTTGTTGAACAATTTCTTGCCCGACTATGAACCCTACGACTTGATTATTGGCTATCGTGCCGACGACTCTTATTTCTCCTTTGCCAATGCTTTCCTGAACAACACGATTTCGTTGGAGCAATTGCGAAAGGCGATGTTTTTGGGAAAGTTGGGCGAACAAGTAGTGCTGAAAAGCGAAAAGGCATTTTCGCGCCTCGCCTTCAAAGAAAGCATTGTCGTTGATAGCAGCCAGTACTATCCGAAACGGCAGGCACGAGACCGGCAAGCACGAGAGGATTTCCAGAATGAAAAACTAACTGTTCCTCCCGTTGACGCCATCTATATGATTGATATTCTCAGACAAAAATGGACCAATGAAGACTCACGCTTACAATAGATTATACCTTGAAGATGCCATGAACAACCTCGGCACCATGCTTGATTGTGCCGTCAATGCTGCGCACTGCGACCTGTTTGTCTTTTATGAGATGTTCCTTTCGAGTGGTGTCGCCTCGCAGATGGAAGCGGGAAATCCGCGTTATCTTTCAGGAATGTCGGGAATGGAATTGATGCAGCTGGTGCTAAAGAAATCATCGGACAAAACCTTGCCTGTCGTTGATTATACTCCGTTTGACCGCACGCCCGAGTATTGGGCTGGCTGGGCTTTGGCGTATTACCAATGGTATAGTACTTATTCGTTCTCTTTCATCCAAAGGAATGGTTTGAGTATCAGCAACGTCCTTTCGCTTTATCTCACTTTGCACGAAGCCGATCTATCCAAGTTTGTCCAAACTGCCGACACGCTCATCCAAACGTATTTGAATACTCGTAAAAACATGCTGAAAACCATTCGGAAGCAATCCCATTTCACTCAAAAAGAATTAGCTGAGCTTTCGGGTGTGACCTTACGTATGATTCAGGCCTACGAGCAAGGAGACCAGGACATCATAAAAGCCGAGGCTGGGACGGTTTTTGCTTTGGCGAGGGTGCTGGGGTGTTCGGCAGAGGTGATTTGTGGATGAAACAAGTTGGTGATAACACAAGAAATGGTATCGCTAGGGTTTGCCAAAACATTACAAAAACCATGACAGCGACAGTTTGGGTGGTTTATGCCAAACAGGTCCAACTCACTGGATAACTATTTTTTCTTTTGAAAAATTGTGTTCTTTTCCGGATCAAATTCAAATGTTGCCCCTATCGGGTCATACTTAAATTTGTCCTTGTCAACTGCTTCAAACGCAAAAACATCATCGCCAACCTGCGCAATCAATGTGTTTCCTTCTTTTGTTACAATAATATCCAAACCGAGTTCCGCGGAAACATACTCGCCTAAATAAACGTCCAAGTCCTCCGAAACGACATTATAGAATTCCGGTAACTCGTAAGGTTTGCCGTAAACAGCGCATAAAACCGCCTTAGTAATATCTCCGATTCTAAAATTACGCCCGTTACATGTCATTGCATACGAAACATTTCCGTCGGCAAAATGCGAATATACAGTAATAAAACCATCTATTCCGCCCGTGTGTCCTAAACCAATGTTTTCGCCAAAAGGAATCTCGAACAGCCCTAGACCGTATTCGTCCTTAATGGTTTTCATCATTTCGAGACTTTCATTGGTCACAAGTCTTCCGCCAAACAAAGCGTCTGCGAATTTTGTCAAGTCGGTCGGCGTTGACACTATTGCACCAGCCCCCATCGGAATAGTGCTGTCCGTTTCGTTTTCAACCACCCAAGAACCCAAGAAGCGATACGATCGGCATTCGTTGTCGTTAGGATTGGTTTTGCCAAAAACGTATGTGTCAGCCAA
>CAJOIS010000034.1 GCA_905234645.1 uncultured Bacteroidales bacterium | reverse complement strand
TACGTTTTAGCTTATCAGGTTCCTTAACTATATCATTTTCAAGGGCAAGCCCTCATTCAATTCAGCGGGTGCAAAAGTACAACATTTTTCAATACGCCGAGCACTTTTTTGAAAATTTTCGTGAAATTTGTTGATATAATCAATTATAATATTGTTTATCAATAAATTAAACATGTTGAAAACTTTCGTTTTGCATAAAAAAAAGCGTCTTTCTCGACTTCCTTTCGCCGAAAAAGACGCATGTGTTGACACAAAATCGACCGTTCACAGATCCCTTTCCTACGCACATTTCTGTGCAGGGATGACATAAACGGTCGATTTTCAATACTGTTTTCAGTACTTCACGAAACGGTCCTCGCCGTTACTCAAACCGAGCAGATCGCTGCGGCCGAAAAGGAGGAAAATCTTGCGGTCCCAGATGAGTTCCCACAGGATGCGGCTCACGCGCACCTGCTCCTCAGGAGCGAGCTCCTCGCTCGTGATGATGGTATCGGCAGGTATCTTCACCTTGTTTTCCTGAAAGCCTAATTGCATCACTTGGTAGCACAAGCTTACGAAGGTGATGCCCGTGGTGTGGTCGCGGCTGTCCATCACCATCAGGATTCTTTCTCTCAACTCCTCATTGTCATAAAGGAGATGTACGGGGTTGTTGTCGTAGTTCATGGCATTCTTTTTTGAAGTTAGTGATGCAAATTTAGCGATTTTCTAAAAACGTACAACATTTCGGCAGGCTGAAGGTAAACTTTTTTACACCTTATATTATTAATACGCCGCCATTTTTGTACCTTTGCACCCTCAAAAAGAACCAAAATGGTAACTGAATTACTCATCGTATGGGCACTTGGCGTGGTGGCATTCTTTGTGTTGTGGGCGTTATTGGCCAAGGTCGTCCAGCGCATCACCCAGAAAAAGTACGACGCTGTCCAAACGAATGAAGAGACTCCAGAAGACAAACAATCAACAAATATAGAACAATGAAATACGACGTTATCGTTATCGGCAGCGGCCCGGGAGGCTATGTGGCTGCCATCAGAGCATCACAACTGGGTAAGAAAGTGGCCGTGGTAGAGAAGGCCGAAGTGGGCGGCATCTGCCTCAACTGGGGCTGCATCCCCACCAAGGCCCTGCTGAAGAGCGCACAGGTCTATACCTATATCAACCATGCCGAGAACTACGGCATCAAAGTGGAAGGCGAAGTGAAACCCGACATGGAAGCCGTCGTGGCCCGCAGCCGCGGTGTAGCCGACACCATGAGCAAGGGTGTGCAGTACCTCCTCAAGAAGAACAACGTGGATGTCATCGCCGGCTACGGCAAGCTCACCCCCGAGAAACAGGTGGAGGTGACCGACGCCGAAGGCAACGCCACCCTCTTTGAGGCCGACCATATCATCCTCGCCACGGGTTCACGCGTGCGCGAGCTGCCCGCTCTGCCCATCGACGGCAAAAAGATCATCGGCTATCGCCAAGCTTTGGTTTTGGACAAGCTGCCCGAAAGCATGGTCGTGGTTGGCTCGGGCGCCATCGGCTCGGAGTTCGCCTTCTTCTTCACCTCAATGGGTGTGAAGGTGACCCTGGTGGAGTTCCTGCCCAACGTGGTTCCGAACGAGGACGAGGAAGTCTCCAAGCAGGTGGAACGCGCCTTCAAGAAGCTGAAGATGACTGTGATGACCGAAGCCTCGGTGACGCATGTCGACACCACAGGCGAGAAGTGTGTCTGCACCATCAGCACCAAGAAAGGTGAGAAGACCGTGGAGGCCGACATTGTGCTCTCCGCCGTCGGCGTGCAGACCAACATCGACAACCTCGGCCTCGAGGAGCTGGGCATCACCACTGAGCGTGGCAAAATCAACGTGGACGACTACTACCGCACCAATGTGCCGGGCATCTATGCCATCGGCGACATCGTGCATGGTCCCGCTCTAGCCCACAAGGCCGACCACGAAGCCATCATCTGCGTGGAGAAGATTTGTGGCCTGAACCCCAAGCCGTTGAACTATGCCAACATCCCTGGCTGCACCTACACCACTCCCGAAATCGCCTCCGTCGGCTTGAGCGAGGCCAAAGCCATCGCTGCGGGCTACGAGGTGAAAATCGGTAAATTCCCCTTCACCGCCTCGGGCAAGGCCACCGCTGCCGGCAACCGCGACGGCTTCATCAAGGTCGTCTTCGATGCCAAGACTGGCGACTGGCTCGGTTGCCACATGGTTGGCGACAACGTCACCGAGATGGTAGCCTCTGCTGTGCTTTGCCGTGAGCTGGGTGCCAAAGGCGAAGACATCATCCGTGCCGTGTTCCCCCACCCCACCATGTCGGAAGGCATCATGGAAGCGGCGGCGGCAGCGTTTAATGAATGCGTGCATATATAATTAATGCAGAATGCGGAATGTCGAATGTGGAATGTCGCGATGCGTTGCTGGGCTTCGCCCCCATTCAGCATTCCGAATTCCGAATTCCGAATTCCGAATTTGAAATATTATGGAGATCATTGAAACCAAGATAAAAGACCTGCTCATCATCAAGCCCGACGTGTTTCTTGATGAGCGTGGCTATTTCTTCGAGAGCTACAACAAGGCGCGTTTCGCCGAACACGGTCTCGACATGACCTTCGTACAGGACAACGAGTCGCAGTCGATGCGCGGTGTGCTGCGTGGACTGCATTTCCAAAAGCCGCCCTACACCCAAGGCAAGCTGGTTCGCGTGGTGAAAGGTGCCGTCATGGATGTGGCCGTGGACTTGAGAAAGGACTCGCCGACTTACGGACAATGGGAGTCGGTCATCCTGACCGGAGACAACAAGTTCATGTACTGGATCCCTGAAGGCTTTGCTCATGGCTTTGTATGCTTGGAGGACGATTCCGTGTTCACTTACAAATGCACCAATGCCTACAACAAGGCCTCGGAAGGCAGCATACGCTGGAACGACCCCGACCTCAACATTGACTGGGACATCGAGAACCCGATTTTGTCAGAAAAAGACAAGATATCGCCCATGTTCAAGGATTTCATTACACCATTTTGAGATTTTCAAACAGACATAGAACAACCATGAGAACAAGAAACATCCTCTTGGCCTGCGGGATGGCTATTATATTAATAGGTGTAACCGCCGCCCTTACAATGTCATTGGCACAATCCAACGACGAGCAGATGGAAGAATACGAAGGCACGGACCACGAGTACGTCTTCTTCGACCAAATCGACCACATCACGCACGACATAGACTTACCCGAATCTATGGAGTTTTGCGGTGAAGAAGTGCCTCTCGACTTGTTCTATGTACGTGAGCGCCTGGAACGCGAGCTGTTGGTCAACACCTACAGGCATTCCGCCACTATACTGTTATTGAAGCGCACCACGCGCTGGTTCCCGGTGATGGAGCCGCTGATGGAGAAATACGGTCTGCCTGAGGATTTCAAATACCTCGCCATGATCGAAAGCGAACTAACCAACGCCGTCTCACCTTCCAAAGCTGTAGGCTTCTGGCAATTCCTTGAGGGCACAGGCAAAGAGTATAGCTTGGAAATCAACAAGGAAGTGGACATGCGGTACAATGTCGAAAAAGAGACAGTCGCGGCTTGCAAATACTTGAAAGCTTCATACCGCAAGTTCAACAGCTGGATCTTGGCGGCGGCAGCTTTCAATTGTGGCAATGGACGCATCACCAAAACCCAGGAAGAACAACGCGTAGACTCGTATTTCGACATGATGCTTCCCGAAGAGACCCAACGCTACGTGTATCGTATCCTTGCCCTGAAACTCATCACCGAGAGCCCCGAGAAATACGGTTTCCAGATTAGCGACAACGGCTGGTACCAACCCTACGAGACTAAGACCGTCACCGTCACCGAGTCGATACCAAACCTGACAGATTTCGCCTACGAGCAAGGCACCAACCTCAAGATGCTGAAGTATTTCAACCCTTGGCTGCGCGGCAGCTCGCTGACCATCTCAGCAGGCAACAGCTATGACATCAAAATCCCAACGGGAAAATACGCCAAGACCCATAAAAAAATGAGAAAAGCGGAGTGAACGAATTCTCGGAAGATAAGACCCTCGAAATCTTCGGTGCTCGCGAGAACAACCTGAAGAACATCGACCTTTCCATTCCACGCAATGCCCTAGTGGTCATCACCGGCATCAGCGGGAGCGGCAAGTCATCGTTGGCTTTCGACACCATCTATGCCGAGGGACAACGCCGTTACATGGAAAGTTTCTCGGCTTACGCCCGGCAGTTCATCGGCAACATGGAACGACCCGATGTGGACAAAATCACCGGTCTGAGTCCCGTCATCTCCATTGAGCAGAAGTCTGTAAACAAGAATCCACGCTCCACAGTAGGCACCATCACGGAAATCTACGACTTCCTGCGCCTACTCTATGCCCGCATTGGTGAGGCCTATTCCTACAACACGGGCGAGCGCATGGTGCGCTACACCGAGGAACAAATAACAGACTTGATTCTCAATGAGTTTGATGGAAAACGCATCAATATCTTGGCGCCTTCGGTAAGAGGCAGAAAAGGCCATTATCGTGAGTTGTTCGAGCATATTCGTCAGGCGGGCTTCACCCGTGTGCGTGTCGACGGCGTGATGCGTGAGATCGAGTTCGGGATGATGGTGGACCGCTACAAGACCCATGACATTGAAATCGTCATCGACCGCATTGAAGTGCACGAGGATAGCCTCACCCGTATCAAGAAATCAGTGCAAACCGCCTTCCGTTACGGCAAAGGCTTGCTGATGGTGATGGACAATGACAGTGGAGAGCTGCGATACTACAGCCGCCTGCTGATGTGCCCCACCACAGGCCTTTCCTACGAAGACCCCGAACCCAACACCTTTTCGTTCAACTCGCCCTATGGCGCCTGCCCAAAATGCAATGGATTGGGCGAAATCGCTATTGTCGACAAAGAGAAACTTATTCCAAATCCCAACCTAAGCCTCCGCAAAGGCGGCTTGGCACCGACAGGTGAATACAAGGCCGGCAGTTGGATCTTCAAACAACTGGAGGCCATCGGACTGAAATACGGTTACACCCTCGACACGCCGCTGAAAGACCTCTCCGATGAAGCCTTGGATGTCATCCTTTACGGCACCAACGAGACCTTTGACGTAAAACGCGAGAGCCTCGGCATCACCTCGACCTACAAAATCAACTTCGAGGGCATCGTCAACTTCATCGAGAGTCAAAACAACGAAGAAGCGTCGGCAGCCATTTCACGCTGGGCCAATTCTTTCATGAACCATGTCAGCTGTCCCGTTTGCGGCGGCTCGCGACTCAAGAAAGAGGCGCAGTGGTTCCGCATCGACGGCAAAAACATCGCCGAAGTGGCCAACATGGATACGCTTGCGCTTGGCAAATGGATCGATGAATTGCCCGGCAAACTCTCTGAAAGACAAAACGACATCGCCAAGGAAATCCTGCGCGAAATCAACAAACGCGTGCATTTCCTTTTGGACATCGGCATCGACTACCTCAACATGAACCGTCCAGCAGCATCACTCTCTGGCGGTGAGGCGCAACGCATCCGTTTGGCTACACAAATAGGCTCACAGTTGACCGGAGTCTTATACATCCTTGACGAGCCTAGCATCGGCCTGCACCAACGCGACAACCAAAGACTTATCGAGTCATTGAAAGAGCTGCGCGACATCGGCAACTCCGTCATCGTGGTGGAACACGACAAGGAAACTATGCTCAGCGCGGACTATCTCATCGATATCGGCCCTGGAGCCGGGCACCACGGCGGCGAAGTTGTCTTCGCCGGCACGCCCGCCGAGACGAAAGACGGCCACTCCATCACCTGTGACTACCTCAACGGTATAAAACAAATCGAAGTACCGAAGACACGACGCAAACCTCTTGATGGCAATATCCTGAAAATCAACGGTGCCAAGGGCCACAACCTAAAGAATGTCAACCTCGAATTGCCTCTTGGCGTGATGGTCTGCATGACGGGTGTCAGCGGCTCAGGCAAGTCCACCTTAATTAATGAGACCCTTTCCCCCATCCTCTGCCAGAAGTTCTACCGCTCGGTGAAGGAGCCGTTACCCTACGACAGCATCGAGGGCTTGGAGAATATCGACAAAATCATCCAAATCGACCAAGCACCCATTGGACGTACGCCGCGCTCCAATCCCGCCACCTATACCAAGGTGTTCGACGAAATCCGCAAACTTTATGGTGAGTTGCCCGAGTCAAAGATCCGCAACTACAAGGCGGGACGTTTCTCCTTCAACGTGAAGGGTGGCCGTTGTGAGGCATGCAAAGGTGCAGGTGTGCGAGTCATTGAGATGAACTTCCTGCCCGACGTTTCGGTGATGTGCGAGGAATGCCAAGGCAAACGCTATAACCGTGAGACCCTCGAGGTACGCTACAAGGGCAAGTCCATCAACGACGTGCTCAACATGACCATCAACGAGGCGGTGGATTTCTTTGAGAATATCCCCATCATTATACAGAAAATCAAGACATTAAAAGATGTCGGCTTAGGTTATCTGACCCTTGGCCAGGCTTCCACCACCATCTCGGGCGGCGAGGCTCAGCGCGTAAAACTTGCCACAGAATTGGCCAAACGCGACACCGGAAAGACGCTATATGTGCTTGACGAACCCACAACGGGATTGCATTTCGAGGACATCAAAGTGCTGATGAACGTGTTGAACCAGCTCGTTGACAAGGGCAACAGTGTCCTTATTATCGAGCACAACCTTGACGTCATTAAGATGGCGGACTGGGTCATCGACATGGGTCCTGAAGGCGGCAACCGAGGCGGACAGATCGTCTGCCAGGGAACGCCCGAGCAGGTGGCGCAATGCGCCGAAAGTTACACGGGGAAGTATCTTAGTTTAGAGTTGAGAGTGTAGAGTTGAGAGTTTTCATCTCAGCCAGAGCACTTGTCCCTTGGAAACACGGGCATCTTTATCCAATCCATTCTTTTTCAGGATCTTTTCGGGTTTCACGGCAAAACGCAGAGCCACATCGCGGAGCGTCTCGCCCTCCTGAACGGTATACTTTTTGGCTTTCCAGTTCTTATTGCGCAGTTTCTCCAAATACACCACATCGCCGCTGTGGAACACCATCTCATCTGGACGCTTCAACAGGTTGTATTCGCAAAAACGCTTGTACTTCACGCCAAATTCCTGAGCCAACCTCTCCGGGGTTTCCCCCTCCTTGGCGAAGACGAAACGTACAACGTTGTTCTCATAGATGAAACGCTTGTCCTGGGTCATGTCGACCAACTCGAAAGCGGCACGGTTTTCGGGGGAATAGGCCAACTCAAGCAGTTCGTCCTCTGGTTCTATTTCAGGCATTTGGTTGTCGTCATCTTGCTTCCCTAAGGCGATTTGATCGTATTTGCTGAGGTCATAGAGGTTAATGCGGTCGATAAGCAGCTGTGCGTATTTGGGGTTAGTGGCATAGCCTGCCGCCTTCAAGCCTTTTGCCCAGCCTTCGTAGTCGGTAATATCGAGGTCGAAGAGGGCGGCATAGCGGCTGCGCGTAGTCAGGAAAAGGGAATGGTCGACAAAAGAATCTTCGGCATTGTCGTACTTGCGGAAGCATTCGTCCTTCTCGTCATCGTCCATGATATAGGTATCGCCGTCCCAGCCCTTGTGGCACTTGATGCCGAAATGGTTCTTCGCCTCGCGTGCCAAAGCACTGTTGCCCGCTCCCGACTCCAGCAATCCCTGAGCCAACGTGATGGATGCCGGAATCTTATGGTCACGCATCTCGCGCATGGCGATGTCCTTGTAGGTTTGGATATATTCTTCTGGGGTAATGCGTTGCGCAAAAAGCGAAAGTGGCAGCAATGCCAAAAGAAAAAACAGTTTCTTCATTCGTCAATAAGGAATTAAAGTGTAAAAGTACGACTTTTTCCAAAATGCGACCCATAGAAACGAAATTTTACGTATTTTTGGAGCCTATTTTTGCAGCCTTATGGATACAACATGCCTTTTCAAGTACTTTCCAGCACTTTCCGACAAGCAAAAGGAGCAATACAATGCCTTGAAAGACTTGTATTTGGACTGGAACAGCAAGATCAACGTCATCTCAAGGAAGGATATGGAACACTTCTATGAGCACCACGTGTTGCATTCATTGGCCATCGCTAAATACTTCGAGTTGCTGCCTGGTATGAAGGTCATGGACCTCGGCACAGGAGGCGGCTTCCCCGGCATTCCTTTGGCCATCATGTTCCCGCAGACCGAATTCTACCTCATCGACGGCACAGGAAAGAAAATCATGGTGGTGAACGCCGTGAAGGACGCCATTGGCTTGGAAAACGTGATAGCCGAACACAAGCGTGCCGAGGAAGTGAAGGAGAAGTTCGATGTGGTTACCGGTCGCGCAGTGATGACACTCCCTGAAATCGCCAACCTTGCTGGCAACAAGCTGAGAATCAGAGGCGACAAGGAGGCTGGCGGCATACTTTACCTGAAAGGCGGCGACCTGACGGAAGAGTTCAATGCCCTCAACCGCTACTGGCGGCACAAGCAAGTGGCCATCAGCAAATGGTATAACGAATCGTATTTTGAAGAAAAATATGTAGTTCATTTATATTAAAACTAACACAATGAAAAAGCTAACACTAACCTTAATCGCAATGCTTGCCATGAGCGCAACGATGTTTGCACAGCAAGCCATGCCCACGCCTTTCGACCAAAACGTCAGACGCGGCAAACTGGAGAACGGATTGACCTATTACATCCGTCACAACGAGAAACCCGCCCAACGCGCTAACTTCTACATCGCGCAGAAGGTCGGTTCCATCCTGGAAGAAGAGAACCAGCGCGGTCTGGCCCACTTCCTGGAGCACATGGCCTTCAATGGTTTGGAACACTTCCCCAAGAAAGCCATGCTTAACTATATGGAACACAACGGCGTGAAGTTTGGTGAAAACGTCAACGCTTGGACGAGCTTTGAACAAACCGTCTACATGCTCAACAACGTCCCCACCACCAACCCAGGTCTCGTAGACTCCTGCCTGCTCGTGTTGCACGACTGGTCGAGCTTCATCTCCCTTGAAGATGATGAGATTGAGAGCGAGCGTGGCGTCATCTTAGAGGAGATGCGTCAAGGCTTGGATGCCCAAATGCGTATCTATGGTAAGATTTTGCCCGAGATCTATCCGAATAGCCCTTATGGTGCGCCCATGCCGATCATCGGCACCGAGGAAGTTGTGGCCAACTTCGACCACCAGTTCCTCCGCGCCTATTATAACAAATGGTATCGTCCCGACCTGCAAGGCATTATCATCATCGGCGACATCGACGTGAACCAAATCGAGAACCGCCTGAAAGAGATGTTTGCCGACATCCCCGCTCCCGTGGATCCCGCCGAACGCGTCTACTTCCCTGTGGCCGACAACGCCGAGCCTATCGTGGCCATCGCCACCGACGTGGAAGAGACCAGCTACGATATCATGCTGTCCTACAAGCATGACATCGTGCCTTTTGAAGAAAGAGACGACATCCAATACTGGCTGAAAGACTACATCGACAATTTGGTCAGCACCATGTATAACAACCGCATGAGGGAACTCACCCAGAAAGCCAACCCGCCCTTCGTCTACGGCTATGGCTACTACGGCACCTTCTTCATCAGCGACACCAAGGACGCTTGGACGACCTACGCTGTCGCCATGGACAAGGAGGGTATCGAGAATGCCCTCAGCGCCCTCGTCACTGAGAACAAGCGCATGCAGCAATACGGCTTCACCGAATCCGAGTTTGAGCGTGCCAAGGCCGACCTGATGAAACGCATCGAAAACCAATACGACGAACGCGACAAGCAAGAGACGGATCGCTATTTCCGTCCCATCCTCGCCCACTTCCTCACCAACGAGCCTTTGATGGGCATCGAGAACGAGTACATGCTGCTCAGCCAGATCCTGCCCAACCTGCCCGTGGAAGTCATCAACCAATATGTGCCTGAACTCATCCGCGAAGACAACATCGTCATTACGCTGACCGCCCCCGAAAAGGAAGGTGAAAAGCTGCCCACCAAGGACGAGCTGTTGGCCATGTTCGAGAAAGCTAACAAGCAAGAGGTGGAACCTTATGTTGAGACCGTCAGCAACGAGCCTCTCATCGCCACCCTGCCCGTGAAAGGCGCCATCGACACCAAGAAGCACGACGACACCTTTGACGCCACCATCCTCACCCTGAAGAACGGCGTAAAGGTCATCTACAAGCCCACCAACTTCAAGGACGACGAAATCCTGATGACGTCTTACAGCTTTGGTGGATACAGCGCCATGGACCAAAGCGACCCCTACACCTTACAGGAAATCAACTCGTTGGTCACCCTCGGCGGCGTGGGCAACTTCAGCGCCATCGACCTGCCCAAGGTGCTGGCTGGCAAGAAAGCCTCGGTACACCCCTTCATCTCAACCATGACGGAAGGCATCGACGGCAACTGCTCCGTCCGCGACCTGGAGACCATGTTGCAGCTTACCTATTTGTATTTTAACAGCCCCCGCAGCGACGAAGAGGCCTTCCAGTCCTACATCACCCGCACCAAGTCGATGCTCGCCAACATCGAATCGGACCCGAACACCGCTTTCCGCGACAATATGGTATTTGCCATGTACGATAACCATCCGCTCGTCAAGCGTATGAAGGCCGAGGACTACGACAAGATCGACTATGCCAAGGCCCTGAAGCTCTACGCAGACCGCTTCAAAGATGCCAACAACTTCGTGTTCACCTTCGTGGGCAACATCGACCCCGAGACCTTCGAACCTTTGGTTGAGCAATACCTCGGTGCCTTGAAGACCAAGAAGAACGACGAAACCTGGACTAGCAATGTGCCCGTCATCACCGACAAGGACGTCAACTGCCACTACACCAAGACCATGGAGAACCCCATGGTGACCTGCTATATGGTTTACAACGGTGATATGCAATTCAACCGCAAGAACCAGCTGACCATGCAGGCCTTAAGCGACGTCATGGACATCGTCTACACCGAAAAAATCCGTGAAGACGAAGGCGGCACCTATGGTGTCGGCGTTCAAGGCAACCTGAGCAACCGCCCGAAAGAGAGCTTCATGTTCCTCATCGGCTTCCAGACCAACAAGGAGATGTATGAGAAGTTGATGGGCATCGCCATGGCAGAGCTGCAGAATGTGGCCAACAACGGCCCGCGTCCCGAAGACCTGAAGAAAGTGAAGGAATTCCTCATCAAGAAGCACAGCGAAGACCTGGAGAGCAACCGCTACTGGATGAATAGCATCCAATGCAAGGAGCGCGACGGCTACAACCCGATGGAGAACTACACCGACATCATCAATGGCATCACTGGTGACGACATTGCCAACATGGCCAAGGCCGTGCTGAAAGGCTACAAGAAGGAAGTGGTCCAAATCCCCGAATGATATTGGGGCTATTAGCCATTAGCCGTTAGCTGTTAGCTTAGTTGCTACCAAGCTAATGGCTAACGGCTAAAAGCTAAAAGCCATATTTTCAAATCTAGAAATCTAAAATCTTAAAATCAAACAAATATGACAGAAAAACTCACAATGAGAGACAACCCCACCTTTAGGTGGATTGCCTTGCTGCTCTTGGCCTTGGCCATGTTTTGCGCCTACATCTTCATGGACATCCTATCCCCCATCAAGGACCTGATGCAGACCCAACGCGGATGGGACAGCCTCGCCTTCGGTACCATGCAGGGCGCTGAAACCTTCCTGAACGTATTTGTGTTCTTCCTCATCTTCGCAGGTATCATCCTCGACAAGATGGGTGTGCGTTTCACCGCCGTGCTTTCGGGCGCCGTGATGCTCGTCGGTGGCTTAATTAAGTACTATGCCATCAGCGAGTCGTTCTTTGGCAGCGGCCTCGAGACTTGGTTCAACAACAACCTCAACTACATCCCCGTCTTTGACGAATTGGGTGTTTCGCCGTTCTACAGAGGCATGCCTGCTTCCGCCAAATTGGCTGCCGTTGGTTTCATGATTTTCGGCTGCGGCACTGAAATGGCTGGTATCACGGTGAGCCGTGGTATTGTGAAGTGGTTCAAGGGCCGTGAGACCGCCTTGGCCATGGGTTCCGAAATGGCTCTGGCTCGTTTGGGTGTGGCCACCTGTATGATCTTCTCACCCTACTTCGCCAAGCTCGGTGGCACCATCAACGTGAGCCGTTCCGTAGCTTTCGGTGTGGTGCTGCTCTGCATCGCCCTTATTATGTTCGTCGTTTATTTCTTCATGGATAAGAAACTTGACTCGCAGACTGGCGAAGCCGAAGAGAAAGACGACCCGTTCAAGGTCAGCGACATCGGCAAGATCCTGTCGAGCCTTGGCTTCTGGCTGGTTGCCCTCCTCTGCGTGCTGTATTATTCCGCCATCTTCCCCTTCCAGAAGTATGCCGTGAACATGCTGCAGTGCAACCTCACCCTGACGCAACCCGCTGCTGGTTCGTTCTGGGCCGGCGACACCGTCACCATCGTGCAATACATCATCATGCTTGCCGTGGCCGTCTGCTCGTTTGCCAGCAACTTCTCAAAGAAGAAAGGCCTGAAGTTCGGTTTGATGGCCATCGCCGTCATCGCCTTGGTAGTGTACTGCTACATGGGTTACATGCGTGGCACTGCTGAGACCATCTTCGCCGTGTTCCCGCTGCTGGCTGTGGCTATCACCCCCATCCTCGGCAACTATGTCGACAAGAAGGGCAAGGCCGCTTCCATGCTGATGATTGGCTCCTTGCTGCTCATCATCTGCCACCTCACCTTCGCCTTCATCCTGCCCATGTTCAAGGGCAATGCTGTTGGTGGTGTCGTTGTGGCTTACGTGACCATCCTGGTATTGGGTGCCTCGTTCTCGTTGGTGCCTGCCGCCTTGTGGCCGAGCGTGCCGAAGCTGGTGGACGAAAAGATCATCGGTTCTGCCTATGCTCTGATTTTCTGGATCCAGAACATCGGCTTGTGGCTGTTCCCGTTGCTCATCGGTAAGGTCCTTGAGAACACCAACCCTGGCGTCGACGACCCGTTGGCTCTTAACTACACCTGGCCTCTGGTCATGCTGGCTTGCCTCGGCATCGCCGCCTTGGTCATTGGCATCATCCTGAAGCGTGTGGATGCCAAGAAGCATCTCGGACTCGAAGAGCCGAACATCAAATAAACCGACAAATTAACGATTGGTTTTGTAGGGCTGTCATACTATGGCAGCCCTACATTGTTTTATTTATGGACAAAAGGAATATCGCACATCACCAATACCTCTTTCACGAAGGCCTGTTCGCGGGGGCCGAAATGGCCGTCGGAGCGGGCGATTTGCGTCATCATGCGCGAGAAGGTGCGTTTCTTCTCCATGGGCATCTTCTTCAGCGTCTCGTAGGCCTTCATCTGCAGCATGTTTTTATGGATGGGGACGAAGCCATAGGCATCGAGACCCAGTTCGTCGAGACAGGCCTTCAGGCCTTCCGACTCCCCTTCACGGGTACGGTAATCGGCACCAGCCAAGTTATACAGCACGCTGGCCACGGCGATTTGTTCCTCTTGGGTGAATATTTTGTCCATAATGCATCATTTTGGTTGCAAAGAAACGATTTTTTATATTTTTGCGGCAAGAAAAACCGATAAAATAAAATTGTTACTATGAAAAAGCTTCTACTATTCCTATTGGCTTTTGCGAGCACTGTCATGTTGCAAGCCCAATGGGTCAACGACCCTGCCACCAACAGCGTTCTTGCCAACGCATCCTCTTTCGGCGGCGAAATCATTCTTTCGACCAACGACGTCACGGGCGACACTTACGTCCAGTGGAACTCAGGTGGTAGCAATGGCTGGGGTCCCACATTGCAACGCCTCACCTTCGACGGCACGCCTCAATGGGGCGACAATGGCATCCGCATCACTTCGCACGAGTTCAGCTCGTCATCGGAAGGCGTGGCCATGTGCGCCACTGCCGACGACGCTGTGGTGAGCTGCTTTGCCAACTACGACGGTCAGACCATCGCCGTCAAAATCAACGCCGACGGCAGCTTCGCCTGGGGCGAGCAAGGTGTAGAACTCTTCGACGGCATGGCCTTCTCACGTACCGAGCTCATTGCCGGCGACGATGGCAGCGTGTGGGCCTTGGGCTTCGACTACCAACGTCTCTACCTACAATATATCAAAGCCAGCGGCTCGCTGTATCCCACCATCACCGTCGAAGCCGCAGGCTACAGAGTCCAATACGGCCAGATGACCCTCGGCGTCGACAACATCGTGTTCCTCACCTACGAGAAATGCGGCAACGGCTTCTATACGGACAAGGAGATGTATGTCGTAGGCTACACGAAAGAAGGCGTACAGGTTGGTCCCGAAGTCCAGCTGATGGCTTCGCAGACCTTCCAGATCACCTACCTCCACCACGTGGTGCCCGACGGCATGGGTGGCGGCTATGCCTATATATGGCATCCTGGCATCGGAGGCGCATTCAACACCTACGTGTTCCACTACGACGGCAATGGCACCAACACCATCCACAACCCCGATGGCTGCTCCGTACACACCATGGACCCTGCCAACTACTATCGTGACGCCTACGCCACCGTCGACCCCGTCAGCCACGACATCATCATCGCCTATATTCAGGTCGACGCCAACTTTCAGTCGAACGACCGCATCTTCATCAACCGCATCACTCCTTCTGGCGAGGCGTTGTGGGGCGACGGCATCATGGCTGTCGACAATCATGGCGTGCCTTACGGCAACCTCAGAGTCGATGCCTTCGAAGACGGCAGCGGCTTCACACTGGTTTACGAAAAAGCTTCGGCCAACAACGACTTTAACAGCACCGTTCAAGCCATCGGATTCGACATGGAAGGCAACGAGATCTGGAGCAAGACTTTGAGCACCAACGTCTATAGCAGGACGATGTGCGAAAACACCGCCGGCTTCCACTTGGGACAAAACATCCTGGCTTGGGTGAACAGCAATAGCGGTGGCCTCTACGGACAAAACATCTGTCCCGACGGCACGATGGGAGCCATCGACCCCGTCTACCCAGTGGAATGCCTCGCTCCCCAGAACTTTGATGGCGAGTATGTGTATAACGAAGAAGACCAAACTTTCGGTGCCTTGCTGACTTGGGAAGCACCCGAAACACAGCCTTTATGGTACCAACTCGAAATCACAATGCCTGACGGAAACATAATCATAGCTGAGATTGACCCCACCGAGACCCAGTATTTCCATGAAATGGAAGTCGGCGCGATTTTAATTTACAGACTGAAGGCCGTTTACGAATACTGCGAGTCAGAATACGCCCTCACCCCCACTGGCGTAGATTATGTGGTTGTCGACGTTACCGGCATTCCCGAAAACACCAACGATGAAATCGTCACCTTGGTCAGAGTCATCAACGCCAAGGGACAGACTCTGTCGTGCAAAGACGTGAACGAGCTGAGCTCCGGCCTTTACATCCTCCAAGGGACGACCATAGACGGCAAGATGGTCAGCAAGAAAATCGTCGTGAGGAAATAACTTATAGATTTCTTCCGCTCATAGATCCCAAGCCCACGCACAAACCTACGCAGGGAAGAACTGTGTTAATACGCAAGCATTTTTTGAACTTTTTTTTCGCTGATATGGTTTTCGTCATAATTCATTCCGCTTCTTAGGATGGCGAA
>CAJOIS010000033.1 GCA_905234645.1 uncultured Bacteroidales bacterium | reverse complement strand
AGAATCAAGTTAAGACTAAAAGGAAAGAGTCCGGTACAATACCGAACTCTTTACCATGATAATTAATGTTTAACCGTCCAACTTCCGGGGGTCACATCAGTGTCACCGCCTCTTTTGTTTTTATAACAAGTTTTTCGTTGACAGCAGCCCACAGGCAGCATCAATATCCTGCCCACGTGAAGCACGGATGGTGGCGATGATGCCTTTCTCATTCAAGGCGTCGCGGAACCAGGTCATGGTGGCGGCATCGGGACTCTTCAGTGGGATGTTGGGCACTGCATGATACCTTATTAAATTAAAGCGGCAACGAGTGCTGCCCAACAGGCGTGCGATTTCCTTAATGTGGTCCTTGCTGGCATTAAGATCCTTGAATATAATGTACTCAAACGAGAGACGACGTTGTCCATGCCAGTCATGTTGCTTCACTGCGTGGATGACCTCCTTGATGGGATAGGTCTTCTCGATGGGCATCAGCTTGAGACGCTCATCGTGGAAGGGGCTGTGCATGCTGATGGCGAGGTTGCATTTCGACTCCTCCAGAAAACGCTTGAGGTTGGGGATGAGGCCACTAGTGGAAACGGTGATACGGGTCGGACTCCAGCCCAGTGCCCATTCCTGCGTGAGGATGTCGAGCGAACGCATCAGGTTGTCATAGTTGGCCAAAGGCTCGCCCATACCCATGAAGACGATGTTTGTCAATTCATCAAACTCGGGCAGGCTGAGAATCTGGTTCATGATTTCGGCGACGGAAAGGTTTTTCTGGAAACCTTGTTTGCCTGTGGCGCAGAAGAGGCAATCCATTTGGCAGCCCACTTGTGTGGAGACGCACAGCGTGGCACGCTCGCGGTCAGGGATGTAGGCCGCCTCGACGAAATGCTCGCCTGCAGGGAAGAGGTATTTCTTCGTACCGTCGGTCGACACCTGCTCCTTGATGGGAGCCTTCAGTCCCGTCTCGTAGTGCTCCGACAGCAAGGCCCTCGCGCTCTTACTGAGGTTGGTCATGTCGTCGAACGAGGCACAACGCTTGAAGTAAAGCCAATCCACGAGCTGCTTGCCCGTGAACTTAGGCAACTGCAACTGTTCCACGACCTCCTGAATCTCGGCAGGAGTCTTGCCTAAAAGTATCTGTTTTTCCATGGTTCAAAAAGCTAATAGTCCATCAGCAGCCGATGGCACGCGAAATCACCAGACGGAGGATTTCCGAGGTGCCTTCGCCGATTTGCAGGATGCGTTGGTCGCGGTAGAAGCGTTCCATGTCGAATTCCTTCAACAGGCCATGTCCGCCCATTACTTGAACGGCGTTGTCGCAGACCTCGGCAGCCACCTCGGAGCAATATAACTTAGCCATTGCGGCCTCCTTGCCGAAAGGACGATGCTGGTCCTTCAGCCAGCAGGCACGGTAGAGCAGGTTACGTGCCGCTTCAATTTTCACTGCCATGTCGGCTAGTTTGAAGCTCACCGCCTGGAACTTGCAGACGGGTTTGCCAAACTGCACGCGTTTCTTGGAATAGGCCAACGCCATCTCGTAGGCACCTTGTGCGCAACCCAGACCCATGGCGGCAATGGAAAGTCGGCCAGAATCTAAGGTAGCGAGCATGATGTGTGAACCTTCGCCTGGCTTGCCGAGGATGCAGTCGTCGGAAAGGCGCACATCGTTGAAGATGAGCTTGCCAGTGTTGGAAGCACGCCACATCATCTTGTCGTGCATAGGCGTTTGGCTGAAGCCTTCCTTCTTATTCTCGACGAGCAATGCCGTGAACTCAGGCTTGCCGTCCTTCTCGCCAGAAACGGCTTGCACTGTCGTGCCAAGGCTGATAGGCGTCGCACTGTTGGTAATGAAGATCTTGGAGCCGTTGAGGTGCCATAACGTGCCGTCATACTGGGCGGTGGTCTTGGTGCCACGCGAGTCACTGCCAGCGTCTTCCTCCGTCAGGCCGAAGCCCCAGAGCCGGTCCTTGCAAAGCTGGGGCAAATACTTGCGTTTCTGCTCCTCTGTGCCATAATCCTTGATGGGACCAATGCCCAAGGAGTTGTCGGCAGCGATGGTGGCGGCAGTGGATCCGTCCACGCGTGCAAGCTCCTCCACGGCGATGATATAGCTCAGGTTGTCAAGTCCTTGACCACCATATTCCTTCGGGACAGTCATGCCCAAAAGACCGAGCTCAGCCATCTTCAGGGTCAGTCCAACGTCGAAATGCTGTTCTTCATCGTTTTCACGAGCCACAGGTTTCACTTCCTGTTCGGCGAAGTCACGCACACGCTGGCGGAGGGCTTCCTGTTCTTGTGTGAGGTCGAAATTCATGTATTTTTTAATTGAGAATTGACAATTGAGAATTGAGAATTTGGATCATGGCAGGTTGCCAGATGCCAATTAATCCAACTCGATTAACTGCATTTTATTGTCCACCATCCGGCCTTCGGTGACAAAGATTTTCTTCACCTTGGCGGTGCCAGCGGCGACAATGTTGTTCTCCATCTTCATGGCTTCCACCACCATCATTATCGTCCCCTCTTTCACCTCATCGCCTTCTTTGACGTTGATTTTCACCACCTTGCCAGGCATGGGCGACACCAACCTGGATTTGTCGTTCACCATCTCCTTGCAAGCATAGTCCCAAGCATCGTTGAGCTGGTCGGTGCGGTAACAGGTGTAATTGAGGCCATGGAAGTTGACTATAGTCTTCTGGTCGTCGTTGACGGAGCAATACACGGTTTCCGTACGGCCATTAAGCATAATCTTCAGCTGCTTGTTGTCGTATTGGATGAATTCCACCACAAAGGGGGTCTCCCCTACTGCGCCACAAATTTTTCCTGCTTCGGCAGCATAGATGCTAACGGGCACTTTTTTGCCTTCCACATCCACAACCAATTGCATCCTATAACGCCAATAGCCGATTTCCTCCCAAACATTCTCGGGATGTTGCTCGACTTGTTTCTTGCAGAAGTCAAACATCAGGAAAGCGGCCACAATATCGTTCACACTTTGGTTGTTACGGCTTGCCTCCAAAGCCTTCAGCAAGGTTTCTTGATGAGTGGCGCAGAACGAAGTGTCAATCTTGTTGGCAATGAAATCCTCGTTCTTAATCACCTCCCAAAGGTAGGCCTTGTTGGTGGTCAAACCTTGGATGATAAACTCCTTCAATGCCTGACGGGCAGTGTCAAGGGCTGTTTGACGATCCTTGCCATGGCAAGTCAGCTTGGCTATCATCGGGTCGTAGGCTTCCGATACCGTGCAGGCACCGTCGATGCTGCTGTCGACGCGGGTACCACGCCCCTGAGGCTCATGATAGGCGGTCACCTTACCCGGGGTAGGCAAGAAGCCATTCTGTGGGTCTTCGGCATAGATACGTAACTCTATGGCATGTCCTTGGGGTTGTATGGCCTCTTGAGTCCAGCCCATCTCCTTCCCTCTTGCAATACGAATCTGTTCCTCCACGATGTCGATGCCCGTGCGCATCTCCGTGACGGGATGCTCCACTTGGATGCGGGTATTCATCTCCAAGAAATAGAAGTTCAGGTCCTTGTCGACAAGAAACTCCACCGTGCCAGCGTTGCGATAACCGATGGCCTTGCATAATTTGACCGCCGTCTCGCACAGCTGTTGGCGCTTCTCTTCCGTCAAGGTCGGCGAAGGCGACTCCTCTATGATTTTCTGATATCGGCGTTGTATGGTGCATTCACGCTCGTGCAAGTGTATCACATTGCCGAAATGGTCGGCCAGCACCTGAACCTCGATGTGGCGTGGGTTTTCAATGTATTGTTCAACGAAGACGGTGCCGTCACCGAAATATTTCTCCGCCTCACGCGAGGCACGATCCAACTCGTTTTTAAGGTCCTCCTTTTGCCAAACGATATGCATGCCTTTGCCGCCGCCACCCGCTGCCGCCTTGATTAGCACAGGATACGGAAGGGTGTCTGCTTGTTCCAAGATCTCCTCGTGGCTGCCCATCATACCAAAGGTGACAGGAATGCCGTTTTTCATCGCAATCTTCCTTGATTCAATCTTATTGCCCATCAAGCGCATGGAGTTGGCATCGGGGCCGATGAAGATCAGGTTGTTGGCCTCGCAAGCCTCCACCAGCTCGGGACTCTCGGAGAGGAAACCATAGCCGGGATGTATGGCATCAGCGCCAGCATCTAAGGCCGCATCGATGATTTTTTGGACATTGAGGTAGGTATCCTTTAAGGCGCCACTGCCCAAAGGACAGGCCTCGTCGGCCATCCTACGATGCAAAGCATTAGCGTCGTTGTCGGCAAAGACCGCCACCGAAGCGATATGAAGTTTACGGAGAGTCTTGATGATACGCACCGCTATCTCGCCACGGTTGGCAATCAGTATTTTGTTGATCTTTTTGCTGTTCATAAAGTAATAATGATAGCCGCAAAATTACAAAAAGAAAGACAATCTTTATCAGATTGTCTTTCCTTTTTTGAACTCATTTGCAGAGACGCTTGCGTCTCAACAAACTCATCTCGATTAGTACACCATGAACTTCACGCAACTGCTGTTTCCACCCTGGTTGAGACGCAGGATGTATGAGCCGGTGCTGAGGTTTTCGGTGCTGATTCTGACCTCGTGAGTGCCTTCAATGAAACGACCCATGTTTTGGCTCATCACCATGCGGCCGGTCAGGTCGAATACTTGGATGTTGACATTGGTGTTTTCAGTAACATTGAAGCTCACAGTAGCCTCGCTCTGAACCGGGTTCGGATAGAGCGACACGCTGGTTTCAACAACAGCAGGAGTCTCAGGAACGCTGTATCCACTATGTTGCTTGTAGTTCTCGCAACGGAACACACCCTTGCCGTAAGTGGCGGCATAAATGATGCCCGTGTTGTGAACTCCAGGATAATCGGTGATGAAGATGCCATCCTGGGTTTCTTCAGCAATCTGCTTATCCTCCTGATAGAGCAGCTGTTGTTTCAGTTCCATCACCGGAACTTCGCCCATCATCTTGCTATCGGCAACCCATTCCGGGTTGGCGATATCCTTCGTTCTGTAGATACCACGCTCCGTGCCAATGATGACATCACCCGTCTCCATTTCAATCAATGAAGAATAGACGGGCATCTTAGGCAGGTTGGCTTGGACGGAGGTGAACACGGGGGTTTCAGACAGAGCGTTGTTCGAATAGAACACATAATCCTCATTGCCATAGTTGCCGCAGGTAACAACAACTTGATTGGCGTTGCGCGGATTGACAGACACAGAAGTGATGCATTGTCCGTTGATGGGCAGTTCGATAGTTGAGGTAACCACTTGGCAATCTGGATTGAGGATAGTAACATTATGGTTCAAAGAGTCAAGAACAGTCACAGTGTTGGCACCCGTTGTGGCATCTACCACCGTATTAAGGTTGGTCAAACGATAGAACTTGCCGTTCTTGGAGCCTACAAAGAGGTTGTCGCCATCGGCAGAAATACCCATGCTGAGAGGTTCGCCTACATAGCTATAACCAGCAGCGTCAGGATTCTGTTGAATTACGGCGTTCGGAAGTTTACCGGCAATTTTAATCCATTCTGCCTCAACTCCAAAATTCAAGGGGGTCAGCGTCATATAGAGAGCATCGGTAAAGGAAAGATACATCTTGGCGCTAATGGGGTCATGCACCTCAACAGAATCACCAGCAGCCAAAGGAGCTTCCAATGTGTAATTGAACGGATAGTTGCAATTGCTGATGCACTCGACGACCTTTCCGGCGGCCTCGGTCTCTTCACTGGTGTTGTAATACCAAACCGTGGCGGGATTCCAGTCGGCATTGTAATCCTCGGTCAAGAGGATAGGCAGACGGAATGACGTGCCGCCAATGCTGAGAGAAGACACGAAGTTTGTGGACACCCAGTCTTCGCCAGCGGTTTCAGAACGGGCAACCACAGGCTTGCTGCTGCCGCCGTCCTTATAGGTCACGAAAATCGTGTTGGGGTTGATCATGGAGATAGCACAAGGACCTGCACTCGATCCCTCGGAGAACATGCCCATGTTGTCGCCGGAAGGATTCACCCAAAGACCTGTGCCAAGGGTATTGGTGTTCTCATCACCTTCAATCAGCACTGTACCATGGTCAAGACCGGCAGCCAAAACACGCGTATCCTTACCAGAGAATGCCACATTGAACATACGGGTGGTAACATAGTTTCTATTGCAGTTGAAGAACGAGAAATCCTTGTTGCCTTTGTAGACACCGCCATCGGTACCGATGTAATACTCATTGGCATTGTTAGGATTGAAGGCCATGACATGAAGACCGACATGGAGGTAAGCGGTGGAAGAAATCATAGTGTTGGAAGTGATGGCTTCGCACAAATAATAACCTGTTCCATTGGCAGGACGCTGCAAACGCCATAACTTATAACCCATCACATAGACAACGCCATTGTCGGCGGGATCGATAACGATACCATGGTTGTATAGGCCTTTACCATCATAGATGGTGTGACCCAAATTAGCACCCACATTGGGCAAAACCCTCGACCAGGTAGCGCCTTGATTCTCAGAGAGGAAAACACCAGCATGGTTGCCGCTACCGTCGACACAGGAAGCATAAATGGCATCACCATTGGCTGAGATGGCCACATCAACCAAGCCAGCAGCTTTAGGAAGGATCGTGTCACCCTGATACACGGTAGTCTCGCTGGAATGGCAAACAAGCTTTGTGATGTCGTTACCGATGAAAACTTGGCAGGCGACAGAGGCAACAATGCAATTATTGTCACCCCCAACTTTCACTTCAACAGCTTCGCCTTGAAGAGGATGAGCCTCGCCGTTTTCGTCGACATACTCGGCAAAAGCCCAAGTCACACCTTTATCCGTGGAATACTTCAGGCCTTCATCCGTGGCAGCCAGAAGCTTGTTGCCTGCAATAGCAAGTTCGTTGATATAGAGCCATTCATCCTCGGTAGGGGCAAGAACTTGGCTTATGGCATCATTATTTCTCGTGTCAATAGCCCAAATGCCGGTACCGATGAAACTGTTGGAATAAGCCGGATTACCCATTTGGTTAAGGCCATTATGGTTTACATTATCGCCACCATCGCCCGTACCCACATAGATAACGCCGTCTTTGTCTTGCACCATGGTGCTGACCATCAAATCCACATTACCCACTTGATGCCAAGTGATGCCGTTATTGTAGGTCTTATAGACACCACCGCCTTTGGAGCCGATGTACACAACACCATTGGCGTTGCCCGAAGCATTCAAGGTGTTATCGTACAAAATGGCTGTAGTCTGACCGCCCATATTATCAGGGCCCATGTTGATCCAATACAAGGGATCGTCAGCTCCAGACTTCGTCACGGGAGCTTGCATTGCCTTGAACATATCGGCAGGGTCAATCAAGCCCGTGTTTTGATTAGCGCGAAGGCTACCCATGAAGCTCTCCGCATTCATTGTGGTTTGTGTGCGCGGCACATAGTGACCGCCGTTGTCAGCGATAGCGAATTGACCGAAGACCAAAACCGCCATCAAGAATGGTAAAAATCTCTTTTTCATATCACGAAATTTTAATTAATTCTCTGTTTTTCACTATATCTGCATGTCAAACGACACTTTTTCATCATAAATATGGTCTGCAAATATATGACATTATCTCAAAGAAAAAACATTTTGGAGAAAAAAAATTGCTTTTTTTCCCAAAAAAAGTCGTGAATGGTCATTTTAACCCCAAAAAATGTCAGAAAGGAAGCATTTTGTCCGCTTCAAGCCAACCTACGCTACCATTGGCGATTTTGACTTTGCACCAGCCGTTAGTAGTCTCCATAACGCTGACTTTGGCGCCCTCATGCAGCACAAAAAGGTCGATACCGGCCTCGCTGGGAGAGCTTTTCACTGTCACCGTAGGAGCAATCAAGATCGCTTGGTCTTGGGTTTCAGAAACTTGCTTTAACTGGGCTGAAAAGACTACCGACAAGCCGAAAGCCAGAACGAATAGTATACCCGTGAAGAAGCCTAGTTTCCTCAGTCCCACCTTACGTGAACGAAGGAAGAGGAAGAGCGACACCAGGAACAATGCGAAGAAAACAACGGAGCACCAAGCCCATTGGTCACCCGAAAGCGATGCTCGCAAATTGCGCCAGCCCCTAACAATAAACGACTGTGGCACAGGCTCTATCTTGTCGACAATGGCGTGGTTGGCAATGGCAAGATTGGTCTGCACTTCCTCGTTTGAAGGATCGAGTTTCAAGGCCTTTTCGTAATAGTAAATCGCCATCGGGAACTCGTGCATTTTATAATAGACATTGCCTAAATTGAAATAAAGTGGCACCGACTCCATGTCGGCAGCCAGAATCTTCTCGTAGACGATTCTTGCCGAGTCGTAGTTACCCAAATTATAGGCAGCGTTGGCCTGTTCGAACCAAACTTCAACATGATCTTGTGCCTTGCCAACAAAGGCAAAAAATGACAACAATATTAATAAGGTGTATCTTTTCATTTCCGTTTTTCTTTCAATGTTTACAAGACTTTTTCCGCTTTTGAAATCACGTCGATACCACGCTGGTAGAGGTCGTCCATCTTCTCCTCGGCACTTCCCGGAGCGAAGCGGGCAAACTCACAACTGTTGAGTGTATCGACAAACTGTTGCGTTAACTCATCGGGCACGTTTTTGTCCTTCATATTCTCGCTTACCGTGTCCATCGAGAGTTTGGAGCGTTCGATGCCCATCTTGTCGGCGATATAACCCCACAGGGCCTGCGACATCTCCACATAGAATTTCTCTTGGTCTTTGGCTTTCAAATGCTGGTAGGCATTCTTCAAACGCCCACGGGCCACCTTGTCGGCCTTACGATTCCTATTGGCCGCCGTGTCCTTGCTCATCTGTTCACGTTTCTTCAAAGCAAACAACAGGATGATGAAGAGCAACAGCAAGATAGCGAGAACCACAAAATAGGCTGCCGAACCGAAAAACGTCGTATTCGTGGGCTTCAAGCGTGCGTTACCCGTCATGATGTGTCGGATGTCGCTGCCCAAATACTTGATGTCCTCTTGGTTGGAGGCATAGATGCCGCCACCATCCTCGCCACCTTCGCCTTTCTCCACCTCGATCTGATAAGGCTCGGACGAGAATGTTTGGTAGGATTCGCTCGAAGGATTGAAATACGAGAACTCTACGGCAGGGATGGTAAAAGTACCTGCGCGACGCGGAATCACCAGATATTCAGCCTTTTTTGTCCCCGAAAGACCATTGGCATTGTCATTTACATTCGTCGTGATTTTGGGGTCATACACCTCAAAATCAGGAGGGAATACCGGCGTGGGCATTTGAAGCAATTCCACATTGCCCGTACCCGAAACGGTCAAAGTGATGGTAACCGCCTCGTTGGTGCGCAGTTGCGTCTTATCAATATCCGATTTGAAGTTATAGTTACCCACAGCACCGGCAAACGAAGCAGGTTTGCCGCTTTCGGGAAGGTTTTTAACATCAAGGGTAAGCGTTTGCGAAGAGAGTTCTTTCTTCACATTGACGATATTGCGGTTGAAGAAAGGATCGTTGAAGAAAGCCTCGAAGGGATCCATACTACGGCGGTTGTTGCTTTCCGTCCTGATCTGAGCTATGCACTCCATCGTCATCGGGTCGAGGGCGAGTTTGCCAGAACGCTGCGGCACAAGGATAATCTTTTGGATTTCAGCCGTCGTGTATTCTATGCCGTTGACGTATTCGCTTGATTGTTTTAGTGCGCCACTATTGTCTGAGACATCCTTGGTCCAAAAACCCGCATAAGAAGGCATTTTGGAAAGCGACACCGACGACACCGGCACCTTGGTGTAGAGCTTGTAGGTCAACACGACTTGCTCGCCGACATAAACATTCTTCTTTGAAGGTATGACTCTGAGGAACAAATCCTTGCCGCTGACCTGAGGGTCGTTGGTGTTTTGCTGTTGGCCGCCTTGGTTGCTTTGGATGCCGCCAGAACTTGAGCCTGAATTGCTAGCATGGCTGCCGTCGTCGGGTAGCACCTTGATCTCAAAAGGCTCGCTGCTGACCTTGTTGCCTTTGATGTTAATGGAAGCCGAACCAATACGGAAAGTACCCTCCTGATATGCCTGCAAGGCATAGGTGTAGGTACACTTGACGGTATGCGACATCGAGCCGTTGACCATCGAGAAGCTCGAACTTGTCGAAGTGAAAGGGCCACCTAACACGGTGAAGCCATCAAACGAGGGCGCTGAGAAGCCTTTGCCTTCACCATTGGCCTCAAACACCACCTGAAAACGCTCGCCTACCATGACCTGTTTCTTGGCAGAGACGGTCAATGTCGGGTCGTCTTGCGCCCAAAGCCACATCGGGCTTAACATCAAAAACAAAATGACTATTCTTTTCATATTACCAATCTTTATCACTCTTCTTCTTGGGTTGTTGTCTTACTTTTTGTTCGTTGACCTTCTCCATGGTCTTCTTCTCCTGGTTCTCAAGGGCATCCAACATGCGCTGGGCATCCTCCTTAGACATCTCCTGACTCTGCTGCTGTTGTTGTTGCTGCTGTTGTTGTTGGTCTTGATTCTGCTGCTGGTCTTGTTGCTGCTCCTGATCCTGTTGGTCTTGTTGTTGGTCTTGCTGTTGCTGCTCTTGTTGCTGCTGGTCCTGTCCCTCGCTCTTTTCAAAGACAGCAGAGACCTCCACATCGAAGTCGGGCATGGTGAAGAAATTGCCAAGCGGCTGCACCTTCACAGCAGTGTCTCCCACTTGATGGATGACGTATTCCTTGAACTGATAACCCGGCTCGGGAGCATTGCGCAACTCGACTGTTTCACGGCGTGTGGCTTCATTTTGGTCAAGGAGCACATGGCCGCCTTTGACGGTGGAATCAGCCTCCACCTTATAATAATTCGTTGCCTCCACGAAATTGGCTTTCACTGTCACATCCGAATCCAACATCTGGAAGACGTTGTCGCCGGAGATAGGAGCCGACTCTGTGGCATCCTTGTCGCTGACCACCCTAAGGTCGCCCAGTTGGAAACCTTTATCCGGCTTCACAATGACGGCGATGTTTTGGCCAGGTTTCACCAAACTGTCGGTCACCATGACGGTACCGTTGGCAACACTGTCAACACTGACTTTCAATGCAACGCGGAAAGTCGCTGTCACCGTCACATCGAAATCGGGCATCTGGAACACCGTGTCGTTGACAGGTATTGTGTCGTTGCGACTACCCGTCTTGTAAACCGTGAACTTATCCACCATATAGCCGTCTTCGCCAATGCCTCTCAGCACCACCTGTTGGCCTTCGATGGCTTTCCGCTTGTCGGCTTGCACCGTGCCATGCGGGATATCCTTCTCAATTTCGATCTTGTGTGCCTTCTTGAACTCCGCCGTGACCAACACATTGAACTTAGGCATGATGAAGCTGTTGCCACTGACATCCACTTTCACTTCTTGGTTGTCAGCGCGGACAACAACAAATTGCGACAAGGCATAATCCTCGTCGGGTTTGGCCGTCAGCGTGACGCGCTGCCCGTTGAAAGCCTCCTTTTCCTTTGCCTCTATCCTACCATGCTCGGGCTGCACCACCCAAATCTTGCTCTTGACAAGATGGGCACGGCAATACTCGAGGTTATACAAGGCATTCTCGTTTTCGGGGTTCAGTTTCAACGCCACCTTATAAATGTTGAAGGCATCGTAATACTTACCCTGCGCCAACAAACAATTGCCCATGTTATATACGGCATCCGACTTCAGTTTGGCATCGGGAGAGATGTCCAGCACCTTCTGAAACTCGGCATAAGCCGTGTCGTAGGATTGCTTGGCATAATATGCATCGCCCAGGTTGAACTGTGCCTTGGCATTGTTCGGCCTGATTTCCAAGGCTTCCCTATAGAATTCTATAGCCTGCTCATATCTTCCGCTATTGTAACTGCGGTTACCTTTACGGATAGCCTTTTCGTCACTCTGCGCCGAAACAGAAAGCGTCGAAAAGAGCAATGCAATGACTATTAAATATTCACTGAACCTTTTCATCTTTCTTCTCAAAAATGTTAAACTTTTTCTCCCATCCCATCTTTCCAGACGAAATCAGCACTTCGACGAGCAGGAGGATGATGGCCGCACCCACAAACCATTGGAACTGGTCTTCATAGTCGGTGAAGACCTTGGCGTCGATTTCAGTCTTGTCAAGCTTGTTGATGTCATCGTAGATCTTTTCCAGACCCACATTGGAGTTGCTTGCGCGGACATAGATGCCGTTGCCTGCCGCGGCAATCTGCTGCAGCATCGGCTCGTTGAGCTTGGTGATGATGGTGTTGCCGTTTCTATCCTTACGGTAACCCGTTTGATGACCATATTGGTTGTACTCTGGAATGGGAGCGCCGTCGGCGAGACCCATACCGATGGTATAAATACGGACGCCTTGCTTAGCGGCTTCTTGTGCAGCCTTCACTGCAGCATCATTCTCGTGGTCTTCGCCATCAGAAATGATGACAATGGCACGGCTGTGCATCTCATCGGGGAACGACCTGAGCGCCAAGTTAATAGCCTCGGCGATAGCCGTACCTTGCGATGCCACGAGGCTCGTATTCACCGTCGAGAGGAACATCCTCGCTGCTGAATAGTCTGTGGTGATGGGTAGCTGCACGAAAGCCTTGTCGGCAAAGACAATGACTCCGATACGGTCGCCTCTCAAGTCACCAATCAGTTTGTTGATGGCTTGCTTGGAGCGTTCCATGCGGCTGGGCACGATATCCTCGGCGTTCATAGAATTCGAGACGTCGATAGCGATATACAAGTCGATACCCTCACGTTTCACTTCCTCCATCTTCGAGCCGCTCTGCAAATTGGCCAGAGCCAGAATAGCACAGGCCATCACGAGCAGAAAGATGACGAACTTGAAAGTGGCACGACGGGTCGAGAAACTCGGCACCAGTTGTTCGCGCATGCCGATTTGGGCGAAACGCTCAAAACGCCGCTTCTGCCCAAGACGGAATAGGATATAGATGATGACCAATACCGGGATGACAATCAACCAGTATAGGTACTCCGGATGTTCAAATCTCAATACGTTTTCCATAGCTAGAATCTTATTATTGACGCGGGACTGCTGGACACGGGACAATGACAAAATGTCTCGCGTCTCGTGTCTCGAAGTCTCGTGTCAAACAGACTAACATATTCATTATCATCTCTCTTAATCGGTCAACGTTCTGAAAATAGTTTTACGCAATAGGAACTCGACAAGTAACAAGGCCAAAGCCCATGCCACCAGCGGATAGAACTCCTCGTGCAGGCGGCGGAACTCCGTCACCTCGATCTTGGAGCGTTCCAACTTGTCAATTTCATCATAGATCTCATCCAACTTTTGGTTGGAAGTAGCACGGAAATACTTTCCTCCCGTAATGGCAGCCATATTTGACAGCAATTTCTCGTCGATTTCGACCTTCATCTGTTGTATTTGGGTGCCGAAGGGGGTCTGCACAGGATATGGTGCCGTGCCATAGCTACCCACACCGATGGTGTAAACGCGGATGCCATACAACTTGGCTATTTCTGCGGCAGTGTATGGGTCGACGGAACCGGCATTGTTCATACCGTCGGTCAACAATATCACCACCTTGGAGACGGCCTCGCTGTCTTTCAGTCGACTGATAGCTGTAGCCAAACCATCACCGATGGCAGTGCCATCGTCGATGAGGCCATTCTTCATCTCAGCCAGCATATTGAGCATCACGCCGTGGTCGGTGGTCAACGGCACCTGTGTGAACGACTCGCCTGAGAAGATGACCAGTCCCATGCGGTCGCCAGGGCGGTTCTTAACGAAATCGGAAGCCACGTTCTTTGCTGCAGTCAATCTGTCGGGCTTAAGGTCTCTAGCCAACATGGAGCCCGAGACGTCCATCGCCATAACGATGTCGATGCCTTCAATGTTGGAGGTCGAGTTGGTCGACGAGCTTTGCGGACGTGCCAAGGCCACGATAAGCAATGCCAAGGCTGCCATCTTCATGGCAAAGAGCAGATGACGCAGGTAGGCTTTCCAGGTCTTAGGCAACTTGACGAAGCCCTTTAGGTCGGAGAAGCTCAACGAAGCCTCTTGTTTCTTGTGGCGCAAGATGTACCACACTATCAAAGCGGGCACCAACAGCAAGAGCCACAGGAGTTTAGGATTCGCAAATTCAATGTTCTCAAGCATCTTTTACCTCCTCCTTCTTTGTCGCTGACTGCATCTCGCAGTCAGGCTGTTCCGTCTGCGGGGACGCAGACGGCGACATTGTCTTTTGGTAATGCGCATAGCTCTCGTTGACGAATTCCGTCATGCTGGTCAAGGCGGTGTCGCTTTCCAGCGTTGATGCCGAGTATTTGGCGAACTTCACCAAGTCGGCGACTTCCATGGTGTCTTTCAGCTTGTTATAAGTCTCCTTCGAGAAATGCAAGGGCTTGACTTCCTCCAAAATATCATCGGTGGTCATCTCGACGGCATTCACACCGAACTGTCCTTCGATGTATTCACGGGCGATGTCGGTCAGCGAGGAGAAATACTCTTTCACTTTGCCCGACTGCCACACCTTTTCCTCGCGCAGGCGCTTCAGGTCGTCGACGGCCTTGTCGTAAGGCGGGATGACGGGGCCACGGATGATGTTGCCATTGGCATCCACTTTGAACTTGCGACGCTTGAGCAGATACCAGATGCCAAATGCAAGCAATGCTAAAAGCAGCACGCCAAGCAGCCATGGATACACCTCTTTCATTTGAATTGGTGCGGCGATAGGCTCCACGATGGGCTTGTAGGCCATGGTGGTGTCGACAGCGATGGTGGTCGAATAAAGATTGATAGGATCCGTATACGCCAACAGGCGGTTCGGGTCGTCAAACGATTGGGCATAGGTCAGGCCGACAGCGGGCAACTGGATTTGACCTGTATCAAAGGTCATCAACGTCAACTGTTGCTTTACGATGACGTTGCTGTCTGCATCGGCGGTGCGTTCCACGTTACCACGCTTGATGATGTCGATTTGTTCCGACAGCGTGTCAATGGCGAAATCGTTCCATTCCACAAACCAGCCGTAAGGCACCTTGAGGCTCAAATCAAGGGTGAAGGGCTTGCCGACTTGCACATCCGTGCTTTCAACCTTGCCTTCGACCTCAACCTGTTGTGCCTTGAGACCAATAACGGCAGCCAAAGCAAATATCAAAAACAAAACATATTTCTTCATCTTCTTGCCTCCCTTTTCTTAAAGAGTTGCATCAAAGGTTTCACATAGTCCTCGCCAGTGTATATCAGCGCGTTGTCGATGCCATGTTTGGTAAATTCACGGTTCAACTCGGCTGAAGCGTACTGGATCATCTGTAGATAGGCATTATGCCATGCATTGCTTGAGGTATCCACCCAGCGTTCCTTGCCTGTCTCCGAGTCGCGGAACTTCACCAGACCCACCTTGGGGATGTCCATCTCACGGCGGTCGGTGATGCGCAGCGCGACGAGGTCGTGCTTGTTGGCACAGATCTGCATCTCCTTCTCAAAGTCCTTGTCCGTCATAAAGTCGGAGATGAGGAAGGCCGTCGTGCGGCGCTTGATAGCCGACGTCAAGAAACGCAGACCCTCGCCGATGTCGGTGCCACGCTCCGTCGGCTTGAAATCGACGATCTCGCGGATGATACGCAGGATGTGCGAGCTGCCTTTTTTCGGCGGGATGAACTTCTCGATCTTGCTGCTGAAGAAAATCACGCCGACCTTGTCGTTGTTCTGGATGGCAGAAAACGCCAAGACTGCTGCCAATTCGGCAGTCAGGTCACGCTTCGACTGCTCCACCGAGCCGAAATCGTTGGAACCCGACACGTCGATGAGCAGCATGACCGTCATCTCACGCTCTTCCTCGAAGATCTTGACGAAAGGCTTGTTGAAGCGGGCGGTGACGTTCCAGTCGATGTTGCGGATGTCGTCGCC
>CAJOIS010000032.1 GCA_905234645.1 uncultured Bacteroidales bacterium | reverse complement strand
GTTAAGCCCCGCCGCGACGATGATACTGCGGGAGACCGTGGGAAAGTAGTTCGCCGCCCACCCACAACGGAGACCCCGTCAGCAGCAGCTGGCGGGGTTTACTGTTTTATTCACTTTCCACATTTTTTCCTTCCTTTCCATATTTTTTCCTATCTTTGCCCGTTTTTACGAAGCAAAACAATTGCACTATGATAGACGTCAAATTTTTAGTCAAGAACCCCGACGTGGTTCGCGAGAACATCAAGAAGAAATTCCAAGACAACAAGTTGCCCCTCGTCGACGAGGCCATTAACTTGTACACCCAATATTGCGACTGCCAACAGCGCGCCGACGACCTGCGCTCGCAGCGTAACTCTATCTCCAAGGAGATTGGCATCCTGTTTAAGAACAAGGAGATCGAAAAGGCCAACGAGATGAAGAAACTCGTCGAGGCCAACGCACAAGAGTTGGAACAGCTCGGCAAGCAGCAGTCCTCGCTCATGGAGCAACTCACCAAGGTGATGTACGCTATCCCGAACATCATTGATCCCGCTGTGCCCGTCGGTAAGGACGACACCTTCAACGTGGAGAAGGAACGCTTTGGCGAGCCTGTAGTGCCTGATTTTGAGGTGCCTTATCATGCCGACATCATGGCCAAGTTCAACGGTCTTGACCTCGACTCGGCTCACCGTGTGGCTGGCAACGGCTTCTATTACCTCATGGGCGACATCGCACGCTTGCATTCCGCCGTCATCTCATACGCCCGCGATTTCATGATCGACCGTGGCTTCACCTACTGCATCCCGCCTTTCATGGTGCGTAGCGAGATTGTCTCTGGCGTGATGAGTTTCGCCGAGATGGATGCTATGATGTACAAGATCGAAGGCGAAGACCTCTATCTCATCGGCACCAGCGAGCACTCGATGATTGGCAAGTTCATTGACCAAATCGTCCCCGAAGAGTCCCTGCCACTCACGCTGACGAGTTACTCGCCTTGCTTCCGCAAGGAGAAAGGCGCTCACGGCATTGAGGAACGCGGCGTGTACCGCATCCACCAGTTCGAGAAACAGGAAATGGTGGTGCTCTGCAAACAAGAGGACGCCGACTATTGGTACGAGCAGATGTGGAAGAACACGGTGGATTTGTTCCGCTCGATGGACATCCCCGTCCGCACGCTGGAATGCTGCTCTGGTGACCTCGCCGACCTCAAAGTGAAATCTTTGGATGTGGAGGCATGGTCGCCGCGCCAGAAGAAATACTTTGAGGTGGGTAGCTGCTCTTATCTTGGTGATGCCCAGGCACGCCGCCTGAAGATCAGAATCAAGGGCAAGAACGGTAACTACTTTGCCCACACCTTGAACAATACAGTGGTCGCCCCGCCGCGCATGTTGATCGCCTTCTTGGAGAACAACCTCCGCGCTGACGGTAGCGTCGCCATCCCGAAAGCCCTGCAACCCTACATGGGCGGAAAAACAGAGATTAGATAGTATTGACGCGAGACTACGAGACTACGGGACTGCGAGACAGCAATGCCCCGAAGTCTCGGAGTCCCGAAGTCCCGAAGTCAAAAGAATATGGATATATCAGTTGTTGTCCCCTTGCTGAATGAAGCCGAGTCGTTGCCCGAACTTGAGGCATGGATTCGTCGCGTCATGGAAGAACACCAGTTCTCCTACGAAATCGTCTTTGTCGACGATGGCTCCACCGACAATTCCTGGGCCATCATCCAAGGTCTGGCGGAGGCCAACCCCAATGTGAAGGCACTGCGTTTCAGGAGAAACTATGGCAAGTCGCCGGCGTTGAACGAAGGCTTCAAAATTGTGCAAGGCGATGTGGTCATCACCATGGATGCCGACCTTCAGGACAGCCCCGACGAAATCCCTGAGCTTTACAAGATGATCAAGGAAGACGGCTATGACCTCGTTTCGGGCTGGAAGAAGGTACGCTACGACTCCAAGATCGCCAAGAACATCCCTTCGAAGTTTTTCAACTGGACCACGCGCGTGATGTCGGGCATCAAGTTGCACGACTTCAACTGCGGCCTGAAGGCTTACCGCAACGAGGTGGTGAAAAGCATCCAGGTGTATGGCGAGATGCACCGTTACATCCCTGTCATCGCCAAGATGAACGGCTTTAGCCACATAGGGGAGAAGGTGGTGCACCATCAGAAGCGGAAATACGGCAGCAGCAAGTTCGGCATGAGCCGTTTCATCCGTGGCTACCTCGATCTCGTGACCATCAACTTCATCTCGAAGTTCAGCAACCGCCCGATGCACTTCTTCGGATTGCTGGGTTCCATTACCTTCCTGATTGGTTTCATTATCGCCGTGTATTTGGCATGTTCACGCCTGTTCTTCCATGTCTATGGCATGACGCGCAGACCCTTGTTCTACTTTGCCCTGTTGGCCATCGTCATTGGCGTGCAACTGTTCTCTACAGGTTTCCTCGCTGAGATGATTACCTCCACGCAACGTGACAAGCGGGTATATTCCATCTCGGAACGGATTAACGCATAAACAAACAAAAAAAGCCTGCCCATTATAGATTCCCAAGGGAATGACATAATGGGCAGGCTTTTTTATGCTACTTAATACAAATCATCAATTCCGCCGTCGAAGCTTTCATCAAAGCTGTCGCCGAACTCATCGTTGAATTCGTCTTCGTCGAATTCATCCTCAAATTCGTCAAACGGCGAGTCGTCGGCGAAGTCGTTATTGTCCCAGTCGAAGTCATGTTCCAAACGCTCTTCGTCAAAGGATTCTTCCTCTTCGTGTCCGCTGATGAAGCTGCTGATCTCGTCGTCGCTCATCTTGTCGAAGTTGACGTCAAGCAAAGCTGAGTCGTTGATGGCGCGGTTCATCGACTTCAGCTCACGCATCACGGAAGGGGAGACGTAGAACTCGTCAATGTTTTCTTCGCAGTATTTCAAGTATTTAGGGTCTTTCTCATACACTTCGGCAATGGTCATGCCCTCGTATTTTCCGAAGGTGAAAACTGAGTCAATGTCATAGAATTTCATATTATTTCCTTTCTTTTTGTTCTATCAATAGCCATCTTTCATTCCGCAAATATCATGCATTTTTCCTTTGTTTGCAACAAAATATTACTTTTTGAAGGCAAAAAACACGGCGAGGATGATCAAGATAAACGCAACGATGTGGTTCCAACGGAAGGTCTCGGTCTTGAAAACGGTGATCACGATGACGCTGAACACGGTCAGGGAGACAGCTTCTTGAATGACTTTCAACTGGATAAGGTTGAAAGGACCTCCGTTTTGCATCGCTCCGATGCGATTGGCGGGTATCATGAATGAATACTCGAACAAGGCGATGCCCCACGACATGAGGATGACCAGGAAAAGTGGCCAGTCTTTCGACGAGGGGACAATCTCAAGCAGCTTGAGCTGCCCATACCAGGCAAAGGTCATAAAAACATTGGAAACGATAAGTAAGAGGATAGTGTAGAGACCTTTCATTGGGTTTCGTTTTATTGGGCTGCAAAAGTACGGGAATTTCTTTCATGTCCGACATTTATTCCTATTTTTGCACAACCAAACTGTGACCTGATGAATGCTACCATAATTTTAGCCGTTTTCGTTCTTTACACCATTCTTTTGTTCGTGATTTCGCATTTCACGGCACGCAAGTCTGACAACAATGCTTTTTTCCGTGGCAACAAAAACTCGCCATGGTTTGTGGTGGCATACGGCATGATTGGCGCTTCTTTATCGGGTGTGACCTTCATGTCGGTGCCGGGCGGTGTCTATACGGGACAGTTTACGTATTTTCCTCTTGTGTTGGGCTATGTGCTTGGTTATGCGGTGATTGCGTTGGTGTTGTTACCCTTGTATTATCGACTCAACCTGACCTCCATCTATTCTTATTTGGAGATGCGTTTTGGGCCTAGGTCGGAGAAGACGGGAGCGGCGTTTTTCCTGCTGTCAAGGCTGTTAGGCTCGGCGTTGAGGATGTATCTCGTGGTCTTTGTGTTGTATGAGTTCGTCTTCAAGGACTGGGGTATTCCGTTTTGGGTGCCAGCGGTTATCTTTATCGCCATCATCTTGCTATACACCTTTAAGGGTGGAATTAAGACGGTGGTGTGGACCGATACCCTGCAGACAACCTTCCTTTTGCTGGCTGCTTTCCTTACGGCATTCTTTATCTTACGCAACCTTCACATATCTTTGGGCGACTTGCTGAAATCGGCTTCGGAAAAAGGGTATACTAAGGTCTTCGAAACGGATTGGACGCACAACAAGTTCTGGGTGAAGCAGGTGTTGAGTGGTATGTTCATCACCATCACAATGACAGGTTTGGATCAGGATATGATGCAGAAAAACCTGACTTGCAGAAACTTGCGTGATGCCCAAAAGAATGTGATGACCTCAAGCCTGTTGTTTGTGGTGGTCAATGCGCTGTTCCTGTGTCTTGGTGCGGCATTGATTTGTTATGCACAGCAGACAGGATTCCAATTGCCGTTGAACGAAGCGGGTGTTGTGGTCAACGACAAGATCTTCCCTTCGGTGGCGTTCTCTTTGAGCAAGTTCACCGCAATAGTCTTTGTCATAGGCCTTGTGGCAGCGGGCTATTCCAGCGCCGATGGCACCTTGACAGCCATGACCACGACCTTCTGCTTCGATTTCATGCATTTCGACAAGAAGCAGATGACGGAGCAACAAATCACACATTACCGCAAGTGGATCCATGTGGCTTTCGCCTTGCTGTATTTATTGGTGATTATCGCTTTCCGTCCTTTCCACAACGAATCACTCATCGACAAGGTGTTCGACATCGCAGGCTATACCTATGGGCCTTTGTTGGGCTTGTACTCCTTTGGGCTTTTTGTCAAGCACAGAAAGGTCATCGACAAGGCCGTTCCCTATATTGCCGTTGCTTCACCCGTCATCAGCTACCTGTTGAAGATGTATTCGCCCCAACTGTTCGGTGGCTATAAGATTGGTTTTGAAATATTGATTATCAACGGCTTATTGACATTTGTAGCTTTGATGCTGTTCAGCAAAAGGGAAAAAACGGCCACGGAATGATGGGATTGTCGAAAAATATGTATCTTTGAAGTTTGAAACTAAACCTAACAAAAATGAATAGAATCGTCTCAAGAATTGCGCTGTTGCTTTTGGCTTTGACCTTGGGTAGTCAACTCCATGCACAGTTTACCACGACTTTTGCAAAGAATATCAATCCAGGTCAGCAAAACGGCTTGTATTATTCCTTGCCGCAGACCATGCTCAAGCTGGACTTCATCATCGAGGAAGCACAACTTGTGAAAGGGCCGCTCAGTGATTATGCTTCCAGCTATTTCGAAATGGAGGACTATGTGGAATATGAAACGACGGAGTACAAGCTTCTTGATGTCAAGATGAGTTCCGTTGCCAGCCCCGACCCCAATGCATTGTATTTTGTTACTTTCACCGCTGCAAGAGGCGGTAGTAAATTGCAATTCGACGTCTTGCCCAATGGCATTATCCGTAGCGTGGGTATTGGAAACGATGCAGAAGCTGTCGAAGAAAAGCCTGTGCTTCAAGAGCAACCGCAGTGCTGTGAAGGAGAATACAACAATGAAGGGTTTATTGAGCTGATGTCGGCAGGGAAGACGAATGCCATGCTGGCCAAGGAAGTCGTCGATAAGATTGCTGAAATCCGCAAAGCCAAGTTCTACTTGGTTTCTGGCGATGTCGAGATGGCTTCCAACCCTGAGACTTTCAATGCCATGTATAAAAGGTTGGATGACATGGAAAAGGAATACACCAGCTTGATTTTGGGCAAACGCGTGGCAAAGAAGGTGGTGAAGACGGTGTATGTGATTCCGAACAAGGAAGTCCCGACGCAGACCGTAGCCAAATTCTCGGAGACTGATGGCCTTACGGTTGGAACGTCAGGCTCGGGAAGCATGATCACGGTGCAGACACTGTCGCTGAACACAACGGCGGCCATCAACGCCCCCAGCCAGTCGGCAATGGAGTCGATGACTTATGACAGCAAGGTCTTCTATCGCATTCCCGAAACGGCGAATGTGAAGGTAAGCTGTGACGGCAAGACTTTGCTTGAGGATAGAATAATTGTCAACCAATTGGGCGCTTTGCTGACGGCTCCTGTGACGAACACGAAGCTGGTGTTTGACACGGAGACGGGTCAGATTGTCAACATGAGGATGCAGTAACCGCTTCCTTGATCCTCACCAATTGTCTCAAGAGAGATTCAGCCAAGTCAAGGCGGAGCATGTTGGCACCGTCAGACTTGGCTTTTTTAGGTTCGGGGTGTACCTCCATGAAGAGGCCGTCGGCACCGACAGCGATGCCTGCCTTGGCGATGAGACCAATCATCTCGGGCTGACCGCCCGTGACGCCGCTACTTTGGTTCGGCTGCTGCAAGGAGTGGGTGACGTCGAGGATGACGGGCACGTCAAACTTCTGCATGACAGCGATGTTTCTGTAATCCACCACCAAATCCTGATACCCGAACATGGAGCCGCGCTCGGTCAGCATGACCTTGTCGTTGCCTGACTGACGCACCTTCTCGACGGCAAAGCCCATAGCTTCACCCGAAAGGAATTGTCCTTTCTTGATATTCACTGTCTTGCTCGTCTTGGCGGCAGCGACTAAAAGGTCGGTTTGACGACAAAGGAAAGCCGGAATTTGGAGGATGTCGACATATTCAGCGGCCATGGCGGCTTCTTCAGAGGAATGGATGTCGGTCACCACGGGAAGCTCGAATTCCTTGCCGATCTTTTGCAGCACTTTTAGGGCTTTCTCGTCACCGATGCCCGTGAAAGAGTCCAGCCTGGAGCGGTTGGCCTTGCGGTAAGAGCCTTTGAACACCAGCGGGATGTCAAGTCTTTGGCAGATGTTTTTCAAGTTCTCGGCGATGAAGAGGGGAGAAGTCTCATCTTCAATGACGCAAGGGCCGGCCAAGAGGAAGAAACGGTCGGGGCGAAGGCCTTTCAGGAAGTCGTATTTTGTGGTGTACATGGTGGTAATTTTGTGCAAAAATAGTAATTAATTCGGAATGCTGAATTCGGAATGCTGAATTGGGGCGAAGCCCAGCGTCGCATTGCAATATTGACTTCGTCGAATCTTCGATTTCCGCATTCATAATTCCGCATTCAGCATTTTCTAAAACGTGGATGATAGCTCGTTAGTGTGTCTCGCAACAGCTCGTCTGAAATATGCGTATAGATTTCTGTCGTGCTGACGCTGGCATGGCCGAGCATCTGTTGCACGGCGAGCAGGTTGGCACCGCCTTCAAGGAGATGTGTGGCGAAGCTGTGTCGGAAGGTGTGCGGGCTGATGGTTTTGGTGATGCCATTCTTTTCGGCGAGTTCCTTCACAATGAGGAAGACCATCTGTCGGGTGAGACCTGTGCCACGGCTGTTGAGGAACACGGTGTCGGTGAACTTGGGCTTCGGCGTGATGTGCAGTCTTGCGCCTTCGATGTATTGGAAGAGAATCTTCAGGCTACTGTCGCCTATGGGTACAAGACGTTCCTTGCTGCCCTTGCCGAAGATGCGCAGGAAGCCGTCTGCGCGGTATATGTTGCTAATCTGTAGTCCGATGAGTTCCGAGACGCGCAGGCCACAGCCATACATCACCTCGATCATGGCCTTGTTTCGGTGGCCAGTGGGCTGGCTGAGGTCGATGCTATCGATCATCTTTTGGATTTCCTCATAACTCAGCACCTCAGGGAGATGACGTCCCAGGGTGGGAGAGGAGATGAGCAGGGTGGGGTCTTTGTCGGCAATTTCCTCTTGAGTCAGATAACGCCAAAACGACTTCAGCCCCGATAGGATGCGGGCCTGCGAGGTGGCGCCTATGTTGAGGTCGAAGAGGTAGGCGAAGAAGTTCTCGATTGTGTCCTGGGTAATGGTATTTATGTCTGTTGAAGCCTTCTCTGCCTCAAGGTATTGCAAAAACAAATAGACATCGTGGCGATAGGCCTCCACGCTATTGTCGGATAGCGATAGCTCAAGCCGCAGATAGTCGGCGAAGTGCTTGATGAGGTTGGGGGTGATATTGACCTGTTCCATCGTTTTGTTTTTGCAAAGATATAAAAAAAAGGGACGCGAGTTTCCATGTCTCGCGTCCCATGTCGTAATGTCTCGTGTCCCTATCAATCCAAAGTGTGGATGACGAGGCCAGAGCGCAGTTTAGTGGTCTTGGGAGGCATGATGTTGCCGGTGTCGGCGATGTCGATGATCTGCTTCATGCTCACAGGATAGAGCGCGAAGGCGACCTTCATCTCACCGCTGTCCACACGACGCTTCAGTTCGCCGAGGCCACGGATGCCGCCCACGAAGTCGATGCGCTTGTCGGTGCGGAGGTCCTTGATGCCCAAAATCTTGTCGAGGACAAGGTTGCTGAGGATGGTGACATCCAACACACCGATAGGATCGTTGTCGTCGTAGGTGCCGGGCTTGGCAGTCAGCGAATACCACACGCCCTCGATGTACATCGAGAAGTTGTGCAGCTTGTTGGGCTTGTACTCGGTGTCGCACTCGCAGTGGCAGGGGAACTCGCAGTTGCACTTGCCACCGTCTTTGGTGCAGTTGCACTTGCATTCGATGTCGAAGTTCTCTTGCAAGGCCTTGAAGAAGTCCTTAGTGCTAAGGCCGTTGAGGTCTTTCACGACGCGGTTATAGTCGATGACGTTCAACTGGTTGTCGGGGAAGATGACGGTCATGAAGTAGTTGTATTCCTCCTTACCGGTGTGGGCGGGATTGTGCTCTTTCTTCTCTTGGCCGACGAGAGCTGCTGCGGCGCTGCGGTGGTGACCGTCGGCGATGTACATGGCCGGGACCTTCTTGTCAAAGAGTTCAACGAGGCGGGCGATGGTGGCCTTGTCGTCGATGATCCAGAAACGATGGCCGAAGCCGTCTTCCTTGGCGATGAAGTCATAGATGGGCTTCTCAGCGGTGATCTTGCTCACGATGGCGTCGATTTCAGCGACGGCAGGGTAGGCGAAGAACACAGGCTCGACGTTGGCGTTGGTGAGGCGGACGTGCTTCATGCGGTCCTCTTCCTTGTCCTTACGGGTCAGCTCGTGCTTCTTGATGACCTTGTTCACATAGTCTTCACTATAGGCGCATGCCACGATGCCATACTGCCAGTGGGCGTTGGCGTCGGTGGGGTTCATGCTCTGGGCATAGATGTAGAGTTTTTCCTCCTGGTCTTGTTTGATCCATCCGAAGTCTTTGAAGCTATTGAAGTTCTCAACGACTTTCAGGTAGGTCTCGAGGTCGCTGTCCTTGTGGCCTTCGGGCAGGTCGATTTCGGCCTTGGTCACGTGGAGCAGGCTATAGGGATTGCCTTCGCATTCCTTGCGTGCCTCTTCGGTGTTCAGCACATCGTAGGGACGGGAAGCGAGTTTCTGGACGATGTCCACGCCGGGACGCCATCCTTTGAACGGTTTGATAACTGACATTGTATTAGGTTTTAATTGTGATTCGTTTGTTTGTTATTGACAGTCAGATTTCTGGGTTATTGACTGAATCATGTTTCTGAAAAGAAAGAATCAAAGCCCCAATCATCTTGGTAAGTTCCATCAGCTCGTTGCGGATGTCGTTTTCTTGTGTCTCGTCAATCAGCGATTGCTTCAAGGCTAGAGCACAGAGCATCACGCATTTGCCGATGTTGGATTTGGCTTTCTGTAGGTATTCGATGAATTCTGCTTTTGAATGACCAGCGCCTTCGATGATGTTGGCAGAAATATGACCGGCTTCATTGAGAAACTGGTCAATGATGATCTTTTGGGCAGGGGTCTGTGCAGTGTTGCTGAGGGAAAGGATAGCATTGGTGAAATCAACAGATTTATGGTAAATGCGGAGTCCCTCAAATTTGAAAAAATTGGTGTTTTTTGTGCTTTCAGGAATCATTATCAGGCAAGTAAGGGAAAGACACCACAAGAGGCTTGCGGTGTCTTTCTCGGTTGGTTGAATTATTTGTTTACTTGGAAACGTCTGTTGCCAGTCTTGAAGAAATCAGCGATTTGGTTGGCAGCGGCCAAGCCGGCGTTGATGTTGGCTTCCTCGGTCTGTGCACCCATCTTCTTGGGTGTGGCGAAGTAGCGGCCTTCGAAGGCTTTGAACTCGGCGTCGGCGTCTGGCATGATGTCGGTGATGTACTTCAGGTCGGTGCGCTCGGCCATCAGCTTGAGCAGCTCGGGCTCGTTGATGACTTCCTTACGGGCGGTGTTGACGAGGATGCCACCTTTGTGCATCTTGTTCACCACAGCGTAGTTGATGCTCTGCTTGGTCTCGGCAGTGGCCGGGATGTGCAGGCTGACCACGTCGCAGGTCTCAAAGAGGGCGTCGCGGTTGGCGACGGCGTGAACGCCAGCCTCTTCAATCTTGTCGGCGGGGACGAATTCGTCGAAAGCATAGACTTCCATGCCGAAGCCCTTGGCGATGCGGGCGACGTTGCGACCCACGTTACCGAAGGCGAGGAGGCCGAGCTTCTTGCCCATCAGTTCGGTGCCGCTCTTGCCGTTGTAGAAGTTACGGACGGCGTAGACCAGCATACCCATGACGAGTTCGGCAACGGCGTTGCTGTTCTGACCAGGGGTGTTCATGGCGACGATGCCTTTGGCGGTGCAAGCTTCGAGGTCGAGGTTGTCGAAACCGGCGCCGGCACGGACGACGATCTTCAGGTTGTTGGCGTGGTCGATGACTTCCTTCGTCACCTTGTCGGAGCGGACGATCAAAGCGTCGGCATCGGCAACGGCCTTGTAGAGGTCATTGACATCGGTGTATTTTTCCAAAAGAGCCAGTTCATAGCCGTTCTTTTCAACGACTTCGCGGATGCCGTCAACGGCGATTTTGGCAAAAGGCTTTTCAGTTGCAACTAATACTTTCATGATGTCTCCTTGTATTATTTGTTAGCTTTCTCGAAATCTTGCATGCACTGGACGAGGGCTTCGACGGCCTCGATGGGGCAAGAGGCTGGCGCGGAAGCCGCCGACGCTGCGGTGACCCTTGATGCCGACCATGCCGCGCTCCTTGGCGAAGGCCATGAAGGCGTCTTGCTTGTCCTCGTGGCCAGGAGCCATGACGAAGCAGTGGTTCATGATGGAACGGCTGTCCTTCTCGGCGGTGCCGATGAACATGCTGTTGCGGTCGATTTCTTCATAGAGAAGGGCGCTCTTCTTGAGGTTGATCTTGTTCATGGCCTCGACGCCACCGATGGTCTCCTTCACCCACTTCAGGGTTTCGTACATCATATAAATGTTGATGACCGGAGGCGTGTTGAACATCGAGATGTTCTTGGCTTCCTCTGCGGCATGGGTGCGGTAGTCGACCATGGTGGGCAGCGGGTTCATGTATTGACGGTCAGTGATCTTGCCGAGGATGTCCTTCTTGACGATGACGACGGTGACACCGGCGGGGCCGACGTTCTTCTGGGCACCAGCGTAAATGAGGCCGTACTTCTTCACGTCGACGGGACGGCTCATGATGTCGGAGCTCATGTCGGCAACCAGCATCACGTTGTTGATTTCGTTGGCGGCGAAGTCCTTACGGATCTCGGTGCCGTAGATGGTGTTGTTCGTGGTGATGTGGAAGTAGTCTGCATCAGCGGGAACGGTCCAACCCTTCGGAATGTAGGTGTAGGTCTTGTCTTCGCTGCTGGCGACGATGACGGTCTCACCGAACAGCTTGGCTTCCTTGGCGGCCTTCTTGGCCCAGACGCCAGTCTGGAGATAGGCGGCCTTCTTGTTCAGCAGGTTGGCGGGCACGGTCATGAACTGGGTGCTGGCGCCACCACCGAGGAAGAGGATTTCATATTCGGCGGGGATGTTGAGAAGGTCGCGCCACAGTTGGCGAGTGTCGGCCATCAGTTTCTCCCAACCCGGGGTGCGGTGGCTGATTTCTGCGATACCGATACCTGTGTTGTCGAAGTCGTACAAAGCCTTGACGGTGTTTTCAATGGCTTGTTTGGGCAGGACGCAAGGACCTGCATTGAAATTAAAAGCTTGTTTCATTTCAATTATTGATTTAATTGTTTGATTTATAATTTATTAGTTGAGTTATATGCTCTTATTTTGCTGCAAAGATAAGAAATAAAGCAGTGTGTCAAGCCTTTTTTGAAATAATTAAGTTTTTCTATGTATCAGCTCTATTTGAGGGTGCCGTTTTTCCCGTCAGTAGATAGGTCATTCTGCGTGGATGTGCTTGCAAAGGAAAACGTGCGGGTGCTTTGATGAATCAAGCCATTCTATCAACTTCACGATGTCTTCCTTCGACATGGAAATGCATCCTGCCGTGCGATGGTTTTCACTTCGTTGGATGTGCATGAATATGGCGCTGCCTTTTCCTGGTACAACAGGATTTGTATTGTAGTCGATGACGATGGCATAGTCATACAAATCGTCGTTGCGGAACAGCTTTTCGTTTACTTTTTTGCTAGTGTAGGTCCCGTCATTGTCAACGACAATCTTATTGTATTCTTTGCATTCGGTGTCGCTGACCCAAACATGGTTTTTCCCAATCTCCATGAAATTCAAACGGGTCGTTAGGTTGTTCTTTTTTCCGAATGCGAATGTGATGGGATAATACCCAGTGGGGGTCTTCATGTCACCTTCGGTTTTTTCTTCGGGTGACACGAACCCTTTTACGCCTAGGTTCACTTTGTAAGGGGCAAACGCCTCTTCCCATCTGTCGGCAGAGTCTTTTGCAAAAGTGTAAAGTGTTGCTTTATAGAATTGCTTTGAATCGACGATGAAGCTCTCTTCGTCGGCTATGATGATGATTTGGTCGCAGTCTTGGGCATGGAAGGCGCCTTTGGCTTCAAGGATGTCGATGAGCGTTTCGTCGTCCGATGATTCAGTGGCCAGATAGGTGTTTAGGATGTCTGTCTTGTCATTAATGAAGCCGTCTATGTTGTTGTCGTTCATCAGTTGTGTATAATAGTCAATGGCTTTTGTTAGGCTTGTTTTTTCGTAACCGTTTTCAATGCCTTGGTATTCGTGGTAGTTGCCAAGAAGCAGGTAGGCCATCTTTGCGTCAGGCGAGTTGCTGTCGGCGTATTCCATGAGGAAGGCTTCCCGCTCCAACGGGGTGTAGATCTCGTTTTGCCATGGGCTGACCATCTGGTACTCGAGCAGTTCGTCGACAATATGATAATCATAAAGAGCCGAAACGATGGGGGAGAAGGGGAAGGATAGCTGGGCAGCGTTTTTCCGTATCATGAGAGAGGACGAGATGTCCTGGCTTTTCAGCTCATCAGTGCTGATTTCAACTGTGCTTTTATATTCCTTTCCGTTCCAGTCGGTGATGAAGAGATTACTGGTGATGGAGTTGTCGGATTCGATGAGATGCAGCGCCACTTTCAGGTCCTGGCATCCTAACATCGTTCTAAGGCTGTTACGCAAACGGTTGTATTTTGCTGATTTGATGCTTGACGGGAAGCCAATGCTCCATGTCGGTGGCGTGGTCGTGGCGTTGAGCATTAGGTTCAGTTTGTCTTGGGCTTGGAGGGCTTCGTCATGCTGGGTGTGCAGAAGCTGTTGCTCGAAGTATTTTTCGTTCATACCGTACTGCTCGATGCTTTTCGGGAATCCGGGCATCTCGAAATACACATAGCTTGCTTTGGGTGATCCGGTGGCGAAACGGAAGGCTGCGGCCAATACCAGAACGGCGCAAAGGGCGACAATGGCCCACTTGACGGGATTGCGTTTAGACCTTTTAATATCTATGCTTTTCCATTTTTTTAATGCCAGCTCCGTGATGCGTGTCTTCGCCTTCGACAACAGGTCCTCGGGGTTTTTGTAGCACACATAGTACTTGTTGGATGTGGTGCTCATCAATTCTTCGATGTGGGCAATCTCGTCCGTCCTTTCATCGAATTCCTTCAAAAACACACAATGTTCCGGATGCCCGTTTGCCTTTTGCCTCTCCACCGTGAGCCGGTATTCTTCCTCTGTTTTTGGACCGATCCTGTCCTCCAGCAGGAAGAGAATCATGTCCGCTTCTTCTGTGATGAATTTGTTATAGATGTTCTGCTCATCGCCGAAGTTCTCATAAGAGACCATGTTGACGGCGATATCCCAGCCGTTTCGTTTGTATTCGTTGTTCAAGTCGTTGGCCATGGCTTTGAGTCTGAGCCTTAATGGCTGAAGGTTCTTCGCGCCAGCGACAAATACGGATAGAGTTTTCATAGTGAGCTAAGTTAGGTGTTGCGCATCAGATGCAAATTATATACAACCGCAAAGATAAACAAAATACCGACAGGCTCATTCATGGAAAATATATAATTTTGCGCCCAAAATAATGAAATTAAAATTATGCAAAGATTCTCAAAGGCCATGGCAGCCATAATGCTAACGACAGCGGTGTTGTTCGTTGCCGGATGTACAAAAGACAACGGAGGTAACGGCACTTGCAACGGTCATGACTATGTCGATCTGGGTCTGCGCAGTGGGACCTTGTGGGCCACTTGTAACGTGGGAGCCGAAAATCCTGAAAGTTATGGCGACTATTTCGCATGGGGTGAGATCCAATCCAAAACCATTTACGATTGGAGCACCTACACTTACAGCAAGGGAGATTACAACCAACTCACAAAGTATTGTACAGAATCAGACTTCGGCTTCGACGGTTTCACCGACAAACTGAAGACCTTGGAGTCGGGTGATGATGCCGCCACAGCCAACTGGGGAGAGGACTGGCGCACCCCGACTTACGATGAATGGGTTGAATTGGTTTCGCGTTGCGATTATGCTTGGACAACACAAAACGGTGTGAATGGTTTCCTGTTCACCGCACGTAACGGTAACAGCATCTTCCTGCCCGCCGCTGGATGTCGTATAGAAGCCGATTTTGACAATGTAGGCAACGGAGGACGCTATTGGTCTAGTTCGCTCAGCACTTCCTTCCCGGACACTGCGAAAGGCTTTGGCTTCACTGGGAATGGTGGCGATTGGATTGACCATGACATTTACGAATATAGTCGGGAATTCGGCCTGGTTGTCCGCCCGGTGCGTTCCGCGAAATAGAATAATGAGTGTAAAGTATTGATACATAATAAGTTATTTTGTTTGGTAAAAAATTTTCTCCAAAACAATTGCCATATCAATAAAATGTTGTACTTTTGCACACTCAAAATCAAAAGGAAAGAAAGCGATGAAAAAAGACATTCACCCCAAGAATTATCGACTGGTTGTTTTCAAAGATATGTCGAATGATGTGACTTTCATGTCGCGCTCGACCATCAACACTAAGGAAACCATCAAGTGGGAAGACGGCAACGAATACCCCCTGGTGAAGCTCGAAATCTCCAGCGCATCACACCCCTTCTACACGGGTAAGATGAAGCTCGTCGACAGCGCCGGTCGTGTTGATAAGTTCAACAACAAGTACAAGAAGTTCCTCGAAAAGAAGGAAGCCAAGTAAGTTGGACAACATCAGAAAAAAAGAAGCTCTTGCCTGTCGCGAGAGCTTTTTTTGTGCCTTGGCATTATTATTGTCGTATCTTTGCGCCGTTATAATATTAAGGTGTGGAAAGGCGAATACTGACAAAATGTCGCCCGACGTAATTTCAAAACTGGATTTATGAGTGTAAAACTAGATACAGAACTGTTTTCCGATATGATGGACCCGAATGCCGAGTTCATCCCCGTGCTGACAATTGAGGACGAGCGCCTCGGACAAGACGAGGAAGTGCCTGAGGAGCTGCCGATTTTACCGCTGCGTAACTCGGTGCTTTATCCTGGCGTCATCATCCCCATCACCGTGGGCCGTGACAAGTCCATCCGTTTGATCAAGGAGTATTATCGCAAACGCAAAGCCATTGGCGTCATCGCGCAAATCAACCCTGATGTGGAAGACCCGACACTTGATGACTTATATAAAGTTGGAACTGCTGCCCAGATCATCAAGACCTTGCAAATGCCCGACGGCAATACGACGGTCATCATCCAAGGCAAACGCCGTTTCGAGGTGGTGGAGGCCATCCAAACGGAGCCTTACCTGAAAGCGGCCGTGGTGCCTTATGCCGTGGCGGAAGAGTTGCCCAAGACCCGTAAGTTCAGCGCTTTGGTGCAGTCGGTCAAGGAGCTGGCCGTGCAAGTCATTGGTCGTTCGCGTAACCTGCCGCAAGAGGCAGGATTCGCCATCAAGAGCATCGAAGACCCGGTCTTTTTGATGAACTTCGTGGCCAGCAACGTGGAAGCCGAGATGCCCACCAAGCAGTCGCTTCTTGAGGCCCGCACACTCAACCAGATGGCTACCGACCTTCTCGCTGTGCTGACCGATGAGCAGCAGATGCTTGAGTTGAAGCAGCAAATCCAGAGCAAGGTGCGTGTCGACATGGACAAGCAACAGCGCGAGTATTACCTCAACCAACAGCTTAGGACGATTCAGGAAGAGTTGGGCGGTAGCCCCAATGAACAGGATGTGAAAGAGTTGACGGAGAAGGCCGAGAAGAAGAAATGGTCTAAGGAAGTGGCGGAGGTCTTTGAGCGTGAGCTGAAGAAGCTGGAACGCACCAACCCGCAAGCGGCGGAATATGGCATACAGCTGAACTATCTCCAGTATCTCGTTGACCTGCCATGGAACGAATTCACCAAGGACAACTTCGACTTGAAACGCGCCCAACGTATCCTTGACGCTGACCACTATGGACTGGACAAGGTGAAAGACCGCATTGTCGAACACCTTGCTGTGCTGAAACTGCGCAACGATATGAAGTCGCCGATTCTTTGTCTTGTTGGACCTCCTGGTGTGGGTAAGACCTCTTTGGGCAAGTCCATTGCTCGAGCGTTGAACCGCAAATATGTCAGAATGTCATTGGGTGGCGTGCGCGACGAGTCGGAATTGCGTGGACACAGAAAGACCTATATCGGAGCCATGCCGGGCCGCATCATACAGAACCTGCGCAAGGTGAAGTCGGGCAACCCCGTCTTCGTCCTCGACGAAATCGACAAGGTGAGCGGCAACAACGTCCAAGGTGACCCGCAGGCGGCCCTGCTTGAGATTCTGGATCCCGAACAGAACAATGCCTTCTACGACAACTTCATCGAGCTCGACTACGATCTCTCGAAGATCCTTTTCATCGCCACGGCCAACAACCTGTCGACTATCCATCCCGCTTTGCGCGACCGTATGGAAATCATCGACTTGAGTGGCTACCTGCGCGAGGAGAAATACGAAATCGCCAAGCGTCACCTCATCCCCAAGCAGATGAAGGAGCATGGCCTCGACAGTAAGCAGATCGTCTTTCCGAAGGAAATTGTCATGCACATCATCGACGACTACACGCGTGAGGCAGGTGTGCGTAACCTGGAACGCCGCATTGGCGATGTAATGCGCTTCCGCGCTAAGCAGGTCGTCACCGAGAATGCCTTCGACAAGAAGATTACGATGGAAGACATCCGCAAGGTGCTCGGCGTGCCGATGCACCACGACGAGGACGAGGTGAAGCACACCATGCCGGGTGTGGCCACAGGCCTGGCTTGGACGCAGGTGGGCGGCGAAATCCTGTCCATTGAAGTCAGTTTGAGCCGCGGCGGGGGACACCTCTCGCTGACGGGCAACCTCGGCGAGGTGATGAAGGAATCCGCTACTATTGCATACGAATTCATCAAGGCGCATGCCTCGCAACTCAACATCAACCCCGATGTGTTCGAGGCCTGGAATGTCCATGTCCACATCCCCGAAGGTGCCACGCCAAAGGATGGCCCTTCGGCGGGTATCACCATGCTTTCCGCTTTGACTTCCGCCTTCACACAGCGTAAGGTTAAGGGACAATTGGCCATGACAGGCGAAATTACGTTGCGAGGCAAGGTGTTGCCTGTGGGCGGCGTGAAGGAGAAAATCCTTGCCGCCAAGCGCAACGGCGTCACCGATCTTATCCTTTCCATCGACAACGAGCACGATATCAAGGACATCAAGGAAGACTACATCGAAGGCCTGAACTTCCACTATGTGGAGAACATGATGGAGGTGCTTGACCTCGCCTTGGAGAAGGAACAGGACATGAACGACCTCGATTACAACAAGTATCTGAACAACTTGCATCCAGAGGTGATCGGTTTCAAAGTGAAGTGATTATGCGGAAGTTGTTCCTTGGAATATTGTCCTTGCTGTTGCTTGTTTCTTGCGGCAAACGCCAAGATTCCGAGGAAGATCTCGCCATCTTCAAGTACAACGAATCCGCGGGTATCCTGACCCTCGACCCGATCTATGCCAAGGACCTGCCGCACATCTGGGCCTGTAATCAGGTGTTCAATAGCCTTGTGGCCTTCGACGATCAGATGAACCTTGTCCCCATGGTGGCCAAGTCGTGGGACGTTAGCGAGGACGGCAAGACCTATACCTTCCATCTGCGCAACGATGTGCAGTTTCATGAGGATACAAGTTTCTATCAGTCGGCCCTTCGACAGGCTCAGGGACCTCGGAATGTCACCGCCCAGGACTTTGTCTATTCCTTCAATCGCGTGGTCGACAAGCAACTGAACTCACCAGGCTTGTGGATCTTCTCATCTGTCAAGCACGATGACGAACAGTATGCATTCACCGCTTTGGACGACACCACTTTCCAAATCGAGCTGGCGAAGCCCTTCCCACCGTTTTTGGGCATCCTTTCGATGACCTACGCTTCAGTGGTGCCTCACGAAGCTGTCGAGTATTACGGTGACAACTTCCGCAGCCATCCTGTGGGGACGGGACCGTTCAAGTTCCAATACTGGAAAGAGAATGTGAAACTGGTCTTCCGCAAGAACCCCAGTTATTTCGAGTGTGACGAGGTAGGGGAGAGGCTGCCCTACATCGATGCCGTTTCCATCAGCTTCCTCATCGACAAGCAGGTGGCGTTTCTGGAATTCATCAAGGGCAAGTTCGATTTCATGTCGGGCATTGATGCGCGCTATAAGGACGAATTGTTGACTTACGACGGCCAGTTGCGACAGAAATATGAGGACAAGATAGACCTGATTACGGAACCTTATTTGAACACGGAGTATTTCTCCTTCTTCATCGACCCGAACGACAGCCTCGGTCCCGACCGTTCGCGTGCTTTGCGGCAGGCCGTCAGCCTCTGCATCGACCGCGAGAAGATGCTGCGTTATCTGCGCAATGGCATTGGCGAGCCTGGTACGGGTGGTATGATCCCCGTGGGTTTGCCAGGACATAGCAACACGATTGGCTACGGCTACGACCTGAAGCGCGCCCAGCGTTTGGTGACAGAGAACCATTTGGAGGGCTATCTGCTGCAACTCTCTACCGTTGCAGATTATGCCGACATTGGAAAGTTCGTGCAGAGTCAGGTGGAACAAATCGGCTTGCAGTGCAAGATGGAGGTGATGCCGCCTGCCACGATGCGTAGCATGAGGTCCAACGGCAGCCTGTCCTTCTTCCGTTCCTCTTGGGTAGCCGACTATCCCGATGCGGAGAACTACCTTTCGTTGTTCGCGAGTTCCAACTTTGCCCCTTCAGGACCAAACTACACGCATTATTCCAATCCCGAGTTCGACAAATTGTATGACAAAGCCTTGCTATGCAACGATGTTGAGCAACGCGCCCGCTACTACACCGAGATGGACAGCCTGATGATGCAGGATGCTCCGGTAGTGGTGCTGTTTTACGACGAGGTGTTGCGTTTCGTCAACAAGCGTGTGACGAACATGGGCAGCAATCCGACGAATCTGCTGGATTTGCGGCGGGTGAGGATGACCTCAAAATAAAAAGGCAAGTCGTTGAAATCTCAAAAACTTGCCTTTTTGCGGAGAGAAAGGGATTCGAACCCTTGGAACGCAAAGCGTTCAACGGTTTTCGAGACCGCCCCGATCGACCACTCCGGCATCTCTCCTTACTGCCTTGTCTGGCAGGGTCTTACATTATAAAGGCGGACAGAGGGATTCGAACCCCCGAAGCCTTTCGGCTTAACGGTTTTCAAGACCGCCGCTATCGACCACTCAGCCATATCTCCGCTGCAAAAGTACAACAAATTTCGATAGGTTGCGTTTTTTTATTTAAAAAAATCCTATTTGACTCATTTTTACTATCTTTGCAAGATGAAATAATCCGTTTAATATGAAAAGATCATTCGTTATCATTCTGCTTGCCTTTCTGACCATGACAGGCAACGCCCAAATAAAGGCCAAAAGACTCAAGCCTTATCTGTCCACCATGACGTATTGTGTTCCCGGTGTGACGCCTTTTGTGGAGAATGCCATCGCCTTTGAATGCCGTTCGGCGGTTTACAAGGAGTTTGAGCCTGGCAAGTTCAAGGCCACGGTAGAGATTACCACGATATTCAGGAAAGGGGAGGAGACGACGTTCTCGAAAGTGGCACTCGATAGCCCCGTCGTGACAGATACGAATAACCTTGACGGTGCTTTTATCGGACAACAGCGCTTCCCGCTGGATAATGGTGAATACGAAATGGAAATTAGCATCATGGATATGAACAGCGGTGATGTCTTGCCTACGGAAACGGTAAGGGTGGAACTGAATTATCCCGACAATATCCCTTCCATTTCCGACATCCTGCTCTTCGATTCGTATGCCAAGGCTGCCACGCCGTCGGAATGCACCAAAAGCGGCTATGACATGCTACCGAGGGTGTATCCTTTCTATGGTTCCAACGACACCAAGCTGAATTTCTATGCTGAGTTATATAACAGCGACAAGCTGTATGACGATGGCAAGTTCCTTGTCGACTACTTTATTGAGACGGTGGAGTCGTCGAATCACATGCAGAACTTCTCCTTTACCAAGCGTTACGATGTGGGCAAGGCCAATATTCTGCTCAATACCATAGACATCAGTGAGTTGCCTTCCGGTAACTATTTCTTGGTGGTGGAGATGCGTGACCGTAGCAATGCCCTGATTTGTTCCAACAGCTGTTTCTTCCAGCGCAGCAATCCCGGCAAGGGCTTCGAGATGAATGACCTCTCAAGCGTGAATATCGCAAATACCTTCGTCAGCGGCATCACTGATGTTGATACGTTGCGTCAATATATCCGTTTCCTCGATCCAATTTGCACCGAACTGGAACGTGACTATTCCTCGAGTCTTGTTAAGACCGAAGACGTGACGACCATGCAGCAGTTCCTCTTCAACTTCTGGAGCTCCCGTTCGCCAATGAATCCCAAACAAGGCTTCAACGACTATCTGGCCGCCGTACGTCGTGTCAACATGTCGTTCAAGACTTCTTCCTATCCTGGCTATCGCACCGATCGTGGCTATGTGTTCCTGAAGTATGGCCAGCCCGACCAGATTATGCAAGAGCCCAATGAACCAGGCGCCTATCCTTATGAGATATGGCATTACTATGCCGTGGCCAACCAACGTAACAAGCGCTTCGTCTTTATGGCGAAAGACTCGGCTGCCAACGACTACCATCTTATCCATTCCGACGTGGTTGGTGAAATCAACAATCCACGCTGGCAGCTCGAAATCTATTCGCGCATCTACGGAGAAGGTTACGACCAAGGCGTCGACCAAACCGAGTACGAAAGAGGCTGGGGCTCGCATGCCGGTGATTTGTATAACAATCCGAGATAAACAGCAATGAAGAGAATCGGGTTTTATTTGGTGAAGTGGTGGGCTGATTTCCAGTCCATCCAGCCCTTTTGGCTGCTCTATCTGAAATCCGATGTGCTTTGTTTCTTGACTTATCATGTCGTGCGTTACCGTCGTGAGGTGGTGAGGCAAAATCTGTTGTGTTCGTTTCCTGAAAAGGATGTCAAAGACATCAAAAGCATCGAACGTCGGTTTTACCGTAACCTCTGCGACTTGTTCGTGGAGGCACCCAAGATGATGCGCATGGGTCCTGATGGCTACAGCAAGCGCATTACATACGCCAACCCTGAGGTCCTGGAGCCGCTTTTCGAACAAAAGAAGAGCATCTTTTATGCCATTCCCCATTCAGGCAACTGGGAATGGTTTGGCAAGATGATTCCGTCGTTTGCACAGCACAATAATGTGGCCGTTTACAAGAAGGTGAAGAATGCCGTCTTCGACGAGCTGATGCTATACATGCGTATCAAAGACATCTCCGCGGAGCCGGTGGAGGCCGATTCGGCCTTTAAGCATCTGGTGCAGCATCGCAATAGGTGGAACGCTGTGTTGATGATTGCTGATCAGTCGCCACACGGCCTCGAATCTGACTATTGGACCGAGTTCCTGCATCAGGACACCTGTTGGTTTACGGGCATGGAACGTATCTCCAAGTTGCTTGACTATGCTATAGTCTTCGTGGCTATGAAGAGACAGGGTAGGGGACGCTATGAGGTTCGCTATGAATTGATTACCGACAATCCGAAGGCGATGGAAGAAGGCCAGATCATGGAAAAATATGTCCGCTGCGTGGAACGCTTCATTGAAGCTAACCCTGACAATTGGCTGTGGTCGCACCGCCGTTGGAAACACCAAAGAAACAAAGTGGCAGCATGAAAGTGGCAGTCGTCATATTAAACTATAACGGAAAGAAATTCCTTGAGGAGTTTCTGCCCAATGTCATCGCTAATTGTGACCCGGCGTTGGCTGAGATTGTCGTGGCCGACAATGCTTCCACTGACGACTCGGTGGAGTTCATGAAGACGCACTTCCCCGACATCCGACTGATAGAGAATGGCAGCAACGGAGGCTTTGCCACGGGCTATAACCTGGCCTTGCGACAAGTTGAGGCCCAGTATTATGTGCTGCTCAACTCCGACATCGAGGTGGCACCGCATTGGATAGAACCTGTCGTCGAGATGATGGACGCCGACCCGCAGATTGCCGCCTGCCAGCCGAAGATTTTGTCGTATTACCACAAGGAACAGTTCGAGTATGCCGGTGCCAGTGGTGGCTTCATCGACAAGTACGGCTATCCTTTCTGCCGTGGTCGTCTGTTCCAAAACCTGGAGAACGACGAACATCAGTATGATGAGTCCATGGAAGTCTTCTGGGCCACGGGTGCTTGTATGTTTGTCCGTGCCGACCTGTACCATCAGATTGGCGGTCTTGATGATAGTTTCTTTGCCCATATGGAGGAGATTGACCTGTGCTGGAGGCTGAAAAATGCCGGGTATAAGGTCTATTGCTGCCCACAATCCTGGGTGTACCATATCGGTGGTGGCACACTGCCAAAGAATTCACCGCAAAAGACCTACCTGAACTTTCGCAACAACCTCTCTCTGTTGGTGAAAAACCTGCCTAAGAAACGTGTGCATCGTACCATCATTTACCGTATCTTGCTCGACTGGGTGGCGGCCTTGAAGTTCCTCTTCGAGGGCTGCGGAAAGGATTTCTGTATGGTCTTCAAGGCGCATTGGGATTTCTATCGACGCCTGAAGTCGCTGAATGCGAAACGCAAGGAAAACACACACCAGTTAGTGAGTTGCATTTATCGGCGCAACATTGTCTTCGACAGCATCATCCGTGGCAAGAAAAAGTACAGTGACCTGAATCCCAGGGATTTCACCCTGTAGAGACGCAAAATTTTGCGTCTCTACCCATTACCATGGGTGACAAATTCAATCGCCTTGGCGTACCCTTCCATCCCCAACCCCATAAAACGGTTGACACATGCCTCTCCCGTATAGGAATGATGGCGGTAAGGCTCGCGCTTGCTGATGTCGGAGATATGCACCTCAACGACGGGGACACTGATGGCGCGGATGCAGTCGGCAAGGGCGATGGATGTGTGGGCGTAGCCGCCGGGGTTCATCACCACGGCATCGTATTGTCCGTCGGCCTCCTGCAGTTGGTCGATCAACACGCCCTCGTGGTTGGTCTGGAAATAGGAAATCTCGTGTTGGGGAAAACGCTCACGGAGTTGAATAAGATACTCTTCGAAGGAGAGGCGTCCGTAGATCTCGGGTTCGCGCTTGCCTAACAGATTAAGATTGGGACCGTTGAGGATAAGGATTTTCATCTTTACAAATTTTTGCAAAAATAGTCTTTTTTCTGTGAGTGTCGACAGGAGTTTTTTGCCGTGAATTTGGTATGTATCAATTCTTTTTCTATTTTTGTGCAAAAATCAAGCTTTATGAAGATCATCACATTAGGGAAAACCAACTTGAAAGTCAACAAGAATGGTTTTGGCGCATTGCCCATCCAGAGGATTAGCGAGAAGGAAGCCGTTTATCTGTTGCACAAGGCCTATGACAACGGCATCAATTTCTATGACACGGCGCGCTTTTACACCGACAGTGAGGAGAAGATCGGCGCTGCTTTTTCCGACAGTAGGAAAAAGGTCATCATTGCCTCCAAGACGGGTGCCACCACTATTGAAGACTTCTGGAAAGACCTTCATACCACTTTAAAGAACCTCAAGACCGATTACCTCGATCTATACCGGTTCCATAATCCTGCCTATTGCCCGCGTCCAGGCGACAAGGAGGGCCTGTACGATGCCATGAAAGTGGCCAAACGCCAAGGCAAGGTGCGCTTCATCGGCATCAGCAACCACCGCCAGAGCGTAGCCATGGAAGCCATCGAGCGCGATTGCTACGACACGTTGCAGTATCCGTTCTCGTATCTCTCTTCTCCGGAAGACCAAAAGATCGTGGAGGCTTGCTACAAGCATAACATGGGCTTCATCTGCATGAAAGCCATGGCTGGCGGACTCATCAACGACTCGGCTTTGGCTTACGCTTTCCTCAACCAGTTCGACCATGCCCTGCCCATCTGGGGTATACAGCGCGAGAGCGAGTTGGACGAGTTCCTGTCCTATCAGGAACGTGAACCAGAGCTGTCTTCCGCTTCTTGGCGTAAGATTGAGAAAGAACGCGCGGAGCTGTCGGGCGAGTTCTGCCGTGGTTGTGGCTACTGTATGCCTTGTCCCATGGGCATCCAAATCAACGACTGCGCTCGCATGAGCCTCTTCCTGAAGCGCGCGCCGTACAGCGTCTACCTCACCGAGGAATGGGCGGAGAAGATGAAACTCATTGAGAAGTGCAAGCACTGCAAACAGTGCAGCAGCAAGTGCCCTTATGGCCTCGACACGCCGACACTCTTGGAGAAGAACTACGAGGTTTTCAAGGAGTATTGGGCTAAGAAACAGGCTGGGGAATTGTGATGGTTTGATCGATAAAACGAAAAGCTCCGCTACTCGATGAGCAGCGGAGCTTTTTTGTTAGGTTGGTAGAGACGGTGCATGCACCGTCTCTACAATGTCAATCATTCACCCTTCAGTGGGCCAGGGGTGTGGTACTCGCGGGCGCCGAGCTCTTTATCGAGCATGATCATGCCACCGATATGGTCGCCAATCATCTTGCAGTGGTTGACGAGGTCGCGGGCATTCTCTTCTTCTTCCACCTGCTCGTCGATGAACCAGGCGAGGAAGTTGGCGGCAGCGCGGTCTTTGTCTTCGTCGGCGATGTCGCAGAGGTTGTTGATCATGGCGGTCACTTTCTTCTCGTGGGCGAGGGTGTCCTCAAAGGTGGCGAGGACGCTCTTCCAACTGGTCTGCACCTTGGCGATGGGGGCCAGGATGACCTTCTCGTCCTGTGAGTGCAGGTAGTTGATCATGATGGCGGCGTGGGCTTGTTCCTCGAGGAACTGCACCTTGTACCAGTGGGCAATGCCTTTGAAGCCTTTGGCGTAGATGTCTTGCGACATGCTCAGATAGAGATAGGCCGACCACATTTCAGCGTTGATTTGGTCGTTGATGGCCTTGGCTAATTTCTTGCTAATCATAGTGTTAAATTTTTAATACGGAATGAGGAATTCGGAATGCTGAATGTGCCTACCGGAGGTTATTCCGCATTCTGCATTCCTAATTCAAAATTATTCAAAGTAGCGTTTATACAAACCTTCAAAGCCTTTGCCGTGGCGGGCTTCGTCTTTGGCCATCTCGTGGACGGTGTCGTGGATGGCGTCGAGGTTGCGCTCCTTGGCAACGCGGGCGATGCGCATCTTGTCCTCGCAGGCACCACATTCGGCGATCATGCGCTTGTAGACGTTAGTCTTGGTGTCCCAAACCACGTCGCCCAGCAGTTCGGCGAACTTGGCGCAGTGCTCAGCCTCTTCGAAGGCAAAGCGCTTGAAAGCTTCTGCAATCTCGGGATAGCCTTCGCGGTCGGCTTGGCGGCTCATGGCTAGGTACATGCCGACCTCGGTGGCTTCTCCCATATAGTGGGCGTTTAGGTCCTTGATCATGTCGTCGCCCGTGCCCTTGGCGATGCCGAGGACGTGCTCGGTGACAAAGTTTAAGGCAGCGCTCTCGTCAACGACTTTCCATTCGACGATTTGCTTGCATTGGGGGCAGCGCTCGGGGGCTTCTTCTCCTTCGTGTACATACCCGCAGATGGGGCAGATGAATTTTTTCTTCATAGTAGTTCGTATTTAATGAGTTAGTTTTTCGAAAAATGCAATTGCAAAGATATACATTTTCTTTTCATATCGCTCTTGGTGAGGAAAAATAATCTTTGTGTGGACTTGATAGAGTTTTTTTCCTACTTTTGCATTTTGTTTCTATGAAAAACGAGTCTTTTTATGTTGAATAGAAGATTTTTGAGAGTCAAGGCGTTGCAAGCCATCTATGCCTATCGTCAGTCCGAGAGTTCGAATCTGCCTCAAGCTGAACGTCAGCTCCTTGAAGGGGTGGACGAACTCTATAAGCTCTTTGTCTACCAGCTGTCATTTTGGGTGGAGATCAAGCGTTTTGCCGAACGCCGTATCGAGGAGAACAAGCAGAAGCACTTCCCGACGGAGGAGGATCTCAATCCCAACATGAAATTTGTCAACAATCGGATTCTCGTAGCGTTGGAAGACAACAAGCATTTGATGAAGCTCGAGGAACAGTACAAAATCGACTGGGCTGACTCTCGTGAGGACTTTATCCGTAATATGTTTGTGAAGCTTACCGAAACGCCTGAATACCAAGAGTATATGACCAATGGGAAGGACGACTTCAACGATGACAAGCGTTTCCTGGTCACGGTGATTGACACATACATGCCTGAGAACGGTCTGCTATTCGACTATTATTCTGATCGCGACCTTTCGTTCAACAGCGATTACCAGTTGGCCGTCTACTTGCTATGGAAGTTCATCAGCGAGATGTCGTCCGCCTTCAATGCTTCCAGTTTGTTGCCTCCAGTGTACAAGTCGGAAGACGAGGATAAAGAGTTTGTCATCAAGCTGTTCGAAAAGACCCTCCTTCATGCCGATGAATACATGGAGCTGGTGAAAGCCAACATCTCCAATTGGGACTATGAACGTCTCGCGTTGATGGACAAGATTTTGATCTACATGGCTATGACGGAATTCGTCGAGTTCCATTCTATTCCTGTGAAGGTTACCATCAACGAATATATCGAGATTTCGAAATTCTATAGCACGCCCGAAAGCCGTCGTTTTGTCAACGGCATGCTCGACCGTCTTTCCACGGTGCTGAAGGAAGAGGGAAAACTGGTAAAGACGGGCTTGGGACTGGTGGACAAATAACAATTCATCGTTACAATAATTTGAAACTGACGTCGTTATCTTGAAAATACGAACTATGAAGCGAACAACCTACGTGATATGGATCTTGGTGCTGTCAATCCTCGCTGTGCAAGCCAATGCGCAAGTGAGTAATGGCCTTTATCGCGCCTTGACGGATGCCAACTCTGCCCGTGTGGTGGCATTGGGTGGACTGCCTTTGCCGGTGCATGACGGCGACTTGCAGACGGCCGTTTTCAACCCTTCGGCCATCTCGCCCGAGATGAACAACCAGTTGACGATGTCGTATGTCGGCGATTTCAATGTGGGTACGCATTTCGGTTCGGTGCAATATAGCCATACCTTCAACAGGCTTGGCAGCTTCGCAACATCGGTTCAGTATTACAACTATGGCAATATGGAGTATGCCTCTGAGAGTGGTTATACTGACGGCGGCACATTCAATGTCTCCGACTATGCCGTGACCCTCGGCTGGGGACGTGAGCTGACGGACAAGTGGAGCATAGGCGCCAACCTGAAATATGCTGGTCTCCAGTATGAGACCGGTCGCGCCGGTGCCTTGGGTGTGGATGTGGCGGTTACCTATTGGTCCTATTCCAACTGGGCGTTTACCCTTGCCGCACGCAATATCGGCAGACAGATCTTTAGTCAGGAGTTGAATGTGGAAAACAAATGGTTGCCGTTCTCTGCTGATTTCATGGCGTCCAAGAAACTCGACCACCTGCCCCTGACCATTATCATGGGCTACAAGGACATACAGCATTGGAACAAGCTGTATGAAGATCCGCTTGATTTGGCTGGCTATTATGACCCCATTACGGGAGAGTACAACGAGCCTTCGAAGGCTGCCAAGTTCTTTTCCAATCTGGGTTGCCATCTCATCATTGGCGGTGAACTGGCGATAGGGAAGAACCTGTTCTTAAGAGCCTCCTATAACTATGAGACACATCGCACCATGGGCGTGCCAAAAAAGCGTAGCTTGGTGGGCTTCTCTGCTGGCTTCGGCGTGAGGATCAAGGCCTTCCAAATCGACTACGCCCTGTCTCGCAACAATATCGTCGGCTCACCCCATTTCCTGACGCTGCGCATGGACTTGAGCAAATTCTAATGCGGCGTTTCGACAGGCTCAACGACCGCGGGTCCCTGAGCTTGTCGAGGGCCCCGAAGCTATTGAAAGATGTACCTTCACGAACTCAAACTGACGAACTTCAAGAACTGTGATTCTGCGGATTTGCAGCTGTCGGAGAACGTCAATTGTTTCGTGGGCCTCAATGGGGCAGGGAAGACCAATATCCTCGATTCCATCTATTACCTTTCATTCTGCAAGAGTTTCTTTAGTGCCACCGACAAGCAGAATATCCGCCACGAGCAGGATTTCTTTGCCATCCACGGCGTGTATTCGCACGATGGCAAGGATGATGAACTAGTGTCGTGTGTGCAGAAGCGCGACCAGAAGAAGTCGTTTCGTTTCAACAAGAAGGAATACGACCGCCTCAGCGACCACATCGGCAAGTTTCCCTTGGTGATGATCTCGCCTTACGACCGCGACCTCATCAACGAAGGCAGCGACCTGCGCCGCAAGTTCATCGACGGCGTGATTTCGCAGTTCGACCCTTTGTATCTCAACGCCCTGTTGAAATACAATCGCGCTTTGCTGCAACGTAACATGCAGCTGAAACAATTCTCTGAGAGTCGTACCTTCGACCGTGACTTGCTCCGCCTGTGGGAAGACCAGCTGGCGCAGCATGCCGACGATATCCATGGCAAGCGTAAGCAGTTCTTGGAGGACTTTTTGCCTATCTTCCAACATTATTATGAGATTGTTTCGGGTGGCACGGAGAAGGTGAATGTCATCTACCAGTCGCGACTGGACGAAAAGCCTTTAAATGAGCTGTTGGAGGAAAGCCTGCAACAAGACCGTTATTCGGGCTACACCAATGTTGGCATCCATAAGGATGACTTGGACTTCGCCTTGGATGGCCATCCGCTGAAACGCTACGGCTCGCAGGGACAGCAGAAGTCGTTTGTGGTGTCGATTCGTCTGGCGCAGTTTGAATTTAACTATCAGAAGATTGGCTACAAGCCCATTTTGCTGCTTGATGACATCTTCGACAAACTCGACGATCAGCGCGTGATGAAGTTGGTTCGCTTGGTCGGCGACGACCATTTTGGCCAGGTGTTTATCACTGATACCCAACAGGGTAGGGTGGAAAAGTTGTTTGAGAACACCAACATCGATCATAAGATTTTTGAGGTGGTGAAAGGCCAAGTCAAGGAGATAGGAGGCAGTGATGGTGTACTATGACGTGAAGCCGCTTGGTGACCTTGTCAGGGAGTTTGTCGAACTCCACAAAGGGGCGGACTATCTGGATGAGCAGAAGGCCATCCAGTCATGGCCCAACGTGGTTGGGTCTTTTATTGCCTCGCATACCATCGACCTTTCCATCAAAGACGGAAGACTCTTTGTCCGCGTCGACAGCGATGCCTTGCGCAGCGAGTTGAGTTATTCTAAATCGTTGCTGTTGAAGAATCTGAACGAGATGGTAGGGAAGGAGATTGTGAAAGAGATTGTGCTGAATTGAACTATTCTCTCTTGCAGATCATCTTAAAATCGCAATACCCGCATTTCTTGTCGTCTTCGGCTTGCACGAAGGGGATGTTCGTGTCGAGCATCTCATCCACAACAGCCTTCAACATGGCTTCCATATCGGGAATGAAACGTCCGCCTTCAAGGAAATCAGTGTCAGCATCGGTGTCGTTTTTTGTTGGCGCGGTTTTCGTCAGGTTGAACTCGATGTTGTTGGCGTATTTCAGTCCGTGGATGGCGGCAGTGACTTGCTCGGGGACGATTTTCGGGTTCTGCTTGAGATACATGTATTTGTATAGCAGTAGCTGCAATGCCTTTTCGGGAATCTGCTTCAGATAATCAAGGGCATTTTCATTGTGGTGGCGAACGGGGTTCTTGAGGTCGGTGCTCGATACATGTCCTGTCTTGTAGTCGATGACACGGGTGAGGCCGTCGAATTGGTCGATACGGTCGGTGCGACCTTTAAACAAACAAACACCAAATGGCGTTGACAAGTCGGCTTTCAGCTCGCCTTCGGTCTCAAGGATGGTTAAATGGCTGTTCTCTAACTGCTTGGAGGTGTATTTGAGATAGTTTTTCAACTGTTGCTCGATGGTGACGCGGTTTAGGTAGTTGTAGCCGACATCAGGGAAGCCGTTGGGGAAATCCTTGGCGATGGCTTCCGATAGCTTTTCCTGCCATTTGGGTTGTATGGCATTGTCAAACATGGTTTTGTCTATGATTTCCATCTTGCCATCGTGTGGCAGATAGTTGGCGAAAAGCAACTCCAGCGTGTCATGGATGACCGTGCCGATGTCGTTGGTGCCTACATCTTCCTCAACGCTGTTGTCTTCAATCTGGGCGATATATTTCAAGTAATACTTCAGCGGGCAGTTGATATAAGTCGACAAGGCGGAAGGGGAGAGGCCTTTCTCTCCGATGAGGTAGTGAAGGCGGTCTAAGGTGTCAGCTTTTTGTGCGCTGAGTGCGGCGGCTTCAAAGGAGGATTGCGCCGTGCTGTCGAAGGATTCTTCTTCAATCGTGATGTTGGCGTTTTGGGCCAGTTCGTTTTTGATTTGTAGGATGAAACGACTGGCTTCACCACCTGATGTCTCTCCCAAGTTGTTGTAATATAAGTATATGTTTTCTCCGTTTTGCAGCAGACGATAGAAGTGGTAGGCGACCACCGCTTGGCCTTCGGCATACCCTGGTAGACCGCAAGCATGGCGGATGTATTGGGGGATGAAACTGCCTTGGGGCTTGTCGGGCGGCAGCATGCCTTCGTTGACGCTGAGCACATGCAGCCGCTTGAAATCGAGGTTGCGGGTTTCGAGCAGACCCATGATCTGTAAGCCGTCTGTGCTGCTACTGTTCAACTTCACCGTCGTGTTTGATGCCAATAGCCTATATAGGATTTCTATGCTTTGTGTGTCTTTGATGTACTTGGTGTTAAGTTCTACGATTTGGTTCAGGCGGCTGATGCATTTCCCTGTCTCGCTCAGTTGGTTCATGAGGAAATTCAAGCTTTCCTTGTCGGCTCTGCTCAGAATGGTCTGCGCGACAAAGGCCAGCATCTGGCTCATGGCATCAAGGATGGCTTTCGGTGTTTTTTCCGAGGTCTCGGCCAAAACGATGCGCAGGAAACCTTGTATGCTCGGAGTCTGCCCCATTTCCTCGAGGTCTTTTTCTTCGAAGATGAACTTTCCGGATTGTACGGCATCGGTTTTCCATCGGTTGAATGTGGCGATTTCGGCATTTGGGAAGGTGATCTTCACGATTTCGAGGTCCATAAGATGGAGCACCGACCAGAGATACCATCCCTCGGCTAAGCGTTTTGTCCCGTTGTCGTTGATGGTGCGCGAGATCTTATTGCGTCTGTGCAACGAGAAATATTCTTTGATGAGTTGGCTGACAGGCGTTTTGGCAATGGGATAGCCCATTGATACCTTGAAGCTGTCGTAGTTGTCGTTGTCGGGAATGGCGTTGAGCACTGGGATAAGCAGGTGCTCGTCGGCGAGGACGACGGCCTGATTACTGTCGTTGCTTTCCTGTAGCTTGGCTTGCAAGGCCTTGGTTTGGAGCGTGTTGCCGTTAGCGCTGATGATGTGTATGGTCTTGGCTTCTGTGGAGAGTGAATCGGAGATGCCGTTTTCCAACCATTGCGGGTGGCGCTGCTTATACCTGCGGGCGAAGAGCCCTGCTTCGTTGTTTTCGTCATCGACATAGTAGGCGTCGTAGTCGAAAATCACTTCGGCTTTGCCGTTCTTTACCAGAGTGTTGATAATGCGTTCTTCTGTCGTGGTCAGGGCGTTGAAACCGGCAAAAACGATACGTTTGTCGCCGATTTTGCCTACCAGTTCGTTTTCGGGCAATTCAGCTAAATATCTGGTGATCATGCCGTAATAGCCTTTGCCTTGCTCGGTCATCCTGTCGCGGAGTCTGAGGTAATAGTCATATAGCGAGTGGAAGAACTGTAGGTGTTTCTGCTCTTTTTCTTTGCTTTTCAGCGTGTCGAAGTCCCACAGTCCCAGCTTCTTGTGTTCCAAGACATAGTTGAACACCGATTTCGCATCGATGCCGTATTGGTCGATTTCGTCGAAATCCTTGGCCATTTGTGCGGCTTGGCTGCCGAAGACGCTGAGGTCGCTATCCTGTTCCACATGTAGTTGTGCGTCGATGTCGATCAACTCGAAAAGCAAGTCGATGTTTTCGGCAAGTGTAATGCCGCTCCATTGGGTGACCGCCTCTTGGATGGAGATGATTTGCGGCAGCCAGATGGTTTGTTGGCAATGCTGCTTAAAGGCGTTACGCAAGTAAAAGGCGGCACGTTTGTTCGGGAAGACCACCGTCAATTCTTGCTTCGATAGGTCGTAATGGTTTTGGATGTGCTGCGCCAGCTTGGCTATGAAGGTGTCTTGGCTCATTTTTCGAGGTTGTTAAGGTAGCTTTCAGCGGCTTTCAGCTGTTCGGGCTTGCCGAGGTCGAACCAGTAGTCGGGTTGGATGGACCTGGAGATGATGCGATTTTGTTTGGCCAGATACAGATATAGGTCGATGACACTCTGACGTTTCACCTCGAACTCGGCAAACAAGTCGCTGCGGAAGAAATGTAGGCCGCTGAAAGCCATTTCGTTGTAGCTGAGGGTCGTTGAGCCTGTCGAAACGCCCGACCTATCTTCATTCACCCACTTAAACCTTTGCTCCGTCTTATTCATCCATCCAACAAGCTGGTTTTCAGCGTCAAACAACAACTTTCTATTGGTCTCCCTGTCCTGCGTCAGCAGCCAGGCATCGTCGCCCGAAGCAAGGAACTGTCGGTTGAGTGCTGCGAAGTCCACATTGCTGATGATGTCCACATTATGCACCAAAACGGCTTTGGAGTCCTTGAAAAGGGGAGTGGCCTTGACGATGCCGCCACCCGTGTCCATGAGCAGCTCGCGCTCGTCGGAGATTTGGATGTCGGCATCAAAGTAATGGCTATCCACGAAGTCGATAATCTGTTCTCCAAAATGGTGCACATTGATGACGATATGATGGAAGCCGTTGGCAATTAAGTTCTCAATGCAATGCTGCAGCAGGGGCTTGCCGTTGAGCGGGACAAGAGCTTTGGGCTTGTCTTGTGTCAAGGCGCCGAGGCGGGTGCCGAGGCCGGCGGCCAATATCATGGCGGTGGTGTCATAAGTCATGCGTTATGCTCCTCCTTGATTTTGCGTTCGATGTGGTTCACCACCACGTGGATGTCGGGATAGGTCGCCTTGAGCCATTCGTAGAGGGTCTGGGCGAAAAACACGGAACGATGCTGTCCGCCCGTGCAGCCGAACGAGACCATCAAGTTGCTGAAATGTCGCTCGCGGTAGTTGTCGACGCTCTGTCCGACGATGGCTTTCACATGGTCGAGGAAGACATGGACAGGCGGCTTGGCCATGAGGTAGTCGATGACCTCCCAGTCGCGGCCGGTCTTGGTCTTGAACTCGGGCTCACGACCAGGATTGGGCAGGGCGCGGCAGTCGAACACGAAGCCGCCGCCGTTGCCGCTGAAATCGTTGGGATAGCCTTTTTTGAACGAGAAGCTGTTGACGGTTACGGTCAGTTTAGAGTTTAGAGTTGAGAGTTGAGAGTCAGTTGGAAGTGGATAGTTGAGAGTGGATAGTTGGGAGATGACGTTTTGGAGTTCTGGGTAATCGTTTAATGGGTGTTTTTCGCTCCAAGTTTTCAATTCTTTCAAAGCGTATGGAATGCTCTCGATGAAGTGTGACTTCTTTTGGATCAAGCCCCTGAAACCGTATGCACCTAAGACTTGCAGCAAGCGCAAGTACACAAAATAAGGCTGGTATAGATCGAAATTGACTTCGTCGGGATTGACGAATTGCTTCAACTCCTCTTTGTAGTATTGGATGAGTTCGTCGCGAACGGACTGAGGAATCTGCGCTTTCACCTGATAGAGTAGCGAAACCACATCATAGTTTAATGGGCCTTTTCTCCCGCCTTGGAAGTCGATAAAATACAGCTCTCCGTCCTTCACCATGATGTTGCGCGACTGGAAATCGCGGTACATGAAGAAGTCGCAAGGCGCTTGGTTGACGAAGTCGGCGAAGGTCTCGAAGTCCTTGCCCAAACGCGTTTCGTTGAAGTCGATCTCCTCGTGAGGTTTGACAAAATAGTATTTGAAATAGTTCAAATCGTCCAAAATGGCCTGCCGGTCGAAGCGCTCGGTAGGGTAGGCCTTGCTATAGTCCAGACCTTGATGCCCCAGCACTTGCAGCTTCACCAAATGGCTTAGCGCTTTTTTATAAAGTGAAATCAAGGTCCCTGAGCCCGTCGAAGGGCCGCCGTTAGCTATCAACTCTCTCTGCACATGCGCAAACAGATTGTCATCCCCAAAGTCGCTTTGCAGGTAGCAGGTCTTTTCTCCGTTGACGGCAAAGACCTCAGGCACGTTGAGTTCCAAGTCGTGGAAATGTTTGCTGAACGTTAGGAAAGCCTCGTTTTCTTCCGTATTCTCGCTGTAAGTGCCTATCAGTGTGCGCTTGTCGGTGACGATTCTGTAATACTTCCTCGCCGAGCCCGATTCCGCGATGGGCACAATGTCGACGGGGGTTTCGCCGAGGGAACGGGAGAGTTCTACTAGTATGTTTTGTGTTTCGATGGGCTGCATGAAAATTCCATTTTTCTATTGCGCAAATTTACAAAGAAAAATGGAATTATAGGTGAAAGGAATTATTTCTTTCCTCTCGTCTCAATCCACACCCACAACCGCCACATCAGCCAGCCCCAGGCGAGGAAGAGGACGTAGAAGATCCATTTCGGCACCGAGGTCTGATAGGCGCCCTCCTTGTCGATTTCGGAGTATTGCTCGGTGGGGATGTCGGCGTAGTAATAGGCTCCTGCGCCGAAGTCGTAGCCATCGACGAGGCCAAGCTTGTTGGCCATGATCCATCCAGCCAAAAACAAAGTGATTACCACCACTAGGATGGTAATCACTTTGAATATTTTGTGGTTTTTGTCCATTATTTGAACATGTCGAGTACCGGGACTTTAAAGACAACGCCCGACAGCAGGAACCACACGGCAAACAGTGTGAGGGCGATGTTGAACACCTGGCCGATGATGTAGAGCCAGAGCACCTTGCCGCCTTGCATCTGCTTGAAGAGGCTCTTGAAGTTGGTGTCGAGACCGATGCTGGTGAAGGCCAGCACGAAGGCCCAGTTCTTGTATTGGTCGAGGACGCCGCACGGTAGCGCCGTCGGTGAGCGGCAGGATGATGAAGGAGGCGACCAACGAGGCCACGAAGAAACCGATGATGAACTTCGGGAAGCGGTTCCAGATCTCACCGGCACCGACCTTCTGGTTCGGGTCTTTGTCGACCTTGGTGGCGAAGAAGATGGCCACGAAGAAGGCGATGAAGCCGATGAGGATGTTCTGGATGGATTTCACGAGAACGGCAGCCTGCTCAGCCTCTTCGCCGAGGGCGTTACCGGCCAGCACCACAGCACCCGTCGAGTCGACGGTACCGCCGATGAGGGCGCCGCCCATGAGCTGGTTCATGCCGCAGGCACGGATGATCATGGGCTCGAAAACCATCATGAGGATGGTGAAGATGATGGAGATGCTAATGGCCAGCGAGAGGTCTTCCTTCTTGGCTTTGGCGGCAGCACCCGTGGCGATGGCGGCACTGGTACCGCACACCGAGGTGGCCGAAGCCAGCGTGATGACCAGGGGCTTGTTGCCAAGCTTCAGGACCTTGGTGCCGAACCACCACATGAAGATGATGACGATAGGCGTCACGATCCATGCGATGCCGAGACCGTAGAGACCGAACTTGGCGATGTTGCTGAACAAGACCGAGAAGCCCATGATGACCAGACCGGTCTTGATGTAAAACTCGGTACGGATGGCGGGTTTCAGCCATTCGGGCGTGCCGATAGTATTGGAGATCAGCAGGCCGATGAGCAAGGCCCAGAAGGCCCATTCGAGGTAACGGTTCAGCGTGAACTCAGCACTCACCAGGCGCACGATGGTGGCGATGAGGAAGAGCACAATGAAGGCGGGGATGAACTTGCCGATCTTCTCGCCTTGCAGTTTGATGCCAATGGTAAACAGGATGCCGAGTACCAAGAAGGTACGTAGCAGTTTGATCCAAAAGAGACCATTGAATTGAGTGAATTGAGCCGCCAAAGAACCCTTTACTTCAGCATGCCAAGTGCCGAACTTGGCGGCGGAGAAGTCGAAGCTTTGTGTGAGGACGGCAATGCAGCCGATGGCGATAACGATGAAACCGATCCATACGGCCAGCCAGTCTTCCTTCTTCCAGAGGTTGGATGCTTTGTTATCTGACATAATCTGTAGATTTATGGGGTGTTAGAATTTGAAGTTAACAGCAGCCACTACGCGGTTTGCGAAAACCTTGTCGTAGGTGTTGTCAGCGGTCTTTTGGTAGTTTTGAATCAGCTGGTAGTTGAGCTTGAGGTTCACGTTCTTGATGGGCCAGTAGCTGAGGCCGGCGGTGTAGAAGGTGGTGCCGCTCTTCTCGATGCTGGTATCCTTCGTGAAGTGTTCATAACGGAAGACAGGCATGAGTTGCTGGCTCTTGTTTTTGCCAAACTTGAAGTTGTAACCTGCAACGGCATAGTAACCATTGCTCAATAAGAGGTCCTCTGAGATAATGATGTTGTTAGTGTCGGCAACAGTGTTGAAGCCTGTGATGCCGCTCAAGTATTCGGCACGGATGACGAGGCCGCCATCGTTGTATTGTGCACCAGCAGTCCAACGGTTACGGGTGCCTCTGTCAACCGTTTCGGTGGAATACCTACCATAGTAGTAAGATCCGCTCAAAGTCAAGTTTTTCAGGCCGGGATGGATGTTCAGGCGGCCAACAATGTCCTTGCGGTTGTTGTTGTCGGCAGCATTGGCGCCGTTGCCGTTGAATACGCCGAGGCTATAGTCAACAATATGATAGAGGGTCTTGCCTTCTTTCTTGATGGGGAAGAGACTGCCAGTGGCCATCACGCCGATGTCACGGCCGAGTTTGCCCACACCACAGACATCTTTGTAACCGACGAGCTTGGAGATGGACTCACCGTAGTCGTAGATTTCAAGGTTGACGGGATTGATGGGGCTTTCAAGGGAAAACGGGGTCTTGAACTGACCTACTTGGATAGCGAAAGCGTCACAAGCCTTGAATTTCAAGTAAGCATCAACGAGGGAAGGGGAACTGCTGAAATCGCCTTGCAGTTTGTAGGAGAATCTTTCTCCGAATTTTCCTTCCACAGCCAAACGGGCACGGCGGATCTTGAACTCATTGTCAATAAGATCGCCGTCACTGTTCAAATTGGCAGTGTAGAAAGTCTGTACAAATCCTGAGATTTTGGGCATCTCGATGCCACCTCTGGGCTCACCTGGTTTTTCAGGAGCCATTGGCTTTTCGGGGTTCATTGCCGGCTTTTCCGGGTTTGTCCCTGGCTTTTCAGGATTTGCCACAGGCCTTTCGGGTTTCGGTGCTGGGTTTTTGGGCCTCACCACGGGCGTGTGGGTTTTAGGCTCTGGCTTAGCAGGATTCAGGGTTTTCTCTGCTTGCTCTTTTTCTTTTTGAATCCGGTCTAATTCCTCTTGGCTTTGGTTTTGAGACTGTGGATTCTCAGGCTTCGTGGGTTTCACTTGTGCGTTGAGGCACAACGGAATGGCGATAAGCAACATTCCAATAAGAATGCGAAAACTGTGTTTCATAATAGTTAGATTAATAGGTTTTCAATTCAATTATCGCTGCAAAAATAGTAAAAATACCTATAGTAAATATATTTACTATTTTATTTCGCTAAAAAACAAGTCGAAGTCGTGGCTCTTAAAGGAATTGGAACATCCTGGCGTGGTGCGTCATCTCGTCAAAAGTGATCTTGAACCACTCGGTGTAATGGGAAGGGTAGAGGGCGATGTCTTTTTCCAAGTCGTTGATGGACATGTATTTCCATGAAGCGACCTCGTCGGTGTTGATGCTGGGGGTGTCGTCGCTTTGTCCGATCCACACATGATCGAACTCGTGTTCGGTGAGGCCTTGCCCGACGGGAGCCTTATATATAAAGGTGTAGATCTCGTGCATCTCACAACGCATGCCCATTTCTTCCCATAGGCGGCGTGCGGTGGCTTCCTCTAACGTCTCGCCATCACGGGGATGGCTGCAGCAGGTGTTGGTCCACAGGCCAGGGGAGTGGTACTTCGAGAGGGCGCGTTGCTGCATAAGCAGTTCGCCTTTAGAGTTGAAAATGAAAATGGAGAATGCACGATGGAGGTGCGGCTCGATGTGGGCCGCGTGCTTCTCCATCAGTCCGATGGGCTTGTCCTGTTCGTCGACGAGGATGACCTGCTCCATCATACGTTGAATCTGATGTTGAGGATGTCACCGTCCTGCACAACGTAGGTCTTGCCTTCCACGCGGAACTTGCCCGCTTCCTTGACGGCGGCTTCGCTACCATATTGCAGAAAGTCTTCAGTACTCATGACTTCGGCACGGATGAAACCGCGCTGAAGGTCGCTGTGGATAGCGCCAGCGGCGATAGGTGCGGTGTCGCCCACATGGATGGTCCAGGCACGGGTCTCGTCGGGACCAGTGGTGAAGAAGGAATGCAGGTTCAAGGTGTGGTAGGCCGTGCGCACCAGCTTGTTCACGCCAGGCTCGGTCAGACCTGCGTCTTCCATGAAGAGGGCGCGGTCATCAGCGTCGAGTTCTGCGATTTCAGCCTCCAGTTTGCCGGCGATGACCAACATCTCCTGACCTTCTTTCAAAGCGGCCTTGACAGCGTCAGAATACTTGTTTCCCGTCGTGGCGGAGGCATCGTCCACATTGCAAACATAAATGATGGGCTTCGCCGTCAGCAATTGGATATCCTGCACGAACTTCTTGTCTTCTTCGGCCACTTTGGCATCGCGGGCGTTGCCGAAGTTCTCGAGTGTCTCCTTGTAGACGCTTAACACGTCAAAGGCTTTCTTGAAGTCTTTTTCGCCGTTTTTCAGCATCTTCTGGGTGCGCTCCAACTTGCGGGTGACCAAATCCAAATCGCGGACCTGAAGCTCAAAATCGACGAGTTCCATGTCGCGGACAGGGTCGATGCTGCCTTCGCTGTGAGGGATGTTGGGATCGTCGAAGCAACGCAACACATGGATGAGGGCATCCATGGTCTGTACCTCGGCGAGAAGCTTGTTGCCCACGCCCTGACCGCCTTTGCTCAATCCCGGCAGGTCAACGATTTCTACCGTGGCGGGTACGATGCGTTTGGAGTGGGAGATGTTGTCGATTTTCTTGAGACGCTCATCGATAACCTCGCACATGCCGATGTTAGACTTGGAGGCAAAGCCAATTTCCGCCTTGGTGTTTGATATACAGTTGAATATGGTGGTCTTGCCAACGCTTGAAAGACCGATGATTCCGCAATTCAGTGACATATTGAGATGTTTTTAATTTAACTTCGTTGAATCAAAGATTTGCTGCAAAAATAGTAAATAATTCATTGTCTGTCGCCCGCATTCCAGTCGATTTGCTTATATTCCGTGTCATATCCTGTCTCTGTGGAACTGATTTGGTAGTCCATGTCGGCGGCCATTGCTTCTTGGGCTTGCATACGTGAGTTCTCCTGCTGCTTGTTGATGTATTTCAGTCCGAGTTTCCACAACTTGATGTCGCCCCAAAGGAAAATGATGTAAATAATGCCACCGATGATGGGCAAGTAGCTGGCTATCATCAGCAACCAATCGAACAGGCCGTGGGCGAGCATGGAAAGCAGCAACCCTGACCACAGGTAAGTGCCGCGTTTCTCGGAATGGAACTTGGCCATGGAGAGGAAGTAACCCATCACCACGCCGAAGAGGAAATGACCCGGCACGGAAAGCAAGGCCCTGACCACACCGGTTTGGACGCCATAACTGAAGACGTATTCGATATTCTCCACGCAGGCAAATCCAAGGCCGATGAAGGTGGCGTAGACGATGCCGTCGAAGTATTCGTCAAAGTTTTTGTCGTTCCAAATGAATATCATGAAAATGATAAACTTACACAGCTCTTCAGGGATTCCCGCCTCCATAAAGGCCGAGAAAAACACGGTTTGTGCAAAGACGGTCTCGCCCAAGACCAGATCCAGTCCGGTGACAATTAGGATGTCCAATGGGATGGCAATCATGCCGCCAATAAAGGCTTTTGCCAATGACTTGATTGGCTCTTTTTGGTACTTGTCCTGCCGATAGATGTAGATCATCAGCACAACGACAGGGAGGACGGCAACGGCGAAGAGAAGAAGGTAATACAGCATCAGATTGGTTTTTCTTTTGCAAAAATAGAGGAATTATGGATGAAAAAGTCTATTTTTGCACAAAATTTTCGTTTATGCAAGAAATGATCCTCATTCTTGACTTCGGTTCGCAGGTGACTCAACTCATAGGTCGCCGCCTGCGCGAACTGAATGTCTATTGCGAAATCCATCCCTATAATAAAATCCCTGTTATCGGTGAGAATGTCAAAGGCGTGATCCTCAGCGGCAGCCCATTCTCGGTGCGTGATGAGAAGGCACCTTTCGTTGATTTGAGCGGCATCAAAGGCAAGTTGCCGCTGTTGGGCATTTGCTATGGTGCCCAGTTTATCGCTCAGCATTTTGGCGGAGAGGTTAAGGGATCCGTTGCACGCGAATACGGGCGTGCTCAGTTGCATTTGCTGGATTTGAGCAGTTTGATGTGGCTGGGTGTGGATGATGACTCTCAGGTATGGATGAGTCATGGTGACACAATTACGAAGCTTCCTGAAAATGCACGAGCCATTGCTTGTACCGATGATGTGTTTTTTGCTGCATACAAGATTGATGGGGAAGAGACATACGCTGTGCAGTTCCATCCAGAGGTGTTCCATACTGAAGATGGAAAACAGATGCTTGAGAATTTCGCAATCAGAATTTGCGGCTGCAAGGGTGACTGGACGCCGGATTCCTTCATCGACAACACGGTGGCGAGCCTGAGGCAGCAACTCGGCGACGACAAGGTCATCCTTGGCCTTTCGGGTGGCGTCGACAGCACTGTGGCTGCCGTTTTGCTGAACAAGGCGATCGGGAAGAACCTGACCTGTATCTTCGTCGACAATGGATTGTTGCGCAAGAATGAGTTTGAGGATGTCTTGGATTCGTACAAGGAGATGGGCCTTAATGTGATTGGCGTCCACTCCGGCCATCTGTTCCTCGAGAAGCTGAAAGGCGTCACCGACCCCGAGGCGAAAAGAAAAGCCATCGGTTCGACATTTATTGACGTATTTGATGCCGAGGCACAGAAGATAGAGGGTGCACGTTGGTTGGCGCAAGGCACCATCTATCCCGATGTCATCGAGAGCGTGAGCGTCAACGGGCCGAGCTGCAAGATCAAGTCGCACCATAACGTGGGCGGCCTGCCCGAGAAGATGAACCTGAAGATTGTGGAACCGCTGCGTTCCCTCTTCAAGGATGAAGTGCGCCGTGTGGGTCGTGCTTTGGGCATCAAGCGTGAGCTCATCGGCCGTCATCCTTTCCCGGGACCGAGCCTTGGCATTCGCATCTTGGGCGAAGTCACCGAAGAAAAGCTCCGCATCCTCCGCGATGCTGACGACATCTTCATCAAGGGGCTGCGCAACTGGCCTTGCGAATTGCCGAGTGCCTCGTATCCCAATGAAATGGCGGATAATTTGTATGATAGCATTTGGCAGGCGGGAACGATTTTGTTGCCTGTGAAGTCAGTTGGCGTGATGGGTGACGAGAGAAGCTATGAATACACCATCGCCTTGCGCGCGGTCATCTCTACCGACGGCATGACTGCCGACTGGGTGCACCTGCCATATGAGTTCATGGCCAAAGTGTCGAATGATATTATTAATAAGGTAAGGGGTGTGAACCGCGTGTGTTATGACATCTCGTCGAAGCCACCGGCGACAATAGAATGGGAATAATCCTGAAAAATGAATAAGATAATGAAAAATAGGTTGTTTTTCTTGCTCTTCTTCCTTCTAGGGATGCTGTGTTGTGGCACCCTGAATGCCCAGACGGAACGTTCAAAGGACATCACCACTGTGGGCGGCAAAAAGTATTATTTGCACCATTTGAAATCGGGAGAGTCGCTTCTGGGCATTTCCAAATTATATAATGTGTCCATTGAGGAAATAGAGACGATGAATCCGGAGGTGAAGAATGGTCTTAAGGTAGGGCATGTGTTGGGTATTCCGGTACGGCCTCCCAAGGAAACCATGGTTGAGCCAGAGGAACCTGCTGCACCGAAAGAAGAACCTAAGCCCGTAGTTGTTGAACCTGAGCCTGTGCCCGAGCCAGAACCAGCTATTGTTGAGCCAGAACCTGAGCCTATCCCCGAACCAATAGCTATTGAGCCAGAGCCCGTTGCTGTTGAACCTGAGCCAGAACCTATTATTGAGCCTGAGCCAGTGGTCGTCGAACCCGAGCCTATCCCTGAACCAACAGCTATTGAGCCTGAGCCCGTTGCTGTTGAATTTGAGCCGGAACCTGTTGTTGAGCCCGAGCCAGTGGTCGTCGAGCCCGAGCCAGAACCTGTTGTTGAGCCAGAACCAGTGGTCGTCGAGCCCGAGCCAGAACCTGTTGCTGAGCCAGAACCAGTGGTCGTCGAACCCGAGCCAGAGCCGGTTGCTGTTGAGCCGATAAGGGAGGCAGAAGAACTTCAAATTAAAGAGGAACCCGTAGCAGTACGTCCTAACAATAAAGCGTTCTTTGAAGGCAAGGCTCGCATAGTGCAAGCAGGTGAGACCATTTATGACATTGCCAAAGAGTACGGTGTTGACCTTGCTGACTTGAGGGCTGTAAACCCAGGCTTGGCGGAAGAGCCTGCCCCGGGAACACGTGTCATCATCCCGACAATTATCAATGAAAACGACTATATCATTCACCATTGCGAGCGTAACGAGCGCGTCTCGTCGCTGCTCAAACGCTGGAAAGTGGAAGAAGATGACTTCCGTCGAATGAATGTGTCTGTCGGATCGCATGTTTTTGTGAATCAGGTGGTTTTAATTCCTATCCAGCCAATCTCCGATTTCTATTGGATGGACGATGAGCCTGTGGAAGTGGTTGAAAACGAAGTGGAGACGCCAGTGGAAGAGGTGGCTGTTCCCATCCAGGAAGAAACCCCAGTGAGCATATTCGAGGAGGACTTCGGAGAGAGCGAGATGTGTGTCGCCGCGCCCGAAAACGCTTTAAGGCGCTATAATGTGGCCCTGATGGTGCCGCTTTATCTGAACGATGTGGGAAAACTGGAATTCTCAAAGGAGACGATACAAGAGGCGCACAAATCGCGTGCCTTGTCGTTTGTGCAGTTCTACGAGGGTTTTATGATGGCCGTGGATGCCTTGGAGGAAGAGGGGTTGAAACTTAACCTAACCGTCATCGATGTGACCGACAATGACTACACCGCCCAGCAGGCTCTTTCCCAAATCGAAGGTAAGGATTTGGATCTGATTGTAGGCCCGTTCTTTAGTAGGTCTTTTGAAATGGTTGAGGAATATGCCAAGGAACATAATATCGTTGTCGTCAACCCGCTTTCGACCCGCGAGTCGGTCATCGTCAACAAACCTAATGTGGTCAAGGCGAAGCCTGGTGACGTGGGACAGATCCTCACGATTTCGAATTTGGTGAAGAATTTGTACAATAACTCCAACGTGTTCCTTGTCAGCAAGGAAAAGGCAGCCGATTCGCTCTTCTTGAACCAATTGGAACACCATCTGAATCTTGCCGTAAACGACGAGGTGAGGGTGTCGGGAAATGAATTCCTGCAGTTTGCCCGCAACGAAAGCGAACGCCTAGAGATGGGTAGTCGCATTGTGCCTACCGTGGACGTGGAAGGGCAGGTGTATTCGACCGAGGATTTCCAGAACGGAACAACCGATGAGGTGGTGCTTTCCAATCCTGTCAAACGTTATGCATACAAAGACATCAGCAACGTGATCTCGCAACTGTCAGGGGTGCGCAATAACGTCATTGTGGCCTATGGCGACGACAATGTTTTTGCCACTCAGATGCTGAACACCCTAGCCAAGGAAAGCAAACGCTATCCTATCACGCTGATTTGTGCCCCCGATTGGGCCAAGTTCGAGAAGCTGCTGGTTGATAACCTGCTGCAGATGAATGCCATTTACCTTGACGATGGTTTTGTGGACTATAATAGCGATGCTGCCAAGCGTTTTGTGGCACGCTTTAGGCAGAATTATTCCGTTGAGCCGCAGAACTATGCTTTTGAAGGTTACGACATGGCGATGTTTTTCCTCAGCGCATTGATGCGCTATGGTGACGATATGCTCGACTGCTTGAATTGTTGTGACGTCCCGCTGTTGTATTCTCAATTTCGTTTCTTCAACCGTAACTACCTGAAAGAGGGTAGAAACAACGGACGCGAGAACCAATATTGGAGTGTGTATCAGTATGACAATGAGCGTATTGAATTGAAGCCGATAGACCCGTTCAAGTGGAAGGCGGAATGAGGAAATGCTTGCTTTTTTTGATCCTGATGGTGATGCTCGCTGCTTGTGACGACGGCGTGCAGAGGTCGTATTGGGAAAACGGCAATTTGAAGTCGGAGCTGTGCTATGATAACGACAAGTTGAATGGCGAGTGCATCTGGTATTACCAAAATGGCAACAAGATGTCGCAAGGCTTTTATGTCGACGATGTGCTGGATGGCTGTTTCAAGCGTTGGCACCCGAACGGTAAGTTGGCGGAAGAAGGGTGGTACAAGAGCGGTTTGCGTGACAGCATCGGCCATACGTATTCCGAGAAAGGCGCTCTGGCTTCGGAAGAGCATTATCGGAATGGCGAGTTGGATGGCGAAATCAAGAAATGGTATGACAATGGGCAACTCTTTCAGGAAGGGCAGTATGTCGACGGCATGATGGATGGCGCTTGGTATATTTATTATCCCGAAGGGCAATTGGCCGCCAAGGCAGATTGTGTCATGGGCGCGGGCAAGCAAATCTGTTATGCTGAAACGGGTTATAAATGTCTCGAGGTGTCCTATGTCAACAACCTGAAACACGGCAAGGAGATCTACTACAATCCTGATGGTAGCATTGCAAAAGTTGTTGATTATGAGAATGGTAGGGTGGTTGCAGAAGATGATGCTCCACAAAATGTGGAGAAGTGAGGAAAGAAAATGAAAATATTTCAATAAAATTTGGAATTGTTTAAATAAAAGTCCTACATTTGCACCGCTTTCTAAAAGCAGTAAACTTTCTAACACAAATAATAAACCTTTAATTAAAGTCAAAAGAAATCATGAAGGCTCTTGAAGCCAAACATCCTGGTGAAAAAGAGTATTTGCAGGCCGTCGAAGAGGTCCTGGTTTCCATTGAGAAAGTGTACAACGAGCATCCCGAATTCGAGAAAGCGAAAATCATCGAGCGCCTTGTTGAGCCCGATCGTATCTTCACTTTCCGTGTGACTTGGGTCAACGATAAGGGTGAAGTCTGCACCAACTTAGGTTACCGTGTGCAGTTCAACGCCGCTCTTGGCGCTTACAAAGGTGGTCTCCGCTTCCACCCGGCTGTCAATGTCTCCATGCTGAAGTTCTTGGGCTTCGAACAGATCTTCAAGAACTCCCTGACCAACCTGCCTCTCGGCGGTGGTAAGGGCGGTGCCGACTTCGACCCGACGGGCAAGTCCGACGCTGAAATCATGCGTTTCTGCCAGGCCTTCATGTATGAGCTTTGGAGAAACATCGGTCCTGACCAAGACTCACCTGCTGGTGACGTTGGCGTCGGTGGCCGTGAGATCGGTTACCTCTATGGCGCTTACAAGAAGCTCGCCCGTGAACACAGCACTGGCGCTCTGACTGGTAAGAGCTATGGCTGG
>CAJOIS010000031.1 GCA_905234645.1 uncultured Bacteroidales bacterium | reverse complement strand
CTGGGCATACATGCTGAAGGGAAGGACAGCCATGACGATAAGCATCATGAGCTTCGAAATTGTCAAATTTTTCTTCATAACGTAATTGTGTTAGGTTTGTAATTTAGTTAATTGATTCAATTATTTGATATATTCTACTCTTTCTAATTAGCGACAAAAATAGGAAATATTTTAATTGTCAACACAAATTGTTGAAAAAAAATGCTGTTTTTTTGCTGTTTTTTCAAAAAAAGAATAAAAAATGCTTAAAACGACCTCATTTTGTCCCAATTTTCAGTTGTTCGAAGGCTTTCCACATGACGATGCCGGCACAAACGGAGACGTTCAAAGAGTGTTTTGTACCCTCTTGAGGCAACTCGATGGCACCTTCGCAAAACGGTAAAACCTCCTCGCTTACCCCCTCAACCTCGTTGCCCAAGACATAAGCGGTATGTGGTTCAAAAATGAAATTTTGCAGCATGGTGCTGCCTTCCACCTGCTCGACGGCAAAAATCTTATAGTTTTCGGCCTTCAATGCTTGGCAAGCTGCTTCGGTGGTGTCGAAGTAACGCCATCTCACGGTTTCGTCGGCACCCAAAGCGGTCTTGTGGATTTCGCGGTGGGGCGGACAGGCCGTAATGCCGCAAAGGAACAACTCTTTGATGCGAAAAGCGTCTGCGGTGCGGAAGAAGGCCCCTACATTGCTTAACGAGCGAATGTTATCGAGGACAATAATAATAGGTGTTTTGTCCGCTTGTTCAAAGTCTTCCTTGCTGATGCGGTTCAGTTCGTCCATACTGAGTTTGCGCATGTTTTTCTTTTTAGGCCGCAAAATAAGTGAAAATTTTATAATTTTGTACCCATTAATTCAAGTTTGTATGGCAGAAAAAGCGACCGAAACCCCTTTGATGAAACAGTATTTCTCATTTAAGGCGAAATACCCCGATGCCATGTTGTTGTTTCGCGTGGGCGATTTCTACGAAACTTATGGCGAGGACGCGGTGAAGTCGTCCAAGATATTGGGCATTGTGCTGACTAAACGCTCTAATGGCGCTTCTGCCGATATCGAATTGGCCGGTTTTCCGCACCATGCCTTGGATACTTATCTGCCCAAGTTGGTCCGTGCAGGACTGAAAGTGGCTGTCTGCGAGCAACTTGAAGACCCGAAATTGGCCAAAAAACTGGTGAAGCGCGGCATCGTGGAATTGGTTACTCCTGGCGTGACTTACAACGACAATGTGTTGGAGCAGAAAGAGAACAATTTCCTTGCTTCGATGCATCTCGAAAAGGAGATTTCGGGTGTCGCTTTTTTGGATGTCTCAACGGGCGAATTTTTCCTGACGCAAGGCACCAACGAATACATCGACAAGTTGTTGCAGAGCTTCAACCCTTCCGAGGTGCTGGTGCAACGCAACAAACGCAAGGATTTCATAGACCTGTTCAGTGCGAAGTATTACCTCACCGTGTTCGACGACTGGGTCTTCACCGACGACTACGCCAACGAGATTCTCAACAAACATTTCCATACGGTATCGCTGAAAGGTTTCGGCGTCGACGATTTCCCGAAAGGCATTGTGGCTGCGGGTGCGGCGATACATTACCTCATTGAGACGCAACACGACAAGCTCAACCATATCACTTCGCTATCTCGCATCGACCAAGGACAGTATGTGTGGTTAGACAAATTCACCATTCGTAATTTGGAGCTGCTGCACACGTCGAACATGAACGCCAAGACCTTGATCGATGTCATCGATAAGACGGTTTCACCGATGGGTGGCCGGCTGATGCGCCGCTGGCTGAGCCTGCCCTTGAAAAACAAGGAACAGATCGAGGCACGTTATGAGGTGGTGCAGTTCTTCACCGAAAACCGCGACTTGATTGCCAAATTCCAAGAGGCTGTAAGGCAAGTTGGTGATTTGGAGCGACTGATTTCGAAGGTGTCGCTGTCGAGGGTGAATCCCAGGGAGTTGCTGCAGGTAGGTCGTGCCTTGGACCAGATTGAGATTTTAAAGACCGCCTGCGAGGAGAGCGGACATCCTTCGTTGCAGAAATATGCCGAGCAGTTCAATCCCTGTGTGTCTATCCGAGAAAAGATCAAGAAGGAACTCAACCCCGACGCGCCGGCCTTGCTCTCCAAAGGCAATTACATCGCTGATGGTGTGGATGATGAGTTGGACGACCTGCGCAACCTGTCGCGTTCGGGCAAGGAATACCTGATGGGCATACAACGCCGCGAGATGGAAGCCACGGGCATCAGCTCGCTGAAGGTGGGCTATAATAACGTGTTCGGCTATTATCTCGAGGTCACCAATGCACACAAGGACAAGGTGCCACAAGAATGGATTCGCAAGCAGACCCTCACCAACGCTGAGCGCTATATCACAGAAGAGTTGAAGGAATATGAGCAGAAGATTCTTGGTGCGGAGGAGAAAATCAGCATTATTGAGCAAAGGCTTTACAATGAGTTAGTCACTGCCGTGACGGAATTCGTGGAGCCGATACAAGTGGATGCTTCCCTCGTTGCCCGCATCGATTGCTTGGTTAGTTTCGCTGATATTTCGTTGAAATACAACTATGTACGCCCTGTTATTGACGACTCGTATGTCTTGGATATCAAGGAGGGCCGCCATCCCGTCATCGAGCAGATGATGCCCGTGGGCGAGAGCTATATTGCCAACGACGTGTACCTCGACCGTGACAAGCAACAGATCATCATCATCACGGGTCCCAATATGTCGGGTAAGTCGGCCTTGCTGCGACAGACGGCATTGATTGTGCTGTTGGCGCAGATGGGTTGCTTTGTTCCGGCTGCTTCGGCACGTATCGGGTTGGTGGACAAGATCTTCACCCGTGTGGGCGCCTCCGACAACATCTCGTCGGGTGAGTCTACTTTCATGGTGGAGATGAACGAGACTGCGAGTATTTTGAACAACGTATCGTCGAGGAGTCTTGTGCTGCTTGATGAGATTGGGCGCGGTACCAGCACCTATGACGGTATCAGCATCGCTTGGGCCATCACGGAGTTCTTGCACGACCATCCCGTGAGCCGCGCCAAGGTGATGTTTGCCACGCATTATCATGAATTGAATGAAATGGAAGACTCTTTTGCCCGCATCAAGAACTACCACGTGTCGGTGAAGGAAGTCGGCAATAAGGTGGTCTTCTTGCGCAAACTAAAGCGTGGCGGCAGCGCCCACAGTTTCGGTATCCATGTGGCCGAGATGGCGGGTATGCCGCGCAAGGTTATCGAGCGCGCCACATCTCTGTTGACGGTTTTGGAGAAATCGCACACGAGTGAGGATGTGGAGAAAGCCGCCACTAAGAAACAAGACGATGCCATGCAGTTGAGCTTCATTCAGCTGGACGACCCGTTGCTGTTGCAGATCAAGGAAGACATCCTCAATACCAACATCGACACATTGACGCCTGTCGAGGCTTTGATGAAGCTGAATGAGATTAAAAAGTTATTAAATCGTTAAAGGTTTATAATCAAATCTTTAACGATACAAGAATAATTTTTTTCCATAAATTGTTTGTGGTATCGAAAAAAGTTGTACTTTTGCCGCGCAATTCGCAAGCGGAAATAGCTCAGTTGGTAGAGCACGACCTTGCCAAGGTCGGGGTCGCGAGTTCGAGTCTCGTTTTCCGCTCAAAAGCCAAGCTGTGATAGCAGGCGGAATTCTTGGAGCAGCGAGAGCAGAAGCAAACGGAGTTTGATTATGCCGAGTCGCGAACAAGAATGCCGATTGTCGCAGACAAGCGGAAATAGCTCAGTTGGTAGAGCACGACCTTGCCAAGGTCGGGGTCGCGAGTTCGAGTCTCGTTTTCCGCTCCACATCGGGATTTTTTGTGTAAGTGCCTGAGTGGTGGAATTGGTAGACACGAGGGACTTAAAATCCCTTGCCCTTTAAAGGCGTGCCGGTTCGAGCCCGGCCTCGGGTACGGAGAGGCCTCCTGATGAAAAATCGGGAGGTTTTTTTCTTTTTTTTAAGCAAAATATCTATACATTTGCCACATAAAACCAATCTGTTATGAAAGCAGACAAAAAATCCGTATTGGCTGAGGTGAAGCGATATGTCATCATCACCTTGGCGTTGTTTTGCATGTGCTTGGGTTGGACGGCCTTCCTTATCCCGAACCACCTCATGGGCGGCGGCGTGAGTGGCATTGCGGCATTAATTTATTGGGGCACGGGTCTCTCCACAGGTATCTCTGTGTTCGTCATCAATGCCATCCTACTGCTCATCGCGCTCAAAGTCATCGGTGTGGGCTTTGGCATCAAGACGGCCTATTCCATCATCATGGCTTCTGTGTTCATGTCTTTGTTGCAACACTTTATCACCGACCCGATGATGGCTGGCACGATGCAGCCCTTTGTCAGCGACCATTTTCTGGCGGCTATTCTCGGTGGTGGCTTGGCGGGCTTGAGCATTGGCGTGGCTTTCACCCAGGGCGGCAGCACAGGTGGTACCGACATCATCGCCATGATTGTATGTAAGTACCGTAACATCTCTCAAGGACGTGTCATCCTGCTCTGCGACATCATCATCATTGCTTGCGGTTTCATTGTGGGCAACACTATCGAGGACTTTATCTACAGCTGTGTGGTGATGGGCGTGTGCAGCTATTGCATTGACCTTGTGCTGACGGGTAACAAGCAGACGGTTCAAGCTTTCATCTTCACTTCCGAGCCTGACAAGGTGGCCGATCGCATTGCCAATGAGATGCAACGTGGCGTGACGGTCATCAACGGTACAGGCTGGTACACCAAGCACGAAGGTCCCATCCTCATGGTGGTGGCACATAAGCGTGAGTCGCAACAGATCTTAAGAATCGTAAAAGAAGAAGACCCCAAGGCCTTCATGACGATGAACACCGTGATGGGCGCCTACGGCAAGGGGTTTGAGCAGATCAAGCATTAAGGCTACTGGAGATAAGGCGCAAAGAACGCTGTAAGGGCGTCAAAAATATGTTGCACTTTCTCTGCCGAGGCTTCGTCATCACCTCGTCCGCCTAAACGGGCTATATCTTTTGAATCGTAATCAGTGAAGAGGTGCCATGTGGAGTTGCCCTTAAACTTGTTCTTGGCTTTGTCCAGGCCGAAGGATTCAACCAATTTCTGTAATTTCAACACGTCTTCTTTGTCCATTTTGCCCTCATGATGCTGACCTCTATCATCATAATAACTGAGAGAGAAATCTTCGTCATCTTTGATGACGTAGTATTTTATCTCGCGGAAGTCAGTGACTCTATAATTATATTCAAACCTGACAAGATCACCGCGAACGGGCAGCCAATGGTCGAAAAAGCTCAAGAAAGGAGCCGTTTGTCCACTGCCGAATGTCGTATAGTAGTTCGTGAAGTCAATTGTGTCGCCCGTGTTGTAACAAATGAAGAAGCGGTACACGGAAGTACTATCGTCGTCAGTGGTGCGATCGTATGCTTCCTTTAGGCGATATATGTTAACCAACTCTTGTAACTCCGTCAGATAGTCGTTGCTGACTGCCACCTCCTTGTCCGTGTCGTATTCGGCGTTGCGGATGAAAAGTTTGGCTTCCTGCTCGCCGCGTTCCATGCGATACTCGATGTCGCGCCCTTGGTTGTTCTTGCAAGTGTACTGGAAGAGGTCGATTTCTTTGGCTTGGATGGGATAGTCTCTCCATTTCTGGAAGTATTCCGATATGGCTTGATGGGCCTCGTGATAGTTGTTAGGCCATGCCATATAACCGCCTGAGCTGACACTGCGCCTCGAGTCGTACTTGTAGTACAGCGACCAGGAATCGCCATCGAAGATTCTCATCCTGGGCTGGTAATCTTCCTTGTACCTGTCCATCTTGAACTCCTTGACAAGGGCTTGCAGCTCGACGAAGATAGTAGTGTCTTCGATGTAGAATTCCTTTTCCTTCGGGAAGCCTTCGTCGATGACGATGTGTATCCTTCCGTCTTTCATGGTCTCCACCTTGTATTTCTCACCGATGTCAATCCTCATGGTGTTGTGGTGGCCGAAACTGAAGTAGGTCAGGCGTTCTGTTTTCATGTTTTTGCTGTTATTGTTGTTTTGTGCGTTGCACGAGACCATAAGGGCCAGAAAGGCAAGCAATAGTATGCTCTTTTTCATAGAGGTGGATTTAATTCAACAAAGGGAAGGTTGTAAGGCCTTCCCTTTGTTGATCGTCGATAAATAGTGACGAGTTATTTGATGCCAAGCTTTTTGGCGATGTCTTTCGGCAGGGCGTCTTTGTGCACCACAATGTTCAAGGTCTTGTAGCGGACAAAAGCCTTGGAAACGTACCAAATGCCATTGTACTGGCCAGCGTCGCCCCAACTGTTCTTCACGATGAAGTATTCGTTGCCGATCTGGTCCTTGGCGGTACCGTAGATGAGCATGCCGTGGTCGTCGCCCGTCTCGTAGTTGTCGTAGGCGATCTGACGTTCCTTCTGCGTGACCCACTTTTGAGGTGTGGGTTGACTCATGGCTTCTTTTTTGCGGTCAGCAGCGCTCATGCCCAGCCAGTGGGCCATGTCGCTACCTTGCAGGTCCTTGCTCTTGGCTTCAATGTCAGGCAACACGGCGATGCCAGCCATCTTTCCACGGAGCCAACCGGTCTCGCTGACATCGGAACCCCAAGCAATCGGGTAGCCTTTGTCGATGGCGTTGTCCATCACCTGCATGAACTCGTCGATGGGAAGGTTCCAGGCCTGACCCCAGCGCCAGTTGTCCTGCACTTCGATGACGAAAGGCTCGTAGAAGGGATGGTGCGTGAACGAGGTCAAGTTGACATAGTCGTCCATGTTGAGTCCCGTTGATTCGGCGAAGCTCATAGGCGTGTACTTCTTGCCTTTGTAGGTGAACTCGGTTGGGGGAACACCGAGGTAGGCATCATAGATGCCAGCCAAGGCCTTCTTCCACAGCGGGTTGCCGTCCTTGTCCATCTGAATCTTGCGGCTCTTGATGACACCTTCCACAAAGGGGTCGGTGACAGCGGATAGCTCGGTGAAGTTGGACAATGAGTCGCCGTGCATGGCACCGGCAGGCATCAGTTCGTCGGGAACGAGACCGTAGTGCCTGATAGCATAGAGCACGTCGCCAAACGAGCCACCTTGTGAGAAGGAAACATCACCGTGGGTGCGAATGGCGGCTTCGGCACGGTCGATGTAGGTTTTATAGACAATGTACATTTCCGAGAAGTCGTACTCGGGCTTGCCCATACGGAGTAACTCGGCTTCAAAGAAAGCCAATGAACTGTAGCACCAGCAGGTGCCAGCTTGGTTTTGGTCTTTAACAGAAGTGACAGGGAGCACTTTAATGGTGTCAAACTTGAAGCCTTCTCCTTCTTTTTCGTCGGGTTTGGGCATCGGAGGTTGTGGTTGTGCAACGGCGGCGACGCTGAGCATCAATGCGGCTGCGGTAAGGATGTGTTTGAATTTCATCTTGTTATTTTTTATCGTTGATAATAATTTGATTTTCAATACAAAGAAGCGTTTTTTTCAATTGAACAAACTATGTAAATCTGCCTTGTTATTCTTTGTTGTTTCTTTTTTTCTTGATGAGGTATGCGCCACCAAGTAAACCAAGCACCAATACTTCACCTTCGAGGGGTGCAAACATGTCGCGATCGTTGTATTTGGTTTTGTGTTGCGGCACATTTGGCATGTTGGAAAGCATGGCGCTTTCTTTTGTCTCTTCGTCCATGTAAACCTGTGCTTGGGTAGGAAAGGCAAATAATAATAGCAGCCCGATTATTGCAACAGACTTGCTTGTGTTCCGATGTTCGTATCTTTCCATATACAATCTTTTTTGTTTAATCTTTCGGGTGCGGAAGTATCTCCACGCCAATCCTCCTATTATAATCCATATTATTGCTGCAACCCATAGTATGGAAGTGGAATTCTCAGTGTAGGTATTTTCCGCGATGACTGCTTCTATGGCTTCTTCTTCTTCTTTAGGTTCTTCTTCTGTTTCAGACAATTCAAACGGGTCATAAAACATGAATATTTGCGCTTTTGTTTCGCTAATAGATGACATCCCGAATGATAATGTCAAAAATGTAATTAAGGCTATTATGGTACTCTTCATTGTGTTAACCTCGCAATTATGTTGCGATCATGGACTCCCTATAATCCATAATAACAACGATGCAAAGATAGTGTTTTTTTGTCAAAAAACAGAACTTGCAATAAAAATGTCGAAAATGCGATATTATTCAATGAATAATGCCTGAATCAACATCCATAAAAAGACTCCGGCCTCTTGTTTTATAGCCTCAAATCCTTACGCATGGCTTTCGAAAGGGCATCCTTGTGCAGCGTGAAGAAGATGGTGTATTGGCGCAGATATTGCTCCGAGCAGTACCAATAGCCTTTGTAAGGACCTCTGTCGCCCCATGAATTCTTGATTTTGTAGTATTTGTTGCCGTTCTGGTCCTTGGCGATACCGACGACGAGCATGCTGTGGTCGTCGCCTGCATCCCAGTTGTCATAGGCTCTCTGGTGGTCTTCGTCAGTGACCTGCTTTTCGGCGACGATCTCTTCCCAAAGCTTTTCGTTTTCGGGGTCTTCGGGGACGATGCCTATTCCGGTCTTTCCTGAGAAGCCCTTGTTGCTGACATCCTGTGCCCAGCCGAGGGTGTAGCCATGCTCGAGGGCATAGTCGACGGCTTCCATCAGTTTGTCAAGTGTCATATTGTAGGCCTGGGTCCATGTCCAGTTGTCGGGGATTTCGACCATGCAGGGCTTGTTGTATTCTTCGCTGGTGAAGGAACAGATCTCAATGTAGTCGGCAGGATTGATGCGGTATTTATCCGCGAACGATTTGGGCGTGTATTTCTTGCCATCGACCTTAAACTCTTGCGGCACTTCGCCGAGATAGGCGTCCAAAACGCCTTGCACCGCCTTTGGGCCGGCAGGAGAGATCTTCTTGTTGCCGTTCTTGATGATGGAACGTGCCACCGAGCTGATGACTTCGTTCATCTCGGCATGCATGTGACGATCCTCGCCGATGACCTTGCCGCTGTATTCGGACTCGGGCATCATGCCATATTTGTCGATCATGTAAAGCACGTCGCACACCTCGCCGCCTTGGCTGAGGGTGTTGTTGCCATGCATGCGGACGAATTTCGCCACCTTTTCTGTCCAGGCGTTGCGGACGACGAACATCTCAGAAAGGTTGAATTCCTTGCCGTAGATGCGTAGTATCTCTGCCTCGACGAAGCCGACTCCGGCGAAGCACCAGCAGGTGCCGGAACTGCCTTGGTTGTCAACTGGCGTGTGCTTCACGTTGACGGTCTCGGTGAACTTGTAGACGGGTTCTTTCTCTTCGGCTTCTTGGGCGACGAGGGTCGTGCCCAGGCCGAGTAACAGCGCGACGGCTGCATATTTCATAAGTCTCTTCATGTGGGTTTATGTTTATAATTTCATGATTTTCGTTGTCGTGTTGCCATGTTCGGTGGTGGCCTCAATGAAATAGCAACCTTGAGGTTGAGATGAGAGGTCAAGGGTGACGCGGTTGTCGTCTACGGTCTGACGCAGCACCTCCTGTCCCATCAGGTTGAAGACGCGCACTTCGCGAAGACCTTCAGCCTCAACGAAGACCTTGTCTTTCGTCGGGTTGGGATAGAGACTGACTTCTTGATGGCTGCCTTGTTCATCGATGTCGGTAGTCCAGTCGACGTAGGCCTCGTTGGAAAGACTTGATTCGATGAAATCGGTGCAACCGGTCACCACATAATGGTAGGTTTCATTTGAAGTTGCATCATAATCAACGAAGCTGGTTCCATGCACGCCATGGGCAATGCGTTCGCTGTTGCGATAGATGTTGTAGTACTCCGCCATGGTGGCTTCTTGCCATTCCAAAATGACATTGCCTTCATGGATAAAGAAACTCAGGTGCTGCGGGATGATGGTCTTATTGACCTCGATGAAGTTCAGCTCGGGGTGCTCTTGTGAGGAGGCAAAGGCTGACGGGATGTTTTGGGTGGTGTAGCATGCGCAGACGATGTATTCGTAGTGCGAATCGGCTTGCGATCCGAGGTTGTCGGAGAAAGAGGTGCTCGACAGCATTTTAATACGCTTGAACTCCCCGCCTTTAGGGCGACGATAAACCATGTAACCTCTCGGACTGTCGCCTTGTGGCGCATCCCATGAAATCTTGGCCTTTGACGGGTTCACCATTTCGTAACGCAGGTTGGTCGGCATGGGGTATGCTGATTCAGGCTGAAGGTTACAGATGTTGGAAGGTCTTGTCTCTCCGTCTTCAGTGAAGGCAATCACATGATAGTTGTGGAAGGTATCATCGGTCTCAGTATAGGTAAAGCTCGTGGCTTCCGTAATGGCCAGAAGCAGATTGTCGCGGAACACCTGATAGTGGATGATTTCTCTGTCGTTAATGGCATCCCATGAAAGGGTGACGTTGTTGCCCGATTGGGATGCTGTGAGGTTCTCAGGACCGGCGATGTCGGCTTCGACTTTGTTGCAGTTGTTATTGGCAATATAGAACATGCCTGGAGTGATGTCGGCAGAGCTTCCGCTAAAGCTGACCTCTGTGTGATCGGATGAATTCTTGATGACGAATCCCATTTGGCTGACACTAGCCGAGGGCTTGATCCATTGGATGTCGATATGTCCTTGGGGCAGGTGAACCACTTGGGTGGCATTTGTCCCGTTGAGTGTGACGTGGGCAATTTCATCACCATGCTGGTTGACGAAGGACAGGGCACCGTCGTTCCATCCACTGGCTGAAGAAGCAGTCATGTTGACGGTCCAGTTGCAAACGGGTCCAAGCAGCACGTCATTTTCGACGGCTTCCAATCCCTTGGCATTGTGGGAGATGGCATATACGGTATAATTTACGATAGCGGGCATGTAGTGGTCTGTAAATGTCATATTGGCGCCAGGTGCCACATTGTCTTCGGTGTAGACGATTTCGCCATTGCGGGTGACCACGATGCGGTCGATGGAGGTGAGGTTGCTGAAATGGACATTTTGTGAGGGGTTGGTCCATTGCAAGGTGGCGGCATAGTCGAAGTCGCCGCTAGGTTCCACAGAGAGGTTCTCGGGTTGCAGGGGCATGTAGTCGTAGACATCGGCAGGGACGAAGTTGAAGATGGCTCCAGCCCAACCGGCGAAGTCAATCTCGTCGATGACGAACCAGCCATCGCTGTTGCCACCCCAGCCCCAGTTGTAATGGAAGAGGTCGTTGTCGTCGTAGCCATCGCATACGAAGGCATGGCCACCTTCATCGCTATAGCCAGAATAATAGACGGGCCAGCCGATGTCGAACGATTCCTTGAGTAGGTTCTGCCATTGGGAGAGCTGATAGTTGTCCCTGCGTTTCAAGTTGGCATGGCTCGAATAGGAAAAATACTGTTGGATGGCGCCGGGAACGTCTTCGGAATTGGCACCGCTGCCATCGTAGGCAAAGCCCATTTCGACCGCCACGCCACAGTGGTACATCAAAGTGGCGACTGCCTCGATTTGTTCTTGTGGAGAACTGCTGTTAATTTTAACAGGCATGTTGCCCCAGTCGTAGTAGGTAGCACCGAAATTGGCGTTGAGGTTGTAGTAGTGGGGGCCCCACCATCCACCTGAGTTGTAGGTGTGCGAACCAGTGCCATGCTCGGGATGGTCCCAATATTTCATAATTTGGCTCATGGCCGTAGCCACACATCCTGCATAACATCTGCCGCCGGGGCCGTTGCTGGCTTCGGGAGCATAGAGGTTATAAGGCGAGTCCTGGTTCCACTTGGTGGCGACGAGGTAGTCTACACTGCGACCTCGGTTGCGGGAGAGCAGTTTGCCTGTGGCCATTACGCTTTCCCATTCCTGTTGCGTGTTGTCGAAGATAACGGCATCGGGGCTTGTGCGCGCTTCGATGATTTTGTCAAGGTAGAAAGCCAGCTCGGGTGACATGTTTTCGGTCACAAATGGGCCTTCGTCGGAATAACCCACGATGGGACGGAAGCGGTCGTCGGCGGAGACGATGACGAAACCTTGTTCACCGGTGTTGAAGACATAGAAGCACGCCTCGCCACGATGGGTGGCGCCTGTGTAAACCAAGCTTAAGTCATTGCTTTTAATCTCTTTGTTGAATTTTGCACAGGCGAATTTCTGGCCTATGGTTTTTGCTTTCCCCAAGTCGACAGGGTTGGCGTTCAAGCAGTTGAAGCCCAAGAGCAGGGCTAGCAGTGTGAATATGTGTTTTTTCATAGTGAATGAATGGTATTTGTCTAAAAGGCTCCAAAGATAAGCAAAAATCTTGAAACACCGCAATTAATGGAAAGAAATTGCATCTTATAGCGTGATGACCTCATCCATTTTGATGTCCAAAGGCTCGGTGGGCACGTTGTCGACAAGTTGGAAGTCGAAGCAGATGCCGATGCGCTTCACGTCCATGTGTTGGCATAAGAATCGGTCGTAGTAGCCACGCCCTCGACCGATGCGGTTGCCATTTTGGTCGAAAGCCACCCCAGGAACGACAATCAGGTCGAAAGTGCCGCGATAGGGTTCGTTTTGCGGCTCCAAAATGTTGAAGTCACCCACGGCAAAGTCGGTGTCCTTGCCATATTCCACTGGGATGATGTCGTCGCCGACCACAGTGGGCAGGATGATGGTTTTCTTCAAGTGCCATTTCTCAAGGAAGGCTTGGGTCTGCACCTCATCAGGGAGGGCGCTGTAAAGCATGATTCTCTCGGCTTTGATGAAGTCGGGATGCTGTTCCAATTTGGCAAGGATTCTCTCTGATTGTTCAAGAAGCTGTTCCTTGCTGTGCTGCTTTTTCAATGTCTTGATGAGCGTGCGTAATTCCTTTTTTTCCATGTTGTTCAAATATAAAAAAGAGGAAAGTTGCCGTTTTGGTGACTTCCCCCTTTTGTTTATGACGTTATGTTTGTTTTATCTTCCGTTGTAGTTGCCGCTCAAGGTCTCGATGAATGAGTTGGCAGCGGTCTTCATGTTGACGAAGTCAGCGCCGAGCGAGCTGGAGCAGTCAAGCACGAGCATGATCATGGCGCTCTTGTATTCGTTGACGATCTCGGTGTTGCCCGAAGGCGTGAATTCGCTGTTGCGTTGCCACTGGCTGACCGACTCAATCCATTTCCATTGTTTCACATAGTCGGTGCTCATCTGGTTACCATTCAAATCGGTGAGGTTTTTGAATGAAAACACATTGAAGATGTTTTCAGTGGCAGCGTTAACGGCGTAGCCCGACATGCACTCCAAGCCGACATAGTGGATGTCGGTCAGCTGTGCCATGCCGTTGTTGCGGATGTAGGTGCCTTCAATGTAGCATTGCGATTCTGAGGCATCTTCCACGTTGTCGAAAGTGAAACGGATGACGGTGTTGGGGTCCTGTACGGGCAATCTCAACGAGACGTTGTAGAAAGTGCTTTGGTTGTAAAGCTGTTGGGCGATTTGGGCAAACTTGTCGGAGGCTTCGCTCATGTCGTTGACTTCGAAGACATTGCTTGGGCTACTCGAAAGCTTGTTGAGGCTGTTGCTGAAGCCTTCAATGTCGGCCACGTCCGAACCACGCACACCGATGGAATAAGCCGAGATGTTGTTGCCGCCGATGAGTTCGTTTGTGATTCTTGAATTGACTGCTGAAAGGTATTCGCTACTCGAATTGAAGTCGGAAAGTGCAATGGAACCTTGGTCAAGACCGTCGGTGAAGGTCACCACCGACACGTTGATTAGGTTCTCCGGCACCTTAGCTTTGGCCAAGCTGTTCAAGCCTGTGTTGACGGCGTGGTAGAGGATGGTGCCGTTTTGCATGGCGAGGCCGTCGACGAAGCTTTCAAAATCGTGCTTCGTGTCTTGGTTGAGCAGGCCGAGCGGCATGGTGTAAAGTTCTTGGTTGAATCCGATGATGCCCAGATAAAGACCTTCCTTGGCGGGAGTGTCGTCTTCAGCAACAGGCTTTCTGCAACTGGTAAAAGTGGTCAGCATGACGGCGATGGCCAAGACTGCCACGGAGATGATGTGTTTTTTCATATTTGATGGTTTTTAATCTGTTCTATTAACGCAACGTAGTCCAATAAATTGTAATAGTGCCAACTTTTCTTCTCTAAACTCTGAACTCTCAACTTTCCAAAGCCTTCTTAATGGCCTTGGCCAATTGATCGGGGCAGGAGGTGGGCTTGAAGCCGCAGCGGATGCCTTCCAACTTGGCGACGACGTCCTCTGCCTTCATGCCTTCCACGAGCGTGGCGACACCTTGGGTGTTGCCGTTGCAGCCGCCATAGAACTGCACGTTCTTTAAAATGCCGTCCTCGATTTCAAACTCAATGGCTTGGCTACAAGTGCCTTGGGTTCGGTAGGTGTATTTCATATTTAAAAGATTAAGGCCCCTGAGCCTGTCGAAGGGCCGGTTTAAAACTTGCTCATAAACTTTTCACTGTCGACGACAAACCTCTCGTGGATGCCTTCGCCGACTAACGTTTCTCCCTCAAAGCATTTCACCTCGAAGATCAAACGGCGGCGATCCACCTCGATGAGTTCAGCCTCGCAGCGGATAGTGGAACCCACCGGGCTGGCTTTCAGGTGCTTGATGTTGACGGCGATGCCGACGGTAGTGTTGCCTTCGCCAATCTTGTCGGCTACAGCTTCCAAGCAGGTCTTCTCCATCAGGGCGATCATGGCTGGGGTGGCAAACACCTCCAAGGCGCCCGAACCGTAAACGGCGGCGGTATCCTTGTGCTCCACAACGAGCTGCACGCTGTGGCGGAGTCCTTTCAAATTATCGTATTCCATCAGCCTTGGAAATTCATGGTGATGTTGACGATGACATCGGGATGCAGCGAGCGGCCTACAGGACAGCTTTCGGCGGCAGCCCAAAGCAGGGATTTTTGCTTTTCGGTGTATTCCTTGGCAGGGAAGTTGAACACGATGTCGATCTGCCCGATGCGGCGCGGGTCGGCGTTCATGGTCTTCTTCACAGTATAGGTGGTACCGTGGCCTTGCGCGCTGATGCCCATGATGGTCATCATGCAGCCGGCGAGGGCCGCGCAGGCGAGGTCGGTGGGCGAGAAGGCTTCGCCTTTGCCGTGGTTATCGGTGGGGGCGTCGGTAAGGATGGTGTTACCCGACTGTACATGGGTCATCTCGTTACGGAGATTGCCCTTATAGGTTCCTTTTATTGTTGCCATATTGTATTTTTTAATTCGGAATGCTGAATTCGGAATGCTGAATGTCGCGATGCGCTGCTGGGCTTCGCCCTATTCCGCATTAGCTTCGCTGAATCTTCGATTTCATAATTCCGCATTCAGCATTTGTTTATTTGTTCAAGGATCAGTCCGGCCAAGCGGCTCGTGCCCACGCGGAAGAGGTTCGGGTTGAGCCATGGCTCGCCGAGGATGTTTTTCACGAGATAATAATATGTAAGGGCGTCTTCGGGGGTCTTCATGCCACCAGCAGGCTTGAAGCCGACCTTCTTGCCTGTGGCTTCGTAGTATTCCTTTATGGTATCAATCATAATGATGGAGGCAAGTGGTGTGGCGGCCACCGGCACCTTGCCTGTCGAGGTCTTGATGAAGTCGGCACCGGCGAGGATGGCCAGTTCGCTGGCCTTGCGGATGTTCTGCACGGTCTTCAGCTCGCCCGTCTCAAGGATGACTTTCAGGTGGGCCTTGTCGCCGCAGGTCGCCTTGATGGTCTTGATTTCGTCGAAGACCTCGTCATAGTGTCCAGCGAGGAAGGTACCGCGCGAGATGACCATATCCACCTCATCGGCGCCTTCGTTGACGCAATACTCCACTTCCTTGACTTTCAAGTCAAAGGGCATCATGCCCGAGGGGAAGGCGCAGGCCACCGTGGCCACGCGGATACCGCTGCCTTCAAGCTGTTGCTTGGCCTGACGGATGAAGGGGCTATAGATGCAGATGGCGGGCACGCTGAGGTGCGGCTTCTGTTTTGGGAAGGCCAAGGCTTTATCGCAGAAGTCCTTGATTTTGGCCTCGTTGTCGAAGGCCTCCAAGGTGGTGAAGTCGATGCTTTGGAAGATGGTGCGCAGGGCTTCCTTCTCGCTGCCTTTTTTCTTCTCTTCGTTGACGATGAGCCTGATGCGCTCATTCAGTGCTTCTTCGCTATGGTTGTATGGTTTGAATTTCATGATGGTTTGTATTTGGGCTTCAAAAATAAGATTTTTTCTTGAAATGGTGACAAAAATACTATTTTGTTCAATCTTCCGTTATGTGAAAACGGTTGTCAAGACGTTCTTGTTTCTTTGCAGCCGTGTAATAAAACAATTCTGTTAAACCCGACGAGCCGATGGGGTATAACCGGCAGATAATCAATCATGAAAAAACACCTTTTCATTCTTTCAACTCTTGTTTTGTTAGCGTTTAGCTGTTGCTCCAAGTATGCGGGCGACCCTATCACTAAGGATTTCGACATCTCAGCTACTTACACAGAACTTGAAGTTCATAATTCGTTTGAAATTACCGTCAGCGATGCGGCCACACAGATTACCGTCACGGCAGGCGAAAATGTCATGCCGAATGTCGTTGTGGAAATGGATGGTAACAAATTGGTTATCAAACTTAAACCTTTGGCTAACAGCTATGGCTCGGATATGAAAGTGGTTCTTCCCTACAACACCGAATTGACGAGTGTTGACTTGTCGGGTGCTTCTGAATTCCATTCGGAGTATGGCCTTGACGGCGAAAAGGTTGAAGTTAACTTGTCTGGTGCATCAGAATTCCATGGCGACATCGATGCCGACCAAGTTGAGATTGAACTTTCGGGCTCCTCAGATTTCTATGGCGACATTGATGCTGACGAAATCGAGATGGAACTGTCAGGTGGTTCTAATGTTAAGGGTCATGTGACCGCCACCGATTTGGACCTCGAGTTAAGTGGCGCCTCGGATGTCATTCTTGAAGGTGATGTCGTCAACCTTGATGCTTATTTGTCAGGCTCAAGCAGTATCGCGAAAAAAGTTGTCGGAAACAGGTATGGCCTTGTTTGCAATCAATTTATTGGTGATATGTCGGGAGGCAGTGCGGCATACATTCATAGTGACGGCAGTATCAAAGCGCGTCTTTCAGGTGGTAGCGAACTGCACTATACGGGCAATGCCTCTACCACAGGTAGCGAATGTACGGGTGGCTCGGAAATTAGCCACGATGTGCTGTAAGTCATAGTTTTTCCAAAGACATCCGCATCCGCCATTTCCATTGGTTTTTGGCATTTGCAGGAACATTGATTTGGTCGTCCACAGGGTTGGGCGACCAATTTCTTTCGTCCCTGTCCAACAGGTCTTGCAACGGATAAATGTTCCACTTTGATGGACTATCCAAATGCTTGTCCATCACCTTTTTGATGGTCTTGGCAGTGACTTTGCGGTCGTCGAGGTCGAGGCTGTCGAGGAACTGTCGGGTGCGGACGCGGTCTTCGGTCAGCCAGCCGCGTAGCGTCGGCATGTCGTGGGTGCCTGTGGTATAGACGCAGTTCTCGGGTAGATCTTCGGTCTGCACAAATTGATGGCCGAACACTTTGGGCATACGTTGCACTTCAAGGCTCATAATGCCTAATTCCTGCATCACCTCAGGGACGCAGGCGGGAATCATGCCGAGGTCCTCGCCGCAGGCAATCATGGGTGTTGCATGGATAAGGGCAGGCAACTTTTCCAAGGCTTTTTGCTTCCAGAAGTCATTGTGACGATGGAAGTAGAAATCCTCATAAATGGCATCGATGGTTTGTTTTTGCTCATCGTTGAGGGCTTCGTATACCTTGGTTTTTTGCAGTTCGATGCGCGGGATGTATTTGTCTTTCTCGTTGGGCACAGGGATGAAAAGGGTATCTACGCCTTTCTTCACATGCTTGCTTTTGATGAAATGGAAGCCTTGGTTTTCAATTTCTTCCACACTCAAAGGTAGGGCGGGGCTGAAATGTCCCAACAAGCCCGACTTGGCCGTCTTTGGAATCTCCCAGATGCGAAAGAAGCCCAAGATGTGGTCAATTCTATATGCATCGAAATAGCGCGCCATTACCTGCAGGCGGCGTTGCCACCAGGCGTAGCCGTCCTTGGCCATAGCCTCCCAGTTGTAGGACGGGAAGCCCCAGTTTTGTCCCTCGGCGGAGAAGTCATCGGGCGGCGCGCCCACTTGCACGTCAAGGTTGAACAATTCGGGGTGCGATTTCACGTCCACTCCGGAGGGATATACCCCAATCGGAATGTCGCCTTTCAGCATAATGCCTTTGTCGTGTAAAGCCTTAACGGCCTCGCGGAGTTGTTTGTCGCAGTGGTATTGCAGAAAAAAGTGGATCTCCGTGCTGTTGCCGTCGCGCTCGGCGCAATATTGGGCATAATCGGGGAGCCAATCGGTGTTGTCGTTGCAGAATTGCTTGAAATCCTCGTTGTCTTTCACCGTCGTCCATTGATGTTCAAAGGCGGTTTGGAAGTATTTCCATTTGGCTTTCAGCATTTTGGGATAATCAACAAAGTCCTTCCCGTTGAGCATAGTGCGTGTCCGTTTGAAAGCTGCGTCTTCCTTGATTCCCAGTTGTTCGAGGTTGAGATAAACTGGATTCAATGCAAATGCTGAGATGGCATTATAAGGATAAGAATCGCGCCAATCAAAATGTGCCGTCGTATCGTTGATGGGCAGGATTTGGATGATTTTCATGCCGTTGGCTATGCACCAGTCGCCTAATATAGGCAAGTCGGCAAATTCACCGATGCCGAAATCATCTTCCGTGCGCAGGCTGAACAACGGCACCGCCACGCCTTTCATCGTCTGGCGTTCTGTGAGGCCAAACCAATCCCACGTGCGGTCCTTTCCCCTGGGCAGGATGCGATTGGAGCCTTCCTCCCAACGGATTTTGCTGTTTTCGCGGATGAAATATTTGTATTCGGCTGTTGGCGTTACGTCGGTTTCCACCGACCAAATCCCAGGCCCCACATATTCCATCGGAACGGCTTTGTTGGGGTTCCAAAGACCTAATTCTGTTGTGTTTCCTGTGAGGAACAGTTCCTCGCCCCAGCGGCTGTCGTATCTTAACCTGAATTGCGTTTTCATGGCACAAAGACCCTCCGGCTGGAAGGGTCTTTATTAGAATTCTTTAAATGGTTTCCTTCAAGGGTTAGTTAAAGTAGCTTTCTCCTTCTGGTGTAATGGAATTGATTTTGAATGTGTCTCCATCCTTGACAAGTCCAAGACTGACAATGTATTGATAGGTCATTTTGCCATCATCTTCATAGTAGTCATTGGTTACCCTATACGTAAGTCCGTCAACAGGTTCAATGGTGCGTTTGCAGGTGCCGCCTACATCCCCGCCACCTTGATAGGAGAACAGCCAAAGTGCCATGCGTTCTTCGCCTTCTGGACAATCATATTCATATTGGTCGATCAGAAACTGTTTGGCGTTGGGTGTGACATGTTCGCTTACATATTCACGGTCTCCCTCTTCCCATATAACTTCGGCCAAACCTTGGTAGAAGTTTTCCAGAAACGCCTTGCCTAGCTCTGCCGAAGCTTCTGTTGCGCTGACGGTTTCTTCCGTGTCTGCTTTGTTGTCAGTGTTTTGTGTGTTGTTGTTACTGCTGCTGTTGCTGCCGTTGTTGTTGCAAGCCACCATGGTGAATGCTATGGCGATAAAGATGAATAGTTTTTTCATGTTGAAATGGATTTGATTGGTTTGACGAGGCAAATATAGTGAAAAACCATATTGCTGTCCCCGAAAACCTATTCTATCTTCACCCGACTAATCACCCCGCGGTTGCTCCCCGAATCGAAAAACACGCTGTAGGCATAGCCGCCATGCACCTTGAATACCCTTGGAAAAATCTTTTTGCTGGCCTTTTGTCCCATGCCGACTGTGCCTGCTTCAGGGTCGTAGAGGCCGATGTAACTCATCCCGTCTTTCTCAAACAAACCATATACCTTGCCCTTGTCCTTGTCGGTGAGGAACTCGTTTTTGAAGTATTGCTCTCCCGAAGTGATTTTCAGTTGCTGTCTTTTCGCCACTTTGAAGTCGGGGCCGATTTCCACGATTTCACGGTTGTCGAGGCCAACGAATTGAAGCATGCCGTTGACTTTCAAGGGGACAATCTGGAATTCCTTTTTGGCCAGCATGGAGCAATACCATTGTATCATTCCAAGCAAGGTTGGGGTTTCTGCCAAGCGTACCAAATTCCCGTCCCATATCCCCTCGTTGATGAGGTCGATGCCTGGACTTCCTCGTTCCGCTTTTTTGATGCTCATGGAAGTTATGCTTTCTCCTTCGCGCACTGGATTCCCATCCCCGTTCTCATCGTAGATGGACTCGAGGGTGAAGTTTTCCGCCATCGCCTGATGGTATTCGTTTTGGATTTTCATCCATTGCGACTGGCAGGCGCGGTAGCCGAGGGTGTCGATGAAACTGCATAAATATTGGGGCTTCTCCATGGAGCCGCCTTTTTTCATGTAAAGGAAATCCTGGCTTTTGCCGTGGTTGAATTTGAGCCAGTAAAGTCCTCGGTCGTGAACGATGGTCCTAACGATGTAAGCCCCGTTGTACTCGCACACAATTTTGAGGAGTTTGTTGCGGTAATCATCGCGCGAGAAGGTGGAAACGGGCAAAATGCCCTGTTTTTCATCAAGATATACCTGCAAGCAACTGTCCCGCCCGACAAGAATGAGGTCATCGAAAGCGTCAATGTGGAGCTTTTCAAAGAGTTGGTCGAAGTCCTTGTGGGTTTGCACAACGCCTTCGGTGTCGAGGACGACCATCGATGAGGTCTTGGGCTTGTTTTCCAAAAGGTAGATTTTCCCATCCAAAAACGCGATGTCGGCGATGTTGCGGTTGGAACCAGAGCGGTAAAAGTCTTTGCTTGCCGAAACCCCAACTTCCTGAAGGTCGTAACTCATCTTGTGCATACGGAAACTGACGTTGATGGAATCGCGCTGTAATTGTCTTGGCGTGAGACTCACTACCGTATCCTGATAGCCGATGCACGAATAATAAAGGTTGACGGTCTCCGAGCGGTCGAAAAGCGGCAGTTCGTAACGCCCTTTGGCATCGGTGCTGGTGCCGTATGGGGTGTTCACGATGCTGATGTTCACGTTCTCCACGCCGAGGTTGCCGTAAACGGTGGTTCTAGTTTGGGCGAAAAGCGAAGAAGCAAGAAATAGCAATAGTGAAGCAAGAATAGAGTTTTTTTTCATAACGTACTCATTTTACGGTGATTGTGGCATATTTGTATGCCTTCCCGTCATCAAACCTCAGCAGATACTCGCCCTTGTAAAGAGCCAATTTGAACTCCTTTTCATCTTTGCCGTACATGTATTGGTCGATGGGAACGCATTGCTCGCCTTCCGATTTCAGGAATGCGCTCACACAACCTTTTGGGAAACCGTTTTCGTCGATGAAGCGGCGGTCGAGGGTGAAAAGCACCTTGCCTTTGTATAGTTTCCAGTCGGGGATGTTGTCTTCGATGAAGCGCGTGCGCGGCAGACAGCAGGTGACATCCATGCCTGAGTTATTTGGATAAATGCGTTTCACAGTATCATAACAGATAATCGGCTCACGGACGGGCATGGCATCAATGCGGTCAAAAAATGCGGTACGCAGCGAGTCCATGCTTTCGTATTGTTCAGAGAAAGTCATGACGCTGCAATCCATCGTGAACGGGTCAATACCTGTTTTTTCCTTGAAAAATCCTCCCATCATCGACCACCCTTTGCGGTCAGCGATATGCCCCATCTCCATAAACCAAAAATTTAGCTTCGTGGTCTTTGTCAAGAATGTTCTTGATCAGGTTATCTGCTTCATTCCTCTCGCGGTCAACGCCCCAACCATCGGCCTCGTAGGGCACCAGCGTATAGCCTATGTTGAGCGCCGTCCTTAATAGGTCGCCGAAAACAGGTTCATCGCTATAGAATCCCGTTTCGCCAAGTAGCACGGTGCGCCGCTCGTTCATTAAGGAGTCTTTTGCAAATAAGGTTTCAGCGGCAAAGTAACGATATCCGTTTTGGTAGCATTTTTCCAACCAACTGATGACAAAAGCCCTGCTATGGGGATTAAAATGCATCTCGTTAAGCATGATGACACGATTGTTTTCGATAATGCTGTCCATTACTTCCGACAAAGGTATTGTTCTCACATTTTCATAAGTACTAGCCAAACGCGTCTTGTCTGAAAACAAGTTGCCTTTTTCGGCCATACGCATGGCGTCCTTGTAATGCCCTACCCTAGAATAAAGGATACTCATAAGGTCATTATAAGGTCTCTCAAATTGTGACCCGACATAAAGGCTATCCATATTGATGAGTTTCTTCAACGAACGATAGCTGAACCCATCTTCCTTGGCTACTGCGTATGGATTTTGGAGTTCGTTTTGTGCCACGGCACTTTGAAAAGCTAATGCTGAAAAAAGCAATAGAATGTAAATCTTTTTCATAGAGTGTGATTTTTTATAGTTTAACTAGGAAAAATTCAAGTTAAATACTACAAAAAAACATACCGATTTTGATAAATAACTAATCAAAATATCAGTCTATTCTTACCTGATACAATGCCTTCCGGTGGTTGATGCCCGTAGGATAAATGAAATACAAAACGCCATCGTGAATCCTCATATTCTGAGCAAAAGGATATCCGCTGAGGTCCATCACGGAGGTGGCCGTTCCGGTTTTCAGGTCGATGCGTTTCAGGGTATATATGCCATCGTTGACGAAGAAGGTGTAGAACTCCTTTCGGGCCTGGTCGACCAGCATTTTCCGCTTCCAGCGGTGGTCGGGTTCAATCTTGCCGTTCCATTTGCGGTATTCGTGGAAGGTGAGAGGATGACGCTCCAGTTCGTTGCCTGCCGCATCGAAGACTACCGTCTCGTGGTCGATGTAAGCGAAGATGTAGAACTTGTTGTCGATGGCATAAATCGGGGCATAAACGGGCTCGATGAATTCGGGTTGGACTTCGTAATGGCCATTGTGCCACCGGATGCTACCAGCAGCTTCGTCGTCCTCGATGTAATGGAGCAGTTTCGGCTCTTCGTCGCTGCCGTAGAGGTGTCGGTAATAGCCTAAGCCTGTGTTGAAAAAATGGCGTTGTCCGGTGACGAAAATGCTGTCGCTGGCAGCCACGATGGCGGCGAACTTGTCGTAAAATTCTTTCCGCGACATGGAGTGGTAGAAGTTCATCAGCAGCTTCTTTCCGTTTTCGAGTTCCATGAAACCTACCAGACTGGCTTGGTAGTCGTTGATGGCGTAGATGTCGCCGAAAGCGTCCTTGGTGAGATACTTGTAGCGCGAGGATATTTTCATCTCGTGGAGCGTGTCCATGTCGAAAGAGAGATGGAGCAGGGTTGAATTCCGGCGACGATAAGCGATCAGATAGATGCCGTCGTCGCGCAATGTATAGTCGATGACGGTCATCACTGGATTATCAAAGGCAATATGAGGTGCGTTGGCGGTCACTTGCACCTCAAGCAGTTCGTGGCTTTTGGTTTTCATCCTGACCGTCAGGTTTTTGCCGTTGATGTCTTTCTCCCTAATAGTATAATAGGTGGGCTCGTACACCATGTGTGCGAAACGGAGTTTTTCGCCTGCCTTTGCGTGACCGTATGTAAAACGCCCTTGCTCATCGGTGACTGAGACAAGCAGCGAGTCGTGGGCATAGACGCTCACGTTCTCAATGGCTTTGCCGTTTTTGTCCTTGCAGTAGCCTTGAACAATTTGGCGTTCTTGTGCCATAATCGAAAAGGCAAGGCCAAGGAGTATTAATAAAAGGTAAAGTCGTTTCATGGCAGCATTATTTTTTTGTATTTATAGCACAAAAATACAAATATTCCGTTTCGAAATGCAAAAATTTCATTTTAAATTAAAAAATTTCCGTTTCAATTCAAAAAAGCCATACTTTTGGTCACTTCTCAGGATTTCTTATTTTTGCACCATAAATCTTTCACAGTCATGACCTCATTCGATTTCTGGAATATCGTCCGCTCCATCCCCAAGACGCTGCGCTTCAATTTCCATTATTTCCCGTTCAAGACAGCCGTGAAGTTGCCTGTCGTTGTGTCGCATCGCACATACCTGCGCGAGCTGCACGGTAAGGTGGAACTGCCTGAAAAGGTGGAGACGGCGATGATTAAAATCGGCTTCGGTGATGTGGGCCATTACGACCGCAAGCGCTCACGCAGTATTTGGCAGGTGAGCGGCACGGTGGGCTTCGGTGGCAAAGCGAGCATCGGGCATGGCTCCAAGCTCTCGGTGCGTGGTGACTTGAAACTCGGTGCGGGCTTCAATATGACGGCAGAGAGCACCATCGTCTGCGCCAAGGAAATCACTTTTGGCGATGACTGTTTGTTGGCGTGGGATGTGCTGGTGATGGACACCGACGAACATCCGTTGTTTGACAAGGAGAATGAACGCATCAATCCAGACAAGCCCATTGTCGTGGGTAACCATGTCTGGATTGGATGCAAATGTGTGTTGCTGAAAGGTGCCGAGGTGCCTAACGACACGGTCTTGGCAGCGGGCACACTATTGAAGTCAGCCTTTGCCGGCGAAAACCAAGTCATTGGCGGCAATCCGCCATCAATACTGAAGCGCGACGTTCGCTGGGCGCATTAAAATAGCCCATAGATCCCATGCCTGCACACGGCCTGCGCTGGGATGACATGGGCTATTTAGGTTTAAAGACTACCAATCACCGTGCAGAGGTTCTCGAAGATTTGCGGGATTTCACCCACGCCGTTCACGGGGTGCAGGTTGCCCTTGCCTTCGTAGAAGTCGAGCACGGGGCGTGTCTTGGCCTCATATTCCACAAAGCGATGCTTGATGGAGTCAAGATTGTCGTCGGCGCGACCGCTGGTCTTACCGCGTTCGAGCATGCGCTCGATGAGCAGTTCTTCGGGCACTTCAAGGCTCAATACGCCTGTCAGCGACATGTTGAACTTCTCCATCATCTCGTCCAAGATCTCGGCTTGGCGCACGGTGCGCGGATAACCGTCGAAGAGGAAACCGGCCGAGTCCATGTTCTCGGAGAGTTTTTTCTCGATGATCTTGGCCACGATTTCGTCGGAAACGAGGTTGCCTTGGCTGATGATTTCCTTGACCTGGAGGCCGAGTTCGCTTTCGGCGGCGATTTCCTCGCGCAGGATCTCACCTGTGGAGATATAAGTCAAGTTGTATTTCTCTCGCAGGAACTGCGACTGCGTTCCCTTGCCTGCCCCGGGAGGGCCAAATAGTATGATGTTAAGCATAACGTTATGTTTTTTAATTCGGAATGTTGAATGCTGAATTCGGAATGAGATCATTCGGCATTCCGCATTCATAATTCCGCATTCAGTTTTCTATGATTTTATAAATATCCGGTAAATTGCGTCCTTGTTGGTCATAATCTAATCCGTAGCCCACGATGAACTCGTTGCCGATGTCCATGCCCTTGTAGTCGATGGGATAGGAGTATTGGAAATTATTGGGTTTGAAGAACATAGTAGCGATGCGCACGTCGGCGGCCTTCAAGTCCCTCAGTTTTTGTATGGTATAACGCATGGTGTGGCCCGTGTCGACGATGTCTTCCACGATGACCACATGGCGGCCGTCCAATGAATGGTCGAGGCCGATGAGTTCGCGGACCACATTGGTGCTTTCGGTGCCGGCATAGGAGGTCAGCTTGACGAAACTGATCTCGCAGGGAATGGTCAGCCGCTTGAACAGCTCTGAGGCGAACATGAAGGCGCCGTTGAGCACCACGAGGAACATAGGATTCATGCCGTCAAGGTCGCGGTTGATCTGGTCGGCTACATCCTGAATGCTGGCTTCGATTTTTTCTTGGGGGATGTATAGCCCAAATTCCTTGTCTAAGACCTTTACTGTTTTCATTTTCAAAGGATTGAAGTTCTTTTGCCCTTTTGGTAAGGCGTTACAAATATACAAATTGAAGTCATTGGTTCGACAATACCTGAAAAAAAACTATTTTTGCGTCATAAATCTAGGTCCCTGAGCCTGTCGAAGGGCCGGTTGATAGCGTGACGGTGCTTCGACAGGCTCAGCAACCTGCTATAACTCCATAACTGATAACTATCAATTCTCAAGTCTCAATTGAAATGACTCCAATAGTAAGCATCATCATGGGAAGCACATCCGACCTTCCCGTTCTCGAAAAAGCCGCACAGTTCTTCGACGAGATGGAAATCCCCTTTGAGATGAACGCCCTCAGCGCACACCGCACGCCTCAAGAAGTCGAGGCCTTTGCCCGCGAAGCCCAAGGTCGCGGCATCAAGGTCATCATCGCCGCCGCAGGCATGGCTGCCGCCCTTCCAGGTGTGATTGCCGCCAACACCACGTTGCCCGTTATAGGCGTGCCAGTGAAGGGTATGCTCGACGGCCTCGATGCCATGTTGTCTATCATCCAAATGCCTCCCGGTATCCCCGTGGCCACGGTGGGCGTGAATGGAGCCCTCAATGCCGCCATCCTCGCCGCTGAAATGCTCGCTTTGGGCGATGCTGAGATTGCCACCAAAGTGGCCAGCTACAAGGAGAATCTGAAGAACAAGATTACCAAGGCCAACGCCGAATTGAAAGAGGTGAAATACCGGTTCAAGACCAATTGATTTGGGCGGAAAAAAATAGAGACGGTGCACACACCGTCTCTACATACAACCAAATCAACTAAACAATATGAAGAAAGTAGCAAAGCTTACCTTTAATCTTTCCGTTTTAAACGAGATTTTTCCCATTTCACACAGCAAATATACAAATTGAAATAGTTTTGTCAAGCAAAATTTTCAATTATTTTTCGTTATTTGGGATAAGTAAATGAATTCCAATAAAATAAAATTTCAACAAATTTTGTCAAAATTCCATTCATTTACGAAATTAACTATTTCAAAATGGAATATTCCGCTTTAAATAGAATTATTCCATTTTAAACTCTCAATTCTCAATTCCATAAAAGACAATCTGACTCAACCGCTTCCTATCAAACACCCTGTTGGCGATGTCTAGGATGTCACTGGCAGTAACGGCCTCTATGTTACGGATGATGTCGTCCATGTATTCTATGGGTTCGCCCATGAGCAACGAACGTGTGGCGCTCAGTAGCTCGTTCATGCCGCTTTCATAGCTTAAGGCGACCTGTCCGATGAGTTGCTGCTTGGCATGTTGCAACTGCATGGTGCCGAGTTTTTGTGCGCAGAGCTTGTTCAATTCCTTGTAAACCAAATCGATGGCTTTTTCCAAGGAGTCGGGGTCGACACCCATGTAGACGCTGATGAGGCCTGTATCGGAGTATGCTGAGTATTGCGACTCGATGCTGTAAGCAAAACCGTATTTCTCGCGGATGTTAAGGCCAAGTCGGGAACTCATGGCGGGTCCACCAAGAATGTTGTTGAGCATGACAATGGGCATGCGCAACGGGCTGCTGAATTCAGGCGCCAGTCCGCCTATCATGCAATGGCTCAAATGGTTCTTGCGCTCGGCCGTGCGGCTTTCAGGTTTGTAGCTTTTGAAAGCTTCGCGTTTCCTGCTGACGAGGTGTGCGGGCTGCTCACCGAAGTATTTCATCGCCAGCCGTTCGAACTCCTTGAAGCTGATGTCACCGATGCTGGCCAACACCATCTTGTCGGTGCTATAGTTGTGCGCCATGAAGTCGAGGATGTCCTGCCTGCGGAAACCTTTCACCAGCTTGGTGGTACCGAGGATGTTGCGCGACAATGGATGTCCTTTGAAGACCATCTCTTCAAACAGGTCGTAGATCTCGTCGGAAGGCGAGTCCAAGTAAGAGTTGATTTCGTCGAGGATGACCTCCTTTTCCTTGGCCAGCTCATTCTCTGGGAAAGTGGAATGGAAGGCGATGTCGGCGAAGAGGTCGAGGCTACGCTTGTAGTGCTGCTTGAGGAAGGTGGCTTGGATGCAGGTCTCTTCTTTGGTGGTGAAGGCGTTGAGGTCGCCGCCCACATTGTCGAGGCAGCTCAAGATATGGTATGCCTTTCGACTTTGTGTGCCCTTGAAGATGGTGTGCTCCACGAAGTGGGCGAGGCCGTTTTCGTGTGCCATCTCGTCGCGGGTACCCGTCTCCACCAGCAGCACCAGGTGGGCGATTTCGCCTTGTTTCTCTTTGTGTATCAGCCTAATGCCGTTTGGGAGGACGGCTTCTGTATATTTGTTTTCCAGCATTTCTCGATTAATTGCATGCAAAAATACGTATTTTTGCGGCGCAATACTAAAACCAGCATTTGCTCGTTCAATAAAAAACGAATCGTTATGCGCAAAGTAATTATACCTTTCCTTTTGTTGGCTATGGTGTGCCGTCTTTCCGCACAGTCTGGGAAAGACATTATGAAAGACCCCGTTCCCGTGGCCATGTTTCAGGTGACCTATGCCTTGGAGTTGCCTGCCATGGACACGAAAGACATGTATGGTCTCACGAACACGTTGGGTGGTGGCTTCGTCTACAAGACAGGTTCCAACTGGTTGTTTTCTGCCATAGGTAGCCTCGTTTTCGGCAACAAGGTTAAGGGTGATCGTATCTCTATTTTTGGCGAGGGCATCACCACCGTAGACGGTGAAATCATCGGTGGTAGTGGCAGCATGAGCGAACTGGCCATCGACCAACGCGGTATGCTTCTGCTTGCCGAAGTGGGCAAGCTGTTCCCCTACGGCCGCAATCCCAATAGCGGATTCTTCGTGCAAGGCGGTGCGGGCTTTCTTCGCAACCGTATCCGTGTCGATTTCCAGGAGACGATGCTCAACACGCCCTATGTTGTGGAAGGCGACTATCAATACGGCTACGACCGCATGCGTGGTGGCGCGGCATTGCATTTTGAGACGGGTTATCTCTACCTCAGCGACACCCGTTTGCTCAACCTCTCCATAGCCCTCGAAATGACCTACGCCCGCACGCGCGATTTCCGCGACTATGACTTCCGTGTGTTCACCAACCCCGAGACGGGCGTGATGGAGCCTGTGGGTCCCACCGACCCCAAGAAGCGTTACAACGACTTCTACTATGGCATCCGCGTCAGCTGGAACATCCCGACCTATCAGCGCCAGCCCGAGATTTACTATTATAATTAATAGGAGTGCGCATTCTCTATACCATAGGTGTATGTCTTTATTCGCTTGGTGTGCGGCTGGCGGCCTTATTGGGCAACGCCAAGGCAAAGCAATGGGTTGAAGGTCGTAAGACTAAGGCCCTTGAGCCTGTCGAAAGGACGACAAATATCGAACCGGCTCTTCGACAAGCTCAGGCTCCTGATTCATCCAATTGGATTTGGTTTCACGCCGCCTCGCTAGGAGAGTTTGAGCAAGGCAGACCTGTCATTGAGGCCATAAAGCAGGCACATCCCGAATATAAGATATTGTTGTCTTTCTTTTCCCCTTCTGGGTATGAAGTGCGCAAGAACTATCCCTTGGCCGACGAGGTCCTTTATCTGCCTACCGACACGCCACGACATGCCAAGGCATGGGTGGAGCGTCATCATTTTGTGGCGGCGTATTTCATCAAGTACGAGTTCTGGTTCAACTACATGAAGGCTTTGGAAGAGGCTGACATACCGCTGTTCTACATTGCTCTCATCCTCAAGCCCGACAGCTATTTCTTCCGCTGGTATGGCGCATGGTTCCGCAAACAACTGAAGACGGTGGACCATTTCTACGTGCAGGATGAGACGACGGCTGAACTACTTACGCGGCATGGCATGGACAACGTCACGGTGTGTGGCGACACGCGCTTCGACCGTGTGGCGGCCATTGCGGAACAGGCCAAGCCTTTTCTCGAGGTGGAGCGATTCATCAATGGGCGCAAGTGCATCATTGCAGGCAGCACCTGGCCGCCCGACGAACGTCTTTGGACGACATTTGTATCTCGTTTGCCTGAAGACTACTGCCTTATCATAGCCCCCCACGACATCTCCGACAGCCATATAGCACAAATCAAGACTGCGTTCCCCGACAGCCAATGCTATACTGAATTGGATGCTGAATCGAGGTTCCTGAGCCCTGAGCCTGTCGAAGGGTCGAAGGGCCGACCGAAACAAGTCTTAATCATCAATACCATCGGCATCCTTTCCCAGCTATACCAGTATGCGCGCTTCGTGTATATCGGTGGCGGCTTTGGCGTGAACATCCACAACATACAGGAACCCGTCACTTTTGGCTGTCCTGTGATTTTCGGGCCGAAATACACAAGCTTCAAGGAGGCCGTGGATTTGGTGGCCTTGCAGGGCGCTTTTCCTATCCACAATGCCACCGAATTGGAAGCGACGGTGCTACGCCTGATGGACGATGAGGCGTTTTATGTGCAGTCTTCCGCGACTTGCCGACGTTATCTTGAGTCGCAGGTTGGGGCAACGAAAATCATCATGCAAGGCTTCGAAAAAGCACTTTTTTCGTAAAAAACACCGCTTTTTTCTTGTTTATTTATTTTATTGTTTAACTTTGAAGGCTGATTTCACGTTGAAATTCAGCTTAATAAAAAATTGATAACTATGCAAGATGCCCCTACTCACCAATTGCCGCGAGTGGCGTTGAGCCATGGCGACTTCAATGGTATCGGCTATGAAGTCATGTTGAAGACCTTCTCCGATGCCCGTATGTTCGAAATGCTGACGCCCATCTTGTATGGCCAGTCGAAGGCGTTTGCCTACTACAAGAAGAATTTCGGCATGGAATCCCCGAATTATGCCTTGACCCGTGATGTCAGGCAAGCCGGAACGGGCAAGTTCAACATCATCAATATCGTTGAGAACGAGTTGAAGATCGAGCCAGGAGCGGCTACGGAACTCTCTGCAGAGATGTCGGTGGTGTCGATGAAGAAGGCGGTCGAGGACCTGCGCAATGGCCTCGTCGATGCCTTGGTGATGGCTCCCGACAGTCCAATAGTAGCTCAGAGCAACCTGAATTACCTTTTCTCGCATTTCAAGGACACTCAGCCTTTGCGTCTGATGGTGAACGACATGATGCGCATCGCCTTGGCCACTGATGACCTACCTCTGGAGAAGGCGCTTGCCCAGATCGACAGCACTTTCCTTGTCAGCAAGTTGGCCACCTTGTCGGAGGCGTTGAAGAAAGACTTTGGCATCAATGCGCCGAAGATTGCCGTGATGGGCTTCAATCCCCATGTCACGGTGGATGGCGACGACAAGGTGCTGAAGGCCGTTGGCGAAGCCCAGCGCAAGGGCCTGATGACTTTCGGACCCTTTACAGTGTCGCAGCTGTTCGTCAACGGGCAGTGGAAAAAGTATGACGCGGTGTTGGCTATGTATTACGACCAAGGTGTCTTCCCGCTTAAGCTGATGGCTTTTGGAGGCAGTGCCTACTATTGGGCGGGCTTACCAGTGGTGTGCACTGCACCTATGCATGGCCCTGCCTTCGACATTGTCAATACGAACACGGCTTCGCCCGATTCTTACCGCAAGGCAGTGTATTTGGCGCGTGACATTGTAACGAGTCGCAAGGCGCAATGACGCATAGCAAAGCACAAAAAAAAGGAGACCCGAAGGCCTCCTTTTTTGTTTACAAGATTCAGGTGAATTACTTCACGATGAACTTCTGGGTGTCGGAACCGGCGTTCACGAAGTAGATGCCGCTGGTCAGGTTGTCGATGTTGATGCTGTTGGCACCAGCAAAGCCTTCCTGGCTCATCACCTTTTGACCCATGATGTTGTAGATCACGATCTCAGCGTTCTGGCTGAGGGTGACGTTGAGTTGGTCAACGGCGGGGTTAGGATAGATGTCCATGTGAACGTTGTGGTTGTTGCCAACCTCAGGCATGCCATCGTACCATGAGAACAGGTCGGTGATGTCGAAGGTATAGCCCAGCCATACATTGTCGTCTGGATTACCGTCTTCAGAAGAGGAGATGACGGTGGTACCTGGATCGCTGTCGACTTGGGCGGCAACGATGAGGGTGTTGCCAATCACGGCAGCTTGAGGATAGACCATTTCGTTGTACGTGAATTCGAATTCACCTGCAACGAGGTTCACCGGATGGCTCCAACTCAAACCAGCATCACAAGAATAGGCGGCAAAGAGCTTGAAGTAGAACATGTCATTGAGGCTGTTCTCGTCATCCAAGAAGCACCAAACGGTTACCAGTTCGTTGTCGTTGCCGTTCACCTTGCAAAGGACAGGCTGCATGGCTGAACCAGCGTTGTAGGAACCATGATTTCCAATAGGAGAAAGAGAACCACCTTCAATGAAATGGAACTCGGTTTCCCATTCCTCAGCAAAGGGATCTTCCCAATTGCCGTCTTCGTCCACGTTGAAGAAATAGCCAAAGTATTCTGGCAGCATGTCGTGCGTGGGTTCGCTCCACATGCACCATGCGCCATAGATGTCTTCAAAGAGATAGGCGGAGTCCATGATGAAGGGTTGCCCGGGAGTAGGAGGCATCGGGTTGTTCGGGTCGAAGCCCCATTCCACAGTAGTGCCACGGTAGGGCAAGTATTCGCTCCAGAAAGCGCAGCCGCCACCTACCTTGTTATAAGTGCCAGAGTGGGAACTGCCATTAATCTCGTAGGCCATCATCAGTTCCATGTCGTCGTTCCAAAGGGCGGAAGTCCAGCGGGGATAGAAGAACGATTCTTCAACTTCGACGCCAGGGCAGGGATCGTGGAAGTAAACTTTTCTTTCCCAGGTATTACCATCGTCATAGCTGTAGAGCACCATGCCGTCGGTATTGCCCGTGTTGATGACAAGAGCGAGGCAGTTGTCTTCAGTGGTCTCCATCCAATAATAGCAGTTACCGCCATGTTCGGTGCCGTAATCGATTGTGAGATAGGGAAGCTCGAGGCAGGTGATGTCCCAGTTTTCACCATCGGTTGAACGATAGTATCTGATACCATGCTCGATGCCGTTTCCGTCAGGATCGCCGTCATCGAATTCAGAGCAAACCATGTGGATGATGTCGCGGTTGGGACCAGAAGTCATCACACAGGGGTGGGTGTAGACGTCGGTGCCGATGTTGAGGACGGCAGGAACGCTGTTGGGCGTCATGTTGTCCTTGTCGTCAATGATGTAAACCTTGGTGTCGGAAGCGGTGTGAGCGGCCACAACGATACCGTTTTCTTTGTAGCGGGCGATGGAGCCGAAACCGGTCTTTTCGTTCTCGACACGACCATCCGAAGGGGTCCATTCGTCGGTGTTGATGTCATAGGTGCCGATGGCAGTACCACGGTCGGTGAAATTGGAGGTGCCGGCATAGGTGAAAGCAAAGTTCACTTTTCCATCGGGCCAAACAATGGTTCTGTTGATGGCGGCGTGGTTGGTCTGCCAGTCATAGTAGGTGTAGTCCATCTCACCATAGACAATATCTCTGGTAGAGGTCATTGTAGGTGTGCTTTCGGCGTATTCAATCGTGCCTTGCGTTCTTGGGGCTTGTTGAATAGCAGTCATGTCCTTTCTGATGTCGTATCTCGGCATCGATTTTTTCTGCACTTGCGAGAAGCCGACAGTGGCAACCAGCAAGGCCAATGCTAAAGTAAATAACTTTTTCATTTTGAATGGTTTTAATTAGTAATTGAGTTGATTGGTTGTTTGTTTTTGTGGAAAAAATTTGGACAAAAATAATTATTATTTCTTAAATGCAAGTGCTTTTGGTTTTTTTTTTTTTGCACAAAAAAAAGGAGGCCTTCGGGCCTCCTTTTTTTGTAATTAACCTTTAGAATGGTATTACTTCACAACGAACTTGATGGTCTTGGTGAAGCCGTTGGCTTCGATGTTGCAGAAGTAGATGCCGCTCTGGAGGTCGATGCTGATGGCGTTTTCACCTAACTTCAGGCTCTTGCTGAAGCTCTTCACGCACTGGCCGACGAGGTTGAAGATGCTGATGTTAGCCTCGGCGTCCATGGCCGACTTCACGATCACATAGTCAGTGGCGGGGTTAGGATAGATGCCGTAGATCACGTCAACAGCCTCGGTGCTCTCGGGAACGCTGACCATATCGGGGTCGGCGATCACCTTGACGACGGAGATGCCGTTGTCGGTGCCAGAGGTCTGGGAAGCATTGGAGCCCCAGTAGAAACCGACCTCTTGGTCGCTTTGGAAACCGAACCAGTATTCACCCGGGTTGACCGAGTTGGGTGCGCTCATGGTGAACGTGTTTTCGGAGCCACTCAATTCGAAAATTTCTTCAGGATCTGTAATATCGTCAACGATTTGCTCCCAATATCCTTTGTCAACATTGCGATAGCTGACATAGATGTGTCTCTTATAGTACGGGTCAGTTTCGTTCTCTTGTTTTGTGCAAGGCGTTGAATAAGCGCAGGCGAGGTTGCCGTGGGGGTCAACGGCAAGAGCCGGGTGACCGGAAGCACCATAAAATTTGTGGGAATAGTCATTACCACTGTAGTACTTGCCATTTTCCCAACTAATGCCTTCGTACATCGGGATGAAGCCGATCCATTTGGTGGAGTCGGGAATCATGTGGACATAGCCAGGATCATCGGGGACGGGCCACCAGAGACGTGCGGCATGAGCCTGATGGGGAGTAGCAAAGTGCTCTTCGTAGACGGTGCCGATATATTCATCGTGATTGGTGTCGGTAAGGGGACCTTGTGTGTCGTTCCAATAGATGATACCATCGACTTGACGGCCAGACCAATGGGTGTAATAACCCGGGTCTTGACCTTCGAGACGGGCCATTTCGAACACGTTGAGAGCCACGTGGACAATATTGTCCTTGTCGACAACGATAGAGCCGTTCATGGGCTTGAACAGAGTGTCTTCAAACCAAAAGTCCATGTCATCCCAGTCGGCACCTTCGTACGGGTCTTCCCAAACTTTGGTGGTGTTCCAGGTCAAACCGTCGTCGGTCGACTTGAACATCCAAACGCTGTTGGTGAGGCAGCCCGAGTAGAGGATGGCGACGGTGTGGCCGTTGGCAGCCAGGGCATAGTCGTCGGCGGAGAAGGCACCCGTCTCATAGCCGTATTCTTCAAGGAGGCTGTAGCTGACGGTCCAGTTGATGGCATCTTCCGAACGAAACATCACGGTGCGGACATCAGATTCATCGGAGCTGATGGAGTGCTGGAGGGCAGCAACGGCGATGATGACGTTGTGGTTGTCACCGCAGGTGATCACTCTCGGCCAGGTGGGATACTCGTTGTAAGGATAGCCTTCCGGGTAATCCGGGAGGGGGCCCATGTTGACCCATTCGCCTTCACCGGCAACTTCTCTGGTGAAGCACTGCATGTGGCCACCGCCGTGGGAGAGGAGGATTTCACCATTTTCACCCCACTGGGCGATGGAAGGCCAACCGGTCTTGAAGGGCTCGACGCGCTCTTCCGGCTCATCTTGCCATTCACCTTCTCTGTAGAAGTTGTAACCCGTACCGCGGTCAGAAGCGGTTTGGTTGTTTTCGTGTGACATGGTGGCAGTCACGGCAACGCTACCGTCGGGCAACTGATACATACGGTTGGCAACGAACTGGTTCGACTGGAGGTCGTAGTAGGTCAACATGGTCTCGGCGTATTCAAGCACGTCCTGATACCTGTTAACGACAACGCTCTTGGCGGTTTGAGGAGCGAACTGGGCGGAAGAGGCCACAGGAGCATCCTTACCAACCAGGACTTTCTGGGCGCTGGCCTGAGCTGACCGGACGTCATTCTTGGCCACACGCTGTTGTGCAAAAGCACTGAAGCCTAAAACAAGGCTCAACGAAAGTAAAAGTACTTTTTTCATGTTTGTGTGTTTTGAGTTAATAATTGAAAATAATTGATGTTCAATAATTGGGCTGCAAATATACTCTTTTTTGGAATAATAGAGGTTAAAATGACATTTTTTTTACAAATACTCCAAATGTACAATTATTATGCCATGAAAAAACGTCGGCTGTTGTAAAACGAATACTTTTTCTTTCTACTTTTACACCCTCAAACAAATTCCTTCCTATGAAAAAACTATTCTTACCTTTGTTGCTTTTGGCCCTTGCGGCCTGCACGCAGGAGCCTAAGGCCGATTACGTCGCCGACCCCGCCAACTATGTCGACCCCTTCATCGGCACAGGCGGTCACGGCCACACCTTCCCTGGTGCCACGGTGCCCTTCGGCATGCCGCATGAACGACTGGGACGGCTGCTCGGGCTACCACACCACCGACCACACCATCCTCGGCTTCAGCACCACCCACCTCAGCGGCACGGGCTGCTCCGATTATGGCGACTTTAGGTTTATGCCGTTTACAGAAGAGTTTGTGTTTGACCAGGATTTGCCAAACGAAGCCGCTTATGCATACTATGATTCTCTTTATAGTCACGCAGCCTTTAAACACGAGGATGAAGATGCCGAAGCGGGCTATTATTCCGTGGTTTTGGACGATAGTGTGAAAGTTGAGTTGACCACGGGTGATCGCGTTGGTATGATGCGTTGCACTTATCCGAAAGACAAACTTGAGTGGCTGATGCTTGATATGGAACACGGTGTCAATGACGAGTATGTTTATGAAACGGAGATAAATGTGGAAAACGACCATGCCATTAGTGGTTTCCGTCGTACTCGCGATTGGGCCAACGACCAATACTTGTATTTCTATGCAGAGTTTTCCACGCATTTCGTAATAGAAGAGTCTGGAAATCAACCATGGATTTGTTATCACTATGATGGTCCAATAGTTGACGGGAAACCTTTCCCTAATCGTAGGCCTATGAAAGTCTATTTTATGTTTCCTGAGTCTAATGGTGAAATCACCATGCGCATTGCCCTCTCTGCTGTCGATGTGGAAGGCGCGAAGAACAATCTGAAAGCCGAACTCGCCGAGAATGACTTCGATTTCGATGCCCTGCGCCAAAAGGCCTACGACAAATGGAACACCGAACTGAAACGTTACGAGGTGAGCGACCCGAACGAGTCGAACAAGACGGTGTTCTATACGGCACTTTACCACTGCATGATTGCCCCCAACCTCTATAGCGATGCTGACGGCCGCTATCGCGCCCATGACCTGAAAGTCTATAAGTCGGAAAGACCTGTCTACACTGTGTTCTCACTTTGGGATACTTTCCGCAGTCTGCACCCACTCTTCAGCCTGATGCAACGCGAGCGCACCCTCGACTTCATTAACACCTTTATTAATAAGTACGAAACTAACCCGCATCACATGCTGCCCATCTGGGAACTAGCGGCCAACGAGACCTACTGCATGATTGGCAACCACGCCATTCCCGTCATCGCCGACGCTTACTTTGCTGGCATCCGCGACTTTGACACTGAAAAAGCTTTGGAGGCTATGGTTCACTCATCGAGAACCGATTTCCGTGGCAGGGGTGCCTACATGAAATACGGCTACATCCCGATCGAAGCGGAAGGCGAGGCGGTCTCCAAGACCTTGGAATATGCGTACGATGACTGGTGCGTGGCTCGTATGGCCGAGGCCATGGGCAAGACCGACATCGCCAACGAGTTCTATGCCACAGCGCAGGCTTATAAGAACATCTACAACCCTGAGAACCAATTCTTCCAAGGTCGTCGCAACGGTGGCTGGATGCGCCCCTTCGACCCCGCGCAGGTCAACTTCACGCTGACCGAAGCCAACTCTTATCAATATGGTTTCTTCGTGCCTCAGGACGTCAACGGCCACGTCGACCTGATGGGCGGCCGCGACAGCTACGAGGCCAAACTCGACGGGCTCTTCAACGCACCTTCCAACCTGACGGGACGTGAGCAGCCCGACATCACGGGCCTCATCGGTCAGTATGCCCATGGCAACGAGCCGAGCCACAACACCGTATATATGTATAACTTCGTCGGCAAGCCCACCAAGACGCAATACTATGTGAAAAAGGTAATGGACGACTTCTACACCGACCGCCGCGATGGCTATGCCGGTAACGAGGACTGCGGTCAGATGTCGGCCTGGGGCGTGTTCTCCGCCATGGGTTTCTATCCCGCCACGCCTGCCTCGGGTTATTATGTGCTGGGTCTGCCACGCTTTGAACGCACACGCTTGACCTTCGAGAACGGCAAGCAGTTTGAGGTCATTGCCAAGAACCTGAGCGACAAGAACTGCTATGTGCAGTCGGTGAAGCTGAACGGCAAGCCTTTAGAGCGCAGCTATGTCACCTTCGACGAGGTGCACAACGGCGGCACCTTGGAGTTCACCATGACTGACAAGGCCGATTCGCCTTGGGCCACGCAGCCCGAGAACTGCCCCATTCTACGCATCGAAAAAGATCCCATCGTCATCGTCCCGACCATCAACGCCCAGTCCGACACCTTCTTCGACAGCCTCATGGTGAGCATGAGTCATCCCGTCGAGGGCGTCAAGATCTATTATACCTTGGATGGCACCGACCCGCGTGAGAACGGTCAGCTCTACGAGCATCCGCTGTGCTTCAAGGACAACGCCACCGTGCGTGCCGCGGCACAACAAGACGGCCGTTGGAGCCTACCCATCGACGCGCAGTATTACCTCATCGATGCCAACCGCAGCGTGAAGGTGGAGAACATGTACAACGAACAATACTCTGCTGGTGGTCTCAAGGCCCTCATCGACCACCTGCGTGGTACTGACAACTTCCGCACAGGAGCATGGCAGGGTTATTATGGCGTCGACCTCATCGCCACCGTCGACCTGGGCCAACCCAAGAAGATCAACCGCTTGGCGGGCAGCTTCTTGCAGGAAGCGTATTCTTGGATTTGGATGCCTCGTGAGGTGGAGTATTTCGTCAGCGACGACGGCAAGAACTTCCGCAGTGTCGGCAAAGTGAAGAACGACATACCAGAGGATGCCGACGGTGCTTTCATCCAAGAAATGGCGGTACGTCCGCGCACGAATGCCCGTTATGTGAAGATGGTTGCCAAGACTATTGGCGTCTGCCCCGAAGGCCATGTCGGCGCCGGGCAGAAGGCTTGGATCTTCTGTGATGAGTTTGTAATTGAATAATCAACTAATACATAAACCTATGAAAGAATCCATCGTAATCCTCGCTGGCGGCGGTCCCGCTCCCGGCATTAACACGGTCATCAGCACCGTGGCGAAGACCTTCCTCAAGGACGGATATCGCGTCCTCGGTCTTAACGAAGGCTACAAGAACCTCTTCAAGCCCAATCCCGACGTGGTCGAAATGGACTTCCTCTATGCCGATGCCATCTTGAAACAAGGCGGTTCGGCTCTGAAGATGAGTCGCTACAAACCGAAGAACGAGGAGTTCAACACGGAGTTCTTCGTGAAGAATAACATCAAACTGTTGGTCACCATCGGCGGCGACGACACCGCCTCGACGGCCAACCGCATCTCGAAGTTCTTGGCCAACAGCGGTTTCCCGATCCAGAATATCCACGTGCCCAAGACCATCGACAACGACCTGCCGTTGCCCGAAGGTAGCCCGACCTTTGGCTACTACTCCGCCAAGGATGCTGCAGTGCATTTGGTGCAGACCATCTACGAAGATGCCCGCACCAGTGGCAACTGGTTTGTGGTGTCGGCCATGGGTCGCGAGGCGGGTCACCTGGCCTTCGGCATGACGTCGGCCTGCCACTGCCCGATGGTGGTTATCCCTGAGATGTTCAACAAGGCCGAAGTTACCTTCGACGCCATCATCAAGTTGGTGGTCAGCTCCATCGTGAAGCGCAAACTCTTGGGTGTTGACTATGGTGTGGCCATCGTCAGCGAGGGTGTGTTCCACTTTATGAGCGACGAAGAGATCGAGAAGTCGGGTGTGGCCTTCACCTACGACGAGCACGGCCATCCCGAGTTGGGCAACGTCAGTAAGGCACATATCTTCAACCTGTTGTTGCAACAGCGTTTGAAGGCTCTGGGCATGAACGTGAAGAGCCGCCCCGTCGAGATCGGTTATGGCATCCGTTGCGTTGAGCCTAACGGCTACGACCTGACCTACTGCTCGTTGCTGGGCTATGGCGTGAAGAAGCTCTTCGACAAGGGGGTGAGTGGTGCTATGGTCACCGCCAACCCCAAGGGTGAGATTGAGCCGTTGTATCTCAAGGATGTGGAAGATGAGAACGGCAAGATCAAGCCTCGTTTGGTCAACCTGAACGGCCCGAAAGCCGAGTTGATTTTCAACGACGGATTGCAGTATATCAGCCCCGCCGACTACGAAGCGGCCAAGGCCTATGTGCCAGATCCCGAGGCATACGACTTCAAGAAGATCTTGAAGTGGTAAGAGGTTCCCGCTTCGCGGGAATGGAGTTATTATCATTTTATAAACTGCGGCGGCTTGTAACACAAGCCGCCGCTGATTATTTAATACAAAACTCCATTCCCGCCGTCAGGCGGGAACCTCTTTATTATCTAACGTTGACCTTCTGTACCGTCACGCCATTTTCGGTCTCGATACGGATGAGATACATGCCCGATTCGAAGCGGCTCAGGTCGAGGGTGGTGTTGCCGTCGACAGTGGCCTCCATGAGCTGCTGTCCCAACACGTTGCTGACGCTGATGCACATTATGCCTTGGCCTTGGATGTTGAGCATTCCATGGGTCGGGTTGGGATAGACGTTGACGCTGTTGTCCGTCGTGGTTTCCTCAACGGCGTCGACGCTGCACGGGTCGTAGGAGAAGAAGACGCCTTCTTCGAGCTCGGCCGAGGTGTAGATGGTCTCGCCGTTGGCGTTGAGGATGCTGAAGGAGCACTCATCGTCGGTGTCGTATTCAGGATAGGCGTGATACCAGCAAGGATTCCAGATGAAGTTGAGGTTGCCGCTCAGCAGGGGCATGTCAATGGCTAGTGACGAGCCTTCCGTCATGGTGATGACGGCTAGGCGGTTGAAGTTCTCATCGGCCACGCTGATGGATGCGCCTCTCCAGCCGTCACCGCCTGCGTCGTGCAAAATGAAGACCATGTTGCATTTCTCGCCGACGAGCACGCTGCGGTAGGTGGTGCGGCTGATGCCAGCCTCATTGGTGACGTAGATGGAGTATTCGTATAGACCTGGCTCGAGGCCGTTGTCTTCGTATTCCATGTCGGCTCCCACTTGAGCGTCGGTCAGTTCGGCGATGACCTCGAAGTTGCGGCGGATAGTAATGGAGGTGATACCTGTCAAAACGTTACCGTTGAGGTCGGTGGTGGGGTTGGTCCAGGTGAGGCGGACGGCATCGAAGGCTTCTTCGATGAGGCCCATTTTGCTCACACTGTCGGGACGGCTGGAGTACTCGCTGCCTTGGGGGATGATGTGGCCGATGAAATGGTTGGTTTGATTGAAGTCGTATCTCGTGGTGTGGAGTGCACCGATGGGGCACCAGGCATTGTCGCGGCCGCTCCAGCCCCAGTTGAAGTGGAAGTAGTCGTTTTCGTCGTAGCCGTCACATACGAAGGCGTGACCGCCTGCTCCGCCGTCATCGGAGCCGCAGTATAAAATCGGGAGATGCTCGTCAAGGCCGCCGTCTTTTAACATCTGAGCCCATTCCTCGTTGGTGTAGCCATAGCCAGGGATGATTCCTCCAGCGTTGATTTCAGGGAAGTCTCTATTGTAGCGGAAATAGCTTTGAAATGCGGTGTAAATAGAAAAGGCACTGGCACCGCTGCCGTTGGGGCTGTATTGCATGTCGAGCGCGATGCCGAGATGATGCAGGAGTTGAGCGACATAAAAGATCTCTTCTTCGCTGCTCGTGGAGTCGAGTGCCAAGGGCATCAGTTCGAAATGATATTCGGTTTGGCCGAAGTTGGCAGTTTGTTGGTCATAGCCGTCAGGGTTGTACGTATGGGAACCGTTTCCCACAGCGGGCCAATCCCAATATTTCATCACCATGCCCATGGCCGTGGCTGCGCAGCCGGCATAGACATAGCCACCGTCGCCTTCAGGGTCTTCGGGGCATTGGCTGTTCCATGGGTAGTTTTGGTTCCATAGGGTCTGACAAAGCGGGCCAACCACAGCTTGTGCCCGATGGCTACGATTAAGGTTGCCTGTTGTGGTCACGGAGTTCCATTCGGCGACAATGTCGGGTGTGGCACCGAGGTTGTTTTCACGTACATATTGGATCTCATTGCGGAATCCGTTGAGGGTGAACTGGAAGCCATCGGCTACGTCATTCGGGTTATATTTGCCAGTGGTGGAGTAGGCGAGGATGGGCCTCACGCGGTCGTCACCAGCCACGATGACGAAGCCTTCTCCGTTGCTGACGTTGAAGACGTAATAGTCGGTAGCGTCACGGTCGGCAGCCACGCTGACCAAATCCAATTGGATGTTGGCGTTTTTCTGGCTGATAGCCGTGGTGCTCAAGAACTTGGCACCCAGTTTCTGGGCTTTCTTTTGGTCGACAGGACCGGCCATCAGGCTGCCGATGACAGCCAAAAGGCATAAGGTCAAATAAAACTTTCTCATTATTAATTTGTTTTTATCGTTGTTTGAGCCGCAAAGATAAAGGCTTTATTTCAATTTAGGTGCATTGATGCGACAAAAAATAACAAGGCGCTGAAAAAACAACGCCTTGTCAGTCATGAGGGTAAACTTACGATCAATAGATGTTTTGCGGCTCGTCACCAGGCATTTCCTTGGGATTGGTTTTCTTTGGGATTGGGACCCCATTTGTTTTCGCCAGGTTGGCTGTCTTTAGCCATCCAGACAATCCAAATAATCGTCGTAATAAGGGACAGAAGTCCAAGGACGACGATGGCAATGATGCCTGAAGGGTTGTCCATGATATGTTGCATGATGGCATCTGTGTCAGAGAAGCTGCCTCCGATTTCCTTCATGATTTTCAGCACATAATAGACCAGATAACCCACGTAGGCCAATGCCGGAATGGCAGGTACGAGATAATACCATCCGCTCTTGCCGATGTCGTGAAAACGGCGTACGGTGACGGCCAAGAAAGGAATCAGTATGGCCAGGGACCACAATCCCGACACCCAGGAAAGGACGGGGATAAGCCCTAACACGAAGCAGACGAGAAAGTTGAGCAGAAAGAAATACCAGAACTCAGAACGGCGTGCACGTCCCGAGAAAGTTGCATACTTTGAAAACACGCTTTTGATTGCTTCTCCGAAGTTCATAGTGGTAGTTTTTTAGGGTTAATACGCTGCAAATTTAGGAAGTTATTTTTAGAAAACATAATTTTGTTTTGCAGGCTTATTAGTCGGGTCTTTCTTTTTGTAGATAAAGCAGGCTTCAGAAAACATGTCATTCCAACGCTGGAATGTGGGGAGGTCGGAATCTATGCTTTCTGAAGCCGTCTTATATATGCCGCCGTCCATAGATTGACTACGTCGAATCTTCGATTTCCATGCTAACGCACATACCTGCGCAGCAATGACATGGACGGCTCGCTTTGACGCAGCAGGTTAATCAACTTTCAACTTCTTGTACCTAAATCGTTTCGGCTCCACGTTGCCCAAGCGCTTCATCTTGTTTTCTTCGTATTCCGAGTAGCTGCCCTCGAAGAAATAGACCTGCGAGTTGCCCTCGAAGGCGAGGATGTGGGTGGCTACGCGATCGAGGAACCAACGGTCGTGGCTGATGATGACGGCGCAGCCTGCGAAGTTCTCCAAACCTTCTTCCAAGGCGCGGAGCGTGTTCACGTCGATGTCGTTGGTGGGTTCGTCCAAAAGCAGCACGTTGGCTTCCTGCTTTAAGGTCAAGGCGAGATGCATACGGTTGCGCTCACCGCCCGACAGTACGCCGGCCTTTTTCTGCTGGTCGTTGCCGCCGAAGTTGAAACGCGACACATAGGCGCGCGAGTTCATGCTTCGCTTGCCCAGTTGGATGAGTTCGTTGCCGCCGCTAATGACTTCCCAGACGGTCTTTTCGGGGTCGATGTCGGCATGCTGCTGGTCGACATAGCCGATTTTCACGGTCTCGCCGACTTCGAAGGTGCCGGAGTCTGGTTTCTCTAAGCCCATGATGAGGCGGAACAGCGTGGTCTTACCTGCGCCGTTGGGACCGATGACACCCACGATGCCGCCTTGTGGCAGGCTGAAGTTGAGGTTTTCAAACAGAAGTTTGTCGCCGTAGGCCTTGGTGACGTCGTGCGCTTCGATGACTTTGGCACCGAGACGGTCGCCGTTGGGGATATAGATCTCGAGTTTTTCTTCCTTTTCTTTCACGTCTTCGTTGAGCATCTTCTCATACGACTCCAGACGGGCCTTGCCCTTGGCATGACGGGCCTTAGGCGCCATGCGCACCCATTCCAGCTCACGTTCGAGGGTCTTGCGACGCTTGCTCTCGGTCTTCTCTTCCATGGCGAGGCGGGCGGTCTTCTGGTCGAGCCACGACGAGTAGTTGCCCTTCCACGGGATGCCTTCACCGCGGTCGAGTTCGAGGATCCAGCCGGCCACATGATCGAGGAAGTAACGATCGTGGGTGACGGCGATGACGGTGCCCTTGTATTGCTGCAGATGGCTCTCCAGCCACTGGATGCTCTCGGCATCGAGGTGGTTGGTGGGCTCGTCGAGGAGCAGGATATCAGGCTCTTGCAACAGTAGACGACAAAGGGCCACACGGCGGCGTTCTCCTCCCGAGAGGTTGCGCACGGGCGTGTCACCGTCGGGACAGTTGAGGGCGTCCATGGCGCGTTCCAGCTTGCTGTCGAGTTCCCAGGCGTCGTGTTGCTCAATGAGCTCGGTCAGCTCGCCCTGACGAGCAATGAGCTTGTCGAAGTCAGCGTCAGGCTCAGCGAATTTGTTGTTGATCTCCTCGTATTCCTTCAGGATGTCGACGATCTCCTGCACGCCTTCTTCTACCACTTGCTTCACCGTTTTGTTGTCGTCGAGCTGCGGCTCCTGGTCGAGCATGCCAACTGAATAGCCGGGCGAGAAGACCACTTCGCCGTTATAGGATTTCTCCTTGCCTGCAATGATGCGCAGTAGGGTGGACTTGCCCGCTCCGTTGAGGCCGATGATGCCGATTTTTGCGCCATAGAAGAAGGAGAGATAGATGTCTTTCAAAATTTGTCGCGACGGCGGGATGATCTTGCTCACGCCTACCATCGAGAAGATGATTTTTTTATCGTCTGGTTGTGCCATATTGTTATATGTTGTTTTCGTTGTTTATGGAAACGCATGTCATCCCTGCGGCTGGTTGTGCGATGGCACGGGATCTATGCGTTTCCAATGGTTGTTTGTTCGTTTATTCAGGGCGAACACGCGGGTTCGCCCCTGCAATGGCCGTCATAGCGGCCTCCAAAATTTCCGTTGCCTTCCCCCAATCATACACGCGGTTTGTGAAATCGTATCCCGCCTGGGCGATTTGTTCCGCCTTTTCCTTTTCGGTGAGGAGGGTGATGATGTGTTGCGCCATTTCTTCGGCATCTTTGCCAACCAGGATTTCCTCGTCGGGTTTGGCACCCAATGATGCGTTGGCAAGGGGCGAGGTGACGGCAGGAAGACGCATTGACATGGCCTCAAGCAGCTTGTTTTGCAGGCCTGTACCGATGCGCATTGGTGCGATGAAGACGCGGCTTTGTGCGTAGGCATCGCGGATGTCGTCGAGCCAGCCGCTGACGATGATTTTATCCGAGGCGGCTTTCTTCACCTTAGGGTCGGGGGTGGCGCCAGCGATGTACATCTTCACGTCGGGCAGGGTCTTCCAAACGATGGGCAGGATTTCGTAGGCCAGGTATTCAACGGCGTTTACATTGGGCGGGTAGCTCATGTTGCCCGTGAAGACAAGGTCGTACCGCTTCTCGCAGTCCATGGGGTGGTATTTCTCGTGGTCCACGCCATTGGGGACGATGAGGATTTCGTCGCGTTTCTTGTGGGGGAACAACGCCCTGTCGGGTTCGCTGATGATGGTGCGCACGTCGAAGTCGTCGAAGATGGCGGCCTCGTAGCGGCACAGGCGACGGTATTCCATGTTGTAAACGGGTCGTGTGACAAACGAAGCGATGTCGGCACGGCGTTTCATTCCATAGGAGAAGATATCTTGATAATCAATGGCTTTCGGAAGGTCTTTATGTCGGATGTATTCAGCCACGCGGAGCAGTTGTCCGAAGAGCATGTCGGGCTTGTGCTTGGCAATCAGGGCGTCGATTTTTTTGACCGCCTTGCGGTTGTAGAAGTAGCCGCATTGCATAGGCAAGCCTTTAAGGAAGGCACGGACGAGGCCTAAAAGAATCTGAGGTTTCGTGATTTTGATGAAACTGATGGACTGACAGTAGGGCTGTAAGGCACGAAAAGCGTCTTGTTCGCTGACCTTCCGGTCGTCATTTAAGGCACAAAGAATAATCTCATTGTGCTTTGAGAGTTGCTTTATCTGGTTGAAAGCCCGCAACTTGTCGCCTTTTTCCAGCGGATAGGGAATGCGGGGCAGGAGGACGAATATCTTCATCGTTAAATCAATTGGGGGACAAAGATAGTGATTTTTCTTTATTTGATGCATTTTTGACTATGGCTGATGGCTTATGGCCCATGGCTTGCTTCACCCAAAGCGCGAAGTTTATGCCTTTTGCAGAAGCGAGCCATAGGCCATCGGCTATAGGCCATAGTTACAAAAACGAAATCTTGCTCCCTGGCTTAATCTGCTCATAAAACATCAGCAGGCGAGCGATAATCTTGCGGTTGTCGTAGGTGCTTTCCACCAGTTTTCGTGCCTCTTGTCCGATTTTGACGGCAATCTCCGGGTTCTCGTGGATGCTGCGGATGGCTTCCACCATCTTGGCCTTGTTCTCGGCGATGATGATGTTGACTTCCTCGTCGTAGAGGATGCCCTCAGCGCCCACGCGGGTAGTGATGACGGTCTTGCCCATAGCCATCGACTCGATGATCTTGATGCGGATACCGCTGCCCGAAAGCAAAGGCACAATGGCTACGTCGTGGTTGGCAACAAACTCTTTGGCGTCGGGCACTTCGCCGATGACATTGACATGGGGATTCTTCAACGTTGTGAGCCATTCAGGCATGTTACGTCCTGCCAGGTGATAGACGAAATCGTAGACTTTCTCCACGGTCTTGGGTAGCACCTCATCGATAAACCAACGTATGCCTTCCTCGTTGGGCATCCAGTTCATGGAACCGATATGGTAGAACTTGGGCTTGCCTTCGATTTCGTATTTCGGCGTGAACTCTTCAGGATAAACGCCATACGGGATGTCGATGATGGGCTTGGAGCAGTATTTACGGAAGAAGGCAGCGTCCTTGCGGGTGATGGCGGCGATGCCATCGACGGTCTCCAAGGCAGAGAGCTCGTACTCCTTCAAGGTCTTCGCCAGATGGTTGATGTACCAACGTTTTACGAAAAAGCGGGTCTCTTTGGCGATGCGTTCCCAGATTTTATGCTCGACATTATGGGCACGCAGCACGATCATGGCTTTGGAGTGGGCACGGATATCCTCGACATAGGGTGCCATGTACAACATCTCTAGTTGCACCACGTCAAATTGCTCTTTTTCAAGCACTTCTACTAGCCTCTCCTTGAATTCTTTGGAGATGAAACGCTCCACGTGGTAGGATTTCTTGGTGAAGAGGTTGGCAAAGGCTTTCAGAGGCTTGATGCGAAGGTCGACATCGATAAGCTCGATACCGGTCTTTTTCCTGTAATCTTCAGGGATATCGCTTCCCTTGACGTTGAATTTCTCGCTGTTGACAGCCAATATTTTGACCTGATGTCCGGCATCCAGCAACCCTGTGATGATGCTATTCATCGCCATGGGACCGCCTTCGGAGGCAGGATAGGGAGGCTTGTTGCAGAGTAGAAGTATTTTCATGATGGAATGTTTTCTATGGGTTAGTTTTCAGCCCTTCGACAGGCTCAGGGCTCAGGGACCGAAAGTTCTGGAGCCTTGTGGCGTTTGAACAAGCGTTGGAAGAACTTCTTCCAGCTGTCGCCGTCGAAGAGAGCGGCATCGGTGGTGGCCTTGAAGGTGAAGAAGAGCCCGACGGGCATCAGCACAAGGGACGAGAGCCACACGCCGAGGAACATATTGAGGTCGCCGAATACGGCCATGCGTTCGCAAATGGTTGAAATGAGGTGGTAGATGATGAAGAACACCACGGAGATGACTACGGGGAGGCCCAGTCCACCCTTACGGATGATGCTGCCCAAAGGCGCACCGATGAAGAAGAAGATGATACAGGCGATGCTCAGGGTGAATTTCTTGTGCCATTCCTTCCTGTGCTTGTTGATGTTCTCGGTTTGCGAACCAAGGTCCACTTTATTGAAGGCTACGTTGTCCTTGGCGTTTTGGGCCGTACTCATGGCCATGTTGACGAGGGCGGTGCGTTGCTCGCCTTCATAATTATCGAGCAGGGGCCAGCGCAGGAGATGGCTTGTGTTGGTCATCATAGTGTCGGTGCGGGGTTCGGGGAGGCTGAGGCTGTTGTAGTTGGCCCATCGTCGTTCAAAGCCTTGGGTGAAGTTCTCTTGCTTGTTGTCGAAACGCCGCTCCAACGAGTCCAGGGACTGCGAGAGCTGACGGATGTTCATCATCTGTTGGTACGACTTGTACATGTCTTCGCTCGACCGGGTCATGTCGAACGAAGCGAGGCTGAACTTGATTTGTTCCTGTTTGAACGACATTCGCTCAAAAGGTCGTGTGTCTTTGTAGTTGTCCGTCGTGATGTCGGTGTAGTTGAATCCGTTGTATAACGTGAAGATGATGTTGCGTTGGTTGGGACTCATGGTCATGTAGCCTGAGTCGGCGGAGATGATTTTGGTGTTGCCGGTATGGTCGGTGTGGTCGTAGATCTTCACGCCGTAGATGTGGCTGCCGTCTTTGCCTTTCTTGTCCACATAGATGACGTAGTTCTCGATGTCCTTGTAAAACACCCCTTCCTTGATGTTAAAAGCCAGTTTTTGACGTTGTACGTCGGTCAGCAGGGTGCGCCATTTCAAGGTGGCGATGGGGATGAGGCTGTTGGAGATGAAGAATGCCATCACGCTGAGCATCAGCGAAAAGTACAACAGGGGTCGCATGGAACGCCACATCGAAATCCCGGAGGCTTTCATCGCCACCAACTCATAATGTTCACCCAGATTGCCGAAGCACATCAACAAGGCTAAAAGCAAGGCCAGAGGCAGCGACATGGGGATGGCGGTGATGGAAGTGTAAAACAGGAGCTCGGCTATAATTTTGAATTCCAATCCTTTACCGACTAAATCGTCGACATAAAGCCACACGAACTGCATCACCCAGATGAACACCACGATGAAAAAGGTGAGTACAAAAGTGCCCAGAAACGACTTGGTGATATAGCGGTATAGTTTCTTCATTTTTAATTAAAGAACGCTGCAAAGTTAGAAAAATTCTATCTTTGCCGAAAAATAACACGCATTATGGAACAACTTGACTACTTCAAAGGCTTGAATATCGCCATTACGATTAGTGCCAAGGACGGCGAAATCCTTTACCAAAACGACAGTTCTATCGAGGTGAACGGCGACGCCCGTGGCCGCGATTTGATGAAGTGCCACAACGAACGCTCGCAGCAAATCATTCGGCATCTTTTGGACGATGCCGCCACCAACGTTTACACGATTTCGAAGAAAGGCAAGAAGAAATTGATTTACCAGACGCCGTGGTACGAGGACGATGCCAAGCAAGTCGTAGGTGGCCTCGTCGAGTTTTCCATCATCTTGCCCGACGAAATGCCGCATTACGACCGCGGATAACCATTAACACCGAATTCATTAATCACAAATAGCCAATCAATATGAAGAAAACATTCATCCTATTATTAATGGTGCTTTCATTCTTTGGGGTGAAGGCCAACGACGGTGTGTACTACACCTCGGGCAACCAGCTCATCCCAGTCACAGAAACCGAGATCTCAGTCATGAAAGAGATTCTTGATGTCACAAGAGTGGACAGGCAGATACAGGTTCATGTTTATTACGAGTTCTTCAATCCCGGCAACGAAAAGACCTTGTTGGTCGGCTTCGAGGCCCTCCCGCCTGGCGGCGCCTGGGACATTACGGAAGAGGAGTACAAGAAACTTACCACGCATCCGAACATCCATGACTTTACTGTGGTGATCAACGGCCAGCGCTTGAACTATCAGGTGGCGCACGTCGAAGAAAGAGAGGGCTATTTCCGTAATGGCAAGTTCAACGAACTTACCAAACAGCGCGAACTTGAGCTGGGGCGTGAATATGATTACTCGGAGACAATCCCTTATCTGTTTGTCTACCACTTCAATGCCACCTTCAAGAGCGGCCTGAACATTGTGGAGCATACCTACACTTTCGACGAGTCAGGGTATGTGGGCGCCGAGTATTGCTTCGACTATGTGCTGACTGCCGCTAACCGTTGGGCCAATAACCAGATTGACGACTTCACCCTGAACCTTAACATGGGTGATAGGGAGTCTTTCGGCATCCGACCTGCTTTCTTCAAGAATGCCAGCGAATGGACTATTAACGGCGTGGGCCGTGCTTCGGATGGAGGAGATTTGTATTATGACCAACTCGTGTTTCACATCCAGAAAGGTGGTATCACTTTCCACAAGAAGAATTTCCATCCGGAAGGGGAACTTGTCGTCAACAAGATGGATCCAGGCATGATGCTGATGTGGGGCGACAAGACCAGCGAGGATGTGATGAATGCCGTAAAACTACAATACGCCAGATGGAGAACCTTCCTTTTCGAAGAGGGCTTTACGCTGACGAAGGAGGAGAAACGCATTTTGAAGAACATACCTTTCGCTTACCGCGGTCATGTGTTCAAGGACCAAGGACTGAGGAAGTTCTTTGAGTCGACAAACTGGTATGTTCCCGACCCTGAATACAAGGACGATATGGGTAAGATGAGTCAGGAAGAAAGGGAATGGATAGAATTCTGGGCAAAGTGACAAAAAAAATGGGAGCGAAAATCTCGCTCCCATTTTTGTTTGTGTACGTATGAAACTTACTTCGTCACGAGGTTGTAGGTGTCCTGTGCAATGACGAATTCCTCGTCGGTAGGATACACCACCACGGTGACCTTTGAATTAGGCGTAGAAATGACACCAGCATCGCCGATGGTTTCCTTGTTGATCTTACGGTCAAACTCGATGCCGAGGCCTTCCATGTTTTCGAGGATGGCTTCGCGCATGAACCAGGCGTTCTCGCCGATGCCGCCCGTCATCACGATGATGTCGGCACCGTTCATCACGGCCATGTAGCCGCCGATGTACTTCTTCACGCGGTGGGCGAACATGTTGAAGGCGTAGGTGCAACGCTCGTCGCCTTCTTCCTTGCCGGCACGCACGTCACGCATGTCTTGCTTGCCGCCCGTGATGCCCACGAGACCGGATTTCTTGTTTACTAAAGTGTTCATCTCCTTGGTGGTGTAGCCTTCCTTGTCCATGATGTACATGAAAGCGCCGAGGTCGAGGTCGCCGGTGCGGCTGCCCATGACGAGGCCTTCAACGGGCGTGAAGCCCATCGAGGTCTCCACCGATTTGCCGTATTCCACGGCGGCGATAGAGGCACCGCTGCCGAGGTGGCAGGTGACAATCTTGGAGGTCTTCCAGTCCTTGCCGACGAAAGCGGCGGCCTTCTCGGCCACGTACTTGTGGCTGGTGCCGTGGAAGCCATAGCGGCGCACGCGATACTTGTCATAGTATTCGTAAGGCACGGCATAGAGATAAGCCTCAGGCGGCATGGTGCTGTGGAACGAAGTGTCGAACACGGCGGCCATTGGGATGCCGGGGAGCACTTCTTCCATGGCGTGGATGCCTTGCAGGCTGCCGGGATTGTGCAACGGGGCGAGGTCACAGAGGTCTTCGATGCCCTTGATGACTTGGTTGTCGATGAGGACGCTCTTGGTGAACTTCTCACCACCATGGGCCACGCGGTGACCAACGGCGTTGATTTCTTTCAGGTCGCTGATGACGCCCATCTTCGGGTCGACCAAAGCCTTGAGCACCAGCTTGATGCCCTCGGTATGGTTCGGGATGGGGAGTTGCTCGTAGTGCTTCTCGCCATTGTATTTGTGGGTGAATTCGCCCATTTCGAGGCCGATGCGCTCCAAGAGGCCCTTGGCTAACAGTTTGGATGAATTGGCGTTCTCCATTTCCAGCAGCTGGTATTTGATGGATGAACTGCCGCAATTTAATACGAGGATTTTCATTATTGTTCGGATTTGTAGGGGCGGACCTATGTGTCCGCCCAAATAATATTCATTGTTTTTTGTTACAGGGCGGACACGCAGGTCCGCCCCTACATATTATTTCTGTTTCTGTGCAATGGCCTGGTTGCAGGTGATGGCCACCAATTTGTACACATCATCGATGGAGCAGCCACGGCTGAGGTCGTTGCAGGGCTTGGCGAGGCCTTGCAGCACGGGACCGACGGCTTCGGCACCGGCCAGACGCTGGACGAGTTTATAAGCGATGTTGCCGACTTCGAGGCAGGGGAACACGAGGGTGTTGGCCTTACCGGCGACGGGGCTGCCTGGGGCCTTGCTCGAACCGACGGACGGCACGATGGCAGCATCGGCCTGCAACTCACCGTCAAGGACGAGGTCGGGACGACGCTCCTTGGCGATGCGTGTGGCTTCGATGACCTTGTCGACTACCTCATGCTTGGCGCTGCCCTTGGTGGAGAAGCTCAGGATGGCGGTGACGGGGTCGATCTTGGCGATGGCCTTGGCGGTGTCGGCGGTGCAGATGGCGATTTCGGCCAGCTGCTCGGCCGTCGGCATGGGCGTAACGGCGCAGTCGGCGAAGACCATGCGGCCATCGGTGCCGTAAGGACAACCTTCGGGCAGGAACATCGTGAAGGCGCCACTGACGCAACTCACGCCAGGGACGGTCTTGATGATCTGCAGGGCGGGACGGAGCATGTCGCCCGTGGTGCTGCGGGCACCGCTGACGAGACCGTCGGCCTCACCGGCCTTGACCAACAGG
>CAJOIS010000030.1 GCA_905234645.1 uncultured Bacteroidales bacterium | reverse complement strand
CTCCTCCATCACCTCCACGGCCTTCAGGTATTCCTTGCAGGCGGGCACCACGCTGTCCTGCTCGTAATAGCCCACACCATTAATATAATGGGCGCGGGCATCCAAAAACGCGGTATTTTGGGCGGACGCACGCCGTGCGTCCCTACGGCGGGAACCCTGTAGGGACACACCGTGTGTGTCCGCCACCAACGAATCGAAATACGCCACCGCCTGCAACAATTCCAGGCGGTTGGTCTGGGCGTAATAATTCTTGTACAACAATTCCGCCAACAACAGGTGGGCGTAATGGCGGTCGTATATAGAGACGTTTCCTGAAACGTCTCCCAAATTGTTTCCTGAAACGTCTCCCCAAATGCCGTTGTTTGATGTATCCGAGACGTTTCGGGAAACGTCTCTACAACAGGTGTCGAAATAGGGGATGAGGCACGCCAGCGCGCTGTCGGGCCGCTGCCACATCAGGCTGTCGATGGCAGACAATGCTGGGGATGCGACGTCTATTGGAGACGCGATCAATCGCGTCTCTATAGGGTCGCCATCACCTTTGGGCGTGCAGGCAACCAAAACGGCCAATAATATCAAAAACGCTATGTGTACATGCGTTTTCATCATCCCAATCCATTCATTAATTGATATTCCAAAACATCCAAATATCCATCCGCCGTCTTAATCCATTCCTTTCTTCTTCCACACAATTCAAATCCCTGTCCAACAAAAAGCCGCTGGCTTTCCCTATTAGTCTCGTCAATGGAACAATACACCTGATGCAACAACAAATTGTGGAAGAGATAATCAATGCACAAAGCCAAGGCAGCCTTGGCGTAGCCCTGCTGGCGATAGGCCTTGTCAACGAGGATGCCCAAGCCGGCGCGACCGTTGAAAGCGTCATAGTCATAAATGTCGATGCAGCCTATGGTTTGCCCATTTTCAGTCAGGTCTATCATCAGTCGGAGCTGCTTTTGGGCGGCTATGTCGTTGTCGCCCAACAAAAACTGCTCGATCTGGAAACGGGAGTAGGGGACATGCGTTCCACTCACCCGCCAGATGTCGCGGTCGTTCTCCCATTGGAATATCAGGTCGGCATCCTCAGGCTCGGCACTACGCAACGCTATCGTATCGTTTTTTACAAACATCTTCTCCAATTCGTTGAAAAATATATGATTTCCTCGCAGATTGGCACATAATTTGATAATTTCAACCTGCTATATTTTTCGACAAAAATACACTTTTTGGTGCAATAAAGGTTGAAAAATGGCATTAATTGGACTGTAAACATAAAAAGGAAACCCTTAAATCAAGATAAGATGAGAAAAGTGAGTATGTTGTGGATGCTCGCCGGATTGTTGATGGCGTCATCTTGCGGAAACCAAACGAATGAGAACACGAACACAACCGAACAAAAACAAGAACCCGTCACGCAAGTGGAACAGGTTCAGCAAGCCTCTGTGCATCGTGCGGCCTTTGTACCCGCCGAGAGCACGCCCGACTTCGTCGATGCCGCCGAACACAGTGTCGATGCCGTCGTCCATATCCTGACCAAGGTGGTGAGACAGAGTAACACCTACGAAGACTTCTTCGGTGCCCTGTTGGGACAGCTCTACGGCTATCCTGGCCAGTCGCGCAGCAACACTTTGGAGGCATACGGCTCCGGCGTGGTGCTGACACCCGACGGCTACATCGTCACCAACAACCATGTCGTGGAAGGCGCCGACCAGGTAGAGGTCACTTTTAATAATAAGGTGAAGAAGACCGCCACTATCATCGGCACCGACCCAACCACCGACTTGGCTTTAATTAAGGTGGAAGCCGAGGATTTGCCATACCTCACCTTTGGCGACTCCGACAACGTCCGCATCGGCGAATGGGTGCTGGCCGTGGGAAACCCCTTCAGGCTGACCTCCACCGTCACGGCGGGCATCGTGAGTGCCAAGGCTCGTAACCTAAGCATCTTGGGCGAAGGCACCGAGGTGGAGTCGTTCATCCAGACCGACGCCGCCATCAACCCCGGTAACAGTGGTGGTGCCTTGGTGAATACCAAGGGCGAGCTCATCGGCATCAACGCGGCCATTGCTTCGCACACAGGTTCCTACGAAGGCTATTCCTTCGCCATCCCGTCCAACATCGTCCGTAAGGTGGTTGACGACCTGCTGCTTTACGGCGAGACGCAGCGCGGCTATCTCGGCATCTATCCCGCCGAACTCACCCAAGAACTTGCCGAGAAGGAAGGACTGGAACTCATCGAAGGCGTGTATGTGGCCGACGTCACCGAAGGCGGCGCTGCCAAATTGGCAGGGATGCAGAAGGGCGACGTGTTGACGGCCATCAACGGCAAGAAGGTGAACACCGTCACCCAGCTGATGGAGACCATCCGTCAGTACCGTCCCGGCGACAAAGTCGACGTGGATGTGAACCGCAGTGGACATCATCATCATTATGAGCTGACCCTGCTCAACGAAGACGGCAACGTCGACGTGGTGAAGAAAGGCGACAGCTTCTACAACTCGGAATTCGGACTCATGCTGCGTCCCGTCAGCAAGGACGACATGAGACGCCTCGACATCAAGAACGGCCTGAAGATCGTGGAGATCCGCCAAGGCCGCTTCATGAACTCGGGTGTGCCTGTCGACTTCGTCATTACCAAAGTGAACGGAAACAGCGTAAACAGCAAGAGCGACCTTGAGAACGCACTGAAGAACAGCCGTTCGCGCCGCACCACCATCGAAGGCGTGTATCCCAACGGCATGATGGGGTCGTTCTACTACTAAAATGACACAACCAAAACAATAAAAAGATTTGAAGGAATGAGACAACTGAAAATTTCAAAACAGATTACCGACCGCAATGCCGGCACTTTGGACAAGTACCTAGCCGACATTGCGAAGGAGAGCCTGCTGACCACGGATGAGGAGGTGGCGCTGGCTCAACGTATCAAGGCAGGCGACCAAGCCGCCTTGGACAAGCTGGTGAGGGCCAACCTGCGCTTCGTCGTATCGGTGGCCAAGCAATACCAGAACCAAGGCATGAGCCTGCAAGACCTGATCAACGAGGGCAACCTCGGCTTAGTGAAGGCCGCCCAGCGTTTCGACGAGACCCGTGGCTTCAAGTTCATCTCGTATGCCGTGTGGTGGATTCGCCAAAGCATCCTGCAGGCTGTGGCCGAACAGGCCCGCATCATCCGTCTGCCCATGAACCAAGTGGGTGCACTGGCCAAAGTGAAAAAGGCCGTGTCGCTCCTGGAACAGAAACTGGAACGCCGTCCCACCGTCAAGGAGATTGCCAATGAAGTCGGCATGCCCGAGGACAAGGTGGAGCAACTGATGAGCCTCAACGCACGCGCTGTATCCACCGACGCCCCGCTCGACGATGAAGATGATGCCAGCTTCCTGGACGTCTATGTCAACGACGACGAGACCCAAACCGATGCGGTGGTGGAGCAGGAGTCGACCAGCAAAGCCATCCGCAAGTCGTTGGACATGCTCAACGAGAAGGAACGCACCATCCTATGCATGTATTTCGGCTTAGGCACCTCGCGCGAGTATTCCTTGGAAGAGATCGCCATGAAACTCGACATCTCACGTGAGCGCACCCGCCAGATCCGCGACCGCGCCCTGAAGCGTCTGAAGTCGGAGCCTAACTCTCCGCTTTACCAGATGTACATGAACCAGTAAAAACCGACCGCCTATAGATTCCCAAGGGAATGACATAGGCGGTCGGTTTTGTATTTTGACTTTTTTCTATATTTGCAGTCTAATTACTAAAATATAACATTATGAAATACGAACTCATCAAATTGCCTTATGAGGCAAATGCTTTGGAACCTGTCATCAGCAAGGAAACGCTGGGATTCCATCACGGGAAACACTTGAATGCCTACGTCAACAACCTCAACGGCCTCATCGAAGGCACGAAATACGAGGACATGCCTTTGGAGGACATCGTGAAAACCGCTGACGGTGGCGTGTTCAACAATGCCGGCCAGATCCTGAACCACAACCTGTATTTCACCCAGTTCCGTGTCCCTAAGGCCGACAACAAGCCCACGGGCGTTATCGCCCAATGGATTGACGAGCAATTCGGTTCTTTCGAGGCCTTCAAAGAAGAATTCACCAAGAAAGGCACCACATTGTTTGGCTCAGGTTGGGTGTGGCTCTCCGTCGACAAGGACGGCAAGTTACAAATCACCCAAGAGACCAATGCCGGCAACCCCGTACAACGTGGCTTGAGGCCGCTGCTGACCTTTGACGTTTGGGAGCACGCCTATTACGTCGACTACCAGAACCGCCGTCCGGACCACCTGAATGCCTTGTGGCAGATCATTGACTGGGATGTGGTGAACGGAAGACTTTAAGACCTCAACAGTCCAAAAACAAAGATTGCGGCAAGGATGACCTCGCCGCAATTTTTTTTGTTTAGTATCGGATGCTTATTTCGTCATCTTCACGATGCGGTGCACGTTTCTGCTGTCGCCATAATCCAGCTGCAGCAGATAGGCGCCATTGCCCAAGCCGCTCATGTCAAGCTCAAACTCGGTGTCGAAGACGGTTTGTTCTTTCACCAGACGGCCATAGATGTCGTAAACGCTGACCTTTTCCACGGTCCTTTCAGCCTTGATGCTCACCGATGAGGTGAAGGGGTTGGGGAAGATTTGGCTAACGGTCGTGTTTTCCTCGACATTGTCGATGAATTGGAAATGTGCCACGTACGCTTCATCAGCTGTCACAATGAAGGTGTAGCGTGAATCGGTGGAGACTTCGACACCATCCTTCGTCCAATTGACAAAGAGGTAGCTCTCGTTGGGCGTAGCCCTCAAAGTGCAAGAGGCACCAAAATCATAGCTGCCCGCTCCAGTGACAGTGCCGCCTTCAATCGGGTCGGCCACAGCAGCAATGGTATATGTATTGATGGAGAAATTGGCAACAAGGGTGCGGTTGCCGGTCACCGTAAATGAATAACTTGCATTGGTTGAAACCTGGATGCCGTTCTCCGTCCACTTCAAGAATGTATATCCCGTATTGGCAGTAGCCGTCACAGTGCATTGCTGGCCCTCTTGATAATTGCCACCACCGGTCACGGTTCCGCCAATATTGGGATTCGGAGAGACATTAATGTTATAGGTATCCGGCTCTTGTTCTTCAAAATTAGCCACTAACGAACGATTGCCATTCACCGTGAAAGTATAATTGGCATTGGTCGAAACCACGCTGCCGTTCTCAGTCCAATTCAAGAAGGTGTAACCATCTGCCGAGGTGGCAATGACCGTACATGTTTGACCATAGTTATAGGTGCCACCACCCGAAGTAGTACCACTATTGCTCGGGTTGGCAGAAACGGTAATTGTATAGGTATTGATGGCAAAGTTGGCCACAAGCGTACGGTCACCCGTAACATTGAAGGTGTAGCTGGGGTTAGTGGAAACCACGGTGCCGTTTTCGGTCCAGTTCGTGAAGGTGTAGCCTGTGGCTGCCGTGGCGCTCACGGTGCAGCTTTGACCATGATTGAAGGTGCCGCCGCCATTCACCGTGCCACCAGCGCTCGGGTTAGCCGTAGCGTTGATGTTATAGGAATTGAGGGTAAAGTTGGCCACAAGCGTACGGGCACCCGTAACGTTGAAGGTGTAACTGGGGTTGGGGGAGACTTGAGTGCCGTTCTCCGTCCAGTTGGTGAAGGTGTAGCCCGTATTGGCCGTTGCCGTCAAAGTACAAGACGCACCATGGTTATAGCTGCCTGCACCGCTCACCGTGCCACCAGCGCTCGGGTTAGCCGTAGCGTTGATGTTATAGGAATTGAGGGTAAAGTTGGCCACAAGCGTACGGTCACCCGTAACGTTGAAGGTGTAGCTGGGGTTGGTGGAGACCTGGGTGCCATTCTCGGTCCAGTTGGTAAAGGTGTAGCCCGTATTGGCTGTGGCTGTCAAGGTGCAGGACGCACCATGGTTGTAGCTGCCTGCACCGCTCACTGTGCCACCAGCGCTCGGGTTAGCTGTAGCGTTGATGTTATAGGAATTGAGGGTAAAGTTGGCCACAAGCGTACGGTCACCCGTAACATTGAAGGTGTAGCTGGGGTTGGTGGAGACCTGAGTGCCGTTCTCCGTCCAGTTGGTAAAGGTGTAGCCCGTATTGGCAGTTGCCGTCAAAGTGCAGGACGCACCATGATTGTAGCTGCCCGCACCGCTCACCGTACCACCAGCGCTAGGATTGGCAGTGGCAGTGATGCTGTAGCTATTCTGGCTGAAGTGGGCTACATAGTCTCCTGCCTCGGTGACCGTGAAAGTATAACTGGCATTAGTAGAGACCTGAGTGCCGTTCTTCGTCCAATTGACGAAATTGTATCCTGTATTGGCTGTCGCCGTCAAGGTACAGGAGGCGCCATGATCATAGCTGCCAGCACCGCTCACCGTACCGCCAGCACTCGGGTCGGCAGCAGCAGTGATGCTATAGGAATTAAGGGTAAAATTTGCGACAAGACTACGATTACCCGTGACATTGAAAGTATAGCTGGCATTGGTGGAAACCTGCGTGCCATTTTCGGTCCAATTGACGAAGGTATAGCCCGTGTTGGCCGTGGCAGAAACGGTGCAGCTTTGACCAGAAGTGTATTCGCCGCCACCAGTGACGGTGCCACCAGCACTCGGGTTGGCAGAAACAGTAACGTTGTATGTGAGGTTGCCGATGGTAACCTGTTGGATGTTCTGTCCAACCATGGGGTAGTTGGTGGAGATGACACGGATAGTGTATTGTCCGTTGGCCACGTTGGGGATCTGTGCGCTAATGCTGCCGCTGGTGTTGGTGGTGACACGCCCCAACTCTGTAGGATTGTTGAAACTTCCGTTGGCATCCGATAGCTGTGCGATGACTTGGTTGGCTGAGGCGTTGAGGTTGTCGGGCGACATGGTTCCCGTCAGCGTGAAAGGGATGGTAACCGAAGCACCGGGCACATATGACGTGGATGCCAAGTTCCCCATAGCAAGCGAAGGATTGTAGACCAACAACACATCGTCGAGGAAAAGGTCGTCGCTGGTGCTGCCAGATCCCGGAGTCTCATTGGTGGTGGCGACGAAAAGGATATAACGCACATCGGTGCAGGATCCGAGCTCATTGAAAGGAATGCTCAAGCGACGCCAATTATATGCGCCGCCATTGGTTGAAGTTCGTGTGAAATACTGTTTCGCACGGGCGACACGCATGTTTTCAGGGGACTCGGTGCCGTTGGCGATGATTTGGTAATCGGCATTGCCATGTACCACAGCTTCCACATAACCCCTTGCCGTGGAACTAACACTACGGAAGCAAATCCATACCGTGATGGAATCCGGGAGCATTGTGATGGGGGTATTGTAGGCGCTCTGCGAACGTTGTGTGTAGTTGTAATTGCTCGAGCCCGAAGCAGACATGCTGCCAGCGTTGATACGACCATTGGTGACAGTGCCGTTGGCCGTAACGCCCAAGACGCTAGAAGGATACAACCTAATGCTCTTGGAACCTGTGGAACCTGGACGAGGATGACCTGACTGTTCCATGGAATTGGGTATCATGCTCGACCATGTACCCGTTGCCGTGCCACCCGAATGCCAATGCACCGGTTCGGACACGCGAGTGGTCCAGTCTTCAAAACCTCTGTTTGTAAATTGATCGCCATATTGGGCCGAAAGACTAAAACTGAAAAAAAGAAGAAAAACAAGGATGAGTTTAAAACTGATTTTTGACATGACTTTAAAAAATGGGGGAATAAAATAAAAATTAGTATCGGTCTTCTATTTCGTCTTCTTTGTTTTCAATGTAATCTACAAAACGTTCGCGCAAACTATACGGAATACTCGGGTCGTTCTTCACTTTTCTTTCGATGGAATAAAGTTTGTCTTCCAATTGTTTGGCTCTTTTCTTGTCACCTTTTTTCAGATACTTTTCATATTGCGCCAACATTCCGTAAATGCCATAATCCGTCAATAGGCTATTCAATGTCACGGGTTTTTCGGGGTCGGCAGCGGGGGTTACCTCTGGGCTTTCTGCATTTACTGCGCTTTCTGTGCTTCCTGTCGTTCCAGGTTGGTTCATGTTGATCGTCAACGAGACTTTCTTGACTTTGTCAATCAAGGCAGCGGCCTCTTTATAACTGAAATCTTTTTTCATGTTCTCTCCAGCCGAAAACACAATGGTTTTCTCCATCTCAGGCGCGGCATTGAAAACGGGAATCAATGACTCCAAATCGTCGGCAGAAAGCGAGAAACCCTCACGGACCTTCATACCGTTGCCATCAAGCAGGTTGAGATCGGCGGTCATCGAATTAATATGGGTGTTACCGGTTTTTTGAATGGGAACGACAGCACGAATCATCCACTTGGAGTCATCGTCGTGACGAGGCGTCATCATCAAGCGAACCTCTCCACCAAGACGAAACGACTTGAAAGCGTTGCCTGTCAGGTCAACATCATTCTTTGAAATGCTAGTTTCCACGGGTTTGTTGCCGCCACAACCAAATAGGATTATGGCTGCAATGAGAACGAGTAAATACTTTTTCATATGACTATAAGATTAATAATTTTTTGCAAAGATAGGGAATTTATCATTCGATAAGCAACTATTTGGACTTTTCCCTATTTTTGCAGCCTAATTTTTGTCTTATGAAGAGATTTGCATTTATCTTGGGATTGCTGCTCGTTGCGCATGCTGCAAGGGCGCAATGGACCCTGCAGACCTATGGCGAGTACGACTACACACGCACCTCGGGCAGTAGCGCATCACTAGCCTTGAAAGGCGACTATAGAATGGCCGACAATTTCAATGTAGGCTTAGGCTTCCAAGCCACCACCTTGGGCCGTTATTCACTCAACCTGCAATATCAAGTGAATCTCCTAAAAGCCAACTGCGGTACGCTTTATCTTGAAAACCGATACCTGTATCGGCTGTTTCCGAAGTACGACTTGCAGGAATTCAACGGAGTGCTAGACCTGGGGTGGCGTAACCGGCATTTCAACTTCCAGTTGGGTTTGACCAACCGCTACACAGCTCCCATTCCGTTGCGCAAGAATGGTGGCATGGAGACCGTCTTCGAGCCGATGAATGTCACCTTTTGTATAGAAGGCAACCTGTTCGACCAGAGCCATCCATGGAATGTGGGAGCTCGCCTCTCCAATTACAGGGATTTCGTAATTGAGCGTTTTACTTTGTTTTTCTACAGCTTGAATGGCTACTACGATTTCGGTAACGGTTTGAGAATCACCGCCGAGGCAGGATTGCATCCTTGCGGCGTACTCAATCTTTCGTCGCAATACAACGGCTGCTTCGGCAACATCGGACTGATTTGGAAACCTAAAAAATGAACGCTATGAAAAAGATACACCTTATAATATTTGCCGCAACTGCAATTTTAGCCACAGGATGTAACCGTTTGGACATCGCCGGCATGGTCGTTAACCGTAGTGACACCGAGGAGCGTGTTGCCGACTGGCTTGATTGGAACAGCCAAAACGAGCCTATTGTTATCGACATGCCCAATGACTACTGCTTTTTCTCTTGTTCCGATTCCCACTACTCTGAACGTGACAGCATCGTTCCGCAGGGAGAGAATGACCGCCTATATCGTTACATCACGACGATGCGAAACGAGCCTAATGCCGCCTTTGCCATTCATGCAGGCGACATGGTCAACGAGAGCGGCGAGGCAGGATTCCTAATGACCGAAGAGGCACTTCGTTACAACCCCGAAGACCAAGCGTGGAACAAGCCATGTTTCCTCGTCATCGGCAACCATGACGTTTATTTCGACTGCGCCAAATATTTCAAACAGCATTTTCATACGTCTACTTATACCGTCACGGTTAATGCGGATGAAGCAAAAGACCTTTTCATCTTCTTGGATTCGGGCAACGGCACTCATGGCAAGCGGCAGTTGGAATGGCTTGAGGAACAGTTGGAGCATCGTTCCGACTATCGCCACTGCTTCGTCATCAGTCACAACTGGCTCTTCCGCACCTCGTACAACTACACCACCACGCCAGCGGCCAACCTTCCGCAAGACGAGCAGTATGCTTTCATGGACTTAATGAGCCGAAACGATGTCGACATGGTCATCATGGGGCATTTCCATATGCGTGAGCAACGTCAGTTTGGTGGCGTGCAGTATGTGATGACCGACAACCTCAATGAAGATGTTGACATGCCGAGTTATTTGGTGGTCAACGTAGGGGAGAAGGTCACATACGAATATCGGGAATTGTCCGAGGAATAATCAGTTGTCCTCGAAATTCTTCGGGAAGCGCTCCCACATCTCGTAAGACTTGCCGAGCTTGTGGACGAATGTCGACCACATCTGGTCCGGAGGGATGTTGAGGTATTGCTCCGCCGTGATGCTGCCAATGGCCCATGAGTTGCGCACCAACTCGTCGACCAGCTGCCCCGAATCCCAACCGGCATAGCCGAGATAGAAGCGTGTGTTATCCTCGGTGGCTATCCCTGTCGCTATCAAGGTCTTCAGCGTCTCCACATCACCGCCCCAATACAGGCCGTCGATGATGGGAAGGGACTCCGGAATGAGATCTCCAAGGGTATGGATGAAGAAGAGTTGATTATCGGACACCGGCCCACCCAGATATGCCGCCCCTTCATAATCGAGGAAGTCGTCCACAATCTGGTTGACATTGGCGCTCAGTTGTTTGTTGATGATAATGCCAAAACTGCCTTCCGACTCGACATGGTCAATCAGCAGGACGACCGCCCTACCGAAATGGAAGTCGTTCATTAAAGGCTCGGAAATCAAAATATTACCTTGCTTCGGCTCCAACGAATTGCTCCTTATGACAAACTTTTCTCCTAAATCCATACCGCAAAATTAGGATTTTTGGCCAATATTAGAGGCATATTTCGTAATTTTGTGGCATAAAAACAGACTTATCTTGAAACGAACCGACAATCAATCCAAGTTTGACGCCCTGCGCAAGGAGTTTTCCACTTTCACCTTTGAAAGCCAAAACGTGACGAGGGAAGAAAGAACCTTACGTTTGTCCTTCGACTTCAACCTTGACGGTCGCTACCACTTTCGCCCGACCCTGGAAATACCCGCACGCCCATTCTTCGACTGGGACAGCATTCCTTCAGAACAATTGGAGATTTTGGCTTTCCAAATCGGCATGACAGAGTTGGTGAGCTACTGGAAAATCGCATGTCCGAAAAGGGTAGTGGTGAAGCCTTATACCTTAACAAAGTCGCAGAAAGCGTTTTGGAAGAAGTTGTATTACAATGGATTGGGTGAGTTTCTATATTTGAATGGCATCACGGTTTCCGAAGAGGATTTGATGGAGTTGGAGTCGCCGCTGCCCATAGATTCCAAGCCCTCGCGCATCCTGCGCAGGAATGACATGGGCAGCTTGAGGTTGGAAGAAAAGGTTTTGGTGCCTGTCGGTGGTGGCAAGGACTCAGTGGTCACTTTGGAATGCCTGCGCAACGAGATGCCTGTCATCCCTATGATTGTCAATCCACGAGGTGCCACATTGAACTGCGTGAAGACGGCAGGATACAAGGAAGATGAGTTCATCGTCATCAACCGCACGCTCGACCCGACCATGCTGCAACTTAACGCCGAGGGTTATCTTAACGGGCATACGCCTTTCTCCGCATTGCTGGCGTTTATCAGCATTTTGGTGGCTTTCGGCAGCCGTTCCAAATATATCGCTTTGTCGAACGAGAACAGCGCCAACGAGTCGACCGTACCAGGGACCAACATCAACCACCAATACAGCAAGTCCATCGAATTTGAGCGTGATTTCAGGAACTATGTAGCTGAACATATCAACAAGGACGTGAAGTACTTCAGTTTCCTGCGTCCATTGAGCGAGTTGCAGATCGCCAGCCTGTTTGCACAATGCGAGACCTATCATCCCGTATTCCGCAGCTGCAACGCCGGCAGCAAGACCGACTCGTGGTGCGGCCATTGCCCCAAATGCCTGTTCACTTGGATCATCCTGTCACCATTCCTTTCACGTGATAAGCTGGTTGCCATCTTCGGCAAGGATTTGATGGCCGATGCCTCGTTGCAACCGATCCTGGAAGAGTTGAATGGCACCGCTGCCGTGAAGCCTTTTGAGTGCGTGGGTACAGTGGAGGAGGTGCGGGCCTGTGACGAAGCTGTCAAGGGCAAGCGTGAAAAAGTAGATGCCATTTTAAGCCGTTTCAACAACGAGCATTTCTTACCTGAACAGTTTGTTCAAATCCTAAAAACTGCTTTACATATCGGACTGCCCATAGATTCCTTCCACCCCGCATCCCATGCTCGGAATGACATGGGCAGTGGGTTTGACTTGATAATCAATCGACTACACGGCAAACGCATCCTCGTTCTCGGCTTCGGTCGCGAGGGTAGATCGACATTGCATTTCCTGAACAAATACCTGCCTAATGCCGCCGTGGACGTAGCCGACAAAAATGAGATGGAAGGCGTAAAGCACTTTGGTGACAAGTATCTTGAAGCGATGTACGACTATGACATCGTCATCAAAACACCAGGCATCTCCTTGAAAGACTTCGACACGAAGGGCGTTGAAATCACCTCGCAGACGGACCTTTTCCTTAGCCAGTTCCATGCCCAAACCATCGGCATCACCGGGACGAAAGGCAAGAGCACTACGACAAGTTTGATTTACCATCTGCTGAAATCCTCTGGTCGCGACGCCATCCTCACGGGCAACATCGGCATCCCTTGCTTCGACATCATGGAGGATATCAAGCCGGAGAGCATCGTGGTCTACGAACTCTCGGCGCACCAGTTGGAATATGTGCACAACAGCCCTCGCGTGGGTGTGCTGCTCAACGTGTTTGAGGAACACCTAGACCATTTCGGCACGATGCAACGCTATAAGGCTGCCAAACTCAACCTCATGCGCTTTATGGGCGAAGCCGACACTGCTGTCATACATGAGTCTTTGTTGAACGACGCTTTGGACCTGTTTGTCAACAACAAGGTCTTCTCTTTGTATGACTTCGATGACGTGATCGATCGCGAGGCTTTGCCATTGAAAGGCGAGCACAACTATCAGAACATCAAAGCAGCGTTGGTGGCTTGCGATGCATACGGCATTGATTATCGGGAGCTCATTCCGCATCTTTATACGTTCAAGCCTTTGGAACACAGGTTGGAGCCCGTTGGCGTCTTCGATGGCGTGTCTTTTGTCAACGACAGCATCTCCACCATCCCACAGGCTACCATTTCGGCTTGTCAGGCCTTGGGACGCGTTGACTTCCTGCTGCTTGGAGGCTTCGACCGTGGCATCGACTACCAACCTTTGGCCGACTATCTGAAAGCGAATCCCGTGCCGCATCTTTTGTTCACAGGCAAGGCAGGGGAGAGGATGATGGAATTAATGACCAAGGCCCCTGAGCTTGTCGAAGGGCCGACCATATTCTATTATCCCAGTATGAAAGAAGCCTTCGCTTACATCGCTGCTCATGCCAAGCCAGGGGATGTGTGCCTGCTTTCGCCCGCCGCATCCAGTTACGACCAATACAAGAACTTCGAGGAACGCGGCAGAAAGTTCAAGGCACTGGCGGAGCAGTTTGCCATAACAAGAAAAGACGAGTGAACCACTCGTCTTTTCTATTATACTTCTTTGTGGAATCTTAATTCTTTTTTCCGATTTTCACTTTGCCTCCAGTGGTGCCTGAGCCACTGTTTCCAGAGGTGTTTACTTGGCTTGAGGTGGAGGGCGTGGTGGCTGTCATCTTGTAGCCAGCGGCTTCACACATCTCTTTGATATGAGCGGCACGCTTGTAGGTGTCGGGGTGGGTTGAAAGCAACTCCTGCAGCCTGCTTTGCTGGCTTGTTTGACCGCTCAACGAGATCAACACATTAAGGGCATGATACATGGCATAGGGATCCACTCCGTTTTGGATGCAGAATTGGAATGCGGTCTCATCGGCTTGGGTTTCCTGACGACGGGAATAGGCATTGCTGGCCAATTCCTGTGCAAGGTCACCGAGGAAGCCTGTCGAGATGGCTCCGGCAGTGGTGTTGACCGCTGCAATGCCGTAACGGGCTGCCACGGTGAGATAGGCGGCACGATAAGCATCACGCACATCCTTATTAATAAGGTGACCGAGTTCGTGTCCGATGACGGCAAAAACCTGGTCATCATTCATGGCATCCATCAATCCTGTATATACACGCACGCTACCGTCACCACTGGCGAAGGCGTTGACAGTGTTCGACTGATAAACCTTGTAGTTCAAGTCTAAGTTACTAATATTGTGGAAGCGGGCCATGATGCGGTTAAGACGCTGCGTGTAACTGTTGTCGGCAGGCAAAATGGTGTTCTGACCGTCCGTCTCCACCATGTACTGGCTGCACAACTGGGCAACCTGCGCATCGCTGATGGTCAGGGCCTGCACTGCGGCGGCACCAGCATTCACAGCTGCATTGGAATCAACGATTTTCATTGACGAGCAACTGGCCATCACCATAACGACCAATGCTCCAAAAAGTGCTAATTTCTTCATATTGAATAAGTTTTAGATTGTATCTCGGTTTGTCACCGCAAAAATAATGCATAAAAAGGAAAATTTTTCAAAAAAAGTCACTTTTTTCTTGCATAATTCAAAATTAATGTATTTTTGCAGCATCAAAATAATATCAAAATAATATCACAAAAATAAAAACTATGGAAACAAAAGAATTTGAATTCAAGGGTCTTGCGATGAATGGTTTCGTCGCTTTGTTTATCGAATTTGCCATCATTGGCTTGAGTGTTTGGGGCTTGGTTGCCTTTGGCAACGGACAGCTGTCCACACCCGTACTTTCTGTCATCGGCCTGTTTTTGGCCTGTATCCTGCCCATAGGCTTCCGCAAGCTGGAGCCGAACGAGGCCATGGTGATGTTGTTCTTCGGCAAGTACAAAGGCACCTTCACCAAAACGGGCTTCCACTGGGTCAATTTCCTGATGACCTCCAAGAAGGTCTCGCTGCGTGCCCGTAACCTTAACCCTGATAATATTAAGGTGAACGACAAGACGGGTAACCCCATCATGATCGGTCAGATTTTGGTGTGGAAGCTGAAAGACACCTACAAGGCCATGTTCGAGATCGACTCGCAGACCATGGCTGGCGGTGGCTCGGGCACGGCTCCTGTGACGGTCAGCAACCGCATGAAGGCCTTCGAGAGCTTCATTAAGGTGCAGAGCGATGCCGCCTTGCGCGAGGTGGCGGGCATGTATGCCTACGACGAAAACGAAGCCGAAGCCGATGAGCTGACGCTGCGTTCGGGTGGCAAGGAAATCAACGAGGTGCTGCTCAGCAAGCTGAACGAGCGCCTGGCCATGTCGGGCTTGGAGGTGCTTGAAGCAAGAATCAACTACCTGGCCTATTCGCCTGAGATTGCAGCCGTGATGCTGCGCCGTCAGCAGGCTGCCGCCATCATCTCGGCTCGTGAGAAGATCGTGGAAGGTGCTGTTTCTATGGTCAAGATGGCCTTGGACAAGCTGAAGGACGAAGGCGTCGTCGAACTCGACGAGGAGCGCAAGGCCTCCATGGTGAGCAACCTGATGGTGGTGCTCTGCGCCGACGAATCGGCACAGCCGGTGGTGAATACTGGTAGCTTATATTAATACGGACTGCCGCTTCGCGTCACTGCGAGGAACGAAGCAGTCCAGAAAACAAGCATACGCACTGGATTGCTTCGTCGTTCCTCCTCGCAATGACGCAAAGCGAGTCAAAATAAGGAGAAACAAAAATGGACACATCAGGAATTGCATTAATCATATTAGGCGTTCTCTCCATTGCCGTGGGGATTTTCGGCAAATTTCGCCCTGACATCGTCTATCGGGATTGGAATGAAAAGAAGACTTTCGGAGGCTTTCGGTTGTTTGGCTTTTCTGCCGTTCGTTTGGGCGGAAAGGAAATGGCTCCTGAAGACCGACAAAGGTTTGGCTTTGTTACGTTTATCCTCTTTGGCATCATGCTCATCTTGGCCAGCATAGCCACCAGTATCCCGCAATGGCAAGCCTACAAGAGTGCCATCGCCATTTCCATCGTCATGGTGATGACTGTCATGATGCTGTTCTCGTATTGGAAAATTGTGTTGAGCCAAGACGAAAACCGTGGCAGGATTGGTGTTGCCATCATCATGCTCCTCTATTTTGCAATGCTTGCCTTTGCAGCGTATTATTGGTATGTAACTATAAAATAAACAATGATGACTGGCAAAACTCTATTTTTGATCTTTGCGTATCTCTTGTTGCTTTCCTTGGTTGCCATTCCGATATGGTTCGCCATTCGTGTGAAACGGCATCCAGAGAAAGACCGAGGTATGCGAAGGGTGATGGCAGAGCAGCGGGGAGCTGAATACGAGAAAGGGATGCAAAAGTTCTTTATGGTCAGTTACTTGTCCACTATTCCCTGTTTTGTGTTGGCAGCAGTGCTTGAGGATGTCTTCGGCATGGAAAAGTTTCTTTCCATACTAATTCCTGCCATCGCTTTGGGCTTGTTGCTGAACATCGCCAAATGGCGTTTTACAAGAGAGATCAGCAAAGCGGGTCTCGTTACTACCGCAATAGGGATTGTGTTGATAGTGATTTATCTTATTCTTAAATGACAATACTATGTTTTGGATAGATTTAATAACAGGCGTAACGTTAATGCTTATTGGCTTTGCGGTCTATCGCTTCCCGATGCTGATTTCGGGCGTCAACACCATGTCGAAGGAACGCTTGTCCAAGGTCAATCTGGAAGGCTTGAAACAGAGTTATCGCAATGCGTTTTTGATTTGCGGCGGGGTAATTATGCTTTTCGGTGGCTTGTCTACTTTGGTGCATATCCCGATGATGTTCCATTTGGTGGTGCTAATAACGGCGACCCTTGCCCTTGTCATCGCATGCCTGTTGTTTGGCAGAAAATATGACACGGGTCTGCAAGGGGAAGAGGGCAAGAAGGAGAGAAGGAAAAACCAGATCGCCATCATCGTTACCGTCGTGGCTTTTGCCGTAATACTGTTTTTCTTCTTCAAAGGCAGCAAACCTGCAACGGTTGAAGTGTCAGAGGATTACATTACGGCCAAAGGTGGTAGTTACAGCGCTTCGATTGCCCTGAGCGACATCAGCGAGGCCAACATATTGACCGATTGGCCCGACATCTCCATCCGTACCAACGGCATATCCACCGAAAATGTGGGCATTGGCCATTTCCGCCTGAAAAACGGCGAGAAATGCATGCTATTCCTTTGCCTCGATGGCGGTCCCATCCTTGAAGTGCGCACTGTGGATGGCAAGTTGTATTACCTCAACTGCGCCACGGAAGAGGAAACTATGGAGATGATTGCTAAAGTGAAAAAAATGTTGAATGATAGACCCGTCACTGGGCATCACTACCACAACACCCTTTATCGTCATGGCGGACAAGGATCCGCCATCTCCCAAGTGCGGAGAAGACACCCTTTCGTTTGGGAGATTGCGGGTCAAGCCCGCAATGACGGCATGGAGCAGGTTTTTGCCATTCTAAGTCTAACGTCAAAAACAGTATTAACATGAAAAAAGCATTAAGATTCTCGATTGTAGTCTGCCTTTTCAGCTGGGCGATGTTCGCCGTGGCGCACTGGGGCTTCGGCATGGGAGCGAACACTCCGACAGGATTGATGGTCTTCTCGACCATTTACATGTTTTTCCCGCTCATCACAGCCCTCGTGCTGCAAGCCATCGACAAGGAGAAATTCAACCACACTGGCCTGGTCAACTTCAAGGTCTCGTGGTCTTGGTTAGTGGCTTGGCTCTTGCCCGTGGCGATGGTGCTGGCTTGCATCCTCGTTAACAGCTGGATGCCGGGAGCATCGCTGCAATACAATTCAGAACAACTCATCAGCCAGTATCATGTGCCCGAAGACCAACAGGATCTTGTGCGCGAGCAGATGGGGAAGATGCCGGCATATTTGTTGGTGATTTCCACCATCTTTAGCGGACTTATTGCTGGCATTACCATCAATGCCATTGCTGCCTTTGGCGAAGAATACGGCTGGCGCAATTACCTTGTCGGTGCTTTGCGTGAAGTGAAGTTCTGGAAAGCCGCCTTGTTCATCGGCATCGTCTGGGGCATCTGGCATTTCCCGCTGATTCTGATGGGTCACAACTACCCGAACGAACCTCGATGGGGTGTACTGCTCATGGTGGCATTTTGCGTCTTATTGGGAATCATCGAGTTGTATTTCGTTCTGAAATCCAAATCGATGATAGTGGCCGCCATCCTGCATGGCACCATCAATGCTGTCAGCGGCATGACCATCTATTTCATCTTGGGCGGCAACGACTTCCTGAACGGCATGCCGGGTCTCTCTGGCTTCATCGTCATGATTGTGACGATACTATGCATTTGGATTTATGACAAATACATCTCCAAGGATAACATCTGTTCGATGACCTTGGGTGAAGCATTAGGGAGATGATTTTATGAATGGTTTTAATTTAAAAATAAGACGCGAGACCGCGAGACACGAGACACGAGACTTTCGTTTTCTCGGAATGAAAGTCCCATGTCCCGCAGTCCCGTGTCCCGCGTCAAAGAAGGGGAGGATTTGACAATGGCGAAAGAGAAAGACAATACGAACAAGACCTTCCTGCTCCGCGTCGATGCCGAGACGATGGAAGCTGTGGAGAAATGGGCTGCCGACGAGTTTCGTTCCGTCAACGGTCAGCTGCAGTGGATTATCGCGGAGGCATTGAAGAAATCGGGAAGAAAGAAAAAATAGGAATGTTAGGCTGCCACATTGTGACAGCCTTCATTCAAATTTATTGAAAAATAATTCATTAGGGAGTATTTCGTAAAGAAATATTTCCTATTTTTGCAGCCCAATTCGGACCGTACACCAGAGTGATTGTCAAATCAGCGGTTTGTATTGGAAATCAAAAGTTTAACCTCCTCGGTTGCGGCTATCTGGAACGCAATCGGGTACAACAAAACAAAAAATTCCGTAATGGAAGAAAAAGAAAACATCATCAACGAGGCTCCCGTCGTGGAAGCTCCTGTCGAGACCGCTGCCGAAAAGCCGGTTGAAAAGAAACCCAAAGCCCCCAAACAAAAGCCCGTTCCTGCCGAAGATTTCGACTGGACTTCTTCACACAAGAAGTTCGACAACTACTCGGCCGACGAACGCAAGAACCTTGAGGAGAAGTATGCTGGCACCATGAACCAGATCGCCGACCACGAGGTCATCGAAGGCACTGTGGTGGCCATCACCGACCGCGAAGTCGTTGTCAACATCGGCTTCAAGTCGGACGGCGTCATCCCGGTGGCAGAGTTCCGCACCAACCCCAACCTGAAGGTGGGCGATAAGGTGGAAGTCTACGTTGAGAACCAAGAAGGCCCCAACGGCCAACTCATCCTCTCTCACAAGAAAGCTCAGCTGCTCAAGTCGTGGGATCGCGTCAACGAGGCCTACGAAAGTGGCGAGATTGTCAACGGTTACGTCAAGAGCCGCACCAAGGGTGGTCTCATCGTCGAAGTGTTCGGCCTCGAAGCCTTCCTGCCCGGTTCGCAGATCGACGTCAAGCCGATTCGCGACTACGACGTGTTTGTTGACAGCGTGATGGAATTCAAAGTCGTGAAGATCAACCAAGAGTTCAAGAACGTGGTTGTGTCTCACAAAGCCCTCATC
>CAJOIS010000029.1 GCA_905234645.1 uncultured Bacteroidales bacterium | reverse complement strand
AACAAGCGCGACTACAAGGAGTACTTCCCGACGAGCATCCTCCACTATGTGGTTGAACAGCCTATGATGCTGACCGAGACCCTCGGCCAATACGACATCAAGGTCAACCTCGACGGTGGCGGCATCAACGGCCAGGCCGAGGCATTGCGTCTCGCCATCAGCCGCGCCCTCTGCGAGATCAACCCCGAGTATCGTCCCACCCTGAAGGCTAAAGGTTTGATGCGCCGCGACCCGCGTATGGTCGAGCGTAAGAAACCCGGTCAGCCCGGTGCCCGTAAGAAGTTCCAATTCAGCAAACGTTAAGCCCTCAGAAGCCGAGCGATTTTGTTTAGTATCCAAATCGCTGAGATTCTTATACAGACTACTCCGCGATTGTATTTAGCGAATGTAAACATTAAAAAGAAAACAACACATGACACAAGTAACATTTGAAGAACTGTTGGATGCCGGTTGTCATTTCGGCCACCTCAAGAGAAAATGGAATCCGAACATGGCTCCCTATATTTTCATGGAGCGCAATGGTATCCACATCATCGACCTCTATAAGACACAAGCCAAGATGGACGAGGCTGCCAATGCCCTCTGCCAACTGGCCAAATCGGGCAAGCGCGTGCTCTTCGTGGCCACCAAGAAGCAGGCCAAGGACGTCGTCGCCGAACTCGCCCAAAAAGTCAACATGCCTTACGTGACCGAGCGTTGGCCCGGCGGCATGCTCACCAACTTCGCCACCATCCGCAAGGCCGTCAAGAAGATGACGAGCATCGACAAGATGATGCAGAGCGACGCCTACAAGAGCCTCTCCAAGCGCGAGAAGCTGCAGATCGAGCGTGAGCGCGAGAAACTCGAGAAGAACCTCGGTTCCATCGCCGACCTGAGCCGTCTGCCTTCAGCCCTGTTCGTGGTCGACATCATGAAGGAACACATCGCCGTTGCTGAAGCCCGCAAGCTCAACATCCCGACCTTCGCCATCGTCGACACCAACACCAACCCCAACCTCATCGACTTCCCCATCCCCGCCAATGACGACGCTTCGAAGAGCATTGCCCTCATCGTCGGTAAGATGGTCGACGCCATCGAGGAAGGCATCACCGAGCGCAAGAACAACAAGGACCTCATCCAAGAAGAGGAAGAGGAGGAAGTTGACGAAGTGAAAGACAACGCCGAGGAAGAGGAAAACAAGGACGAACGCCGTCCTCGCACCGCCCGCCGTCCCCGCAGACCTGTCTCCAAGAACTAAATTTGCTTCTGGCTTCTGGCCTTTGGCTTTTGGCATGAACCTGCCAATAGCCAGCAGCTAGAGTCATTATAATAACCTTAAAAACAACAAACAACAATGAATATTACTGCCTCTCAAGTCAATGAACTGAGACAAATGACGGGCGCCGGCATGATGGACTGCAAAAAGGCCCTCGTCGAGACCGATGGCGATATCCAGGCCGCTATCGACATCCTTCGCAAGAAGGGTATGGCGCCGACCGCACCGCCAGCGAAGGCTGCGTGCTCTCCAAGGCCACTGATGACCACAAGTACGCCGCCATCATCATGGTGAACTGCGAGACCGACTTCGTGGCCAACAACGCCGACTTCGTGAAGTTCACGAAGGACGTGCTCGACATGGCCGTCGCCAACCGTGTGAAGGACATCGAAGCCCTGAAGGCCATGACGCTCGACGGCCAGACCGTTGAAGCCCTCGTCGCCAACCAGAGCGCCGTCACCGGTGAGAAGACCGAACTCGGTGCCTTCAAAGTCCTTGAAGGTGAATATGTGGCCAACTACAACCACCCCGGCAACCGCCTCGCCACCATCGTCGAAATGAACAAGAATTTCGCCGGTGTTGAGGAAGTGAGCCACGAGGTGTGCATGCACGTCGCCGCCATGAACCCGCTGTCGGTGAGCGAAGCCTCCATCCCGCAAGAGGTGAAGGACCGCGAGTTCGCCGTTGCCGTCGACAAGACCAAGGAAGAACAGATTCAGAAGGAAGTCGAGAAGGCTCTCCGTAAGGCTGGCATCAACCCCAACCACGTCGACAGCGATGACCACATCAACTCCAACATCACCAAGGGTTACATCACCGAGGAACAAGGTGCCCGGCCACGGTGCCCGGTCAGGTGCAACTCAACGAAGGCATGATTCAGAACATCGCCAAAGGCCGTCTGAACAAGTTCTTCAAGGAGAGCTGCCTGCTCAATCAAGTCTCTCTGGTCGCCGACCCGAAGACCGTCGCCGAATACATCCAGGCTGCCGATAAGGAAGCCACTGTGGTGAACTTCGTGCGTATCAAGTTGGGCGAATAAGCCTGATTGACACAAAATCAACAGAAAAGGATGGCTTTTGCCATCCTTTTTTTATTTTTGCTTGCTGAAAAATGTAACACCAACCCTATGAAAAAACTTTTCCTTTTATGCCTTGCAGCGATGGCATTCGCCGCTTGCACAAAGCAACTTCCACAAGCTAACTATGACATCATCCCGCAGCCCAAAGAGGTAAGTCTGGACGAAAGGAAACCTTTTGAGTTGAACTTCAAGACCATTGTCTATTACGAGGCTGGTCTTGAGCGTGAGGCGATGTTCCTCAGCGAATACGTTTCCAACATCCTGCATATTGGCCTGAATCAGCAGGAATACCATGGACAGACTGACGGTATCGTGTTGAGTGTTGTCCCAGAAGACTTCACCCAAGCTGAAGCATATGAAATCAAGGTCACTTCGAAGCAGGTCACCATCAAAGGTTCCGATGCTGCAGGCGTGTTTTATGGCATACAGACGCTCCGTAAGAGTATCCCCTTCACCAGTATCTCTACTGACCAACAACAGATTTCCGACATCAGGCTCTCGGATGTCAGCTGTCAACTACCTAGCGGTATCATCCGTGACTGGCCCAACTTCGCCTACCGCGGCATGCACTTAGACCCCTGCCGCCATTATATGGACCTCGACTCGGTGAAGGTTTACTTAGACATGATGGCGCTGCACAACATGAACCAGTTCCATTTCCATTTGAGTGAGGACCAAGGCTGGCGCATCGAGATCAAGAAATACCCTGAGTTGACCGAGATAGGCGCCTATCGCAATGGCACGGTCATCGGGCATAACGGCCAAATCTACGACACCATCCGTCATGGCGGCTTCTACACCCAAGACGAACTCCGCGACCTTATCCAGTATGCCGCCGAGCGGCACATCAACATCATTCCCGAAATCGACCTGCCGGGTCACATGCAAGCGGCATTGGCTTGTTATCCACAGTTGGGCTGTACAGGTGGCCCTTACGAAGTGTGGCGGCGTTGGGGCGTGTCGGAGGACGTGCTTTGCGCTGGTAACGAAGAGGCCATGCAATTTGTCGAAGATGTGCTCAACGAGGTGATGGACGTGTTTCCTTCGCCTTACATTCACATCGGCGGTGATGAGTGTCCCAAGGTGCGCTGGAAGCAATGCCCGAAATGCCAAGTCAAGATTATGGAGTTGGGCATTAAGGCGGATGAAAAGTTCTCTGCCGAGGATTACCTGCAAAGCTATGTGATGAACCGCATGGCGAAGGTGGTGGAGACTCGTGGTCGCCGTGTCATCGGATGGGATGAGATTTTGGAAGGCAACGTCTCTGAGACTGCCATCATCATGAGTTGGCGTGGCATCGAAGGCGGCATCGAGGCGGCAAGGAAAGGTCACGATGTCATTATGACGCCTTCGTCACACCTCTATTTCGATTACTACCAGAGCGAGGACATCGCCAGCGAGCCGGAGTGCATCGGCGGCTACTTGCCCGTGGAGCGTGTATATGAGTTCCAACCCTTGCCCGAGGAATTGACACCCGAGCAGCAAAAGCATATCATCGGCGTGCAGGCTAATATCTGGACGGAATACATCGCCTCGTTCCGCCATGTCCAGTATATGGCCATGCCTCGCATGGACGCCTTGACGGAACTGCAATGGAACAACCCGAAAGAGCGTGATTTCAAGGCCTTTGTGGAGCGTTGTCGTAAGATGGCGCAACTCTACGACCTCTATCATTACAACTATGCTGACCACATTTTCAACCCGAAAGCATGGGCGGATACGGTTGCGCCGAATCTCGCCACCCAAAAACCCATCACGTTGCGCCAGCAGCCTGCCGAGAAATATACCTATGGTGGTGCCAAGGTGCTCAACGATGGTGAGTTAGGCCGTGGCGCTTACAACTCAGGGCGTTGGCTGGGCTTTTGTGGTTATCCTATGGATGCTGTCATTGATATGGAGCAGGCGGTAGAACTATGTCATGTGCATTTCCATGCCTTGGTGAACAAAGGTGCGTGGATTTATAACCCGAGCAACGTCAAGGTGCTGGTTTCCGATGATGGCGAGACCTTCCGTGAGGTGGTGCAAAAGGACATCCCGATTTCTGGCTGGGCCGACAAGGAGGGCATCTTTGCATACGAGGTGGAGTTTGAGCCGGTCACGGCACGGTTTGTCGAGGTTGTGATTTCTGGTCACGACCTGCCTGAGGACCATAGCGGATTTGGGAATCCGGCGTGGATCTTTATTGATGAAATTGAGATATGGTGATACATGTAGGGCTGTCATATTATGGCAGCCGCTTGAATGGAAATCATCAAGCGGCTGCCACGGTGTGACAGCCCTACAGGTTTTTATGCCTTTTTCAGCAGAATCACATACACCGGGAAGTGGTCGCTGTAACCACCCATCCAGACGCCGCCGGCGAAGGTGCGGAAGGGATAGCCGTTGTATCTGCCACCATGCTGCTTTAGGAATTCCTTGTTGTGTACCTTGGCGTTCTTGAACTGGTAGGTACTGTAGTCGGTGGGCAGTAGGGCAGGGGTGAGGACGGTCTGGTCGAGGACGGCGGGCACGTCACGGTAGTAGTTGGTGCCGTAGCCTTTCTTGTGGAGGTCGTACATGGGGTTGAAGAACTCACCGTCGCGCAGGTCGTTCATGTCGCCCGAGGCACGGAGGTATTTCGTCACGCTCTTGTTGTCGGGGTAGTCGTTGAAGTCGCCCATCATGATGATCTTGGCGTTTTGGTCTTCGCGAAGGATACTGTCGGCGATATGGCGGCATAGTTCGGCAGCGGCAACACGACCGGGCATGGAACGCTTCTCGCCACCAAAGCGCGAAGGCCAGTGCATGACGATGAAGTGCATCATCTCTCCGTCGAAGAGGCCGCTGACCACCAACTGGTCGCGGGTGATGAAATCTGGTTCGTCGGGAACGACGGTGCGATAGGACTTGCTGTTGGTCAGCTTGAAATACTTGGGATTATAGATTAACGCTACATCAACGCCACGACGGTCAGGTGATTCATAATGCACCACTTGATAGTTGCGATCTTTGATTTCAGGCTGTGCAACGAGGTCTTCCAACACGGTACGGTTTTCCATTTCCGACAACCCGAGCACTGCCACGCCGTCGGGTGAGATGTCGGTACCAATGGTGGAGATGGCGTAAGCCATGTTATGGAGCTTGGTCGTGTATTTCTCGGTGTTCCATTGGTTGGCGCCTTGGGGCAGAAACTCTTCGTCGTTTTTCATTGGGTCATCAATGGTGTCGAAAAGGTTCTCAAGGTTGTAGAATCCTACGAGGCCGACTTTGTAGGCTTGCTGCTCCTGGGCAGAAACATTGGACAAGCCAAGGCCGAAGACCAATAATAAGAGTGCAAAAAGGAAATGCTTATTCATTGTTTTTAGCGATATTTTCGGCAAAGATAGTAAATAAATTTGACGTTTGTCACTTGCTGTGGCGTTTCTTATACCTATAAATAAAAAAGTTGTTCACACATATTACAAGAAATGCGATGACGGGAAACAGCCATTTTTCTGAATCCATGAAAAGCCCAACGAGGCAGGCCGTCATCAAACTGGTTAAGATGGTAACGAAGTACCAATGTCTCGACCAATAAGTCCCTCTATATAATTTGTAGCCTTCTGGGCCGTCGAAAAGTTCGACATACCACATGGTTGCTATGTAGGCTAAAACGAATGTTGACGTGATGAGGTAAACCATTGCGGTTTTAATGTTAGTCCAAAAAGCAAAATTACATAAAAAAGTTTTCTGGGTTCACTTTTTTTACTACATTTGCCCGTTTAATCCGCTTTGTTGAAAGCAACGAAAAATCATAAAACATCCAATATGAAGAAATTCCTATTCTTAACGGTCGCAGTGTTGTTGGTCGGGCGAATGATGGCCCAGATAGTCGACACTACCGACTTCAACACTCAAAATGAAGTGCCGACAGTGCTGCTTCTGGATTCCGATTTTGACGAATCCTCCACTTCGGTCAACGATGCCTCCACGTTGCTGAATTCGTCGCGCGACGTGTTCAACAGCATCGCTGCCTACAACTTCGGCTCGCTGCGCTACCGCGTGCGTGGCAACGACTCGAAGTACAGCGAGGTGATGATCAACGGCATCTCGATGAATGACCCTGAGACGGGACGCCCCGTCTTTTCCAACTGGGGCGGCCTCAACGACGCCTTCCGCAACTCGGTGCTCGTAGATGGTCTCGGCAAGACCGATGCCGGCTTCGGCGGTCTCGGTGGTCTGACGGCCTATTCGACACGCGCCTCGCAGTACCGTAAGCAGATTTCTCTGAGCTATGCCATTTCCAACCGTTCCTACAACCACCGTCTTATGGGTTCTATCGGCACGGGTGAGATGGGTAACGGCTGGTATCTGATGGCTGCCGCCAGCGGTCGCTATTCAGGCGGTTACGCTTTAAGCGATGTGGCGGGGAAAAGTAACTTTGTTCAAGGTCTTTATAGCACCGTAAATGGTTACAACGAGGGCACCTTCTATCGGGCATATAGCTACTTCCTCTCGGTAGAGAAGAAGATTAACGACAAGCACAGTATCGACCTCACTGTGTTCGGCGCCCCATCTCAGCGCGGTGGCTCGGCACCTGTGGTACAAGAGGCTTATGACCTTGTCGGTTCCAATTACTACAACCCCAACTGGGGCTATCAGACCATTGATGAGGATGGTACACAAGTTATCCGCAACTCGCGCGTGAGCACTTACCACCAGCCATTCACTAGTCTTACATGGTATTGGACTCCGAACAAGAAGACTTCGTTCCAGACCACGGCCTATTATTTTGCAGGTAAGGCGGGACAGACTACCCTCGAATGGGGTGAAGCCAAAGATCCACGTCCTGACTATTACAGGAACCTGCCGAGCTATTATATGACCAATGCCCACAGCACCGCGGAAATCGATGCCCAGTTTGAGGCTTGGCGTAACCGTGACCCGCAGGTCACCCAAATCGACTGGGACGGTCTTTACAACGCCAACCGCAATCACCTCTTCACCGTGGAGAATGCTAACGGCCAGGAAGGCAACACGATCACGGGCAAGTTCTCGAAATACATCCTTGCCGAGCGTCACTACGACAAGATGCAGACTGGTGGTGCCACTTACTTCAAGCATGAGTTCATGCCCAACCTCATCATGACGGGCGGTCTTGCTGTGAATGCCTCCAGGACACATTACTATGAGTGTGTCAACGACCTCCTTGGTGGCGAATACTACTACGACATCAACAAGTACGCCGAAAATCTGGAAGACACCTTGTGCCAGGTGAACCTGATGAATCAGAACCATGTTGCCAAGGTCGGTGACATTATCAGCTACAACTACTACGCCAACCGCAACTACGGTCGCATTTGGGACCAAATCGACTGGCTTGTCGGCAACTTCGACCTTTATTTGGGCGTGCAGGCTGAGTTTACTCAGATTTGGCGTGAAGGTCTTTGGAAGAGTGGCTCCTTCGCTGACAACTCATACGGCAAGGACGAGATGCACAACTTCTTCGACCCGAGCGTGAAGGCCGGCGTGACTTATGCCATCAACGGACGTAACCACATCGTGGCCAACATGGCCTATATGTTGCAGGCTCCTCAGTTCCGCGACATCTACGTGTCACCCCGCACCCGCAACACCGTAGTGGAAGGCGACCTGAAGAGTGAGCGCATCAATGCCTTCGACTTGAGCTACCTCTATCGCTCGCCCGAGTTTAAGCTCCGCTTGACGGGTTACTACTACACCTACCAGAACCTCATTTGGAACCGTAGCTTCTATTGCGAGAATGTGTATCTGAACACTTCGACGAGTGCCAACTCCTATACCAGCGAGTTTGTCAACTTCATCATGACCGACATCAACCAAAGGAGTGTTGGTCTTGAAATGGGCGCGGAATACAACGTGTCGCCTACCGTCACCTTGCAGGCTGCTGCCGCCAATGGCATTCATGTGTATCGCAACAACCCCATCTTCTCGGTCTACGATGACAACAACGCCACGGCTTACATCCAAAACAGCGTCGCTTACTTGAAAGACTATCATGTCTCTTCGGGTCCCGAGACGGTGGCTTCCTTGGGCATCAAGTACAACTCACCAAAATACTGGTGGGTGAGCCTCAATGCCAACTATCTTGCAAACATGTACTTCGACGTGAATCCCTATAACCATACCGAAGAAGGCATGTTGCACTATGCCCAGGGCGACATCCGCATCGAGGATGTGCTGAACCAGACCCCGATGAAACCCGCCTTCACGCTTGACTTCTACGGAGGTTTCTCGAAGCGTTACAAAGGTTACTATTTCCTCTTTAACTTGAGTGTCAACAACATCCTCAATAACAAGAGCACCATCCTTTATGGCTATGAGCAGCTGCGCTTCAATGCCAACAACCCCGACATGTTCCCCGACAAGTATTCGTACATGTATGGTATCAATTATTACATCAGCTTAACGGTAAGAAAATAATCAACAAAACACATAAATAATATGAAAAACAAAGTATTCAACGTATTTCTGCTTCTTGCCTTGGTGGGGATGATGTTCACCGCTTGCAAGAAAGAGTATCCCGAACCGCCTATTCAGGACTTGCCGATAGGTACGGTTTACACCATTGCTGAAATCCTTGCCATGGAACCAGGCACCGTCTTTAATGAGGATGCTTCGGTGTATGGTATCATCACCGCCGACGAGCAGTCGGGCAACCTCTATAAGGCTGCCTTCATGCAGGATCGTGCCTCGGGTGCCGCCATCGAGCTGTACCTCAACGCTGTCAGCGGCGTACGCATCGGCGACTCCGTCCGCATTTATCTGAAGGATGTGACATATGCCAAGTATAATGGTTTGCCTCAGCTTAAGGATTTTGAAGCCGACGGACACATCGTCATCTTAGCCAATAATATGCCGATAGAACCTGCTTTAACCACGATTGATGAGATAAAGACAGGTAGATATTTGGCAGGATTAGTTCGCTTGGAGAATGTGAGGTTTACGGATGATAATGTATTTGCAGATCCTACCACTTCCGGAGACCGTACGCTAGTGGATGCTTCCGACTTTTCTAAGAAAGTCATCGTTCGCACCAGCAATTATGCTAATTTTGCCAATGATTCTTTGCCAAAAGGTCCAGGTAATTTGGTTGCCATAGCTTCTTATTATGAACCTAAGGATACCTGGCAAATGATTATTCGTTCGGCTAAGGAACTGGAATTTGAAGGCTATGTGCCTGGTGGCGACGCCGACTTGCCGTACTATCAGGACTTTGGCTCCTCGTTTGGCACTTATACCACTTATGATGTGGCTGGTGCACAGTCTTGGGAAATCGACTACAACACCGCCAAGATGACGGGCTATGCCAACAATACCAACTATGCCAACGAAGACTGGCTCATTTCGAAGCGCTTCTCTTTGGAGAATGTCACGGAAGTCAGCATGACAATGACATACATCGCTCGCTATTTCAATAATGTGAATGAAGACATTACCATCCAGGTCTCCAGCGACTATACCTCTGGTGATCCGACAACTGCCACTTGGAGTCAAGTTTCTGCCTCGTGGACGGAAGGCAGCGACTGGAGCACATTTGTTTCCACCACCATCGACCTTTCGCAGTTTGCTGGTCAGAAGATATGTGTAGCTGTGAAATACTTGTCCAATGATACGAAGGCCGGCACCATCGAGGTGCAGAGCATCCTCATCCAAGAGGGTAGCGCCCCGACGCCTCCTCCTGGACCGGGAACAGGCGGCGAAGTGCAGAGCATGCCTTACTATCAAGATTTCACCTCTGAGTTTGGCACCTATATGACATACGATGTGCTGGGCTCCGAGTCGTGGATGATTGACTTCCGCACTGCCAAGATGACGGGTTATGTGAACAACAATAACTATGCCAATGAAGACTGGCTCATCTCCTCGCCGGTGGCCATCACGGGTGTGACTGATGCCAAGATGACGATGGTCTATATCGGTCGTTATTTCACCAATATTAATGAAGACATTACTGTCTGGGCATCTACCGATTATAATTGGGGAAGTGACCCGAATTCGGCCAATTGGACTCGAGTTTCTGCCACCTTGAGTGAAAACAATAACTGGACTGATTTCAAGACGGCGGAGATATCGTTGACGCAATGGGTGGGCCAGACGGTGACTATAGCTGTGAAGTATGTCTCCACTGACGTCAAGGCAGGCACTATGGAGATCCAAAGCATTGCCATTGAAGAAGGCAGCGGAGAAGTGCCTCCGACCCCGCCTACTCCTGGCGGTGAATTGCAATACCTGCCCTACAGCCAATCGTTTACCACTGAGTTTGGCACCTATACGACTTATGACGAATATGGCTCGCAATCATGGATGATTGACTACAACACCGCCAAGATGACGGGTTTTGTGAACAGCACTAACTATGCCAACGTAGACTGGCTCATCTCCTCGCCGGTAGCCATCACAGGTGTGACCGATGCTAAGATGACTTTGGTCTACATCGGTCGTTATTTCAACAATATCAATGAAGATATCACCATTTGGGCATCCACTGATTACACCTTTGGCAACAATCCGTTGACTGCCAATTGGACACAAGTTGGCGCCACCTTGAGCGAAAACAATAACTGGACTGATTTCAAGACTGCGGAAATTTCGTTGACGCCATGGGTGGGTCAGACGGTGACATTCGCCGTGAAGTATGTGTCTACAGATGTTAAGGCTGGTACCATGGAGATCCAAAGCATTACCATCGAAGAGGGCAGCGGAGAAGTGCCTCCCACACCTCCTACGCCTGGTGGTGAGTTGCAATATCTGCCCTACAGCCAGTCGTTTGTCAGCGAATTTGGCTCATATACGACCTATGATGTATTAGGTTCGCAGTCTTGGATGATTGACTACAGCACCGCCAAGATGACGGGCTTTGTCAATAGTACCAACAACGCCAACGAAGACTGGCTCATCTCGTCGCCGGTGGCCATCACGGGCGTGAACGACGCCATGATGACAATGATTTACATTGGCCGCTATTTCAATAGCATCAACGAAGATGTCACCATTTGGGCATCCACTGATTACGCTTTTGGCAGCAATCCGACGACTGCCACTTGGATACAAGTTCCCGCCACCTTGAGCGAAAACAATAACTGGAATGATTTCAAGACTGCGGAAATCGCATTGACGCAATGGGTAGGTCAGACGGTGACTCTTGCTGTGAAGTATGTCTCCACAGATGTCAAAGCAGGCACAATTGAAATCCAAAGCATCACCATTCAAGAGGGTAGTGCAGATGTGCCTCCGACTCCGCCCACTCCTGGAGACGGCGAGGGCAGTGGTACGGCCGACGATCCGTACAATGTGGCTTCTGGCATAGCACTGCAATCGGAACAACCTACAGCATGGGTGCGTGGCTATATCGTTGGTGCTGTCAAGTCGGGTATGACTTCGGTTTCAAGCAATGCTGACATCAACTGGAGTGCGCCATTCGACTTGGCTACTAACGTGGTTATTGCCGATGATCCTACTTGTCAGGAAATCAGCCTGTGCATTATTGTCAATTTGCCTGCAGGCAAACCGCTCCGTACGCAAGTCAATTTGATGGACAACCCTGACAATTTGGGTAAGCGTTTGACTGTGAAAGGCAAACTTCGCACCTATTTCGGTCAGGCCGGTCTGCGCGATAGCGCTGGCACTGAAAGTGATTTTGTGCTGGAGTAATAATTGAACTCTCTAAAGCCTGCTACTACCCCCTCAGGAGGGAGTGGCGGGCTTTTTTTGTGGCTTTCGTCACCCATTTGCAATTTTCCATTATCTTTGCGCGTTGAAAGGTAAACGAATTTGACCATGTCAGAGAATCTAGTCATCATACCCACCTATAAGGAAAAGGAGAACATTGAGAACATCATCCGTTACGTCTTCGACTTGCCGATGGCCTTCGACATCCTCATCATCGACGACAATAGTCCCGACGGCACCGCCGACATTGTTAAGACGCTGATGACGGAGTTCGGTGACCGTCTGTTCATGATACAGAGACCGGGAAAGTTGGGCCTTGGAACGGCATACATCACGGGCTTCAAGTGGGCTTTGGAGCGCGACTACCAGTATGTCTTTGAGATGGATGCCGACTTCTCGCACAATCCCGATGATCTCTCTCGTCTCCACGATGCCTGCGCCAATGGCGCTGACCTATCCGTGGGCTCTCGTTACAAGACGGGTGTCAATGTGGTCAATTGGCCTATGGGCCGTGTGCTGATGTCGTACTATGCCTCAGCTTATGTGCGTCTCATTACGCGGATGAAGGTGCGCGACACTACGGCAGGTTTCGTGTGTTACACCCGCAAGGTGCTCGAGACCATTGACTTCGACAGGGTTAAGTTCTGGGGCTATGCCTTCCAAATCGAAATGAAATACACCGCTTGGAAACTCGGCTTCAAGATTGAGGAAGTGCCCATCATTTTCACCGACCGCCGCGAGGGACAGTCGAAGATGAGCAAAGGCATCTTCCGAGAGGCCGTCTTCGGTGTTCTCAACTTGCGCTGGCGTGGCCTAACGGGTAAAATCAAACCGAGAAAAGCCTAATGAACTATTATATCAAAAATGCGACACTTGTCAACGAAGGCCAGACCTTCAAGGCAAGTGTTTTCGTTTCCGACGGCAAGATTGCCAAGATTGTACGAGAAAACCAGGCCCCTGAGCCGGTTCCTGAGCTTGTCGAAGGACGCGAAGGGCCGTCTGCTTCGGTACAGATCATCGATGCCACAGGCAAATATCTCATCCCTGGCATCATCGACGAACATGTGCATTTTCGTGAGCCTGGGCTGACGCACAAGGCAGACATCTACACCGAGAGCCGTGCCGCTGTGGCAGGTGGCGTGACTTCGTTCATGGATATGCCAAACACCAATCCGCAGACAACTACACAGGAGTTGTTGCGACAGAAGTTCGACCTTGCCGCCGAAAAATCACTGGCCAATTACTCTTTCTATCTTGGTGCGACCAACGACAATATTGATGAAATTGTCAAGACCGACCCGAAAACCGTTTGTGGCATCAAGCTCTTCATGGGCAGCAGTACAGGTAACATGTTGGTGGACAAGATTGAGGTTTTGGTGCGACTGTTTAGAGAATCGCCATGCCTTATTGCTGTGCATTGCGAGGACGAGCAAATCATACACGCCAACACGGTGTGCAGCAAGGATTTGTCCGCCAAGGGGCAAGTTGTCCTTGATGCAGGCATTCATCCGTTTATTCGTACCAGCGAGGCTTGTTATAAGTCCTCGTTTATGGCTGTCGACATGGCCGAGCATTTTGGTGCCCGACTGCATGTGCTGCATATCTCCACCCAAAAGGAATTGTCGCTTTTCAAGAACAACATTCCGTTGAAAGATAAGAAGATAACGGCAGAGACCTGCCCGCATTATCTATGGTTTGATGAGCGCGACTATGAGAAGAAAGGTTTCGCCATCAAGTGCAACCCCGCCATCAAGTCGCACCGCGACAAGGAGGCCTTGCTTCAGGCTTTGCGCGATGGCTTGATTGACACCATCGGTACCGACCACGCACCGCATTTGCTTGAGGAGAAGATGACCGACGATTATTTCACCAGCAAGTCGGGTTTTCCGTCGGTGCAACATTCGCTTGACATTATGGTGAACGCGATGGGGAAGGAGAGTTTGCCTTTGTTGGTACAGTTGATGTGCCACAATCCAGCCATCTTGTATCGCATCGACCGTCGTGGTTACATCCGTGAAGGCCATTATGCCGACTTGGCGCTTGTTGACATGAATGTAAGCCATACGATCTCTGGCAAGGATGAGTTCTCGAAATGCGGATGGACGCCATATGATGGTGTCGAGTCCCACTGTCGCGTGACGCATACCTTTGTGAATGGTAACTTGGTCTATGAAAATGGCATATTCCATGAGGGGAACCGGGGAGAGAGGCTGTTGTTTAATTATTGAAAATCTGAGAAATATGAAAAAGATACTATTATTCTTAGGTGCAATCCTGTTGTTGGCTTCCTGCTCGGCCCAACTGACGGAGAAAGTGGAGACTAGGTTCCCCAATGGAAAACCTCAGATGGTCCATTATTACGATAGAAACGATCGTTGTGTGAAGGAGGTCGAGTACTATGATTCGGGTCAAGTGAAAATGGAAGGCGGCATGAAAGATGGCAAGATGGAAGGGGAGTGGACTGCCTATTTCATTGACGGTCGTGTACAGAGCCACGGCTTCTTCAAGGATGGCAAACGCACGGGTGAAGCCCAAGTGTTTTATGCCAACGGCAATAAGTACGAGGAAGGCTCCTATAAGGATGGCAAGCACGTCGGCAAATGGAAGTTCTACGACGAGCAAGGCTTCCTCATCAAGGAAGTCGATTTTGGAGAAGGAGAAGGCGAATAAGCCTTATTTCTTTTTGTCTTTCCAGCTATACAGATTCATTCCGAAAGTGAACTCGGCATAGTCGATGACTACTTCGTGGACTTTCATGAAAGAGCCCACAAACATGTTGTGGTCTTTGCCCAAGTAATATTTGAATCCCAGACGGCCGTAGAAAGTGCGGTAGCAAGGCGGCAGGTAAGTGTCTTCAAAGTTGCTTTCCCCTGATTCTTTCAGGCTCCAGGACTTCTTTTGGTCGGTGCCGTAGTAAATGCCATGCCAGAGATAGTAGGCGCCACCAAGGCAGAAGGCAAAGCGGTTGTAGTTAATTTCAAACATCACCGAAGGCGCAAGATGCAGGCCGCGGGCGAAGCTGTATTCCATCAGCGGGATGGCATCGTCACCGGTGAAGTATTCGTGGCCGTCGCCATACATCTGGTGGGCCTTCTCATACATGCGTTTTGTCTCGCCGGTCCAGCCAAAGTCCAAAGCCACATCGTAGCTGAACTTGGGGTGGAACTGGCGATGCACGCCAAGTTGAATGACATCAGCGAAGTAATAGGGACGCTCAACGGGCAGGTCGCTGACCATGGTGCCGTCAGCGGTCTGGTAAGTGCGCATCCATTCATTGGTTTGCAAAAGGCCTACAGACTCTGTGGCGAAAATCGATGTGGATTTCTGGAACTTCGGGCGCGGTTTTTCCTTGGGGACGAGTTCAGGGCGACCCATAGGATGGTAGCGCAGTCCCACCACCCAGCTGAACACGTTGATGCCACAGTTAGGGAGCCTGAGGGCTGCATTGGAGGAGTGGCTGAACTGGTAGCGCAAGGTGATATCGAAGTTGTCCTCAATCATGAAGGTCGGGCCGGCATCGATGGCGAGGTGGACGTTGGCTACGGAGCCTATAAACTCGTCGCCGTGTTTGGTCCAGAACGAGAATCCTCCCATGATATCGTAGTCGAAAGACCAATATTTGCCGCGATATAAATGCCCGTTGATGAAGCCGCCCAGCGAATAGCAGTCGCCGAGGGGACGCCATGAGGTTCGCTCAAATCCGTTGGCATCACGGTCGACGAATTTGATGCTGTCAACGTTGTTTTTCTCAAAACGCAGGAAAGCGCCATAGGAGAGGTAGTTGAAGTCGCGTTCCCATTTCATTCGGCCGTCGGTCTGTCGTCCGATGCGCAGGTCAAGGCCGTATTGCGGCAATGCCTTCATGTAGGCGTGGCGTTCTTCGAAGGGGAAGTAATGGCCGTAACGCAAATCGGTCTCAAAGAAAGTGCGGTTGTCAAAACTGAAAAAAGATTGCTCTTGTGCCGAAACGGTTTTGGGAATGAAAAAGGCAAGGACAAAAGCGAAAGTGATGATGCCTTTGAAAAGGCGAGTGTCAAATAAAAATTGCTTCATGATTATGGTTACTTGTTGGCTTTTTCTTCGTCGTTGTTGTACCATTCAAGATAGGCTTGGGTGAAATCGCGACCCGAGTCGACAAGGTCTTGTTTCTTTTTGTCGGAAATGTCGAAATCGGTGGAACCGACGCCGAGAGTGTCGATGTAGACGGTGCGTTGCCAGTCGTCGCTGTGCAGATGCACGTTGTTTTGGAAGTCAATGAGTGTGGTGACCAAAGCCTTGGTGTAGGAAAACAGGCTCTTGATTTCCTTCGTTGCTGGTTGGGCATTAGGATCAAGATACATCGAAATCTCCTCCTGACCGTCCAAACGGAATCCCAAAGTCTCCTTGTTATACACATATTCGTTGACCGTGCTGATACTCCTCATCCTTGCGTTTCTCGCCTTCATCTTTTCATTAATCTTTTTGTAGTAATCGGTCTTTCGGGCGTTCTCTTGGTCAAAGACATAGTTGTTGCGGTCGAACACTTTGACGGCGTAGTTATCTAACAGGCCACCGTCGACATAGATGTGGCCGTCACCGTTCACGCCTTTCACGGCAGCGAAAAATAGCGGTATCGACATGGAGATGCGGGCAGCATCGGCAATCTTCACATCAGGGGTATGGACGGCACTGAACACCTTGGAGTAACCCGTCGAGAGGTCGGCGCCAATCAGGTAGATGTCCCTATATTTCTTTTTATCTGCAAGTTGTTTGAAGGTGATTTCCCCGTTTTTAGTCTTTTTCTCGATGTAGCTAGCCATCAGGTTGCGGAAGAAGTCACCCTTGTACCAGCCGTAGTCGTTGATCAAACGATTTATGTCGCGGATGTATCCCCACGAGCTGTCCATGAAGTTCTGGAAGTTGATTTCCCAAAGGATGTCACCGATTTCTTTTGCCGTGTAACCCAATCCAACGAGGACGGCCACCATGGCGCCAGCGGAAGTGCCGGCCACACGTTCAATGTCCTTGAGGATGCCTTCCTGGTCAAGCACTTCCAAAGCTCCCACGTATGCGATACCTTTCACGCCACCACCTTCAAAGACGAGGTTCTTGAAGTGGTATTTGTTGGCGTTAGCGATTTTCTTTTGAGTTGTCGTTTTTACCTTAACCATCTTATTTTTAAGGTTTTTGCTTGCATTGGTCTTAGAGTTCATGCTGTTTTGGGTGTTAATCCATTATCCAGCTTGTGCCTTCCTTGCCGTCTTTCAGCGTGATGTGAAGTTTGGCGAGTTCGTCGCGAATCTTGTCGCTGGTGGCCCAGTCCTTGTTGGAGCGGGCTTGCTTGCGGATGTCGATGATGGTCTGCATCAGGCCGTCGACGAGGGCACCGCTACCGTCGGAAGCATTGCTCTCCACCAAGCCCAAGATGTCGAAGACGAAGTCTTGGAACAACTTGTTGACCAAAGCCAGTTCTTCGGCATTGATTTGCGCCTTGCCGTCCTTGACGGTGTTGACGATGCGCACGGCCTCGAAGAGGTTGGCAATGACGATGGGGCTGTTGAAGTCGTCGTTCATGGCGTCATAGCAGGCATCGACAATTTTTTGGATGTCGAGGTTGGCGGCACCTTCGGTGGCTTTCAGTCCTTTGGCGGCCTTCACGGCTTCCATCAGGCGGTTGTAACCCTTCTCTGCGGCTTGCAAGGCTTCGTTGCTGAAGTCCAAGGTGCTGCGGTAATGAGCCTGCAGGATGAAGAAGCGGATGGTCATGGGGCTGTAAGGCTGCGCAATCATCTCCTCGCCCTTGGCGTTGATGTGGCTGCCGTTGAAGAACTCGTCCAAAGTGATGAAGTTACCCAGCGACTTGCCCATCTTCTGCCCGCCGATGGTGATCATGTTGTTGTGCATCCAATACACCACGGGTTGCTTTCCATTGGCGGCCATGCTTTGTGCAATTTCCGATTCGTGGTGCGGGAACATAAGGTCCATGCCGCCGCCGTGGATGTCGAAGGTTTCACCTAAATATTTGCAGCCCATCGCTGAGCATTCCATGTGCCAGCCTGGAAAGCCGTCGCTCCAAGGCGAAGGCCAGCGCATGATGTGCTTCGGCTCAGCCTTTTTCCATAGGGCGAAGTCGACGGGGTTATGCTTTTCTTCCTGACCACTCAGTTCGCGCGTGGTGTTGAGCATCTCCTCGAAGTTGCGTCCCGAAAGGATGCCGTAGGGGTGTTCCTTGTTGTATTTCTCGATGTCGAAATACACCGAACCGTTCTCCACGTAGGCATAGCCCTTGTCGAGGATCTTTTGTACCATGGCAATTTGCTCAATGATATGTCCCGAGGCGTGCGGCTCGATGGACGGACGCAGCACATTCAGCTTGTCCATCGCGGCGTGGTAGCGGTTGGTGTAGTATTGCGCCACCTCCATCGGCTCAAGGTTCTCGAGGCGAGCCTTCTTTGCGATTTTGTCCTCACCTTCGTCAGCGTCGTGTTCCAAGTGACCCACGTCGGTGATGTTGCGCACATAGCGCACCTTATAGCCAAGGTGTTTCAAATACCTGAAAACCAAGTCAAAAGTGATGGCTGGACGGGCATGGCCGAGGTGGGCATCGCCGTAGACGGTGGGACCGCAGACGTACATGCCAACGTGTGGGGCGTTTAAGGGTTTGAAAGGCTGTTTGCAGCGCGAAAGGCTGTTATAGATGTATAAGGCGTTATTCATTTTTGTGTTGATTGATTGGGTTGCAAAATTACAAAACATTTTCTAATTTTGCCGTGTAATTAATACTTCAATGAAATGAAAGCAACCAGATTCTTGAGGTTTTTCGCGATCATTGGCTTTCTGTTTGGCATATTTGCAAATGTGATGATGGCACAGACAGGGCAACGTTATGCCGAACCTGTTTTTGACGAGGTGGATGTGCAAACAGAGATTCCTTTCAGCAGCGCCATCAAGGAGGGTGATACTTCGCCGACAACCTTGTATCTTGACTTTTATGAGCCTCAAGGCGACACGCTCTCGGCAAGGCCTTTGGTGATAACGGTTTTCGGCGGCGCTTTTGTTGCAGGCAGTCGCGATTATGTCGATATGGAGGAGTATTGCACTCGTTTGGCCAAGCACGGCTATGCGGCAGCATCCATCGACTATCGGTTGCTGTCGTTTCTCAACATTTCCAACAAAGCGCTGATTCGTGATGCCTATATGGCTGCGCAGGATGTCAGCTCTGCCATTAGGTTTTTCAAATGCCATTGTGACGAATATAGGATTGATACAGAACAGGTCTTTTTGCTCGGCAATTCGGCAGGTTCTATTGCAATATTGTGTGAACTTTTCATGGACGAGGATGAGCGTCCTGTGGAGACCTTTGAGGATCCTGATTTGGGTTTGATGCATAGTTCAGGTTTCGACGAGTATGCCGGTTTCTCACCAGCGGTGGCTGGAGCTGTTCCGCAATGGGGCGGCGTGATGGACCTCAACGTCATTGATGTGGAGGAATACGTTCCGTTGTGCATGCTTCATGGCACTGAAGACACCAATGTGCCATACGATTCGGGCTATTGCTACAATGGGATGCTTCCCGGTGTGATGCCTTTTATGTACGGCTCCCACCCTATAGCTGAGCGACTTGATGAAATCGGCATTACTGATTACGAATTCCATTCGTTCGAGGGCGAGGGACACGCTTTTTATTTTATTCCACTGGTTTTTACGCTGATTGAGGAAAAATTCGACACTTGTTTCGCTATTGCACGTGACTTTCTGTATGGGCATTTGAACTATCCAACTTCCATACTGGATCGGGAAGAGGAAGACGTACAGGTCTATCCCAATCCCGCCACTGACATTGTCACGATTAGCTTTGACAAGACTATGGCGGACGAGCCATTCAGATTTGTCGTTATAGACATAACCGGACGCAAGATGTTTGCAAATGAGTCGTCAACCTCAAAGATCGAAGTAGATATCTCACAATGGCCTTCGGGAGTATATTTCGTTCGTATTGAATGTAACGGTTTCAGCAGCAGTCGTAAAATAGTGAAACGATAAAGGCTCGGTCTAGGGTGTGGAAGTGTTTTTCACACATGGTCAACAAAAATGAGGAAAACGAGTACAACCTACCAATCCTTTTTGTAACTTTGCGCCCAAAGTAAAAACAACCTTAAAACAATAATACAATGTACGCAAACTTTCAAGAGTATCTGAAGAAGGAATTGGCTCAGATTGAAGCCGATGGCCTTTATAAACATGAACGCATCATTGAGAGCGCCCAGGGCGCTGAAATCATGGTTGGCGGCAAGGTGTGCCTCAACTTCTGCGCGAACAACTACCTCGGTCTCGCCGACAATCCCGAGCTGATTCAGGCCGCCAAGGACGGCATGGACGCCCGTGGTTATGGTATGGCCTCTGTTCGTTTCATCTGTGGTTGCCAAGATCTCCACAAGAAGCTGGAAGCCAAGATCGCCGAGTTCTTTGGCACCGAGGACACCATCCTTTACGCTGCCTGCTTCGATGCCAACGGCGGTGTGTTCGAGCCGTTGCTCGGCCAAGATGATGCCATCATCTCCGATGCTTTGAATCACGCTTCCATCATCGACGGTGTGCGCCTTTGCAAGGCCCAGCGTTTCCGCTATGCCAATGCCGACATGGCCGACCTTGAGAAGCAACTCCAAGATGCTCAGGCTTGCCGCTTCCGCCTCATCGTTACCGACGGCGTGTTCTCCATGGACGGTAACGTCTGCCCGTTAGACAAGATTTATGAACTGGCACAGAAATACAACGCCATGGTGATGGTCGACGAAAGCCACTCGGCTGGTGTGGTTGGTCGCACGGGTCGTGGTGTCACCGAGCACTACAACCTCCGTGGCAAGATCGAAATCCTGACCGGTACCCTCGGCAAGGCCTTTGGTGGCGCTATGGGTGGCTTCACCACGGGTCGTAAAGAGATCATCGACATGTTGCGTCAGCGCAGCCGTCCGTACCTCTTCTCCAACTCGATGGCTCCGGGCCTCGTGGCCGCTGGCATCCGTATGTTCGAGATGATGAGCGAGACCAACACGCTCCAAGACAAGCTGCATGAAAACACGGCCTACTTCATCAAGAAGATGACCGAGGCTGGCTTCGACTGCAAGCCTTCGCAATCCGCCATCTGCGCCGTGATGCTCTACGACGCCCCGCTGTCGCAGAAGTTTGCTGCAAAGCTGCAGGAAGAAGGCATCTTCGTCACGGGATTCTACTATCCTGTGGTGCCGAAGGGACAGGCCCGTATCCGCGTGCAGGTGAGCGCTGCCCACGAGCGTGAGCACCTCGACAAGTGCATCGCTGCCTTCGTGAAAATTGGTAAGGAACTTGGAATCTTGAAATAATTGACACGAGATACGAGACTACGAGACACGGGACAAAGAGTCTCGCGTCCCGCGTCCCGAAGTCCCGCGTCAATAAATCTGATAACACGATGAAAAAGATATTGATCGTTGGTTCCGGCGGACAGATCGGAACAGAATTGGTGAAGAAGCTCCGTGCTACCTACGGCAACCAAAATGTAGTGGCCTCGGATCTTCGCCCTTTGACCGGTGAAATTGTCGAGAACGGTCCTTTTGAAAGAATCGACTCGACGCAAATCATGCAGATTGTCGACGTGGTGAAACGATACAACATCGACACCATCTATAACCTTGCAGCTATCCTTTCGGCTACCGCCGAGAAGAATCCTATGCTGGGTTGGAATGTCGGTATCGGCTCTTTGGTGAACTGCCTTGAGACGGCTCGCATCTTCAACTGCGCTGTCTTCACACCTTCATCCATCGGTGCTTTTGGTGCCAGCACACCTCACGATAATACGCCGCAAGATACAATCCAACGCCCCAACACCATCTACGGTGTGACCAAGGTGACGGGTGAGCTGCTGAGTGACTATTACTTCACCCGCTTTGGTGTGGACACCCGCAGCGTCCGCTTCCCGGGTTTGATTTCCAACTTGACTCTGCCTGGTGGTGGCACCACTGACTATGCCGTGGAGATCTACTACGCCGCCGTGAAGGGCGAGAAGTTCATCTGCCCCATCAGCAAAGGCACCTACATGGACATGATGTACATGCCCGACGCCTTGGATGCCATGGTCGACATCATGGAAGCCGACCCGACCAAACTGGTGCACCGCAACTCGTTCAACGTAACGGCCATGACAACGCCATCAAGAAGTACTATCCGAACTTCGAGATGGAGTACAAGTTCGACCCGATCCGTCAGGCCATCGCCGACAGCTGGCCGAACAAGATGGACGACAGCTGCGCCCGCGCCGAGTGGGGCTGGAACCCGAAGTATGACCTCGACAAGATGACGGTCGATATGATTGAGACTTTGAAGAAAAAGTTGCTGTAGAAGACTCGAGACTGCGGGACTGCGGGACTACGGGACAGAAAAGCCTCGAGTCCTGCGTCCCGAAGTCTGGCGTCAAATGATATAATAAACGATTATAAACCAAAACATTGGCCTATGAGATAACGCTTTCAAGCGATATGCACATCATAGAATAGGAAAAAGCGAAGTAGCTTATTTGGGATCTTGAAACTTGGACACTTTCAAAATCCTCCCAGAGTAAAGCAACAACGCTCCCGTCATTTGGCGTGGGCTTTACTCGTTGTAATTTGGGAGGATTAGGTAGTCCAAGACCTCAAGATTCTGATGAAGGCGAAAAAGTGCCACGCTTTTTTTTGTGCAGTTTTAGTTTAATTTGGCGCTTGTAGGAGTAGCCGAAAGCCTATTCAAGTGGAGGCATGATTTAATAATTTGTAATATGAATATCAAGAAATTATTACTTTTAGTAGTTTTATGCTATGCGGTTTCTTTTTTAGCGAAGTCTCAGAATATGCCAAGATGGATTGGAGACAATGCTATTATGGGTAAATATGAAATCGTCAACAGAGGTGGTTCAAAGTATTATAGATTGTATGATGTCCATACAAAGGGCATAACAATAGGTGAAAAACGTTCTGAATATGATGGCCATCTGGAAGACGATGAATCCATCCGTTTTTCCTTTACGGATACCGATATACCATGCGATGGGAAAGTCAGATTTTACAAGTATAACATGGATATTGAAGATTGGCAAGTGGATGGTGAAATTAGAGTTGGTCAAAAATCATTCAACACAACAAGTTCAATGGTTGTGATGTTGGTGCTAGACTGTAGTAGTTCTATGGATAATGACTTTGAGGAAATGAGGAGATCTGCTAAAGATTTTGTTAGACAATTGGGTCAAAACTCTATAGGCTCAGGTAATATCCATATGGGACTTATATGCTTTAACTCTGTGAAATTCACTGACGGTCATACTTATGAAATCAGACCTATTATGAACACGAATGATGTTGATTATTTCTGTAACAAGATAGACCAACTCAATATGGGTAATAATACAGCCATGTATTATGCAATGGATAAAGGATATGATATGATTAATGACTATGTCAACAGCCACAATTTGACTAATTATAAGAGTGCTTGTATGGTGACTTTCACTGATGGTTACGATAATCACTCTATTTATAGAAATGAGAAACCACAGTCAGGTGTGAATAATCCCTATTACAAACATATTAATGACATTATCAGAAATAAGACCATTAAAAATTACAAAGTTGAAAGCTTTGTTATTGCACTTAAAGGAAGTGATGTGAAAGAGATCGAACAAGCAAATCCTAAATTCTCAAGCGTCTTTGAGGCAGTCTTGCGAGGCGTGGCTTCCGATGATAATGAGTTTCCAAGAAAAGTAAGGCATTTTACTTTGTGCGAAAACATGTCGGCAGTGAAACGTGTTTTCAATGAAATATGCGAAAGCTTAATATATAGTTGGCAAGTGTTGAATTGCTATTGTGCACAATCGCATGATGGCTGGGTGCAGTGGGTTGTTGAATGCGAAGAAGTACATCGTCCAATTCCACCGGATGATGATCCTCCGACTCGCACAACACGTTCTCCTTGGTTCGGAATCAGTGCGGAAGTTGGTGCTTTACGCCTTGATGATATTGAATATGCCAAAGCTTTTGGAGGAGTAAATCTTGATATGGCATTTTCCATCAATAATACTTTTGCTGTCGGTGGAAGATTGGGAGTAATGTTTGGAGAGTATGGGGATGGTTATTATTATTACGGAGAGCATCGCATGGGAATATTAGTCGGGCCTGAAGTAAAGATTACTTTCCCAAACAATTCGGCGGTTTTTGCTGGTATAGGTGGTGGTTCGGTTTGTGGTGATGGTGTTTTCTTTTTACGTGCTGGTTATAAAACCAGAAAGTCCTTTTTCCTTACGACGGAGCTCTTGACAGAGGGGAATGATGTGGGTTTTGGCTTCGGATTAGGTTTTTCATTCGGTGGGAAAATTCGTAAATGATAACAACTTCAGAAAAATATAAAAAAACCGATGAACCGATGGGATATAACAGGCGAAAGAAAAATGAAAAAGATGGGATTTGCAATGATTCTAATGGTGGGAATTTGTATTACAACAATTTCATGCACTAGGGAGAAAACTCTTAAAGGCACTACATGGGATGCAGTTCAGACATACAGTTCTTACACGGCAAGCCTAACCTTGTCGTTTTATGAATCCACTTTCACATTGGACGAAAGAGACACTGACGGCGACTACTATTCAACGACAGGTACTTACACCTACAATGCCCCTGTTGTTACATTGTTTGTTGAAGGAGAAGGCAATGTGTCGGGGACGGTGACAGGAAATACTTTGTTACTAGATGGAATTGCTTTTACCAGAAGGTAAAAAGAACAGTTCTGTATTTGTATTTATCGAATAGCGGAGTCGAACATGATGTGACCCCCGGAAGTTGGACGGTTAAACATTAATTATCATGGTAAAGAGTTCGGTATTGTACCGGACTCTTTCCTTTTAGTCTTAACTTGATTCT
>CAJOIS010000028.1 GCA_905234645.1 uncultured Bacteroidales bacterium | reverse complement strand
TTTACATCCGTTATTTACAATTTCCGCCATAAAAGTACTATTTTATTCTCTTGTTTTTGCAGTACTCTCAATTGACGCTGCAAACATAGGATGACATACTTTCTGAAGCCTGTTTTGTATAGAATTATTTTCTATTTTTGCAAAAAAATACAAATATGTCCAAAACTGCATTAATCACCGGCATCACAGGCCAAGACGGCAGCTTCCTGGCTGAGTTCCTGCTTGAAAAAGGCTACGACGTGCACGGTATCATGCGCCGCTCGTCATCGTTCAACACGGGCCGCATCGAGCACCTCTATCTCGACGAATGGGTGCGCGACATGAAGCAAAAACGCCTGCTCACACTGCATTATGGTGACATGACAGACTCGTCGTCGCTGGTGCGCATCATCCAAACGGTGCAGCCCGACGAGATCTACAACCTGGGTGCCCAGAGCCACGTGAAGGTGTCGTTCGACTGCCCGGAATATACGGCTGAGACCGATGCCGTGGGCGTGCTGCGGTTGCTTGAAGCGGTGCGCATCCTGGGTATGGAGAAGAAATGCCGCATCTACCAGGCCTCTACGTCTGAGCTTTTCGGTCAGGTGCAGGAGGTGCCGCAAAAAGAAACGACGCCTTTCTATCCCCGTTCGCCCTACGGCGTGGCAAAGCAATACGGCTTCTGGATTGTGAAGAACTACCGCGAGAGCTACGGCATGTATGCCGCCAATGGCATCCTCTTCAACCACGAGAGCGAACGCCGTGGCGAGACCTTCGTCACGCGAAAGATCACATTGGCGGCGGCACGCATCAAGCAAGGCCATCAGGACAAGCTCTATCTGGGCAACCTCAATGCCCTGCGCGACTGGGGCTATGCCAAGGACTACATCGAATGCATGTGGCTCATCCTTCAACAAGAAAAGCCGGAGGACTTCGTCATCGCCACGGGCGAGTACCACTCGGTGCGGGAGTTCTGCACCCTGGCGTTCCATCATGTCGGCATCGAGCTGCGCTGGGAAGGCGAAGGCGTGGACGAAAAGGGGATCGATGTCGCCACGGGTAAAATACTCGTCGAGGTCGACCCTCGCTTCTTCCGCCCCGCTGAAGTGGAGCAACTGCTTGGCGATCCTACCAAAGCCAAGACGCTCCTTGGCTGGAATCCCCGCAAGACTTCGTTTGAAGATCTCGTGAAGATTATGGTTGATCACGATATGAAGTTCGTGAAGAAGCTTTATCTCAAAGCCCACATGGAGGATTAGGTCACACGGAAAATGATTTTAATGTCACACAGATACCACAGATTACACAGATATTGCTCGTCTTTGGCGAGCGGCTACTGCACAGAAAATTCATCTGTGAAATCCGTGTAATCTGTGTGAAACAAAAAAACGATAATTAGTGTGCAAGAAAAATTGACAGACAACGAATTGACATACGAGATTAGAGGTGCCATATTTGATGTTTACAACGAACTTGGGCCAGGTTTGTTGGAATCAGTGTATGAAGAAGCGTTAGCTTTTGAACTTAATGAGCGAGGATTAGAGGTGGTAAGACAGGTTGAGGTCCCCGTCATCTACAAGGGCAATGAGCTCAAAACCCCTCTTCGATTGGATTTGCTTGTTAATAATCAGGTAATCGTTGAATTGAAGTCTGTCGAAGAGATGAAACCAGTATTTGCAAAACAGTTGCTTACCTACCTAAAGCTAATGGATAAACGAGTAGGTTTGTTGGTTAACTTTAATACAAATAATTTGCGCGAAAGCATAAAGAGAATAGTAAACTGACTGCGTCAGTCATTGAGCCGTCAGGCTCAATAAAAATCTGTGAAATCCGTGTAATCTGTGTGAAACAAAAAAGGCCGAAGGCGAAAAAGAAAAATCAGTGAGAAATGAACAAAGACAGCAAAATATACGTAGCCGGACACCGGGGGATGGTGGGATCGGCCATTGTGCGTGAATTACAAAGACAAGGCTACAACAACATCATCACCAGGACACACAAAGAACTGGACCTGACTCGGCAGGACCAGGTGGAGGCGTTCTTTGCGGCCGAGAAGCCTGAATATGTATTCTTGGCTGCTGCAAAGGTGGGTGGTATCGTGGCGAATCAGAATGCCCTCGCGGATTTTATGTACGACAACATGATCCTTGAGATGAACGTCATCCATGCGGCATGGAAGAATGGCTGCAAGAAGCTGGAATTCCTCGGCTCAAGTTGCATCTATCCGCGATTGGCTCCGCAACCCATGACAGAGAGCTGCCTGCTCACGGGTGAACTGGAAAAGACCAACGAAGCCTACGCCTTGGCCAAGATCAGTGGTCTGAAATACTGCGAGTTCCTCAACCGCCAGTACGGCACCGACTATATCAGCGTGATGCCCACCAACCTTTATGGTCCCAACGACAACTACCACCCCGAGCACAGTCATGTGCTTCCGGCCTTAATCAGGCGTTTCCATGAGGCCAAGGTCAACGGCTTGAAAGAAGTGACCTGCTGGGGCGACGGCTCGCCATTAAGGGAATTCCTTTATGTGGACGACCTCGCCAATCTTTGTGTCTTCTTGATGAACCATTACAGCGGCAACGAGACCGTGAATGCCGGAACAGGGAAGGAATTGACCATCAAAGCTTTGACCGAGTTGGTGGCCAAGGTGATTGGCTATGAGGGTGAGATCAAGTGGGATACCACCCGTCCGAATGGCACGCCGCGCAAGTTGTTGGATGTGAGCAAGGCTACAGCGCTGGGCTGGACTTACAAGACGGAGCTGGAGGACGGCATTCGGCTGGCGTATGAGGATTTTTTGAATAACCCAATGCGGGCGGAAAGATGAGAGCTAGCCTCACATGTCATTCCAACGTGGGCATGTGCGAAAGCGGGAAATCGAAGATTCGACGAAGTCAATCTATGGGAGGCGGTCCAAAGAAGCAAAACCTTTATAGACGGCCTCAACGGCTATAGATCCCATGCCTTTGCCCGCATGCCTACGTAGGGATGACATAACCGTTGATGCCTGCATCGGCCAGCGTAGGGATGACATACTTTCTGAAGCCTTTTTCTTCTAAAAATGTTTTTTTTCCTAAAACGAATGATAATTCAAAATAATGTCGTACCTTTGAACCGCGAATGCCATAGTGTGTTCGCGATTCTTTGTTTGAATTAAAAACCATCGTTTATCATGAATACGCGCAAAGAAAACGGACGTAAGTTTTTGAAAGCAAACCATTTATTGCTTTTCGCCTTGGTGCTCTTGCTATCGTCGTGCGATGTGTCGAAGCGGATCACCTATTTCCAGGACATCCAGAACTATCAGACGGCGAGCACCACGGAGCAGCCTACGCCCGAGATTCGCCTGCGTCCCGAAGACAAGATCTCCATCATCGTCAACACCAAGTTGCCGGAGCTGACTGCCCTCTTCAACTTGCCTTATACGGCTCGTGTTCTGGGAGCTCAAACTGAACAAGTCTCTAATACTTCCCAAGGTACCTCTGGCTATATCATCAAGGCTGATGGTACTATTGATTTCCCGGTGTTGGGTGCGATAGAAGCCGCTGGCAAGACGCGTGACGAGCTTGCCTCTTTCATCAAGGCAGAACTTATTAACCGCAACTTGGTCAACGACCCGGTGGTGACGGTGGAGTTCGTCAATCTGCAGTTCGCGGTGATGGGCGAGGTAAGGACTCCTGGTTCCTACAAGATCACCCGCGACCATATCACCCTGCTGGATGCCTTGTCGATGGCGGGCGACTTGAACATCAACGGCCGTCGCGACAACGTGCTGGTGCTTCGTCCCGACGCTTCAGGCAAGCTTATTGCCTATGTCGTCGACATGCGTTCGTTCGACAACGTGCAGCGTTCTCCCGCCTATTACATCCATCAAAACGACTATATCTATGTGGAGCCTAACAAGAAACGCGCCAACGAGTCGACCGTCAACGCCAATACGGTGCAATCCGCCTCTTTCTGGATTTCCGTGGTCTCCCTGCTCGCTTCCTTGGCTACTACGATTTCGGTGTTGTCCACTAGGAAATAAAACGGCATTGTAGTTTAATATTTGAATAGTTACATATCATGCAAGAGAACAAAATAACTTCAGCTCAGGGTGAGTCCCAGAACGAACAGAAAGTCGATGTGAAAGCCATCTTCTATCTTTGCCTCTCACATTGGTATTGGTTTCTCATCTCCGTGGTGTTGGTATTCGCTTTGGCGACGTATTATCTCCGCAAGCAAACTCCGGTCTATACCCGTACCGCCAAGGTGCTGGTGAAGGCGGACGAGAAAGGCAAGTCGGCCATCAACGTCAGCGATTTCGCGGATATGGGAATGCTTGCCAATGGCGTGAACATCAACAACGAACTGATTACCTTCAACTCCATCGACAACATCCGCGAGGCCGTTCGCATGCTGCATTTGGACATGAACTATACCATCGATAGTCGTTGGCATCCCACTTTGCTGTACGACCAGTCTTTGCCCGTGAACGTGGATCTGTTGGGGTCGTTCGATAACATCGGGGCGGCCTTCGATATCGATGTCACGAACAAAGATAAAGGGTTGCTGCTCAAGGAATTTGTCCTCAATGGTGAGGAGGTGTCAGGTGAGGTTACGACCCAGCTGGGCGATACGGTCAACACACCTATCGGCTTGGTGTGTGTGCGTGCCACCGACTATTACGACAGATTGGAACAAGCCACTTATGATGTCATTCATGTGAAGCATTCGCCTATTGAGAATGCGGCCCGGAGCTATGCCGGTAGGCTGACCATCGCCATGACGGCCAAGCAAGCCGATGTCATGACCATCTCGTTCAACGACATCTCCAGGAAAAGAGCCGACGATTTCATCAACATGCTGATTCACGTCTACAACAACAACTGGCTGAAGGACAAGAATCAGATCATGGTGAGTACGTCGATGTTTATCGACGATCGTTTGAACCTGATTGAGAAGGAACTGGGCAATGTGGATAGCGACATTTCCACCTACAAGAGCCAGAACCTCTTGCCGGATGTCAAGGCGGTTTCGAGTATCTACCTGTCGGAGAACTCGGCCACGAACAACCGCATCATGGAACTTAACAACCAGATTACCATCACACGTTACATAAAGAACATGTTGGCCAGCGAAGCGCTGAAGGATCAGCTGCTGCCGGTGAACTCAGGTGTCAACAGCAGCAATATCGAGAGCCAGATCAATGCTTACAACACGATGATGCTGCGTCGCAACAGCTTGGTGGCCAACAGTAGTGAGGAGAACCCCTTGGTGCTCGACTTGGACGAAAACCTCACGTCGATGCGTCAAGCCATCATCGCCAGTATCGACAACCAATTGGTGACCCTCAACAACCAATTGACGAGTTTGCAAGGCACCGAGCGTCAGATCAACGAACGTTTGGCAGCCAACCCCAGCCAGGCCAAATACCTGCTTTCGGTGGAACGTCAGCAGAAGGTGAAAGAGTCCTTGTATCTCTTCTTGCTCCAGAAACGTGAGGAGAACCAACTCTCGCAGGCCTTTACTGCGTATAACACCAGAATCATTGAGCAGCCTCATGGTTCGAATGCACCTACCAGTCCCAAAGCTTCCATGATCAGGTTGATTGCCATCGTGCTGGGTCTGGCCATCCCGGGCGTGATCCTGTTCCTGAAGGAACAACTCAACACGACTATCCGTGGTCGCAAGGACCTGGAGAAGCTCTCGTTGCCTTTGGTGGGTGAGATTCCGCTGGCCTATAGCGCGGCTGACCAAAAGAAAAAGAAGAAAGAGGCCAAGAAGAAGCGCGAGGAGCAGAAGGACCAAGAGGTCAAGGAAGGCTTTGCGGGCGGCGTAGTGGTGAAGGAAGGCAGCCGTAATGTCATCAACGAGGCATTCCGTGTGTTGCGTACCAACATTGAGTTCATGAGCAAGGGCAAGGAGTCCAACGTCTTTATGCTCACCTCTTTCAATCCCGGCTCGGGCAAGTCGTTCATCTGCATCAACACGGCCATCGCCCTGGCCATCAAGGAAAAGAAGGTGCTGGTTATTGACGGTGACTTGCGCCATGCTTCATTGTCGGCCTTTATCTTCTCTCCCAAGAGGGGCATTGCCGACTACCTCTCCCGTCAGGAGGAAGACATCAACCAACTCATCCTGCCGAGCCAGGAATACCCCACCTTGAGTTATCTGCCCGTGGGTATCATTCCGCCCAACCCCACCGAGTTGCTTGAAGACGAGCGTTTCGGCAAATTGCTGGAACAGTTCAAGCAGGATTATGACTATGTGCTCATCGACTGCCCGCCTATCGACATCGTGGCCGACCCGCAAATCATCAACAAATACGTCGACCGTACCATCTTCGTGGTGCGCGTTGGCTTGATGGAACGCAGTCTGGTGCCCGAATTGGAGGACATCTACAAACAGCACAAATACAAGAACATGTGCTTGGTGCTCAACGGCAGCACGGGCAACGACGGACGTTATGGTTACCGTTATGGCTATCGCTACGGCTACAGATATGGTTATCGTTACGGAGGCAAGTACGGCTATCATAGCGGCTATTATGGTAGCAAAGGCGGTGGATATTATCATGAAGACGAATAAGCATCAGAAAACAAGCGCTTATGTTGTTTCCTAGAATATCCTCCTTGCTCACCAACTTCACCGACCATCACTCTCACATCCTGCCTGGGGTGGACGATGGTGTGAAGAAAATGGAAGTGTCGCTCAAGGTATTGGAGCGCTACGAGCAACTGGGCATCGCCGAGGTGTGGTGCACGCCTCATGTCATGGAAGACATCCCCAATACGACGGAGAAGCTGCAGGCTCGTTTTGCGGAGCTCTGTGAGGCTTATCAAGGGCCTATCAAGCTGCATCTTGCCGCAGAGTATATGATGGACGCCCTTTTCGAAGAGCGTTTGGAACAAGGCGACCTGCTGAGATTGGGTAACGAAGGGAACCAAGTCTTGGTGGAGACCTCCTACTTCACCCCTCCCATGGACATGGATTCCATACTGAGACGTATCAAGCAAAAGGGGATTTACCCTGTGTTGGCGCACCCCGAGCGTTACGTGTATATGGGGAAAGACCGTTATACCGCGCTGAAGAATGATGGAATACGTTTCCAACTGAACCTTTCTTCTTTGTCGGGTGCCTACGGCTCCGAAGCCAAAAGCAAGGCGCGTTGGATTTTGAAGCACGACTATTACAACATGGCCGGCTCCGACCTCCATTCTTTACGTAACATGGAGTATTGGTCGGTGCGGGCTCCTCGTGCCTTAAGGAAGTTGTTTCAATCGTAAAATTTAAGGTCCCTGACCCTGTCATGAACAACTCGTTTACCATAGGAGGCCAGATTGTCGACCTCGTCAACGCAAGGATATTCTCAGGCGTGGTCGTCGTCGAGGACGGCCGTATCACCAAGATAGAAGAACAGCCCGTTGGCAATACCCAATATATCATGCCAGGTTTCGTTGACGCGCATGTGCACATTGAAAGTTCGATGCTGGTGCCGTCGGAGTTTGCCCGTTTGGCGACCTGCCACGGCACGGTGGCCACGGTCAGTGACCCGCACGAGATCGCCAATGTGCTGGGCAAGGAAGGCATCCGCTATATGATCGAGAATGGCAAGAAGGTACCTTTCAAGTTCTTCTTCGGCGCCCCGAGTTGCGTACCTGCCACCGCCTTTGAAACCACAGGCTTCAGCCTCGATGCCGACGACATCGAAGCGCTGATGGCCTCGCCCGACATCTACTACCTCTCCGAGGTGATGAACTATCCTGGCGTCATCCATGATGACCCCGAGATCCAAAAGAAAATCGCTGCGGCACGCCGTCACGGCAAGCCCGTTGATGGCCATGCCCCAGCGGTGGCGGGTGCTGACCTCCAGAAATATGTCGGTGCGGGCATCTCCACCGACCATGAGTGTTTCACCCTTGCTGAGGCACTGGAGAAGATCAGCCTCGGCATGAAGATCCTCATTCGCGAAGGCAGCGCCGCCAAGAACTTCGACGCCCTCATCCCGCTGATGGCCACCCATCCCGACAAGCTGATGTTCTGTTCCGACGACAAGCACCCCGACGAGTTGGACGATGTCCATATCGACGTGCTGGTGCGTAAGGCCATCGCCTTGGGCTACGATGTGATGGACGTCTTGAAGGCGGCTTCGCTCAATGCCGTCAAGCATTACAACCTCAACGTGGGCATGTTGCAACAGGGCGACGATGCCGACTTCATCGTGGTCGATGATCTGCGCAAGCCTTTCGCTAAACAGACCTATGTGAGAGGCGTACTGGTGGCCGAGAATGGCGTGTCGAACATCCACTATAAGGAAACAGAGACGCCGAACCTCTTCAAGGCTGATTTCATCCATGCCGACGACATCTTCCTGCCCGATGTGGGCAAGAGAATCAAGGTCATTGAATGCCAAGACGGGCAACTGATTACCAGGAGCCTTGTCACCGAACCCAAGGTGGAGAACGGCGGTGTGGTCAGCGATGTGGAGCACGATATCTTGAAGATGGTGGTGGTCAACCGGTACCATCCCGCAAAGCCTGCGGTGGCCTTCATCAAGGGTTTTGGCTTGAAACGTGGGGCTTTGGCATCAAGTGTGGCGCACGACAGCCACAACATCGTGGCGGTGGGCGTCACCGACAAGGACATCCTCCATGCCGTCAACCTGCTCATCGAGCATGGTGGTGGGGTGACGGCCTATTGCGGCACGGAGATGGTGGCGGTGCCCCTGCCCGTGGCGGGACTGATGAGCAACGAGGACGGCTATGAGGTGGCACAGGCCTACCAGAATGCCGATGCCTTGGCCAAGCGTCTGGGTTCCACGCTCTTCGCGCCTTTCATGACCTTGGCGTTCATGGCCTTGCTGGTGATTCCTGAGCTGAAGATTGGGGATCGGGGGTTGTTTGATGTTGGGAGGTTTGAGATTACTTCGGTATATGAATGAGGTTGATAGCAGCCCATAGATTCCTCCCTGCCCGCGTTCCTCTGCTGGAATGACATGGGCTGCTAAAGCACATTTAGTCTATTGGCATCCTGCTTCACGAAGATGGACAGCATCATCGTGAAGGCCAGCATGCTACTGCCGCCGTAGCTGAGGAAGGGCAAAGGGATGCCGATGACGGGCACCAGGCCTATCGTCATGCCGATATTGATGGCGAAATGCACGAAGATGATGCCTGCGATGCAATAGCCGTAGACGCGGCTGAAGGTAGATCGTTGTCGCTCGGCGAGGATGATGATCCTGACGAGTAAAGCCACATAAAGCAATACCACCACGAAGGTGCCGATGAAACCGCTTTCTTCGCCTATGGTGCAGAAGATGAAGTCGGTGTGCTGCTCGGGGACGAAGTCGTATTTGGTCTGCGTGCCTTCAAGGAAGCCCTTGCCCGCAAAGCCCCCCGAGCCTATGGCGATTTTCGATTGGTGGACGTTATAGCCCACGTCCTTGGTGTCGTTGAGCTTGCCCAGCATGACAAGGATGCGGTTGCGTTGGTGTGGTTGCAGCACCTTGTTGAAGGCATAGTCGACGGAGAACACAAAGGCGAAGGCCATGGCGAAGACCGCCACCATGGTGATGATGTTTTTCTTTTTGGTGAGCAGGTAATACGTCAGTGTCAGGACAAACAGGACGCCCAGGATGATGTATACCACCGTTTGCGACCACACCAAGGTGAAGATAAACAGCAGCACGGCTGCGACGCCAGCCACCATCAGCCATCCGGCTCCAGGGAAACCTTCACGGTAGAGCATCAGGATGAAAGAGACGAAGACGATGGCCGAGCCGGTGTCGTTCTGGAGCAGCACCAAGGCCATGGGAATCAGGATGAGGGCGGCCGTGACAATCTGGTCCTTGCGTTTATGTAGGTCCACGTCGAGGCGGTCGAGGTAGCCTGCCACCGCCAAAGCTGTCGCCATCTTGGCAAACTCCGAGGGCTGGAACTTGATGCCGGCACCTAGGTCAATCCACGAGGTGGCGCCTTTGGTGGCCTTGCCGTACACCAGCACCATGAACAGCGTGGCGAGTATGGCGATATAGATCCATAGCGAGAAGGCGTTGAAGAACTTGGCGTCGATGAGGAGGACGATGAAACCGATGAGCAGGGCTGCGCCAATCCAAATCAGTTGTTTGCCATACACCTGCGACAGGTCGAAGATGCTGGGGTGTGCTTCGTTGTAGCGGGCCGAGAAGATGCTGAACCACCCTATCAAGACCAAGGCCAGATAGATGAGCACCGTCACCCAGTCGATTTTCCCTATGATGTTGTTTCTTTCGTTCATCGTTCGTTCTTGTATGAGATCCTGCCTTCCATCATGCGTTTCTCCAGGTCCTCGCGTTTCGTGTAGCCTCGAATGTATTTCTCTATCATCAGGCTGGCGATGGGTGCGGCCCATGTGGCGCCATAGCCGCCGTTTTCGATGATGACGGCGAGGGCGATCTTCGGGTGCTCCATAGGGGCGAAGGCGATGAAGTTGGAGTGGTAGTTGCCGTGTGGGTTCTGGGCGGTGCCGGTCTTGCCGCATTGGGCGATGTCGTTCATCTCGTAGCGTCGTGCCGTGCCGGCGGGGCCGCTGAAGACGGTGCGCAGTCCCGCTTTCATCACCCTGACGTATTTCGGGTTGATGCCCGGGTCGACCTTGGTGGTCATCACCTCAGGGATGGCAGTGCTGTCGCCGAAACATTTGATGAGGTGGGGCGGGTAGTAATAGCCTTCGTTGGCGATGAGGGCCGCGATGTTGCAGAGCTGCAAGGGGGTCACCAGCACCTCGCCTTGTCCGATGCCTAAGGAGCGGATGGTCACCGAGTTCCATTGTCCGTTGTACATGCGGTCGTAGTATTCGCGTGAGGGGATGTTGCCTGGGCGCTCGTATGGGATGTCGGTGTTGAACTTATGTCCCAGCCCCATGTTGTAGGTCATGTCCTTCCAATATTGGTAGCCGTTCTTGATGTTGCCAAACTTCGGGTTGTTGATGGTGGCCTTGAACGACTCGTAGAAATAGGGGTTGCACGAGTTCATGATGGCGTTGGCGAAGTCGGGGCTGCTACCGTGGCTGTGGGTGCACTTGATGGGCAGCGAGCCGGTGCCCGAGCAGTGGAAGCAGGTGGCGGGGGTGATGCTGCCGCTTTGCATGGCGATGAGGCCCACCACGGTCTTGAAAGTGGAGCCGGGCGGGTAGGTGCCGCTGATGGCACGGTTGATGAGGGGCTTCATCGGGTCGTCCTGCAGCTCTTGGTAATGTTTGCCACGCTCGCGGCCCACGAGGAGGTTGGGGTCGTAGGTGGGGCTGGTGACGAAGGCCAGGATCTGCCCAGTGCTAGGCTCGACGGCGACGATGGAGCCGATCTTGCCCACCATGAGCTTTTCGCCGTAGGCCTGCAGTTCGGCGTCGAGGCCGAGGTAGATGTCCTTGCCGGCAACAGGCTCCTTGTCGAGTTCTTCTTCGCGGAAGCTGCCCATGACGCGGTTGTGCACGTCCACCATCATCACCTTCAGGCCTTTCACGCCGCGCAGTTCCTTCTCGTACGACTTCTCGATGCCCGACTTGCCGACATAGTCACCTCGCCTGTAGTAGTTCTCTTCGTCTTTGTCCAACTCCGCCTGGCTGATCTCGCCGATGTCGCCCAAGGTGTGGGCGGCGATGGCAAGAGGATAGTGGCGCACGGTACGTGTCTGAAAGTAGAAGCCGGGGTAGCGCCAAAGCACCTCGGCGATGTGGGCGTAGTTCTCTTTGGAGACCTGGGTCATGAAAGGCGACGGCTTCAAGTAGGACTCTTTTTTGGCCTTGGCCATACGTTCGATGAAGCCTTCCTTGTCGATTTCGAGCAGGCGGCATAGCCCCATCGTGTCGAAAGGATAGTTGGGGTCGAGCGTGTCCTTGATGATGGTTTGGCGAGGCACCACCATGAGGTCGTAGACGGCTTCGTTGTACACCAGCAGCTCGCCGTTGCGGTCGAAGACCTTGCCACGGGCAGGGTATTGCGTGATGTAACGCAAGGCGTTGTTGTCGGCCATGGTCTTGTATTGGTCGTCGACGACTTGGAGCAAAAACAACTTCATGACATAGACTATCCCCACGGCAATGAAGATGCCTATAATCAGTAACTTTCTGGAAGACAGATTGTTGTTTTTGGTTCTCATGGTCAAATCGGAAAATACAAAAGTATAAGTTTTTCTTGATTTCGATGGTATGTTGAAAAGAAAATTTTTTGATGTTTTTTTCGTTAAAGGGAAAAACGGAGAATCATGTACTGACAATGCGTTTTTTCGTATTTTTGCACGATTTTAAGGTTAACCGATGAAAAAGTTTGTTTTTATGGCATGCTGTCTTCTGTTCCTTTTCGGCTGTTCGCAGCAGGAGAGCGACAAGACTGTGTTGCATCGCGAGTTCTTCGAGACGATTTGGGAACGCTTTGATTATGTGCAGGATAAAATAGAGGTGAAGACAGAGACGAGTTATGACTTGAGTCTCAAGATTGCTTTCACCGACGACTATCCTTACAACGACTTCTCCATGATCTTCACGGTGTTTTCCAGCGATGGCGAGCCTTACCGCTCCAAGGCATATAAGTTCAACGTGAAAGACGACGAGGGCCAGTGGAACGTGGATAAGAAAGGAGACTGCTATACCTTCGTCCTGCCCATCAATAAGGACATGCGTATTTCGGAGCCTGGCGTTTATACCTTCCAAATCGAGAACCATATGCCCATCACGCCCTTGGTGGGGGTGAAGGAACTCACTTTGTTGAACCATTGACAATAAAAACATGAAAAATATGAACAAAATCACGAAACTGGGACTGGCCGCATTGCTGATGGCGGTGCTCTTTGCTTCCTGTGTGCCTCAAAAGAAGATGCTGTATCTGAAAGAAGCGCAGATGGCCGCCGAAAACCAATCCATCAACTATGTCAACGAGCGCTCTGTCGATTACAAGTTGCAGCCGGGTGACAACCTCTACATTCGCTTTGTCAACATTGTTGACGCACAAAGTGCCGCTTCCTTGACAGGTGATTTTGGTAACAGGGCACAAATCTCATCCGATGCTTCCATTTATCTTCAATCCTATACTTTGGATGAAGAAGGCTACATAGAATTGCCTCTGATGGGAAAAATTGAACTCAAGAATATGACGGTGGATGAGGCCAAGGCTGTGTTGCAGACCGAGCTCGACAAGTACATCAACCAAACCACCATCATCGTGAAGCTTTCGAACTTCAACCTGACCGTCTTGGGCGAAGTGAACAGACCGGGCATGTACAAGGTCTACCAGTCGCAGATTAATTTGTTTGAGGCCATTTCCTTGGCGGGCAACATGACCAACTTTGCCAAGAACAGCGAGGTGAAAATAATTCGCCAGACCGATAACGGCTCCGAGATTCTCACCGTGGACATGGGTTCGGCCGACATCCTTGCGTCGCCTTACTATTACCTGAAACCCAACGACATCATCTATGTGGAACCCCTCAAGATCAAGCAATGGGGCTTCACCACCTTCCCCTATTCTACGGTGTTTTCCATCGTTTCATTGGCTGTTACGCTCTATGCGCTGTTCAGACCTACAGGCAATTAAGAATTACTAATCAACAAACACGTCCATCATGCAGAATGAAACGACATATCAACCTCAGCAAAACAAAGAGGAACAGGCTGTTGATATTAAGCAGTTGGTTTACATCTTTTTGAACCATTGGTATCTCTTCCTAATTGGAGCTGTGGTGGCTTTGGCGGTAGCCTTTGTCATCAACCGGTACAAGCCAAAGGTGTACCAAACCACGGGCATGGTGCTCATCAAGGATGCCAATACGGGCTATGATGCCACTTCCATCATGGCCAGCGGATTTTTTAACGGCTCTCAGAATGTGGATAACGAAATGGCTGTTTTAAAGTCATACACCCTTACTGACCGCGCGGTCAGGAAGATGAACATCGAAGTCACATACCAGGAAAAGGGACGCATTCTCTCGAAGGAATTGTATAAGGCTTCTCCGGTCACCGTTGAGATTGACCGTACCGCTCCCCAAACGGTGGGATTGGTTTACGATGTTGTCGGTCTGAGTCCCGAAAAAATCACTTTGCATGCCACTGCCGAAAGCTACAACAAGTATGATTATCTATTGAGCCAAACGATAGAATTCTCCGATCAGCCGATTGATGTGACCACAGAGTGTAAGCCCGGCGAGATGGTGGACAATGGCTATAACCGCTTCCGTATCGTGTTGAATGAGAATTACAACCCGAAAACCGATAGTAACGGAAACCTTTCGTTCTGGCTTAACAGCTATGCCAGTTTGGTCAGGCAGAACAGCTCATTCTCTGTGGCTCCCACCAGCAAGCAGTCGTCGGTGATTGTCGTGACGGCAAACGGCTACGACAAGCGGAAAATCGTGGATTTCACCAACGCCTTGATGAATGAATATGTGGCCAGAGGCTTGGAAAAGAAGAACCTGGTTTCGGAAAACACCATCGAATTCATCGATAATGAATTGGAGGGCATACAAGCGTCGCTGAGCAGCGCCGAGAGCGACCTGAAGGATTTCCGCGAGCAAAATGCCGTGTTGAATCTCGACCAGCAGGCCAGTGAGGTCTACTCCAACCTGAGGTCTTTGGAGAGAGAGCGTTCAGAGATGGCGGTCAACGTGAAGATCTATAGGCGTTTGCAAGATTATATCAAGGTTCAGATCAATGACCCCGAAAACCTGGCTGCCCCCAGCACCATGGGTATCAACGACCCCTTGCTGAACCAACTGGCCCGCGACCTCGTCACCTTGGCACAGACCAAGGCCACAAAACTGCTAACGCAAACCGAACAACACCCGGAGATCATTAAACTCAACGAGCAGATTGTCACCACCAAGAAAGCCTTGCTTGAAAATGTCAACAACATCGTCGACAATGCCCAAATGAGTCTCAACGAAATTGACCGTCGCATCGCTGTCCTTGAAGGAGAGTCGCGCCGCTTGCCCGACAAGCAACAACAGCTCATCAACTACCAGCGTAACTTCAAGTTCAACGAAGACACCTACAAATACCTGATGCAACGTCGCGCCGAAGCCCAAATCCTGAAGGCCTCCAACACGCCCGACAATGAAATCCTTGACGAAGCCCGTATGGAAAGAGTGAGTAGGATTTCTCCCAAGACTTCGATGAATTACCTCATCGCCTTGATCATCGGCCTGTTGATTCCGGCGTTGTATCTCTACCTTAAGAATTATTTCAACGTATCCATCAACGACCGCAAGGATGTGGAGAAGCTGACTCGTTTCCCCATCATTGGACAGGTGGCACAGACCAGCGACACCAATCCCTTGGTGGTCATCAACTCACCCAAGTCGCCCATTGCCGAGTCGTTCCGTTCGATACGTACCAATATCGAGTTCTTGACGCAAGGCAAGCCGAAGAGCACTATCCTCGTCACTGGCGACATGCAGAGCATTGGCAAGACCTTCAACAGTATCAACATCGCGTCGATCTATGCCTTCTATGGCAAGAAGACGGTGCTGTTGGGCTTCGACATGCGCAAACCCAAGCTCTTCCAAGAGTTTGGACTCAACAACAATTTGGGTCTCAGCTCTTTCCTCTCCAACAAGGAGTCGTTTGAGGATATCATCCAAACCACCTCTATGGTGCCCAATCTTGACATCATCACCAGCGGTCCCATCCCACCCAACCCCGCTGAGTTGATTGCCTCCGAGAAGTGCAATGAGTTATTCGACCTGTTGAAGGAGAAATATGATTACATCATCATCGACACGCCGCCTTTGGGCTTGGTGACCGATGCCTTCCTTCTGATGCGCTTCGCCGATGTCAAAATCTTCATCGTCCGCCAGGGCGTGACCAACAAGAACATCTTCGGCAGCATCATCAAGGACCTGGAAGACCGCAACATCGACGCTTCTATCGTCATCAACGGCATCCAGACCAACAATGGTTTCTATGGCAAGCAATATGGTAGCTACCGCTACGGCTACGGCTACGCTTATGGCTACGGCTACGGCAAGTACGGTGGCCAGCACGACAGCTACTACGGCTCCGACTACTACGGAGAGGGCAACCCGTCCGACAAGCAAAAGAAAAGCAAGAAATAAGCCATGGACTCGCGCGAACTTCTGGAACGGCATTGGCACGCCTTGTATGTGCGGTCAAGATCAGAGAAAAAAGTGCAGGCACAACTCGAGGAGATGGGCGTTGAGGCGTATCTCCCTCTGGTGACCACCGTCAGGCAGTGGAGCGACAGGCGCAAGAAGATCGAGGAGCCTTTGTTTAAGTCGTATGTGTTCGTTCGCTCCAACGCAAAGGAACATCTTCCTATCCTGAGTGTGTATGGCGTGATGCGTTTTGTGACGTTTGAAAGGGAAGCGGTCGTGGTGCCTGACAACCAGATTGTGGCCATCAAGAAGTTTGTGGAGGAGTTTGAGCGTGGCGAAGAGTATAAGATCAAGAACGACGAGGAGCTGAAGGTGGGGCAGAAGGTCAGGATCATCACGGGATCGATGAAAGGGTTGGAAGGAAGGATACAAACCATACGAAACAAACGGCACCTTATCGTATATATCGAAGCGGTGGGGCAATATCTCCCCGTTGAGATTTCGAGGGCCAAAGTGGAACCTGTTTTCGAAAGTTGACCCTAAAATGCCCACATTCAAGTATTTTTCGTATTTTTGCAAAACAAATCTTTAAAGATATGGATTCAAACAACAAGAAAAAAAGTCAACCGATATGGCTTTACGCCATCCTCGGCGTATTGGCATTAGCTCTGGTCTTTCTGTTGGTACGCAACGGTTCCATAAAAAGCGACTTGAAGGAGCTTGAAGCCGAAAAGGAGCTGCAACGCCTTGATTTCCAGGCCGAAGTGGACAGCCTGATGAAGGTACACAATGACTTGAAGGAAAGCTACGGCGAGTTGAGTCTCGAGCTGGCCGAAAAAGACAGCATCATCCAAGCCGATGCCGTCGAAATCAAGAAGCTCCTTGATTCACAATGGGACTACTACCGCATCAAGAAGAAAGTCGCTTCGTTGCAAGCCATCTCGCAGAAGTATGTGCGTCAGATGGACTCGCTCTACACCGTCAACCGTGAGTTGGTGGCCGAGAACGAGCGCATGCGTGAGCAGGTGCAAGCCGAACGCCGCGAGAACTCCAACCTCAATCGCCAGAAGGAAGAGCTGACCAGCATGGTCAACCAGGCGGCTACCTTAAAGCTGTATAACTATTCAGCCCAAGCCGTCCGCTTCAAAGGCGGTAGCAAGGAAGGCACTACCGACCGCGCCAACCGCGCTGAGCGCATCAGGATTGACTTTACCGTGGCAGCCAACGATTTGATACAACCTGGTTCCAAGATTTTCTACGTTCGCATCGCCGACCCGACGAGAGCCATCATCAGCAAGGGCACAGGCGACGAATACGCCTTCCAGTCCAATGGCGAGACGTTGCAGTTCACCGAGAAGGTGAGAGTGAACTACGAAGGCAAGGAAACGGACGTCAGGGCCTATTATACCAAGCCCTCCGACAGGGAGTTCATGCCTGGCACCTATTTCATCGATGTCTACGAACAAGGTGGCAAGCTGATTGGACAGACTGCTCTTGATTTGAAGTAACAAAGAGAATCAAATCACCCGTCTATAGATTCCATGCTTTCGCACTTGCCGGCGTAGGGATGACATAGACGGGTGATTTGCTTATTCTAACACCGTCTTTAGCACCTCATGAGAATGGAAGTCCCGCATCACGGGGGCATGAAGCCGCATAAATACGATCAAGCCGTCGAGCAATTCGCGACGCTGACTCAAGCGGAGCGGCCGACGGCTTGCTTCGTCTATGCCCACGTTGAGGAGGCTCGCCAGCAAGGCCGACGCTTCGGCATCGAAATAATAAGGATGTAAAGGATAGTCGTGTGCAAAAGCCCCCTCCATCATGTCGAAGCAGTAGCCCGGCTGATGGTTGGCTTTGGGAAAGAAGCCCAGATACCGTGTGAGTTCCAGCGTGAAATATACAGGGAAGATGGCATAGTCTTGTTCCACCAGGTCGAGCCATTGCAGGGAGCTGACGATGAAGTCGTACAAGGCCTCGTTCTGTTCCTGCTCCGTGATGGTCTTCGACAGCAGCTCGCTGACATACATCATGATGGCGCTTTTGTTCATCACCAAAGGCAGGCTCTGGTACACCATGGCGATTTGTGCGTCTTTCAGGTAGTTCAGGTTGTGGCTTTTGGGAGCGTTCACCTCGACGTAGCTGATGACATTCAGGTTTTGGAATAGGGCGGCGCGGTTTTTCGAGCTGTGGTTGAAGGCGCCTTTCAGCATATACGACTTCATGCCATGCTGTCGGGTGAACACCTTCACGATGAGACTGGTGTCGCCGTAGCGCAGCGATTGCAGGACGATGCCTTCGGTCTTGTCGTCCATCAGTTTTGCAGGAGGATCTTGGTGGCAAACTTTTCTTTGCCATCCTTGGTGCTGACGAAGATGAGGTAGACACCGGGGGTCACCTTTTCGCCATTGATGGTGGTGCAGTCCCAGACGGCCTGACCGCCTTCCGACAGCAGCTGGGTGACGAAGGCGCCGTCGACAGTGGTGATCCTGACCAAGGAGTTGGCCACCAAGCCTTTGATGCCGACAAAGCCCGTGTAACCGGGTCTGACGGGGTTGGGATAGGCCACCACGTCGCTCACCTCAGGCTCGGGTGTGGCAGCTTCGCCACGGTAGGAGATGACGCCGTTGCTAGTGCCGAAAAACACCTCACCGCTCTTGTCGATGGCCATGGTGGTGACGGCATTGTCGAGCAGCGGGCTGTTGTCGGTGTTGAAGCAGTGGATTTCCTTGGGTTTCAGGTCGAAATTCATCAGATATACGCCGGATTCAAGGCCGAACCACATCAGGTTGGTGCCAGGTACGGCGGCCATGGAGAGCACGTTGGAGCCGGCGAAGAGGTAGTCATATTGGTTGGTGCCGTCGTTGCGTGGCACTTCTTTTTGGATGGCGTCGTAGTTGCCGCCGTTGAAGATGGCTTTGGTGTTGGTGAACAGGCAGGGTCCGTTGTTGGTGCCCGCCCATACGGCACCGTCGGCGTCGAGGGCCAGACAGTTGACAGCACCTGCCAGGTTGCCGTTTCCTACTGCAGTGGTGAGGCCGGCGGCACGGTCGTCAGACGTGATGTCCAAGGTGCCGTTGTCGTTGAAGACGATGACCTCGCCGCCACGACGGATGATCCATTTATAGTCGTTGTCGTCGATAAGCAGGGTGCCTATGTCGATGGCACTGAAGCTGCCGCCGAGGTTGTATGAATGCCATGTTATGCCGTCGCGTTCCATCACCGAGAGGAGCTTGGTGGCACCGGTGTTGGCCACCCAGAGGTTACCCTTGCTGTCGAAGGCGAGGCCGCTGATGTTGATGAGGTTGGGGTCTTGCACCCACGGCTCCAGCGTGCTGTTGTCGGCGTTGTAGACCTCCACCAATTCATTGCCTTCGAATTTCAGGATGCCCTTGCCCCAGGTGCCGACGTAAGTCACCGAGGGGTTGTTGGGGTCGGTGGCTGTGCAGACGAAGTCGGAGTAGTGGGTGAAATCGGGGAGGGTGCTGCTATTGAGGATGGTCCAGATGCCGTCGAAGCGGGCCACGCCTTCTTTCATGTAGCGTTTGCCCCAGTTGGCGGCATGGCCTCCCGTGGCAATCCACACCTGGTCGCCGCAGGCTTGCAGCTCAAACACGTTTTTGGAGGCAGGACCGTTGGGTTGCACGTCCATGCTGTTCCATCCGTCTGACGTTTTGATAAGGCCACGTTTGATGTCACCAATCCAGTAGTTGCCGTGGTTATCACGTGCTGCCGAGAGGGGCTCTATGGCGCCTCCGGGCGAGTAGATGTTGTGGATCTGGGTGAGGTTACGGTCCATGACGCTCACGCTGTAACGGTTGGCGAAGAGGAACTGGTCGTCGTAGGCGCGCAACTCAAGTTTCTGTCTGACGTCTTCCTTGTTGTAATAGCCCCAGCGGTTGCCGTCGTTGACAAACAAGGTGTCGGCATCATAGCCGCCGTCGTAGTTGAGGTAAAGCCTTCCGTTGAAGACCTCCATCTCGGTATAGGCAAGATGCGGATGGATCAAGCTGCTGTCGAACTGCCAAGCGGCATAATTGGCGAGGTTCAAGGCGTTTTGCGAGGCGTAATACACGCCGTCGTCGGTGCTGGCATAGATGCGGCCGTTGAAGATGGCGACATCCGTCACATTCACCATATCGCCCTGGTGGCCGATATAATAGGTGTCTTTCACCTCTTCCTTCTTCAGGTCGAAGACGACGATGCCGAAGCCACAAGCCACATAGGCGAGGTCACCATCGAAGTGGACGTTGTTGATGTTCTTGTTGCCCACAATGTTCGTTTTCTTGATGTCGCTCATGTTGGTGACATTACCTTCGCTGTCAATCAAGTCGGGCCACAAACAGCTTGCGTTGGCTTTCGTTGTAGCGGATGGTGCTGATGCCGATGTCCGACAAGCCGTTGATCTTGTTGACGATGTTGATGGAGTTGTCCTCGGTGTCGTAATAGAACAATTCGTATTCCGTGGCGGCATAGATCTTATTGCCTATAGGCTCCACGCCAATCACCTTTTGGTAGGGGAGATGGGTGCGCCAATGGCCGATGGAGACGCCGTCTTGGGCAACGGCGAAGGTCGGGATGAGCCACAAGGCTATGAGGAGGGAGAGGAGTTTCGATTTGTTCATGACGGTTCGGTTTACGGATAATAACGAGCAAGTTAGGGGTTTTATTGTTATGGTTGGCCCTTCGACAGGCTCAGGGACCTCAGGGTCGTTGAGCTTGTCGAAACGCCCTGTTATTTGATGCTCTTCAGCCATTTCCACTGGAAGATGAGCATGTAGAACACTCCCACGGTGATGGCGGCGTCGGCGAGGTTGAAGATGGGGCGGAAGAAGATGAAATGTCCATCGGGGCCAAAGAAAAACTCAGGCAGCCAGGTGGCGTTTTCCCTTGCCACGTTGATGATGGGGAAGTAGAGCATGTCGACCACACGTCCGTGGAGCCAGCCGGCATAGCCACCGCCGTCGGGGAAGAGGGTGGCGACTTGCTGATAGGTGCTCTCGCTGAAGATGCGGCCGTAGAACACGCTGTCGATGATGTTGCCCATGGCACCTGCCGTGATGAGGGCGAGGCCGAACATCACGCCGAACTTGGTGTTTTTCTTCGACAGGCGGACCATGATCCAGATCAAGGCCACGATGGCCACGATGCGGAAGATGCTCAGGGCCAGCTTCAGGATGCCACCACCACCGAGCCAACCGAAGGCCATGCCGTTGTTTTCGATGAACAACAGCTTAAACCAGTCGCCGATGACAGGGATCTCCTGTCCCATGGTCATGTTGGTCTTGACCCAAATCTTGAGGACTTGGTCGAGCACCAAAACGACAAACATCACCACAAACGACCATGTCAGGCCGTGGTTGCCCCCTTTTTTCACTTTTTCTTCAGTTTGGCGTCAAGGCAACGGGTGGTGATGGGCACGCAGCGCAGGCGCTCCTTGGGGATGAGTCTTCCTGTCTCGCAGCACACGCCGTAGGTCTTGTTCTCGATGCGCATGAGGGCGAGTTCGAGGTTGTGGATGTACTTCTCCTGACGGGCCACGAGTTTTGCGTTTTCTTCTTTCTGTGCCACCTGGTAGCCGTCTTCGAGCACCTTGAAGGTGGGTGCCGTGTCATCAGTGCTGTGTTCGCCGCCGGAGAGGTTGGCCTGCAAGGTCTCCAGACTGGCTTTGGCTTGTTCCAGTTTCTCCAGGATTAAGGCCTTGAATTCTTCAAGATCCTCGTCGGAATAGCGCACCTGGGGTTCTTTCTTTTCCATAGTTGTATGATTTATTGAGGGCGGACCCATGTGTCCGCCCCTACGATTATTTCTTTTGGATTTTCAATTTAACATTCACGCCTTCCACAAGCTCCTCGGCTTCCACACTTTCCAGGACATCGACCTTGTTGATGGTGGCCAGGGTCTCGTTGCAGATGTAGTCGCCGAATTTGTCGACGGCGTTTTGGATCTTTTCGTTCTTCTCGATGAGCAACTCGATGCGGTCGGTGACCTCGAAGCCACCGGTTTTGCGGAGGTTCTGCACGCGGTTGACGATTTCGCGGGCGAGGCCTTCTTGCAGCAGTTCATCGGTGATGGTCATGTCGAGGGCCACGGTGAGGTCGTCCTGTGAGGTGACAGCCCAGCCGGGGATGTCCTGCGTCGAGATCAGGGCGTCCTCGAGGGTCAGCTCGACGTCGACGCCATCCACGTCGAGGTGGGTGCCGTTGTTCTTCTCGAACTGGTGGATTTCCTCTTGGCTCATGTTGGTGAAGTAGGCTTGGATCTGCTTCATCTGCTTGCCGTACTTCTTGCCCAAGGTCTTGAAGTTGGGCTTCACGTTCTTCACCAGAATGTTGTTGTCGGGTGAGAGGAACTCGATCTCCTTGATGTTGACCTCGCTCTTGATGAGGTGCGACACCTTCTCGATCTGGGTCTTCATCTCCTCGTTGGCGACGGGGATCATGATCTTCGACAGGGGCTGACGCACGCGGATGTTGGCTTTCTTACGCAGCGAGAGCACCAACGATGAGATGAGCTGCGCGGCTTCCATGCGCTCCTCCAAGGCCTTGTCGATGCAAGCAGTATTGGCGACGGGGAAGTCGGTCAGGTGGACGGACTCGGCCTTGTTGCGGCCCGTGACGTTGTTCAGGTCGCGGAAGAGCTGTTCGCTGAAGAACGGCGCGATAGGCGAGCTGAGGCGTGCCACGGTCTCGAGGCAGGTGTAGAGGGTCTGGTAGGCCGACAGCTTGTCGGTGTTGTCTTCGCTCTTCCAGAAACGGCGGCGCGAGAGGCGCACATACCAGTTGCTGAGGTGGGCGTCGACAAAGTCAGCGATGGCACGCCCCGCGCGGGTAGGCTCATAGCTTTGATAGGCGTTGTCGACCTCGAGGATGAGGGAGTTGAGTTCCGAGAGGATCCAGCGGTCGATCTCGGGACGCTCCTTGATGTCGATGTCGGCAGCAGCGTAGTCGAACTTGTCGATGTTGGCGTACAAGGCGAAGAAGGCGTAGGTGTTATATAAAGTTCCGAAGAACTTGCGGCGCACCTCGTCCACGCCAGCCTCGTCAAACTTCAGGTTGTCCCAAGGCTGCGAGTTGGTGATCATGTACCAGCGCACGGCGTCGGCACCGTATTTCTGGATGGCACCAAACGGGTCAACGGCATTGCCCAAGCGCTTCGACATCTTGTTGCCGTTCTTGTCGAGTACCAGGCCGTTGGAGATGACGTTCTTGTAGGCGACGCTGTCGAAGCACATCGTGGCGATGGCATGCAAGGTGAAGAACCAGCCACGGGTCTGGTCCACGCCCTCGGCGATGAAGTCGGCGGGGAACACGTCTTTGCCCAACTGGCCAGCCTTGCCCATGTAGTGGTACTGGGCATACGGCATGGCGCCGCTGTCGAACCAAACGTCAATCAAATCAGGCTCGCGGAACATCTTCTTGCCGCTTGCGGAGACCAGCACCACGCCGTCGATGTACGGACGGTGCAGGTCGAACTTGGTATAATCGTCAGAGGTGTAAGGATTCTCCTTCATGAAGCCTGCCTTGATGGACTTTTCAATCTCATTGCGAAGCTCTTCCACGCTGCCGATGCAAATCTCTTCCTTGCCATCCTCGGTGCGCCAGATGGGCAGCGGTGTACCCCAGTAGCGCGAACGCGACAGGTTCCAGTCGACGAGGTTCTCCAGCCAGTTGCCGAAGCGGCCGCTACCGGTGGCTTCGGGCTTCCAGTTGATGGTCTTGTTGAGTTCGATCATGCGGTCCTTGAGGGCCGTGGTCTTGATGAACCAGCTGTCGAGGGGATAGTAGAGCACGGGTTTGTCGGTACGCCAGCAGTGCGGGTAGTTGTGCGTATGTTTCTCGCTCTTGAAGAGCTTGCCTTGTTCCTTAAGGAGCATCACGATGTCGACATCGAGGCTCTTGTCTTTCTCGGTCTTGGTGGGGTCGTAGGCGTTCTTCACGAACTGGCCGGCATAGGGACGATAGGCTTCCACGTCCATGCAGTTCTTGACGAACTCGGGGTCGAGGTCTTCGATGCGGAAGAACTTACCCGTGCGGTCCACCATAGGCTGCGGCTTGCCGTCCTTGTCGATCATCTGCAAAGGCGGGATGCCCGCGGCGGCGGCCACGCGCTTGTCATCGGCACCAAAGGTGGGTGCGATGTGGACGATACCCGTGTAGTCGCCAGGGATGATGCGGAAGGCGCCTTCGCCCGGGTTGACCCAAGGAATCAGCTGTTCGTATTCGATGCCGACGAGGTCCTTGCCTTTGAATTCCTTGATGACTTCGGGAGCCTCTTTGAACATCGTTTCCACCAAAGCTTTCGCCATAATAATACAGCAAGGTTCTTCCGTATAAGGATGTACAGTCTTCAAAAGGACATAATCAATATTCGGTCCCACACAGAGAGCCGTATTTGAGGGCAAAGTCCATGGTGTAGTCGTCCATGCAATTGCATAAACATTGTAGGGGCAGACCTGTGTGTCTGCCCACAATGGGCAATTGTCTTTTAATTTAAACAACGCCACACAAGTCAGATCCTTTACGTCGCGGTAGCAGCCCGGCATGTTCAGTTCGTGTGAGCTGAGGCCAGTGCCGGCAGCGGGCGAGTAAGGTTGGATGGTGTAGCCTTTGTAGAGCAGGCCTTTGTTATACAGGTCCTTCAGCAGGAACCACAGCGTCTCGATATAGTCGTTGGTGAAGGTGATGTAGGGGTCGTTGAGGTTGACCCAGTAGCCCATCTTGCGGGTGAGGTCGTCCCACATGTCCTTGTATTTCATCACCGTTGTAGTCGTCCACCGAAATCTTCTTGCCGATGTCTTCCTTGGTGATGCCGAGTTTCTTCTCCACGCCCAGTTCGACGGGCAGGCCGTGGGTGTCCCAGCCGGCCTTGCGGACCACGTGTTTGCCTTTCAAGGTTTGATAGCGGCACACCACGTCCTTGATGGAGCGAGCCATCACATGGTGGATGCCTGGGGTGCCGTTGGCGCTCGGCGGACCTTCGAAGAACACGAAGGCGTTGTCCTTGTCGCGGTTGTCAAGGCTCTTTTGGAAGGTGTCGTTTTCTTCCCAATAACGGCGGATTTCGTCGGCTGTCTCGGTGAGATTCAGCTGTTTATATTCCTTGTAGTTGCTGTTCATATACTATGACTCCTAAATTAAAGTGCAAAGATACGAAATCTTGGTGAATAGGAAACCAAGGCAAGAAAAAAAGTCGGCAGCTTGCGCCGCCGACTTTTGAAAAGTGTTTTTGCTGACTTGTTTAGAAGGACAGGGCTTTGGGTTCTGTGTCTTTGGAGAAGTACACATAGCCTTGTCCGTGGGTAAGCTGGGTCAGCGTGCCTTGCCAGGCGGTGCCGTTGAAGATGGCGAAGCCGCCGTCTTGAGAGATGATCTTGTCGCCTTCGGCGGGCGTGAAGTTGTTGCCGAGGGCCGTGGCGATGCTGGCCGTGGTTCCCGTATAGCCTATCCAGTTGGCGCCCTCCTCGATGCTGATGTTGATCGGGACGATGACACCCTCCAACGTTACGTTCTCGACGATTGTGTTGGTCTGCAGCTTGTACATCTGTCCTGGGACCAGGTTGTCGTTGGTTCCCACCTCACCATTTTTCGACTTGAGTTGTGGCAGGTTGTCGCCGAGGGCGGTGCGGAGCTGTGCTGCAGGGATCTGCGCCATAGGCGCCCACCAGTTCCAGCCGGCAGCCAAAGCGAGGGTCTGCTCCATCGTTTGGATTTCGGCGGTGGTGAAGCTGACGGCGTCGCTCCATTTGTCGGAGCAGTCACTCTTCACCTGAACTTCGTAGGTGGATTCGGGAGCGAGATTGCTCAGTGTATAGCTTCCTGACTCAATGTTGTTGATATATACCCAATCGCCGGCAGTAATCTCCGAGCCTAATGCAATGTCGTCAATGTAGAGACGGAGCCTATTATTGGAAGTGTATTTCCAGCAGATGTATTTCGTTCCGGCAGGGATGGGTTGGCTGTAGAGATGCCATTGTGTATCGTAAGCTGTGATTTCGTCCCCGAAGGTGAACGACTCGGTTGCGTTGTCCGTCGAGCTGAAGCCCACTTGGAAAGTCTCTGAATAATCTGGGTATTCGTTTTTATAATAGAATTCCAAGAGCATTCCTTCAACGGTTCCTGTCAGTTCAGGGGAGATGAGGTGCTGTGGGGAATTGATGCTGTTTTGGAAGCGGAAGGAATGGCTACCTGAATGTCCAGCAGCGACAACACCTGTGTTGCCAACACAGTCGCGGAGCGTCCAGTCGCCAATAGTACTTTCGAAGCCTTCAGTGAGGATGGTATCGAGGTGTCGAGCTGTCCTGAATTTCGCCGTGTAACTGTCAACATTGGGATAAGTTGTCCAATTGATGTCGGCGCTAAATGAGGTCAGGTTGCTGACAGCAAGGTTGGCTGGGGTGGGGCAAGTCATTAGTTGAACACTCACATTGTCGATGGCCGCAGGCGGGTTGTTGCCCGCACCGTTGTCGTTGCTCCAGGCGAATACCATCTTGTACATGCCAGATTCGGTGACTTCGACTTCGTGGATCTCAGTTTGCCATTCGATGAACAAGTTAAGTTGCATACCTCCGTCGAGGGCAATCCAGCCTTGGGGCAAGCTAAGGTAGCCAAGCCCGGTAGGTAGCGCTGTATTGGCTTCCAAATCCACATCGGCAGGCACCAAGGCCACCCTCAGATAATCGTATTCATCTTCACCATAGGCGCGCCAGTCGTAGGAGAATTCGTAAATACCCGCCTGGAGCATGAAGTTCTTGTAGGCATACACCATAGTGCTGCTTTCCTTGTCGTAAGCGTTGTGTGTGCCTCCATCGTTGGAGATGTAAAGGCCGCGGCCGCCATAGCTGTTGTGGGCGGCTTCGCCCCAGGCCCAAGTGTTGGTGAGATTGCCGTTCACAAGCTCCCACTTGAGTTTGTACTCGAAGTCGTCAGTGAAATCATTGACGGCATCCACGACAACATAGTTTTGGCTGACGGTGACATCATCAATACAGACCACAGGGTAGGCATTGTCAGCATTTGCCGCGTCCATCTTGATGGCGATACGGTTGCCGTTGCCTGTGTAGTTCTCAAATGAAACGGTGTACAGTGCATAAGCGGTAGATAGTGTTGTATAGGTCTGGATCGCCGTGAAGGTGGAGGCATCCATTCCTTCCATCACACCCACGCTCAAAGTAGGAGCATTAAGAATGTTAGCAGCATAGAAAGACAATTTCAACTGTTTAATGTCTTCCATAGGAGGCAGAATGGCGTATTGGTCTTGGGGGTCAAAATCATTACCATAGGCCGAAAGGAAATATAAGAAATTGTCGCCTTGATATGCCAAATTTGGGTCATTGTACACCAAGGGAAACACATTGAAGGATCCAGTGCTTGTATTGATGTAATCCCAGCAATCGGTAAGGTTGTTTTCACTGGGTAAGTTGTTGCCACTTGCGCTAGGCATGTCTTCGAAGCTTTCCGTGAGGGGAAGCCAACCGGTGGGCAGGGATGCGCATTCATGTAAGGTATGGAAAGTGACGGTGGCTATCTGGCTGAATTCGTTTTCGCCGCATTTCTTGCGTACACAGATTTCGTAGTCGGTGTCGGGATGGAAACCGAGCAGACCGTAACCGATATATGTGGGAGCAATGCATGTGTTGCTGTTGAACATACTCTCATAAAGAGTAGCACCATCCTCAAGGAAGCAATATTGGTACTCGGCGCCTGACTCCACATCAAAGTGGAAAGCGACAACTTCTGATGTAAGATTCTCAACAACAAGGCCCGTGGGTTTTGGGCAACTCACCGAAGCGATGCTCACGTCGTCAACAACAGCGGGATTCCTTCCCCCGCTTCCGTCGTTGCGCCATACAAGCACCATCGTGTAGACGCCCGCTTCCAGATAGGTTTCCTCATAATACCTGATCCAATCGTCCTGTCCGCTGAGGCAATGTCCTTCGTCCAAGGCAATCCAGCCTTCGGGTAAGTTGTAGGCGTTCATGCCAGTAGGCAATTCGCCCGGGGTCAACGCAGCCATGTTCGGTGCCAAGACAACCCTCAAATAGTCAAAAGGAGTAGGCTCTCCCGTGTCTCCAAATAAGCCTTCTCCATGGTTTTTCCAGGTGTATTCGAAACTGTAATAGCCATCTTCTTCAAAAACGAACGGCTTGACGGCATAAACTATCGATGGGCTATTGATGGTGTAGTCATTGGATTCACCACCATCGTTGCTAATGTAAAGAGCATGGCCCATATCGATGTCCGTACCCCAAGCCCATTGGTTGGCTTCATCGCCGTTGATGAGCGTCCAGCCACAACTGCTGCCTTCAAAGTCGTCTTCCCATTGATTGGTAACAACTTGGGCTTTGGAGAGGCTGAAGTTGTCGATGGCGGCGGGATAGGGTTTGTTGGTATCCCCGTTGTTGCGCCATATAAACGCTACCTGATAGTAGTCTGCATTGGTAATTTCAACCACTCCTGCTTTTGTAGACCATTCATTGCTAAGAATCAGCTGTGAGCCGCCGTCAATGGGAGTCCATTGGTCCCAAGGCATAGCCTCATAAAAGTTCGAATACAATGTTGTGGCAGTTATATCGTTCAAGGATTGCGCCAAAACCACGCGAAGGTAATCATAGTTCTCATCACCATTAGCCCTCCAGTCGTAACGGTAGGTGTAGGTGCCTGGGGTCAAGTAGAACGTCCTAAAGGCATAAACCGTGGACGCATCATCGTGATATCCATAATTGCCGGCATTAGCGATAAACAAAGCATTGCCGTTGCAATCCAAGTTCTCGTCGGAGCCTTGCATCCAGTGGTTGTTTATCGATTCACTCGCAAGATTCCATTCGAGGTTGCCTTCGAAATCATCGGTGAAGGGATGGCCTTCGTCAACGGTGATGGGGGCGAGCTTCGTGTGGAAGCTTAAGGTAACCGTCTCGCTGAAATCGTTCTCGCCGCACTTCTTGCGTATATAGAAAACGTAGTCGGTGTCGGAATTAACGGACTGTGCAGTTTCATATTTACCATTGATGGGTTCGTTGAGGAGTTCATACGTCCCGAAATAAGACTCTTGAAGAGGATAACCTTCAGGAAGAACACAGTATTGGAACACATCGCCTATTTGGGCATCCCATCGGCAAAGGAAAGAGATGGGGCTGACGACAAGTTCGAAGCCAGTGGGCGGCTGGCAGGGCAGCGTCTTAAACCAAGCGACATAACTGTCGTTGCTTTGTATGCCCGTGGTGCAGTTGCGTATCGCCTTGGCGAAATATTCGGTGTTGGAGGGAAGCCCCGTGACGGTGAAAGGACTGGTGGCATGCTCAAAACTCGTCCAGTTGTCCACAATGTAACTACCGATGGTGATTGTGCTCACATAGAAGCAGTCGTCGTTTACATTCTTGCTGTTATCTTTTACATAATACCAACGCAAGGTATGGGTGCCCGCAGAAAGCGTATAGTCGTAGTGATACCATGCGCCTTCTCCTGAGATACCATTGAGGTTGTCTTGAACGGCTCCATCTATCGAGAAGTAAGCCTTGTCATAGGTTGCTTCCGATGAAACCTTGGCATTGAAGCCAAGGGTGGCTTCTATCGGAAGGGTAATCTGCAGGACCATATCGGCCGTTGAGTTACTGATGCCAGCATTGACGCTCTTGGCACAGTCACTACCTTCAAAAACGGCTTTCTCAAATCCATAGTCACCCGTATGTGTGAAGGCGTCAGGTATCGTCTCGCCCTCGAAGAAGCAGTTGAAATGGCTTGTGAAATGCATCGGCCCCACCATGACGGTATAGTCGTCGCCGTCGTCGTCCCATGTGAAGGTGGCACCTTGGTGGGTTTCGCTTTCCGAGACTTTAGCGAAGTTTTCGGCAATGTCGCAGGGCGGGGGTGACAATGTGGTGAAAGTGAAAGCTTCGGACGGGTCACTGGTGCCGTATGAGGAACCGCAGTCGCTTTGCACATGGACTTCGTACGGGGTGTCATAAACCAAACCAGAGAAGTCGTAGGTGGTTGTCGCGGTAGTGGCGGTCTGCCATTCGCCCGCGGCTATGTGATGCCCGATGGCCACATTGTCGATATGCAGGTCGTTGGAGGCGTTGTAGACAGTGGAAGCGACATAAAAGGCGATATATGCGGTTTGGCCTGCGTAAGCGCTCAAGTCGATTTCGTCGACGGGCTGGAACGTTACGGGAAGGTCGTTCAAAACGGCATCGCCTGTGCCGGCATTGTTCCACTCGCGCAGGATGGTCCAATGTTCCTTATTGTCGGTCGAAATCAAGACAAGGAACCTGTCGTCGGTGCCAGTTAGGTCGGGTGGGTTGGTCGAGTTATATGCGGTATAAGCCGCATCAAAGTTCAATGAATAGTTGCTGCCCACATTGAAACTCTTGGTCACCAACCAGAGTTTTTGTTGAGAAAATAAATTCACATAGGCATGGATGCTGGAAAAATTGCGGGTGACGAAGCCCCAAGAATAACTTGAAGATAAAGTGGCGGTGCCGTCATTGTTCAATGCACCGCTATAACGTGCCCAGCCAGTGGGAGTGAAGTTAGAAGTGGCAAAGGGTTCCTCGATGCCAACCACATCTAAATACCCAGCCGTTCTGTAACTCAGGTCGTAGCTGTTGCCGAAACCAACCCAGTTGAGAGTGGCGCTTTCGTAGGTGAGGTTGTTCACGGCCAGATTGTAGGGGGTGGGGCAAGACGCAAGGGTGGTGAAGCTTGTAACATTGCTATAATGGCTTTCGCCATTACCCGACGGCACGCAATTGGCTTTCACGCGTACATAATAGGTGGTTTCTGATTGAATTTGGGTGAAAGTGAAGGGAGGATTGCCCTCGTAGTCTACGTATAAGACATTGACGAAATCCTCGTCGGTGGCAAATTCTATGTTCCAGTAATCGTTTTCGCCGTTGACGTCCCAAGTAATGGTGGCGCTGTGGCCGCTGATGCTGTTTTCGACTACGGTCAAGTTGGTGGGTGTCGTGCAGGTCTCTAAGGTGTGGAAAGGCATGACGACGACTTCGCTTTGGTCGGTCGCGCTGCAATATTTGCGGATGGCGAAGGTGTAGTCGTAGTCGGCATACAAATTGTTCCACGTTGCGCTGCTTGACCCTTCAGGAGTATCCAAACTAGACGTCTGTATTTCTGAAGGATCTGTGAAATAGCCATGGAACATACCAATTTGTACCAATTCGCCTTCTTCGAAGTCCCATGCAACGGTAACACTGTGGGTGGTGGGACCTTCAGCAAAATGGACGTTGGTGGGCGGGAAGCATGTTGGCAAAGTGGTAAAGCGCACGGGAGTGGTTTCAACGCTATAACCTTCGCTGCCGCAGTTGCCCTTTACCTTCACTTGATAAGGCGTGTGGGGCGTGAGGTTGCCGATAGAATAGGTTTGGGCGCTGGTGGTGTATTGGGTCCACGAGTTCACACTGGATATAACGATATCGTCCACATAGAAGCAGTCGTCGTTGTGAGACAGGCTCCCGTCTTTAGTGTAATACCAACGGAGGGTATGGGAACCGGCGGTCAAGGGGTAAGAATAATCAATCCATTCGCCATTGCCGGAAATACCGTCGAGGTCGGCTTGGGCGGTGCCATCGATAGAGAAGTAGGCTTCGTCATAATCGGTTTCCGAAGAAACCTTGGCGGAGAAGGTCAAAGTCATATCGGTGGTTAGGTTTACCGAAAGCTCCAAAGCGGAAGTTTCGCCGTGGGCGCCACTGGCACTCTTGGCACAATAGGCACCGCTATGCGTGTTGGCCACCACGGTCCACGAGTAAGTGGCATCGTTGGTGAAGTTTGATGGTATCTGTTGGTTCTCGAAATTGGCATCAAACAAGGTGTTCTCTTGGCCTATCATCACCACATAGCTGTTGCTGGTGCCGTTCCAAGTGACGGCAGCGCCGTAGGCGGTGATGCTCCCGTCTGTAACGGTGAGGTCGGTCGGGGCGGGGCAAGCTATTAGGGTAGTGAAGTTGCTGGCGTATTTCCAGATGCTGTTGTCCTCATCATCGTTGCCGCACACGGTCTGAATCCTGACTTGGTACTCGCTGTTGTCATCGAGGCCTGTCAACGTGAAACTACGGGTATTGCCCAACCCAATGCGAGTCCACTCATTATCGGTGGTTTTCTTGTACTCAAGGTTGAATTGGGCACCATACGTTTCATCACTTATTGTCCAAGTCATATCGACTGTGTGGGCGGTCACATTGGAGGCCACGAGGCTTGTGGGTCTGGGACAATCATTTGCGGGTTCGAAAGTAAAGGTGGTCTTGGGGAGGAATGCCGCTCCATCGCCAGTACCATATGTAAGATAACGCCTTCTGGAGGAGTTTGCTGGGGCTTCGATTCCGTTGAAGCCTGTCCAAACCCAAACACTACTTGCAGTTTGCACGTATGTGCCAATAAGCAGATTGCCGCCTCTGTAGGTGTAAGGAGTGGTAAGCGTCACTTCCATTTCTGCCGATTGATTGCTCAATCCTTCAACGGTAGCGACAATAGTGAAGTTGTTAGGATTATGGACGTTACTGAGTGTGGTCTCTTCCACTTCACCCATGTAAAACTGAACGGTAGGGCTACCCCAATCGTTATAGTTCTCATAAAGATAGAAAGATAGAAAGTCAATTTGTTAATGACACCTCCAACCAATTCGTCCATGTGTTCGGTGGTGGCAGGGATGATGAATTCCGAAGTGGTCCCTTGGAGGTCAACGTAAGCACCGTCAATAGGAATCGTGCCATTTATTGACGTCGTTGTTCCGGCGGCTGTGCCGTCACACACAGTCACGGTTTCTTGTCCTTTTGCCGCCCAAGGCACAAGTACGGCCAGCAGCAGTGTCAAAAGTAAATGTTTCATTCTCATTTTATGATAATTTTATTGTTTGATATTCAATTGTATAAAGGCATGAAAAACAAGCCTTGGAACCATTCCAAGCTTGCAAAGATAGGAAATAGTTCTATACGATGGTTTGAAAAAAGGAAGAATTCGGGGAATACTATCCTTCCCGCTCCGCACAGAAAACCGTTAATTCCCGTAATGCCGCGACGATTTCAGCATTATGGAAGCCCTCCAAAGCCAGCAGGGTCTTTTGTCGGTATTCGGGCAGCAAGGCCTGCGCCAATTCCATGTTCTCGCCGTCGAGGAGGTCGTCGCGCAGCTGGAACAGGATGCCGAAATGGATGCCGAAATCGGAGATTTGTCGGATTTGTTCCTCGGTGGCATTTACCGACATCGCACCGGCGATGCAGCAGGAACGTATCAGTAGGGCGGTTTTGCGGGTGATGATGTCTAGGTAAGCATCATTTTTGCTGCCATTTGGCAGCAAAAATGATGCATTCTGCATCAGTTCCCCTTCGCTCATGGCGGCGGTGGTGCCGAGCATCTCGTTCAGGATGCCGATGTCCTTTGGGTTGGAAAGAAGCAGCATGGCCTTGGCGAGAAGGTAGTCGCCCGAAAGCACGGCAGAAAGGTTGCCGAATTGCGTCTTCACAGAGGCCCTGTCACGACGCAGGTCGGCATCGTCCACCACGTCGTCATGGATCAATGTCGCGCTGTGCACCATCTCCGCAAAGGTGGCGGCACGCAAGGTCTGCTCGTTGACCTCTCCGAAGAGCTTCGCCGAGAGCAGCACCAACAGCGGGCGCAGGCGTTTGCCTTTCGTCTCGCCGACATAGCGCATGATGGCGTCCATCGGCTCGGTGTTGGCCTGCAGGGTGCGGTCGAAGAAGGCCTCGAATTGCGCCAATTCGGCAGCGACGGGGGCGGTGATATGCTCCAATTGTTTCACGGTGCAAAAATAGGAATAAATTTGCACGAAATTTGATAGTTTTGCGTTATCTGAAAAAACATCCTCTATGAAACGCATTGGAATCATCATCGCCATTGTCGCCTTAGTGGCCATCGGCTTGTTGGCTTTTGCCTCGCCAAGCAAGAACCCGAACAACCCCAATAACCCCAGTACCCCGAAAAACAACTACGAAACCATGTGGAAAAAAATTAAGGAAAACCTTGAGAAAAACCTGCCGGAATCGGCCGAGAAAGAACTGAATGCCATCGAACAACAGGCAGCCAAGGACAAAAACCAGGTCCAACTGCTGAAGACCTACCTCTATCGGCAAAAGATCTTCCAATTCACCGTCGAGGAGGACCCCGACCAACATTTCATCCAATATGCCGAATCGAAGTTGGGGCAGTTGGACGAATGCTGCAATGCCTTGCTGCACGAGGAGCTCGCCAAGGCCTATGCCGATTATCTGGCGTCGAACGAATGGACCATCAACCAAAACCTGGCCATCGACGGCGACCTGAGCAAGGTGGAGATGAAGTATTGGGACAAGGCCAGTTTCAAGGCACGCATCAATGCGCACTATGCCGAGGCGATGAAGCCTGTGGAGGCCTTGAAAAAAGCCAAGACCGAGGACTATATGGCCTTGTATGAGAATACCAACAACAACGCGGAATACATCGAATATGAAGCCTCTTTGTTTGAATTCATGTTCCACCGTGTGGCGAACTACTATAAGGAAGAGGCCAACCTTGACGACGTGGAGGCAGGTTGGGACACTGAGACATGGTGGCTGCCCGCCGCCGATTTCGTGAAGGCCGATTTGGGCACAGACGACAGTCCGCTTATCAAATGCCTAAGGATTTTCCAGGATTTGATTGCATACAATATCAAGGAAGAAAACGAGGATGTGCTGGTCTATAACGACTTCAAGCGTTTCGGCTTCGTCAACGGCATCATGGGTAAGGATGATAAGTACCAAGCCGCGATGGAAGGCCTGAAGGCGCAGCACCCCGACAACCCCATTTCTGCGGAAATCACCTCGCTCATCGCGCGCAACATGGTCAACCAATGCGAAAGCCACAATGAGGACAGCGCTTATTTCGACAACTACAGGAAAGCCAAGGCTATGTGTGAAGAAGCCGTTGCCAAATTCCCGAAGTCGAAGGGCGCAAAGAACTGCCAGAATCTCATCAAGCGCATTGAAGAGCCGCAAATCAACATCACTTTGAATTCCGTGCAGCTGCCCAACGAGGCCATTCCCGCCGTGTTGGAATACAAGAACGTGACGCATCCGTATTACAAAATAGTGAAGGTCACCGAGAAAGAGCTTGAGAAGCTGAATGGGATGAACAAGGAGGACCTACTCAAGGAGTTGAACAAAAAGACTGCCGTTGTGGAGGAGGAGCTCCAACTGCCCGCTGAGACCGACTATCGCCGTCACAGTACCATCATTGCGCTTCCCGCTTTGGAGAGAGGCTTGTATTATTTGACCGCTACCACTGCGAAAGACATCAAAAGCGATGATAAGACGCTGGTCATCAACTTCCAGGTGTCGAAGTTGGGCTATGTCACTGACAAATATTACAACCAGATGACCGTACTCACCCTCGACCGCAAAACGGGAAAAGCCATGGAGGGCGTAACGGTGGAATTCTGTCGCCGCGAGTGGGACTACAAGGATCGTGAATACAAGATCATCATCTTGAAGACGATGAAGTCAGACAAGAACGGTAAAGCCGTCATGGAAGGCGAAGAGGATAACCGCACCTCGTTCTACGTCAATCTCCGCAAAGACGACGACGTCTTGCTGTCCAACACCAACTATTATATCGGAACGCCTCCTGACAGAAACGACAGGGTGTATTATTCGACCAGCCTCTTCACTGACCGTGCCATCTATCGTCCAGGTCAAACCGTCTATTTCCAAGGCATCGTGAAGCGCTATCAAGGCAAGGACCAGACCTTGGTGAACGGCTATAATGAAAGGGTCACTTTCAAGGATGCCAACTGGCAAGAAATCGGCTCGGCCAACTTCACCACCGATGAATACGGCACTTTCAGCGGCTCCTTCGTCATCCCTACGGATAGGCTGAACGGCGTGTTCCATCTTGTTTCCGGCCACGGCAGCAACACCATCCGCGTGGAGGAATACAAGCGTCCGACCTTTGAGGTCAACTTCGAACGCCCAAAAGAGCAATACAAACTCAACCAGGAAGTGACTGTGCATGGCGACGTGAAAGCCTACGCCGGCTTCGGCTTGGACGATGTGGAATACAGCTTCCGCGTCATCCGCAAAACGAGTTTCCCCTGGCGTTGCTGGTGGTGGTGGTACCCGACCGTCGAGGACGAGCAGATTGCCTATGGCAAAGCCCGCACCGATGCTGAAGGCAAGTTCGCCGTCACCTTCAACCTGAAGCCCTCGCTGAGCATTGAGCCAGAGAAACAGCCCGTGTTCACCTACGAGATCGAGGTGACCGCCACAAGCAAGCAGGGTGAGACCCACAGCGACACCTACAGCATCCGCGCCGGCTACAATGAAATCGCCATCGGCACGGACCTGCCTTCGGAGGTGGAGAAAGCCGACCTTGGCAAGTATCAAATCACCGTGAGCAACCTCAGCTGGCAGCCCGCCAAGAGCCGTGTCTCGCGTAAGATTTACCGCTATAAGGATGCGACCAAGATCAACTATTTCGAGGCGATGGGACATAGTGAGAAACTGGATCGGCAGGTGATTAGCGACGTGCAGTTAATGATACTTTTCCGTGAATACAGCTTTTATGATAAGCCGGTCGTTGAGCCTGTCGAAACGCCGGCCCTTCGACAAGCTCAGGGACCTCAGGGCTCAGGGACCTTGGTTTATCAAGATGAAATTATGGTGGACGACAAGGCCAAGTTCTATGAGGGCAAGGCCTTGGAGCCTGGAAAGTATGTCGTGGAGCTGACCAGTTTGGATGACCCCTTGGCGAAGATTTCGCAGCAGTTCACCGTGTTTGAGAGCCACTCCAAGAAGGTGCCGTTCACCACGATGGAATGGGCGCATCAAGACAAGTCGACAGCCCACCCAGGCGAGGAAATCCAACTCAGTTTGGGCACTTCGGCCAAGGATGTGGATGTTTGGGTGCAGTTGCTCCATGGCGACGAAATCCGTCTGGACAAGAAAATCACCCTCAGCAACGGTGTGCAGACCTTATCTTATAAGGTGACCGAAGGCGACCGTGGCGGCCTCAATTGGCGTTACGCTTTCGTGAAGGAAAACAGCTTCAATATGGACCGTTTGAACGTCTCTGTGCCATACGACAACTACGACCTGAACGTGAAACTTGCCACCATGCGCGACAAGCTTAGCCCTGGCGCCGAAGAGACTTGGGAAGTGACTGTCAGCGACTACAAAGACAAGCCCCTTGAGGCAGGCCTTTTAGCTGGCATGTATGACGTTTCGTTGGACGAATTCGCCCGCAACTCTTGGTGGTTCAGTATGTCGCCTTCGGGTGTGGTTGGGCGTAGTTTCAGCGGCGACGGACACGGCTTCACCTCTTCCAATACGGGTTTGGACTACTTCTACTTTGCAGAGCTCTTCAACTTCAGCCTGCCCTCCGATGCGCCGTTCTTCGATTTCGGATATGGCTATAGGGCGCGCCGTTATAAGAATGGCCGTGGGCGTTATGATGATGTGTATATGTGTATGGAAGAAGCCGCCATGCCGATGTTAGGGGCAACAATGCAAAAGAATGCTGTCGCTGCTGAAGGGGTGGTTGAAACGGTTGAAGATGAAGAGATGGTTGAAGTCGCCCAGCAGGAAGCTGCTCCCGAAGTGGGAGGTAAGGAAGCTTCCGCTGAGCCTGCCCTTCGCGAGAACTTTAACGAGACGGCTTTCTTCTTCCCGCAACTGCGCACCAATGCCGATGGCAGCGCGACCTTCAGCTTCACCATGCCCGACGCCCTCACGCGCTGGCGCCTGATGCTGCTGGCCTATACCAAGGACCGTAAGACGGGTACGAACGAATACACCTTCACTTCCTCCAAGCCGGTGATGATCATGGCCGACATGCCGCGCTACATGTACGACAACGACGAGTTGTGGTTTGTGGCCAACGTCATCAACACGGGCGACGAGGCTGTCACGCCTAAGGCGAAACTTGAGATTTTCGATGCGGCCTCGATGGAACCCGTCGACATCGTGGCTTCCAACGCCACGATAGCGATGGAAACTATCCAGCCGGGCCGCAGCAAGGAAGTGCGTTGGAAGGTGAAAGCCCAGTATGGCTTGGAGCTTTTGGCCTTCCGTTTCACCGCCTACGCAGGCCAGTTCAGCGATGCCGAGCAGCATCTGTTGCCTGTGCTGAGCAGCGAAATCTTCATGACGCAGACCCTGCCCATCACCGTGAAGGCCGAGACGGAGAAGACCTTCGACTTCGAGGCCATCGCCAACCCCGACAGTCACGAGCGCGACTATAGCTTGACACTCAACTTCAGCACCAACCCCGTGTGGTACGCCGTGCAGGCCTTGCCGTACTTGGCCAATGTCAACCCCAACCGTGCCGAGACCGCCTTCTATGTGTTCTATGCCAACACGCTGTCGTCCTATATCGCTGACAATATCCCCAATTTGTTGGCTTACATCAAGAAGTGGCAGATCGAGACGCCTGACGCCTTGCTGTCGCAGCTTGAGAAAGACCAAGACCTGAAGGCCATCATGCTACAGGAGACGCCGTGGGTGCTCGAGGCCAAGAGCGAGACCGAGCAGCGCAACCGCATCGCCACACTCTTCGAGATCAACACCATCCGCAACCAACAGACCAACGCCTTGAAGCTCATCCAGCAGAAGCAGAAGTACAACGGCGGCTGGCCCTGGATGGATGGCATGCCTGAGAGCGCCTACATCACCACTTACATCCTGACGGGCTTCGGCAAGTTGCAAAAAATGGGGGCTTGGTCGTCGCTGAGCAAGGCCGACCAAAACACGGCGGAGAAGATTTGCGAAAAGGCCGTGCGTTACCTTGAATACGACGTGGCCGACACCTATCGTGAGATGAAACGTCTCAGCAAAGGCAAAGACTGGCCCATCGGCTCCAGCACCTTGGCGGAACTCTATGCCTTAAGTTTCTTCAAGGAGCAGAACTCCGACAGGGATTTTGCCAAGGCCAAAAAGTATTACCTCGAAAGCCTTGACAAGGAGTGGACTTCGTTCAACTTCAACCAACGCTCGAAGGGTGCCTTGGTGCTCTATCGCAACGGCAACGAGAAGACCGCCAAGCTGATGATTCAGTCGTTCAAGGAGTGCGCCCAGAAGAATGAACAAATCGGCATGTACTGGCCGAAGAAATACTTCTCGTTCGAGTCGCATATCGCCACCCATGCCAACATCATGGCCGCCTTCGCCGAGATCGACCAAGACCAGGAGATGATTGACCAGCTGCGTGTGTGGCTGCTTACCCAGAAGCAGACCAACAGTTGGGAGAACTCGGCTTCCACCGCCGATGCCATCTATGCCCTGCTCATGCGTGGCAGCGACTGGTTCGACGAGGGCAAGGAAGTCACCCTGCGCTTTGGTAACACGCCCATCAGCACCGAGGGCGGCGTGGCCGGCACGGGCTTCATCCAACGCCGTTGGAACGCCAACGAAGTGACCCAAGAGATGCGTCAGCTCACCGTCAACAACCCGACCCCGCATTTGGTCTGGGGCGGTCTGTTCCGCCAGTATTTCGTCCCGATTGACGAGGTCAAGAGCGACGAGTCGGGCTTCACCATCAAGCGCGAGCTGTTTGTGGAGACGGTGACGGAGAAGGGCAAGGTGCTTGTCCCCGCTGAAAAGCGGACGCTGAAGGTAGGCGACAAGCTCACCGTGAAAATCACCTTCACCAGCGAGCAGGACATGAGCTATGTCTTCGTCAAGGACCTCCGTGCCGCGGGCTTCGAGCCGATAGAGCAGGTCTCGCGTTACGAGTACAACGACCGCATGAGCTACTACCAGAGCAACACCGACACTGACATGGAGTTCTTCATCGAGCGCTTGCCCAAGGGCACACACCAGCTGGAGTACAGCATGTTCGTCACCAAGGAAGGCTATCTCAACAACGGCTACGCCTTGATCCAGTGCCAGTATGCGCCGGAGTTTAGTGCTTATTCGGATGGGATGAAGGTTAAAGTAGGAGAGTAAAGACTAGCCTCCCATGTCATTCCAACTTGGGCATGTGCGTTGGATTGGAATCTATGGGAGGCGGTAAAGGAAGCGCAAGAAACTTATATGACGGTCTCAACAGCTATAGATCCCATGCCACCGCACGAGCCAGCGTAGGGATGACATATCTGTTGAGGCCTGCTTTTACCTAATAACTACTTTCAAACTTTGACTCCAGCCTTTATCATGTTTAATTTGCAGTAGATAAAACCCCTTCGGCAATCCTTGTAGGTCGAGCTCAAGCTGTTGTGAACCTTCGTCAAAAACACCTGTTATACGCTGCACCAGTTGCCCTTGCAGCGAATACAAATCAAACTGCACTTCCCCATGTGTGGGGATGTAAAAACTGACCTTAGCATAGTCTATTGCCGGATTAGGCGCTAGAGAGGCATAAAAGCTTTGTGTTTCGTTGTCATCCACGCCGAGCACGACATCCGTGGTGATCTTCATCGTCACGGGGAGGTGGTCGGATCCGTCGTAGAGGGCGTCGGCGACCTCGGTGGGCACTGCCGTGTTGGTCCCTTGGTTGATGCTCATATTGAAGTGGTGGCCGTCGTTGCCGATGGCCTTGTAGGAGTTGTTCACATAACGCATGTGGTTGTAGCTGAATCTGATCTCATCCGCCATCAGGATGAAGTCGAAGCGGTCGTCCAAGCCGCCACCCGAGAAGCATTCTTCGGAGTAGCTGCGGGTGGACTGTGTGTGGTAGGCAGTGAACTGGTTGTTGTTGTTCCATTCTCCCACGCCAGCAGAGCCCACGGGGTCGATGAAAAGGATGTCGGGGTTGCTATAGGTCTGGGTGAGCAAACGATAGCCGCTCTCATTGGCGCTGTACATGTTGAAGTCGCCCATGATCAAGGCATTGTCGTTGGGATAATGCTGGTTGAGGTAGTCCATGGCGGTTTGCATCAAGGCGCGGCGTGAGGCCTCATAGCCTTGGCCTGCCTTAGGATGCGCCACGATGCAGATGAGTTTGATGGTGTCGCCAGCGGCCAAGCCCGGGGTCTTCAGATAAAGCTCATAGAAATCGGTGTCACGCGGGTTGGTGCGTAAGGCGATGTGTTTGCTCAGCCCGAGCTTGCGTGAGTCATAGAAGATATGGTTGATGATGTTGCTGCCGGCATAGTTGATGATGTTGTCCGACCTCCAGTAGTCCGCCCCGTTAATGTTGAGGTTGTGGCGGAGGAAGTCGTTGAGCAAGGCTTGTGTGGCGCCAAACTCACAAACGGTGAAGATGTCGGGCTTCACATAATCCAGGATGGTGCGGATGCATTCGTCCTTGTGCTGTGTGTTGTTGTTGGTCTCGTAGCAGTCGGCGAAACCGCTCTGATAGTTGCCATATTCCAAAAGGTTGTACTGTAAGACGGTCAGCGTGTCCTGCGACCATGCCGTGAGCGACAACAGGGTAAGGATCAAAACAATGCTTTTGCGTTTCATTATTATTTAAATTATACTGCAAAATTAGAAAAATTGGCGCGATATTTGAAATAATCCTATTTTTGCAAACAAGTTTATTTATGAAGAAGACAATCAAAATCGGTTTTTTGGCTTTGGCGGCCTTGGTGATGCTGGCCATGGCATCGTGCTGCAAGCCTGAGGAATATGCCAAATGTCCCCTCATAGGGCATTGGGGCTGCGAGCAATACGTCAGCTGCCGTACCGACAGCACCTCAGGGCGTGAGAAGTGGGACACGCTGCAATATGAGGTGGGAGAGGGCCACGGCTACGAGGTGTTTTTCTACTCCGACGGCACGGGCAAGCTCATTTTGAACGACAGTCCCGCCTTGATCAAGAAGTTCAATTGCGAATACGACTACGATACCGTAAGCCATGTGCTTACCATCTATAACACCTCGTGGATCATCTCCATGTTTTCCGACGCGACGAGTGCCGACATGGACATTGAGGAGGTGACGGAGAACACCATCAGGTCTTCGTGGATCAACTATTTCTCGGAGCCGGTGCCTTTCTTCGAGCGCTTTTTCCTGAAGCGAATCGATTAACAACAAAACAAAATACGATGAAGAAACTGACTTTATTGGCAATGGTGACACTCGCAGTGTTGTTCACCTCTTGCAACAAGGGCGACTACACGCAATTTATCGGCACATGGGGTGTCGAAAAGATCGAGTACTACAATACCGACTATGCTGGCAATCCGATTGCCGGCTCACTGAGTTCCTATGTATTTGATGCCGATGATGCTGATAATAGCATCTGGCTGGTTTTCAACGACGACAAGACAGGTGAGATGCGCGACGGCGCCATAGATACCCTGAAGACGGATTTTAATGATGAAACCGGCGTGTATGAGACCGTCATCTATTGTCCCGACACAGTGGTAGTGACCACTTTCACTTATTCCTACGACAAGAGCGAGGAATCGCTTTATTTGACTTTGTCTGACGACCCGCGTCCCTATAGAATGCATATCGTCGATATCGACAAGAATTCCTTCATCTATGAGAACGAATATGGCACGGATTACGTCGAGAAGGCCTATCTGAAGCGCATCAGCAAGTCGGCTACCAAGACGACGAAGTCGGCTCAACCCGTGAAGCATCCGCATAATAGGTCAGGCTCGCTGTTTGGCAGAAACTAATAATACGATAACTAAAAATCGCCTTGCATTTCGAAATGCAAGGCGATTTTTTTATTCCACAATCAGCATCAACCCTTTTAGGTAGGCACCTTCGGGGTGGAAGATGTTGATGGGGTGATCGGCGGGCTGCGACAGCTGTTCGACGATGCGGACGTTGCGTTTCGCCTCGATGGCTGCGGCGGTGACGATGCCTTGGAATGTGGCCTTGTCGACAGCCTGTGAGCAGCTGAAGGTGAACAGCATTCCGCCTTTCTCGATGCGCTTGATGGCCTCGGCGTTGAGGAACTTGTAGCCACCCAAGCCACGATGCCTGTCCTGATGTCGCTTAGCGAATGCCGGCGGGTCGAGAATGATGAGGTCGAAAGCACCTTGGCGCATTTCCGTGATGTATTCCTTCATGTCAGCCACATAACATGGATTCTCTTCTTTGGAATAGCCATTCAGCTCGATGTTGTCTTCGGCCATGGTGATGGCTTTCTTTGAGGCGTCAACGGTGATGGCTCTTCGAGCGCCGCCCTTCAGCGCCGTAACGGAAAAGCCGCCTGTGTAGCCAAAGGCGTTGAGCACGGTCTTGCCTTGTGCGAAATGGCGCACCAGTTCACGGTTCTCGCGTTGGTCGAGGAAGAAGCCTGTCTTCTGGCCTTCCTCCCAGTTGGGCAGGAAGCGGCTGTCGTTTTCCAGAATCACCTCATCCAAACGCTCGCCGAAGAGGTAACCATCTTCGATGATGGCGTCTTCCTTGCCCATACGTTGCATAGCTTCGGCGCTTTTGTTGTAGATGGCTTGCAGGCCGAGGTCAGGCATGAGCTTCAAGGCTCGGACAATCTCTTTCAGATGCAGCGCCATGCCTTCGGTCTGGGCTTGCACCACGGCGGTGTGGCCGTAGATGTCGACGATGAGGCCCGCCAAGCCGTCGCCTTCGGAGTGGACGAGACGGAAGCAGTTGGTATGCTCGTTGTGCGTCAAGCCCATGATCTTTCTGACGTCATAGGCGTGTTTGAGGCGGTCGAGGAAGAATCTTTCGTCGATCTTGCGGTTGTCGAAGCTCAGGATTTTGACGGCGATGCTGTCCGACTCGCAGAAGCCTGTGCCGAGGATGTTGCCGTCATAGTCGGTGACAGTGACGGTGTCGCCAGCCTGAAGGCCCTTTGCGGCGTCGTGGATGGCGCCAGAGAACACCCAAGGGTGGAAACGGCGTAGGGCATCTTCTTTGCCGGGGTTGAGACGGATGATAGGGTAAAGGGGTTTTTCTGCCATGTTGTATTTGGTTTTTGGTACAAAGGGGTACGCCAAGGCGCACCCCTTTGTGGTTGTCGTAGAGACGCAAGATTTTGCGTCTCTACCATTGTTTTTAGGCCTGTTTCCTTGCCTCAATCAGCAAATCCAGCATCTTGATGGCCGAATCGCTGATGACCGTGCCGGGACCAAAGATGGCCACGGCGCCGGCATCGTAGAGGAACTGGTAGTCCTGCGCGGGGATCACGCCACCAACGGTGACCATGATGTCGGGACGCCCCAGCTTCTCGAGTTCGGCGATGACCTGCGGCACGAGGGTCTTGTGACCGGCGGCCAGCGAACTCACGCCCAAGATGTGGACGTCGTTCTCGACGGCTTGCTTGGCAGCCTCAGCGGGCGTCTGGAACAGCGGACCCACGTCGACGTCGAAGCCGATGTCGGCATAACCGGTGGCAACCACCTTGGCGCCACGGTCGTGGCCGTCCTGACCCATCTTGGCGATCATGATACGCGGACGGCGGCCCTCCAACTTGGCGAACTCGTCGGCCTTGCGGCAGGCTTCCTCGAATCTTGCATCGTTTTTCGTTTCCATAGAATATACTCCTGAGATTGAACGAATGACAGCCTTATAACGACCTGCGACCTTCTCGCAAGCCATGGAGATCTCACCCAAAGTGGCGCGGCACTTGGCAGCCTCGATGGCCAGGGCCAGCAGGTTGCCTTCGCGCGTCTCGGCACACTTGGTGATGGCCTCAAGGCAACGCTGCACGTCGGCCTCGTTGCGGTTGGCGCGGAGTTCCTTCAAGCGCTTGATCTGCGACTCACGCACAGCGGTGTTGTCGACTTCCAAGGTCTCAATCGGGTCTTCGTGGTCGAGGCGGTACTTGTTGATACCCACGATGGTCTCGCGGCCCGAGTCGATCTTGGCCTGCTTGCGGGCAGCGGCCTCTTCGATACGCATCTTCGGAAGTCCGGTGTCGATGGCTTTGGCCATGCCACCCATGGCTTCCACCTCCTGAATGTGACCCCAAGCACGCTGGTAAAGGTCGCGGGTGAGGCTTTCCACATAATAGGAGCCAGCCCACGGGTCGACGACACGGCAGACGTTGGTCTCTTCTTGGATGTAGATCTGGGTGTTACGGGCGATACGAGCACTGAAGTCGGTGGGCAGAGCGATGGCCTCGTCCAAGGCGTTGGTGTGCAGGCTCTGGGTGTGACCCAAGGCAGCGCCCATGGCCTCGATGCAGGTACGCGCCACGTTGTTGAACGGGTCTTGCTCGGTGAGCGACCAGCCCGAGGTTTGCGTGTGGGTACGCAGCGCCAGAGACTTGCTGTTCTTCGGGTTGAAGGTCTTCACGATCTTGGCCCAGATCATACGGGCGGCGCGCATCTTGGCAATCTCCATGAAGTGGTTCATGCCCGAGCACCAGAAGAACGACAGACGCGGCGCGAAGGCGTCGATGTCGAGGCCGGCCTTGACACCCGTGCGGAGGTAGTCCCAGCCGTCGGCCAAGGTGTAGGCCATCTCAATGTCGGAGGTGGCACCGGCTTCCTGCATGTGGTAACCCGAGATGGAGATGCTGTTGAACTTCGGCATGTTCTGCGAGGTCGGCGATGATGCGCATCGAGAACTCAGGCGGATAGATATAGGTGTTACGCACCATGAACTCCTTCAGGATGTCGTTCTGGATGGTGCCTTGCAACTCCTCATATTGGGCGCCCTGCTCCAAGGCCGCGACGATGTAGAAGGCCAGGATGGGCAACACAGCGCCGTTCATGGTCATGGAGACGGACATTTTGTTCAGCGGAATCTGGTCGAACAGCACCTTCATGTCTTCGACGGAGCAGATGGACACACCTGCTTTACCCACATCGCCCATGACGCGTTCGTGGTCGGCGTCGTAGCCACGGTGGGTGGCCAAGTCGAAGGCCACGGACAGGCCTTTCTGACCGGCAGCGATGTTACGACGGTAGAAGGCGTTCGATTCCTCAGCGGTGGAGAAACCAGCGTACTGACGGATGGTCCAAGGACGCATCACATACATCGTCGAGTAAGGTCCACGGAGGAAGGGGGCAATGCCAGCGGCATAGTTGAGGTGCTCCATGCCTTCGAGGTCTTTCTCGGTGTAGGCAGGCTTCACCATGATGTGTTCAGAGGTCTCCCAAGGCTCGCCATTCGGCAGGATGAGGCCACTGTGTTTAGGTATAGCGTTGATATTGATGTCTTTATAGTTGGGTTTCATCTTTTTATCCTTTCTTTTGTGTCGGCCCTTCGACAGGCTCAGGGACCTTAGCGGTCGTTGAGCTTGTCGAAACGCCGCGTTTTTATTTCGTTATACCTAATTGTTTCTGGAACTCCGTTAAAGTGTCTAAGACGTTGCTCTTGACGTGGATGAAATACTTCAAGCCAGCCTCTTTGAGGATGTCGGCAGTGCCTTCGGGGTTACCGGCGAGCACCACGATGGTCTCGTTCTTCAACTCTTCATAGATCTTGAGGGCGTTGCCTTCGCCGTATTCCTCGTCGGAGGAGCAGATGACCACGATCTCGGGTTTCTCGTTGCGGGCGGCGGCGATGCCTTCGTCCAAGGTCTTGAAGCCCGGGTTGTCGACGACTTGTATGCCGGCGCAGGCGAAGAAGTTGGAGGCGAAGTTGGCGCGGGCCTTACGCATGGCGAGGTTGCCGTAGGTGAACATCCAAGCCACGGGACGCTTGTGGTCCTGAGCATAGACGTCTGTGGCATAGCGCAGCTTCTCAAACTGTTGTGCGGCGCGGAAAGTGACGATGGTCTCGACCTCGGCCTTCTCGTCGCGGCGGTCTTCGGCTTCCATCACCCAAGCCTCGGGCGTGAACTTGAGGCTCTCGGTGAAGTTCGGGAACTGGTTGGTGCCAAGGATAGTCTCGCGGCGGGTGGCCACGTTGCTGAACTTCTTGGCGGCGCTTTCCTTAATGAGGCCTTGGATCATGCCCTTGCGGACGGCTTCAAGATAACCGCCTTCGTCCTGGATCTTGTTGAACAAGTCCCAAGCGGCAGTGGCCAAGCTCTCGGTGAGGTTCTCGATGTAGTAGGAACCTGCGGCAGGGTCGGCCACCTTGTCGAAGTGGGCCTCTTCCTTGAGGATGAGCTGCTGGTTGCGGGCGATACGGTCGGCGAAGTCGGTGGGCAGCTCAAACGGCGCGTCGAACGGCATCACGGTGAACGAATCCACACCGCCGAGGACGGCTGACATCGTACCTGAAGTGGTGCGCAGCATGTTGACGTAAGCGTCGTAGAGGCTCATACCCAGCTCGGCGTTGGTGGCATGGATATGCATCTTGGCGTTCTCTTCCTTGCCGCCATAGGCCTTCACGATGTTGGCCCACAGCAGGCGGTAAGCACGCATCTTAGCCATCTCCATGAAGTAGTTCTGTCCGACAGCGACGTTGAAACGCATCTTGGGCGCAATTTCATCGATGGTCAGGCCTTTTTCAGTGAGTTTGTCGAGATACTCGGCACCCACGGCGAGGGCGAAGGCCATCTCCTGTACGATGGTCGAGCCGGCGTTGGTAAACACATGGCTGTTGACGCCGATGGTCTGGAAACCAGGCATCTCGGCTTTCACCACGATGTAGGCTAATTCCATGTCGGCACCTTCGGTGATGTACCACACGCCACGGCGCAAATAACGCGTCAACGGGTCGTAGTTTAACGAACCTTTGATGCCCGGAATCTTCGACAACATCTCCAGCAACGGCAGGTGATACTTGTTGTTGTAGAAATTGATTTCCACAGCGTTTTGGTCGATGCCGTTGAGCAAGGTCGAGATGGCGATGGTGTCGTAAGGCTTGTCGTACTCCAGCTTAAAGCCGATGCTGTTAGCGCCACGGCTGATGGCGTTGAGGGCCACCTTGTTGGCTTCATGCACATTCTTGACGGTGATGTCTTGGCGAACGAGCCACTCATTACCCTCGGCCTTGTTGCCGCGGACATAGGGGAACTCGTTGGGTTGCTGACCCGTCCACGGAATGTCTGCAAGGTTCTCGGCGCGGTAGTAAGGCCTCACATTGAAGCCTTCGGCCGTGCGCCAAACCAGCTTTTTGTTGTAATCTGCCCCTTTGAGGTCTTTCTCTATTACCGCTTCCCATTCTTCGGTACTCACGGGTGGAAATTCCTCAAAGAGTCTTTTCGTTTCTTCCATGTTGTTGTATTTGATTGATATTCTTGTATTTGATTATTATACGATGTCGAAACTAATCTGCAAAATTAAGAAATATTGCGATTGGGTAACTTTTTAAGTGACAAAGATAGAGAAAAAGATAAAAACTCCGTACTTTTGCCGAAAAAATCAGACAGTATGTTTACAAGGCGTAAAAGATGGCGTGTGCCGGCCGGACAAGAGCCGACAGCGTTGGACAAGAAAGTGATGGCTTTGGAGGCGCGCGGCGTGATGGTGCCGAAGCGTACCCTCATTCGCACTCCCGAAGAGATCGAGGGCATTCGCAAGAGCGGCGTCATCAACACGGCTATTCTTGACCTCGTGGGCGAGAAGATCCATGCGGGCATGAGTACCTTGGAAATCAATGATTTGGTGCATAACTACACCATTGAGCATGGTGCCATCCCTGCCACTTTGGGCTACGAAGGCTATCCCAAGAGCGTGTGTGTCTCAGTCAATGAAGTGGTCTGCCACGGCATCCCTTCGGCCAAGGAGATCCTCAAGGAAGGCGACATCGTCAATGTGGACTGCACCACCATCTTGGACGGCTTTTACGCTGATGCCTCGCGTATGTATGTCATTGGCAAGACATCGGCACGCAAGCAAAAGCTTGTTGACGTGGCGAAGGAATGTCTCGAGATCGGCATGGAGGCTGCCAAGCCTTTCGGTTTCGTGGGTGACATCGGCAATGCCATCCAGCAACATGCCCACAAGAACGGCTTTAGCGTGGTGCGCGACCTCTGTGGCCACGGTGTGGGCCTCAAGTTCCACGACGACCCTGAGGTGTTGCACTATGGCAAGAAAGGCACGGGTATGCTGCTGGTGCCGGGCATGGTGTTCACCATCGAGCCTATGATCAACATGGGCACGTGGAAGGTCTTCGTCGACAGCGCAGACGGCTGGACCGTCATCACCGAGGATGAGCTGCCCTCAGCGCAATGGGAGCATACATTCCTTATGACGGAAACTGGATTGGAAATCCTGACGCATTAAAGACTCGTTTTATATCTGATAGCCGCTTTGCGTCATTGCGAGCGTAGCGAAGCAATCCAGGGAATTATACTCTGGATTGCTTCGTCGCTTATGCTCCTCGCAATGACGTTAGAACTGGAAATAAATAAACGACTGCAGATCCGCCGTGATGAACTGATAGATGACGAACACGACGATGACGCAGACCAGCACCATCAGTGGCAGGGGCATCTTGGCGAACCAGATGCGGTAGCGCCGCTTGAAGCGCTCAGGTAACCAGTGGATAATCATTCCTATCAAAATGAGAATGAATACGTTGCGGTAATGCCAAACGATGTCGGGAATCTGTTCTATGCGCCATTTCCCACCCATTTGGTTCACCATGTTCTTTGCCGTGTTCCATGCCGTCTCGTTGGCTTCTGCAGGGTCGAGGTTGGAGCCGCTGCGGAAGAACAGTCGCGTGAAGGTGATGAAGGTGAAGGTCTGGAAGATGGCCCAGGCGTCCTGCAGCCACTGTAGCGTCCTCTTGCCACCGAAGAGGTTGTAGAGCATGCGCAGCATGTTGCCCGCCAGGATGATCATGCACCACACAAACAGCACGTTGAACACGGGGCGCGGGACGAAGACGCACAAGATGCGCAACAGGAAGGTCACCATTAATATAAATAAGGTGCGGCCGTAGACGGTCCAGTCTTTCCAGAATTTGTAGAAGATCATGCCGATGCCGTTCAAGCCGCCCCAGATCATGAAGTTCCACGAGGCGCCGTGCCACAGGCCGCCCAACAGCATGGTGTCCATGGCGTTAATGTTAGTGGTGATCTTCTTCCGCTTCTCGGGCTTGAAGATGGCTACCAAAGCGACAATCAAGGCGGCGACACCTACGCCCAAGCCTATCCACCAGCTACCAGAAAGGAAGACGGCAATGGCGGCAATCATGATGATGATGCAGAAGGAGCCGAAGGTGGCGTTGCGGTTGCCGCCTAGCGGGATATACAGGTAGTCCTGCAGCCAGCGCGAAAGCGACATGTGCCAGCGTTTCCAGAACTCGCCTGGATTTTTGGCTTTATAGGGCGAGTTGAAGTTCTTGGGCAGGTAGAAGCCCATCAGCATGGCCACGCCGATGGCGATGTCGGTGTAGCCCGAGAAATCGGCATAGACCTGCAGGGAATAGCCGAACAAGGCCATCAGGTTCTCAAAGCCGGTATAAAGCAAGGGCTGGTCGAAGACGCGGTCGATGAAGTTGACGGCAATATAGTCGCTGAGCACGATTTTCTTTACCAAGCCGTTGATGATCCAGAACACGGCGATGCCGAACTGCTTGCGGCCGAGGAAGTATTTCTTGTGGAGCTGCGGGATGAACTCGTTGGCCCTCACGATGGGACCCGCCACCAGCTGTGGGAAGAAACTCACATAGAAGCCGAAGTCGAAGATGTTGCGGACAGGCTCGATGCGCTTGCGGTAGACATCCATGATGTAGCTGATGGCCTGGAAGGTATAGAATGAAATACCTACTGGCAGCAGGATGGTGTCAACGCTGAAGCGGTTGTCGCCCGTGATTTGGTTGCCTACCCATGAGAACACATCGAATACACGGAACTCAAGACCCGTCAAGTCGTTGAGGACGTCGGTGAGGAAATAGGCGTATTTGAAATAGAACAGCGTCGACAGGTTGACGATGACGCTGAGGGCCAGCACGAAGTTGCGGCTGCCATCCCTTTTTCGCGTGTGCAGCCACTTGCCCGCGAAGAAATTATACAAGGTGATGAAGACCAGGATGAGGACGAAGAGTCCGCTGGTCTTGAAATAGAAGAATAGGCTGACGAAAAACAGGAAGGTATTGCGCAGCAGGCACTTGTTCCTGAACAGGCAGAAGAAGGCGAACACCACGGCGAAGAAAGCCCAGAAATAGAACTGGGTGAACAACAAGGGATGGGCCTTGTCGAACGAGAAGACTCGGGTGAGGAAGTCCAATGCTATTTCGGGGTTCAGTGTCATTTGTCTTTGGCGTTCAGATGCAGGTGTTCCATGTATCTAGTTATCAAGGCATTGTAGAGCAGGTCGCCCAGGAGTTGGTAGCCTTCGTTGGTGAAGTGCACCTTGTCTTTCTTGGCCAGGCCGGCTTTTTCCCAGTCCTGCATGGAGGTCAGCCCGCCCATGATGTCGAACTGGTCCCACACAGCGGCGTTGTAGCGTTTGCCCATCTGCATGCAGGCGTCCTCGACGACTCTGCCGTTGGGGTTGACTTCGTAGCGTGTCTTCTTCTTGACCTTGATGCGCTTGTAGCTGTCGTTGTTGGTCATGAAGAGCAAGGCGCAGTCGGGGTTGACGCGCTTGATGACGCGGATGAGGGCGTCGTAGTTTCTCATGAAGGTCTGCTTCTCAAAGTCTTCTTCCGCCGCATCGTTGATGCCGATGCCGAAGATGATGAGGTCGGGATGGATAAGCTCGAGGTCGCGCTCGAAATCGTAGCAGCGCAGGTACGACGGCACGCTGGCGCCGTTGACGCCTATGCCATGCACGCTGATGCCCGGCATGCCGTTCTCGAGCAGCACGCCTGTCAACGTAAACTCACCTGGGACGGAGTCGAAAAGGATGCGGATGGAATCGGTGAAGTCGGGCAGCTCGAAGGTGTAGGTCTCCCGCTCTTCATCATGCCGTCCATGAAACACCTTGCCGTCGTATCTTACCAAAGGCTCTACATCTTCGGTCTCCGAGAAGCCGATGAGGGTCACCTTGTTGAAGTCGAAGTCGGGGGTGAGGTCGGTGGGGTATTTCGAGCGGGTCATGATGCTCACCGAGGCCTGTGGGTCGGTGGTGGTGATGGCGGCGCCTGCCAATCCCATGCGTTTGTCGGTCTCGCGTCTGACGGCATTGCGGCAGTAGGTCCATTTGCCCGTGGAGCGGACGATGTAATGCGATGGGTTGTTGGTGCCGCCTGCCGTGAAGGGGAAGACGAAGTTCTGCCCACCTATGAGGTCGGTGCCGATGCTCAGCAGGTTGTCGCGGAACTGTTGCGTCATCACGCCGGCTTGCACGTGCGAGCCGCCGATGTGCATGATGCTGACGTTGCCTTCGCCGAGGAAGACGACGGAGTCCATCTTCTGGAAGAAGCGTTCCATGGCGAGGCTGTCGCCGGGATAGATGATGCGGTTGCGCTCGAAGTTGGCGAAGTCATAGTTCGGCACGGGCAGCACCAGGGGCAAGGATTGCGCCATGAGCAGCCTGCAGGCCAACAGCAACACTATGGAAAGCAGCGACTTCTTCATTATTTCTTCGTTGCGTATTTGGGCTTGTAGAACGGCATCTTGATGCGTCCCGAGGTGCGTATGGAGTCCTCTCTCTGGTCGAGGTTGATGAATTCGATGACCTTCTGGCTCGGCACATGTTGGCGCAGCTTGTAGAAGTCGTAGTAGGTGGTGAATGACTTGGCGAGGCTGTTGCCGATCTCCTGTGCGCCACGGAAGGTGAAGTGGATGTAGTCGGGGCCTGCCAGGGGTGGGTTGTGCCTCACCCATTGTGCCATGGAGCCTTCGCCGCCCATAACATGGAACATGTCCCAGTAAGCCACGTTGTTGCGCAGTGCCATGGCGCGAAGCGAGTCGTTGAGCTCGGGAAGGCCGTGCCATGTGCCCATCTTGCCGCCGTAGCTCTTGCCCATGTCGGCGGGACCGATGAAGAGCAGGGTGGCTTTGGGTGCCACGCGTTTCATGTAGTTGATCTGTTTCTCCAGCTCGGCCATGTACGGCGTGATGTTCTTCGCCGACGAGATGCCGGGCATGCGGTTGCCGCCAAACTGCAGGATGATCAGCCTGGTGTCGAGGAGCTTGAAGGCTTGGCGGGCGACGGACTCGTTCATGCGGGTGAAGATGGTGCCGGAGCAGCCGCGCAGAGCGACATTGTCGACAGCCACGCCGGCCTCACCGTCGAGCAGAACACCATAGATCTCGGCGTTGCCCTTCAGGTTGATGGTGCCGCGCTTGATGTCGTTGGGCAGGATCCAGGTGACGAGCGAGACGCTGTCGCTGGCGGCCAGCACCTTCGACTCGGGGGCGTTGTTGTCGCATTTCAGTGTTGCGGAGAAGCCGTCGCTGTTGCGTCCGAGCAGCATCGACACGGTGGAGAATTCCTTGGCGTTCTGGAAGGCCTGCGAGTGGCTAGTCTGGACAAAGGTGATGGTGCCGCCGCCAACGACTTGGCTATATTGTGCCATCACGCCATAGCGGTTGTGCGAGGCACGGTGGTTGGAGGCGTCGCCGTAAACGGCATAGCGGCTGAGGCCCGAGGAGTGCTGTGACACCGAGATGGTGGGCACGGGCTGGACGGCAGGGATCATGTTGGGACCCGAGCCGCCGAAGAGCTCCTGCAGCTTCTGGCGCAGCACCGACGAGATGCGGTCCATCTCGATCTGTGAGTCGCCATAGTACATCACACGGTAGGTCTTGCCTTCGTCTTCGGCATGCTCCAGTTGCCCGAACAGCTTATCGAAGAATGTGTAGTCGTCGTGGGGCAGGTAGATGCGGTTGGGGTTCTCCTTCAGGTAGCTGCGGAAGAAACGCATGCTGTCCAACAGGTTGTCGGAGACGGACATCTCGAAACTCTTGGTCACATTGTCAATCACGGCGTCGACGTTCACCTCCTCCTTGACGGGCGTCATGTCTTCGGCATAGGAGGCAAAGCGCACGGTGTGGTTGCCGATGGCGAGGCCTTCGGCGGGGAAAAAGTACCATGCTACCCCTAAAAGGAGTATTACTGAAAAGATGAATAACAATGTGCGTATCGGTTTCATTTCTTGTGGATTGTCAAGGTTTGTCCTTCGCGGATTCTGTCGGTCTTCAGGTTGTTCCACTTCTTGAGGTTCGCCACGGTGACGTGGTATTTTGAGGCGATCTTCGTCAAAGTGTCACCTTTTTTGATTTTGTATTTTATGGTTTCGGTATTGGCCGAAGGGTTCTTCTTCGGCGTGGGTATGGTTGCTGTTGAGGTGGTTGAGGTTGGCCCTTCGGCAGACTCAGGGGCCGAGGTGGCTACTGGGGTTGCGGGGACCTTGGGTTGTTTGGGTTCGGGGAGCTTGACGATGGAAGGCTCGACGGCTGTGGCGTTGAAGCTAAGTTTGTTTTTGTTGCCGAGATAGACGCAGGCGATGAAGTCGGCGATGACGCGGCTGTCTGGCAAGAGGTGTTGGTCGTAGAAACCCCACAGGTCGGGTTCGCTGCCTTGGTGGATGAGGGCATGGCTCAGCGAGGTGGGACTGTTGGCGTAGGCCAGGATGCTGTACCACCAGTCGTTGTATCTCTTATGCAGGTCGTTGAGGTAATCCAATGCCGCCAGGGTGGAGGCTTCCACCGACCAGCGTTCGTCTCGCCGTTCGTTGATGCTGAGGCCATAGTGCAGGCCTACCAGCGTAGGCAGTGCCCAGTAGCCGTAGCGGTCGTCGAAGTCGTAGTTGGCTTTCATGCCGCTGAGGGCGTAGGGCAAATACTTGAGTTCCAATGGCATGCCACGCTGCATGAGGGCGGAGTCGACGAAGGCCTCGTACTTGGTGAAGGTTTTGGGAAGGCTTTTTGTGGAGAGCTGCTTCACGGTCTTGTCCAAGGCGCTATGGTAGGGCAGGGGGATGACATTTTCCATGCCTTTCAGCTCCTTGGCGAGTGCATCGCCGCCCGTTGCCAGGCAACAATTGTTGGCAGTGAGGCAGAAGATGCAAGACCATATGACGAATAATGCTCTGATTTTCATTATCTTATTGAATTCCGTACGTCGGCAAAGACGGTTTACGAAATGAACGGCAAAAATACGCAAATCTTTTGGATTTGAAAGCCGTTTTTTTCTACTTTTGCACCCTCGATTTCGCATTGGTGCGGAAAGAGGTTTTTCGATGGAATATCAGGACAGGACAAAAGAATTGGAAACGAAGGGCATTGCCCGTCTGTTGTGGATGTATGCGTTGCCGTCCATTGTCAGCCAGATCATCGCATCGGTCTACAACATCGTCGACCGTGTGTTTCTGGGGCAGTGTGTGGGTGCGTTGGCCATTGCGGGCTTGGCCATCACCATGCCTGTCATGAACATCATCCATGCCTTCGGCTCTTTGGTGGGCGTGGGTTCGTCGGCGCGCATGTCTATTGTGTTGGGTAAGAAAGACTACAACTGGGCTGAGAACATCTTGGGCAACAGCATGTTGCTGACCTTCTTCTTCGGCATCCTCTTCGTCACGGGAGGCTACCTCTTTATGGACAAGATTCTGACCATGTTCGGCGCCTCGGCCGATACCATCGCCTATGCCCGTGAATATATGGACATCGTGTTGCCTGGTATGTTCATGACCACCGTGACCTTTAACCTGACGGGCTTGATTCGTGCCACGGGCTATCCTAAGAAGTCAATGTGGATCATGGTGAGCGGTGCCATCCTCAACATCGCTCTCGATGCCTTGTTCATTTATGCCTTGGACTGGGGCATCGCCGGTGCGGCATGGGCCACCACCATCTCCATGAGCTGCACTGCAGTCGTCGCCATTTGGCATTTCCTGCAGAGGAGCTCCTTCATCCGCTTCCGTCGCCATTCGTGGAAGCCGAAGCTCTATATCTTCCGTAACATCTTGCTCATCGGCATGAGTCCCTTCCTGATGAACGTGGCAGCCTCGGGTGTGGTGGCTTTGCTCAACAGCCAACTTATCCACTATGGCGGTGACCTTGCCGTGGGTGCCTATGGCATTGTCAACACCTTCGGTAGCTTGAGCATCATGCTCATACTCGGCGTATGCCAGGGCATGCAGCCCATTGCCGGCTACAACTACGGTGCCGGACATCCGCTCCGCTTGAAGTCGGTCTACACCTTGACGCTGAAAGTCAATATGTTGATAGGCCTGGCGGGAGCATTGTTGGCCTTGACCATACCGCAGATTCTGCTGCGTGCCTTCACCAAGGAGGCCGAGCTCATCCAAATCGCCGTGCCTGCCATGCGCTTCATGCTGGTGATGTTCCCTTTGGTGGGCTTCACCATCACCAACTCCAACTTTTTCCAGAGCATCGACAAGCCTTGGATTGCCATCGTCACCAGTCTCTCGAGGCAGGTGCTTTTCCTCGCCCCGATGATCTATCTCGTCCCGCCCATATTCATCGATGCCGGTGGTACAGGCTTGACGGGTGTCTGGGCTTCGATGACCATCTCCGACATCATGGGTGCGGTCTTGGCCTTCCTCCTGATGCTCTCGCAACGCCATGTCTTTAAACCAACAGAATAAGGCCCCTGAGCCTGTCGAAGGGCCGGTTATTACTATGAATCTCATCAACGCCAAAACCACCCCGACCAACACCCATATCATGGATTCGTGCTTGGTCAAAAGTAAGGAGGACATGCGAGCCTACCTGCAGGAACTGCGTGCGTCGGTGGGGCAGGAGATGGCGGTCAACCAGCGGGATGTGGAGTCGCAGGTGCGGGAATGGCGCTCGCACAACTTCTTCTATCGCATCCATGTCTTCCGCAGCCGCACCAAGGATGTTGACCTCGAGCTGAGGCAGACTTGGTACCGGGAGCTGTTCTGCCGGGTGGTTAATTTCTTTTATTTCTGGGATTAGCGCTTAAATCACTAAATTATTTTCGTTTTTTCAAAAAAGGCATTACTTTTGCAGGGTAAAACCCGTTGCAAAACACGAAATCATTAATAACAAAATCCTAAACACTATGAAAAAACACAACATCCTTTTGATCTTGGCATTATCGCTGTTTTTCTGTGAGACCTCGTTTGCCCAATGGGGCAGCGTCAACAGGGCCATCCGACAAGGCGTCAGGGAAGGCATCAGGGAAGGCGCCAGAAACTCCACCGTCGGCTCCGACGAGGTGAGCATTGAGAAAATCCCTAGCACAGTGGCGGAATTCCAAGCCCTGCAATCCGAACTTGGCACCACTCCCGAAGGCTGCATCATGCTGCAGCTGGTGGCCATGGAAATGTACCGCCGCGACAGGAACGTGGGCCTCGAGTGCCTCACCCTCAACAACACCGAAACCAACCTTAGCTTCGTCACCAGCCGACTGAAGGAGATCTTCCGTGAGGGCGACAGCTATGCACGTCCTCATTTAGTCTCGACGTACTTCAAGGGCGCCAAGCCTTCCAACGGCTTCAACCCCGAGAAGCCTTACACCATCCAGGTGCGTCGCAATCCCGCCTATCCCAACGACGAACGCTCACAATCCCTGAAAGGCTATGTGAAGTATTTCCAGGTGTATAGCGATGGCTACGACACACCTTGGCGTGGCATCGAGGTGGTGCAGCAGAAAGGCGACCCCTACTATCGCGTGTCGAACTGCCCCAACATCTACGTCCAATGCAAGGAAGTGGACTTTGACGCCACCGAAGACTGGAAGGGACTGGATTAAAACGATGGCATATAGCCTATGGCCTATGGCTGTCCCTTCTATTGGGCAAGCCATAGGCCATTGGCTTTAAGCCACATGCGAAACAAAAGACAATAATTCATATGAAAAGGATTTCTTTACTTACTTTAATTCTCATACTTGCTTTAGGTATCGCGAGAGCCGGCGAAGGCATGTGGATCCCCATGCTGCTGCAGTACAACGAAAAAGAGATGCAAGAGATGGGCATGAAGATCACCGCCGAGGACATTTACAGCATCAACCACAGCAGCCTCAAGGATGCCATTGTGCTTTTTGGCGGCGGCTGCACGGGTGAGATTGTCAGCGACCAAGGCCTACTGCTCACCAACCACCACTGTGGCTACGACTACATCCAGAAACACAGCTCTGTGGAGCACGACTACCTCACCAATGGCTTCTGGGCCATGAACAGGGGAGAGGAACTGCCTTGCCCCGGCCTCAGCGTCATCTTCCTGCGTGAGATGCGCGACGTGACGGCACAGGTGCTGGAAGGCGTCACCGACGACATGAGTGAAGCCGACCGTCAGACCCAAATCGATGCCAACATGAAGCAACTCGTCGCCGACTTCGAGAAGGAAACGAAATATAAGGTCAGCATCAAGCCGTTCTTCCTGGGCAACGAATACTATGTGCTGTTCAACGAGGTCTACACCGATGTGCGTCTCGTGGGCTGCCCGCCGAGCAACATCGGCAAGTTCGGTGGCGACACCGACAACTGGGTGTGGCCCCGCCATACGGGCGACTTCAGCATCTTCCGCGTCTATGCCGACAAGGACGGCCATCCGGCAGTGTACGACAAGGACAACGTGCCGTACAAGCCCGCCAAGCACCTCGACATCTCGCTGAAAGGCGCCGAGGAAGGTGACTTCGCCTTTGTGTTCGGCTATCCTGCCCGCACCAACGAATACCTGCCTGCCGTGGCCGTCGACCAAGAGGCCAATCTCATCGATCCTATTACCGTCGACCTGCGTGGCAAGGTGCTCGACATCTACAACAAATACCAGGAACAAGACCCCAAGGTGCGCATCCAATATGCCTCCAAGCATGCCGGCCTCGGCAATGGCTGGAAGAAGTGGATGGGCGTCACCGAAGGCATCAACCACTTCCACGGCGTGGAGAAGAAACACGCCTTCGAGAGCGAATTCCAGAATTGGGTCCTGGCTTCCCGCAGCCGCCACATGTATGTCGACCTGCTGAGAGACTTCAAGCAAAACTATCAGGATCTTGAGCCTTATGAGTTGGCTTACACCTATCTCACCGAGGCTGGGCTGCGCATCGAGCTCGTCAGCTTCGCCGGTCGTTTCAACAAGCTCTCCCAAGTGACCAAAGACACGCCTCAGGAAGACATCGACCGCATGCTGAACCAGCTGAAAGGCACTGCGGCCAGTTTCTTCAAGGACTATTACGAACCCATCGACCGTGAGGTAGCCGTCATGGCCCTCAATGAATACCTGGACGCCCAGCCTGCCGACTTCCGTCCCGCCTTCTTGAACGACATCAAGGATGTGAACGAATATGTCGACAAGCTCTTCGACAAGTCGATGTTCACGGATCAGGACAAGGTGAACGCAATGTTGGAAAACTTCAAGGTAAAAGATGCCAAGAAGCTGGCCAACGACCCAGCCTTGAAGGTCTACCAGAGCCTCATCGGGTTCTACTACGACGAGGTCTACGAACCCATCTCGAGCATTACAAAGGACAACGACCGTCTGCGCCGTATCTATATGAAAGGCCAGATGGAGATGCAGCCTGAGAAGCGCCTTTTCCCCGATGCCAACTTCACGCTGCGTGTCACCTACGGCAAGGTGGAAGGCTTCAAGCCCCAGGATGGCAAGACCTTCCGTCACTTCACCACGCTGGAAGGCATCATGCAGAAGGAGAATCCCGACATCTACGACTATGTCGTGGAGCCGCGCCTGAAGGAATTATATAACAACAGGGACTATGGCCGTTATGCCGATAAGGACGGCACCATGCACGTGGCGTTTACGGCGAGTGTGCATACTACGGGTGGCAACTCGGGCAGCCCGATCCTGAATGCTGAGGGACAGCTTCTCGGCCTCAACTTCGACCGCTGCTGGGAGGGCACGATGAGCGACCTCATCTACGACCCCGCCATCTGCCGCAACATCTCGGTGGACATCCGCTATGTGCTCTTCATCATCGACAAGTTCGCCGGTGCCGGCCACTTGATTGACGAGATGACCATCGTGGAATAAGGCTTGTCCTTACAAACAAAAAAGGAGGCATCATCGATGTCTCCTTTTTTTGTAGCCCAACTAGGACTCGAACCTAGATTTAAAGTTTAGGAAACTTCCGTTCTATCCCTTGAACTATTAGGCCATCGGTTAAAACCGCTGCAAAATTACGGATTTTTTTAAAACGGCGACAAAGGATTTTGAAAAAGGTGTCATTTAGGTCTTTGAAGCCATGTCGGTTGTAGGCCTCAATGGGTATGTCATCCTATGTTTGCAGCGTCAATTGAGAGTACTGCAAAAACAAGAGAATAAAATAGTACTTTTATGGCGGAAATTGTAAATAACGGATGTAA
>CAJOIS010000027.1 GCA_905234645.1 uncultured Bacteroidales bacterium | reverse complement strand
GGAACAAACGTCTGACATCAAGCCCAAAATTTTCAGCCTGCAAAATGACCCATTGGACTACAACTCGTTTTTTTCAGCCTGCATTTTGACCTATACGCCAAAAAATCAGCGTCCGGGATCCCGAACGCTGATTTTCTTTTTGATGGGTTGTATTACTCCATATAATACCTGCCGAGCAAATCCGTCAACCTGTCGGTAATCATTTGATTTTGCTCGGTTCGGTTGTACTTGGCCGACACCTTCTCGAAATGATGGAGCAAACTGATGCATTCCTCAAGGTCTTCTTCGTAGTATTTCTTGAATCTCGGCTTCATATTACCGTAGTATTGCGCCTTATCATAATAGTTGTTGACCAACTTCATGAGATAATCGTCACCTTTCACCGTGTCACCACAGACATAATACATCTCCGGGAACTGATAGGTGCGAATCTCGGCAGGGAATTTCTCATTGGGGAAGAACTCCTGGAACTTGTCCATGACAGCGACAGCGGAGTCATACTGTCTATGGTTGACCAAAGCCTGCGCCAAACGTGAATATGCCAACTGTGCATATTGCATCTCACGCACGCTCTCACGGTCAGGCACCACATCGTCCTGGTTCATGCCACCCCAGTTGACAATGCCCTCATTGGCTTTGTTGACCAACAAGTCATAAGCACCGTCACGATATATACCACCATAACCTTTATAATAGTCTTCGGCTTCGACGGGGATGAACCGGTAGGCCAGACCTTCCATGTGCAAATACTTGGAGATACCCAAAATCTTCGACATATCACTGAAAGAAGTGAAATACACGGGGCGCTCCCAGTTGTTGGTGGCCATGAAGTCAAGCAGCATGATACCACTCTTATAAAGATAGTTGTCGGTGATTTCCCATGAGATCTCGTCGACGATGCGGTCTTGCATGCTCTCGGGCACGATGCCGTTGCGGATGCAGGCTTCCTTGTCGACGGTAAGCTTCACACTACGGCACGGAATATAGTTATAGGTATTGTTCCCGTAACGTTTTACCGCCTTCGGGTTGTGCAGGAAGTCGATGACTTGCTTCAACTCTACCCGCTTGCCCTTGAAGTAGTCCTCCTCCTCCACAGGCACTTGCTCGTTGATACCATGGTCATATTCCTTTTGCGTCAGTGTGAGCGGAAGTTTCTCGGAGTCGTATACCTTACGACCCATCTGGTGCACGTACCAGTAACCGCTCGACAGCATGTAGTTGCACACGCGCACGTCGGTGCGGAAGCCTTCCACCTCCTGTACATACCACAAGGGGAAAGTGTCGTTGTCGCCACGTGTGAAGATGACGGAATTGGGCGGTAGCTGGGCAAGGTAGTTTCGTGCCCAGTCGCGAGCCGAGGTCTTGCCTGAGCGGTTATGCTCTTCCCAACCATTGGCAGCCAACACGCAAGGCACAGCCAAGAAACAAATCAGGCCGATGACCACGGCGGTGATGACGCTCTGTTTCTTGACCAGCTTGTTGACCCAGTCGATGAGAGCGATAACGCCGAAGCCAATCCAAATGGCAAAGGCATAGAAAGAGCCGGCATAGCTATAGTCACGCTCACGAGGCTGGTTGGGGGTCTGGTTCAAGTAGATGATGATGGCCAAGCCCGTCAGGAAGAAGAGCAAGAAGATAATCCAACTCTGCTTCAGGTCGTTCTTAAGCAGCCAGAACAAGCCAATCAAGCCAAGGATGAGCGGCAGGAAGTAATAGGTCGTCCGGCCTGGGTTTTGCATGCAGGCAGGGATGTTGTCCTGGTCGCCAAGGCGGGCATTGTCGATGAAGCTGATGCCACTGAGCCAGTTACCATGGTCCAGTTCACCTTGGCTCTCGATGTCGTTCTGACGCCCCACGAAGTTCCACATGAAATAACGCCAATACATCCAATTGCATTGGTAGTCGATGAAGAACTTCATATTCTGTGCGAAGGTGGGCTTGCTGATGGTCAGCGCTTCGCCTTTATAGTTTTTGACACGCACTGGCGTGCCAGTAATGGCGCCATTCTCATTCTTGCGATAGTTGTCATACGTATCCGTGTGGACGCCTCTTTGCGTACTCCACATACGGGGGAAGAAGGTCTTCATCTCGTCAGGATAGCCAGGCAGGCTGCGCTTGTTGTCGTCAGTCATGACATAGCGGCCTTTATCCTTGTCTTTCACATAGATGGGGGTGCCATCCTCAAAGTCAGACAGCGGCGCGTTATAATAAGGGCCATAAAGCAAAGGCCAGCTGCCATATTGGTCGCGGTTGATGTACGACAGCATCGACAGGGCTTCCTTGGGCTCGTTCTCGTTGATGGGTGTGTTGGTATTGGCACGGATGATCAGCATAAAGAACGAGGAATAGCCGATGAGGATAAACATAAGGGAAAGTATGGCGGTGTTCCAAATCACCTTGCCGCGCTTGTTGGTATACCACAAGCCCCAGATGATGAGGCCGATGACAACGGCAAAGAACACGATGGAGCCAAGGTTGAAGGGAGCACCCAGCGTATTCACGAAGAACAGTTCCGTCTTGCCCGCCAGGTTGATGACCTGAGGCACAAGGAACATATTAAGGAACCACAGCAGCACCAGTGAGATGACGCCAGCCAGCACAAAACCCCAGAACGAGGTCTTTTTCCACTTCTTGAAATACACCACATACACGATGGCGGGGACACACAACAAGTTGAGCAAGTGTACGCCGATGGACAGGCCCACGAGGAAGGCGATAAACACAAACCAACGGTAACTCTTCGGGTCGTCGGCCACCTGTTCCCACTTCAGGATAGCCCAGAAGGTGACGGCGGTGAAGAACGACGACATGGCGTAGACCTCGCCTTCGACGGCGTTGAACCAGAACGACTCGGTGAAGGTGTAGGCCACTGCACCGACGAAACCAGCCAGCAACACGCCGATCTTATTCGCCCAAGGCGATTCCTCACCTTCTTTCATCCACACCTTACGCGCCATCATGGTGATGGTCCAGAAGAGGAAGACGATGGTAAGGCCGCTGCAGATGGCCGACATCACGTTGACCATCATGGCCACCTTGGTGACGTCACCGCCGGCAAAGAGGGTAAAGAAACGCCCAATCATCTGGAACAGCGGTGCCCCAGGCGGGTGACCCACTTGTAGTTTATAAGCCGTTGAAATGTACTCGCCGCAGTCCCACCAGCTGACGGTAGGCTCAAGCGTGAGAAAATACACGACGGTGGCGATGATGCCTGCCAACCATCCTGTAATGTTGTTTAACCTTTTGAAAGTCATAACGATATAAAAACTTTTTATTGATTTTTCGCTTCAAATTGGCTTTTGCCAAACGGCAAAAATACGGCTTTTTGGCTTATCTTTATGGTCTATAACGGTAAATTTGTATTTTTCGCCGAGGGAAAAGCAGATTTTTTCAAAAAAATCGAAAAAAACGCTTGCGCGTAACAAAATTAGTTGTACTTTTGCAGCCGCATTCGGAAACGAATGAATGGCAGCACTGCAGATTTTGGTTCTGCCTGTCAAGGTTCGAATCCTTGCTCGACAACTTAAGGTGGAAGAAAAGACCTGCTACTTTGAGTAACAGGTTTTTTTATTGTTGAGAAGAAAGAGAGGTTTTGCCTTCTTGGCCTCATTGCGGGCTTGACCCGCAATCTCCTGAGCGAAAGGCAAATCCGAAGGTTCAGGAGATGGCGGATGTTCCTCCGCCATGAGGACCAAGAGGAAGGCGATGACGCTAAAGAATAACGAAGAACAACATAATAAAAATGATAAACAAAGACCAAGTAACCGCTCTCTGCGAAGAAGCCCTCGCCAACACCGACCGCTTCCTGGTGGAAGTGAAGGTGAAGCCCAACAACGTGATTGAGGTCTATTTGGACTCCGATACGGCCGTCAACATTGACCAATGCGCCGAGCTGAGCCGTTACATCAACGAAAAGCTCGACCGCGATGTGGAAGACTACGAACTGAGCGTTTTCTCATGGGGCCTCTCTGGCGCCTTGAAGATGGACCGTCAGCTACAGAAGTATTTGGGAAAAGACGTGGAGGTAAAAACCAAGGAAACGGGCAAGATGCAAGGCAAGTTGGTGAGCTTTGATGCCGAAAAGGTGGAGTTTGCCCCTGCACCCAAGAAAGCTTCGAAGAAGAAACCCGCCGAGGAACCCGTCAACCTGTTCTTCGAACGCAATAAAGTGGAAATCAAACCTGCTATAATTTTCTGAAAATCAACAAATAATAATATATAAAATGGACAACTACAAATTAGTAGAAACTTTCTCAGAATTCAAGGAATTCAAGAACATTGACCGCGAAGCCATGATGCGCATCATCGAAGATGTGTTCAGAGGCATGTTGAACAAGAAGTTCGAAACCGAGACCGACGATTTCATCGACATCATTGTGAACGTCGACAAGGGCGACTTTGAAATCTACCACAACCGCGAGGTGGTGGAGGACGACGAGCTGACCGACCCGCTGCGTCAAATCAAGTTGTCGGACGCCATCAAGATCGAGCCCGACTTCGAGGTGGGTGAAGAGGTGAACGAGGAGTTACGCATCGAGAACTTTGGTCGCCGCGACATCCTTGCCTTGCGCCAGAACCTGCAGACCAAAGTCTCCGAATACGAGAAGGAAAACATCTTCCAAAAGTATAAGGAAAAGGTCGGTGAGATCATCACCGCCGAGGTGGCTCATGTGTGGAAACGTGAGATCGTGGTCATCGACGACGAGAACATCGAGCTTATTCTGCCCAAAGCCGAGCAGATTCCGAGTGACATTTATAAGAAAGGTGACACCCTCCGCGCTATCGTGAAGAGCGTGGAGAACGTCAACGGCTCACCCGTGGTCACCTTGTCGCGTACATCCGAGATCTTCCTGCAGCGTCTGCTCGAAGCTGAGGTGCCCGAGATTTACGACGGCCTTATCACCGTGAAGAAGATTGTCCGTGAGCCCGGCCAACGTGCCAAGATTGCCGTCGAGTCATACGACGACCGCATCGACCCCGTCGGCGCCTGCGTCGGCATGAAGGGCACGCGTATCCACGGCATTGTCCGCGAGCTGCGCAACGAGAACATCGACGTCATCAACTGGACCACCAACCCGATACTGCTCATCAGCCGCGCCCTCAGCCCGGCCAAGATCACGAACATCGTCCTTAGCAGCGACAACACGATGGCCAATGTGTACATGGAGAACGACCAAATCAGCCTCGCCATTGGCAAGGGCGGCTACAACATCAAACTCGCCGGCAAACTGACGGGCTATGAGATTGACGTTTACCGCAACAGCGAAGCCAACAACGCCGAAGAGGATGTCGACCTGCAGGAGTTCTCCGATGAAATCGACCAGTGGGTCATCGACTCGCTCATCAAGATGGGCTGCGACACCGCCAAGAACGTGTTGTCGTACACTCCCGAAGAGGTGGCCTCTCGTGCCGACCTCGAAATCGAGACTGTCAAGGATGTCTTCCGCATCCTGAAAGCCGAATTTGAACAAGACGCCGAATAAGGCATTGCAATAACCAACAAACGAGAAACAAAGAGAACGAAACTATGTCCGAAGAAACTAACTTAACAGTTCGATTGTCGAAAGCGGCAAAAGAATTCAATGTGGGAAAGGACACCATCGTGGAATTCCTCGGCAAGAAGGGATTTCAGGTGGACCCCTCTCCCAACACGAAGCTCACGGCAGACATGTATGCGCTGCTCGTGAAGGAATATCAGGGCGAGAAGGAAGTGAAGAACGAGGCCATGAAATTGGGCAACCTCTCCTACAAGGGAGGTAGTGTTTCCGTTGATTCGGCATTGCAATCGCCTAAGTCTGCGGAGGAAGAAGACCACGACGAGGTCATCATCCGCACCAACACCATCTCGTCGCCGAAGAAAAAGGCGACCAAGAAATCGGCTGCCATAGAGCCCGAGCAGGCCGAAAAGCCCGAGCAGGTTGAAGCCAAGGAAGAGGCCACTAAGCAAGAAGCCGAAAAGCCGTCCGAGAAGGCAGAGCCCGAAAAGAAGGACGACAATGCTTCGGGAAGCTCACTGAAGATCCTCGGCAAGATCGATTTGGAGCCTAAGAAGTCCGAGAAGAAGGAGAAAAAGCAGGAAAAGAAGGCTGAAAAGGTTGAACAACCTGTCGAGAAGAAGCAAGAAAAACCCCAACCGAAGCAAGAGGAAAAGGTGGTGACAGCTGTTGAAGAAACGCCTGCCAAAGAAGAGGAGAAGGTCGTCGAGCCGAGAGTCGTCAAGTTGGAAGCACCCAAACTGACGGGGCCCACCGTCTTGGGCACCATGGAGCTCCCTGTCGAGAAGAAAGGCGACAAGTCCGGTGACTCGAAGAAAAAGAAGCGCAAGCGCATCCAAGGCGGTAAGCCCGAAGGCTCGTCGGAGAACCCGACTGGTCCCAATTTGAACATGGGTGGCAAGAAACAAGACGGCGGCAAACCCGGCAAGGGCCCGAAACCCGCCGACCAAGGCAAGAAAGGCCTGAAAGACAGCGCGAAACCTGGTAAGAAGGACAAGAAAGGCAAGCGCGAAGAGAAGCCTGAGTTGAGCGAAGAGGAAATCTCGAAGCAGATCAAGGACACCTTGGCACGCCTCGCCCCCATGGGCAAGTCGAAGACCTCCAAGCACCGCCGCGAGAAGCGTCAGCAGGTGGCTGGCAACATGATGGAAGAGATGATGCGCCAGGAAGAAGATAAGAAGGTGCTGAAGGTGACGGAATTTGTGACCGCCAACGAGTTGGCGACCATGATGAACGTGCCTGTTGTAAAGGTCATCGGCACCTGTATGAGCCTCGGCATGCCCGTCTCCATCAACCAGCGCCTTGACGCCGAAGCCCTTTCCGTGGTGGCCGAAGAGTTCGGCTATCAGATCGACTTCGTCAGCGCCGACGTGCAAGAGGCCATTGCCGAGACCGAAGAGGTCGACCGCGAGGAGGACCTCGTGCCTCGTGCACCGGTGGTCACCGTCATGGGTCACGTCGACCACGGTAAGACCAAACTCTTGGACTATATCCGTAACACCAACGTGGTGGCCGGTGAGGCGGGTGGTATCACCCAGCACATCGGCGCCTACGAGGTGACCACCGAGAGTGGCAAGAAGATCACCTTCCTGGATACGCCTGGTCACGAGGCTTTCACTGCCATGCGTGCCCGTGGTGCCAAGATTACCGACGTCGCCATCATCGTCATCGCTACCGATGACAGCGTGATGCCGCAGACCGTAGAGGCCATCAACCACGCCCAAGCTGCCGGCGTACCTATCGTCTTCGCACTGAACAAGATCGATAAGCCCACAGCCAACCCTGACAAGATCCGTGAGCAGTTGGCCAACATGAACATCCTCGTCGAGAGCTGGGGCGGTAAGTACCAAGACCAAGAAATCGCCGCCAAGATTGGTTTGAATGTTGACGCCTTGTTGGAAAAGGTGTTGCTTGAGGCCGAACTCCTTGACCTGAAAGCCAATCCGAACCGTTTGGCTAAGGGCACGGTCATCGAGTCCGCTTTGGACAAGGGCCGTGGCTATGTGGCCAAGATCCTGGTGCAGAACGGCACCTTGAAGATTGGTGACATGGTATTGGCTGGCACCACCTTCGGTAAGGTGAAGGCCATGTTCGACGACCACAACCGTCCCGTCAAGGAGGCTGGTCCCTCCACGCCGGTACTGTTGCTCGGTCTGAACGGTGCTCCCATGCCTGGTGACGCCTTCAACGTGATGGCCGACGAGCGCGAGGTGAAAGCCATCGCCAACCGTCGTGAGCAGCTGCAACGCGAACAGACGCGCCGCACCAGCCCGCACATCACCTTAGATGAAATCGGCCGCCGTATCGCTATCGGCGACTTCAAGGAGCTGAACATCATCGTCAAGGCCGACGTGGACGGCTCCGTGGAGGCTCTGGCCGACAGCTTATTGAAGCTCTCCACCGAGGAGGTACAAGTCAACGTCATCCACAAGTCGGTGGGTGCCATCAGCGAGTCCGACGTCATGCTGGCTTCGGCTTCCAATGCCGTTATCGTGGGCTTCAACGTGCGTCCTACAGCACAGGCCCGTAAGATGGCAGAGAACGAGAAGATTGACATCCGTCTCTACTCCATCATCTACACCGCCATTGAAGAGATCAAGGCCGCTATCGAAGGCATGTTGGCTCCCGATATCGAGGAGGTGGTCACCTGCAACCTCGAGATCCGCGAGACCTTCAAGATCAGCAAGGTCGGCACCATCGCCGGTTGTATGGTCTTGGACGGCAAAATCACCCGCAACACCAAAATCCGTGTCATCCGCGACGGCATCGTGGTCTACACGGGCTTGCTCGGCTCCTTGAAGCGTTACAAGGACGACGTCAAGGAAGTCAGCGCCGGTATGGACTGCGGCTTGAACATTGAGAACTTCAACGACATCAAGGTCGGCGACATCATCGAGGGTTACACCGAGAAGGAAGTCGCAAGGAAACTGTAACAAGGTTTTCTTAGTTCAATGAAAAAATGGCGACCCTTTTGGATCGCCATTTTTTATTTCACCTTCGCCACCACCTTCAGCAGCTGCTCGCCCAACCCAATCGTATAGCCTTGCTTCAAAAACACCACCTCACTGTTAGCGTTGGCGATGATGAAGATAGGACGACTGTCGGTGTTGAGGTGCAGGTCTTCCATGATTTCGTCGTGGATGATACCCTCGTCAAGGCCGTAAACGATGCCTTCTGGCAGTTCGTTGAAACCCTTCAGCATGAACTTGTCGTATTCTTCCCTGTCGCTAAAGATGAAGAACATAGGCAAGTCGCTATCCTCAAAGTCTTGTCGGAAGGCGGCGATGTCCTGCATGGCATGGGTGGTTGGCTCGCTACCCTGATCCAAAAGGCCTAGGATGAAATAGCTGTCACGGATAAACTGCTTAGGATTGCACACTTCTTCATTTTCTATGTCAACGAATTTGCTGTCGGCATAGAAGCTGCCTATGACACGGATTTCATTGTCGGGCTGGCGCAGAATTAGGTTGATTTTGGTGATCTCACCAGCCTTAATCGTGAAAAACTCACTGTGTGTCAATGCGGTGCCATCCTCCAAACGCGTACCTGAAGTGAGAATGTAATAGCCTTCGTCCAAGGGCGTAGGATGGTCGAAGGTGGACAGTGTCATGCCATCGTCGATGCCTGGGTCCTTGGCATCGTAGGCCAAGAGGCGGAAGCTGTTGCCGTCGAACTTCTTGATGCTGAAGTGCGTATAGTATTTCGGATCAGCGACGGAAGGGATGGGATAATACTGGAGATCCAGATAGCCGACAGCGTTGTTGACAGGCTCAGCGGCTTCGAAGTCCACGTTGGTCCAGTCCTGACCATAGTATTGCACATTCCCATTCACAGGGTTGATTTGTGCAGCAACGCCCAGACTGCGTGCCATGGCCACGAAGAAGATGTCGCGCGAGTGGCGGTCAGCTTTGCGAGCTTTCAACACACCCAGCGGCGAGATAGGGATGCGCTGCGGGTTGAGGGTATCGTCGACAATGATGTTGTTCTTCACCCAATCAACTAACATGGCTGGATTGTCGTGGTATTGGCGGCGTTCCGCCTCGGAGAAGAACCCTGTGAGGGCCTTGCGCCACGCCACAATCATCTCGTTGCTGACACGCGGGTTGAGGATATAATCGCTGTACAACTCAGGCGGCATGGAGACAATAGACGAGGTGAGGTCGGGCGTATTGTCAAAATGGTCTTTCAACACGTCAAGGCTGATGTCGCGCAGGTCTTTGTCGGAAACGGCCTGCAGCAGATTGACGACTTTCACCTCCTGTTTTTTGTCTTGGGAGTATGCAATGAAATCGGCAAGGGTCTGGTAGTTACCCCACGACTTCTCGATGACACGACACAAGCCCTTGTTGCCCGTGTTGGCGATGATTTCATTTTGGGCATCCTTGCAGGCCTTGATGTAGGCATTCCGCAGCGAATCCTCAACGGCATTGCGTCGGTCGTTCTCGGCCCGCATCTCCGCCGTGACTTCGGGCAATACACTAGTTGGTGGAGGCGGCACCATGTCGAACTCAAAAGATTCCATAGTGCCTTCCTCGTGGTCAAGGGTGATGGTGACATTCTCTTGTTCACCCGACTTGAAGACTTGGAAGCCGAACTTGCCGTCCTTGGCGGCATAGGCCATCATGCAACCTAGGCCAGCAGTGAGCCAGGTCTGGCCGTTTTCATCGGTGGTCTTTCGCACCACAGTGCAAAACTCAGCATAGTTGTAAATCTTGAACTCCACGGGCAGATTGGCTTGCGGTTGGCCATTCTCATCCACCACAGTGAAAGTAGTCTTGGCGGCCTTGCCATAATTGTCCACCACGTTAATCTCCGTATAGTTGCTGTTGCGGCTGATGACTTCCTCAGGACCATCGTAGTCGCCAAAAACACGAGTGTGTAATAACAAGGTACGTGAAGCGGGCTCGTTGAACCATCCCAAGTCAAGGACAGGCTCAGGCTCGCATGCGCCAAGGAAACGCCATTTGCCGTCGACCCAGGCTTCCACCCAGGCATGGTTGTCGTCGCAGTGGGCCCAGCGGGGTGTGTAGACTTGTCTTGCAGGGATGCCCACGGTGCGCAAAGCAGTCACCAGCAGCGTCGATTCCTCGCCACAGCGTCCCCATGAGGTCTTGACCGTCGCCATCGGCGATGAGGTGCGGCTGTCGGAGCCTTTGTAGTTGACATGCTCATGGCACCAACGGTTCACTTCAAGGACAGCATCATACAGCGAAAGGTCTTTTACGCGGCCTTTCAACTCTTCATAGTAGGTGCTGCGGAAGGCATCGAGGTTCTCGTTGTTGACGCGCACAGGCACCACGAAATGCTTGAACTCGCGCTCAGGAATGCTAGCGCCCCATGGCAACTCTTGTTTGGCGAGGAAAGCGTAATGCACGCACTCACGGAAATAGTCTTCTGTGTAGTCCACGCTGTCGCCGAGGGGCATGTACTCGTAAAGGAATTCCAAGGCATCCTTTTCGTTGAAGGCCTTATGCTTGGCTTCTCCAGCGCAAGCCGAAAACAGCAGGGTGGCAATGGCGGCAATGACGATTATAGTGTTTTTCATATAGCGTATTCTTTGTTTGCAGGTTAGAACGGGTTCAGCATTTTCTCCATTTCGTAAATCAAGTCCTTGTTTGACTCGGTCCAGACCATCGTGGCACCCGTGTTGTCCTTTTGGTTGGGATAGAGCTTTTCGTTAAAACGCGGCACCCAATGGCCCAATGAGGCATGGCAATGCACCGCGCCCGTCATGTCGAGGATTTCTTTTACGTTGCCGAGGTTGATGCCGCCGCCAGGCATGATGCCGATCTTGTCGCCATAGCGCAACTGCATCTCGGCAATCATCGGCACGCCTTCAAGGGCCGTGGGCTTGCCACCCGAGGTCAGAATTTTGTCAAAACCGAGGCCAATGAGTTGCTCAACAGCCTCAAATGGTTTCACGCAAGCATCGATGGCGCGGTGGAAGGTGAACTTCAGCCCCTCACCTGCTCCCATCAAGGCCTTGACGGTCTCCACATCCAGTTCGCCTTTGTCGTTCAAAGCCCCGATGGCCACACCCTCGAAGCCGAGCTTCTTGCAAAGCATAATGTCTGTCTTCATCATCTCCACTTCCTCCTCATCGTATATATAATTGCCCGGTCGAGGACGGATAAGCACTCGCATGGGAATAAATGAAATATCAATGGCCTTTGCTAAAGTGCCGAACGAGGGCGTCACACCACCTACTTCAAGGCATTCGCACAACTCCACGCACTGGGCGCAGCCATCCATCGCATTCTGCAACGACTTAATGCCGTTGGCACAGATTTCCAATCTTATCATAGAATTTAAATTTTTGGCAAAGATAGTGGTTTTATTAAAAAAAGTAGTATTTTTGCTTTGAATAAACGGCATTGATCCAACAATGTTAAAGAAAGAGACTTTGTAATCTTATCTCTATAATTCACCTTAAAACCACAATCATGAACAAACTTAAATTAGCATTAGGCGTAATCATCGCCTTCACTTTGTGCCTGACGGTCTCATGCAACAAGGAAAACGAGAAGACCACTGGACAAATCCAAGGCGTCGTCTCCGATGCTAGCACTAACGCGCCCGTCCAAGGTGTCAGCATCACAATCAACCCGAGTGGAATGTCGGCAGTCACAAGTAGTGACGGCAGTTACGAATTCATCGACCTTGATCCTGGACAGTACACCCTTAAGGCTGTGAAAGAGGGCTACGAAGATTTTGCCAAGGAACTCAGCGTCACGGCTGACAGGACCTTGAAATGCGACATATTGCTTCAACCTATCGGCGGGTCTAGCAATGTGGTCGTCACCGATGGCTTATTCTGCTATTTCGATTTCGAAAACGACGAACTTGTCGACTGGACCGGGAATTTCACCGGCATCGACAACAACACCATCGTCTCAACCGACACCCCTAACGGCGAAGGCCAATCCAGACAATTCAACGGTGAATCTTCCATCAAAATAGCAGACAATATCGTTCCAGCTGGCAACATCTTCTCTATTAACATCTGGTTCAAGTCTGGTAGGACCGACATTCCCCTGGTAGGATCTGACAATTACGGAGGAGGCAATAAAGCATCTGCATTGTGGATCATGCAAGCCGGCACACTCAGATATGCTCCTTATTCTAGTTATTACGGCTGGACAACCGACGGAACCATATCCGAATGTCTGGATAACCAGTGGCACATGATTACTTTAACTTATGACGGCGAGACGGCTACCATGTATGTGGACGGAACGCTGTTTGGGACAAAAACCGATACTCCCGACAAGATGGCATGGGGTAACATAAATAACAGTTACATTGGCGCCGATGAGACAGCCAATCATTACTGGCCAGACAATAACTGGAATTTCCAAGGCAAACTTGACAACTTCCGTTCCTACAGCCGTGCTTTGACGCAAGCAGACATCCAAGCCTTATACCAAGCTAAACAGTAAATCGGAAACCCCTGGTGAAATAACAGTTTCCGACGATTTGAAAGAGGATGGCTGCTACTGCAGTCATCCTCTTCCTGTTTTTGCGGTTTGGCCAAAAGTCATTATCTTTGCACAAATTTTCCAGCCATGAAAGCCAAAATCCTTATTATATTTTGCCTTTTCAGCATTTGTGCCTTCGCGCAAAACGTGCACATCCTCCCAGCTCCGCAACAAGTCGAAACCACTGAAGGCCAGTTTGTTTGGAACGAGAACGTCGTCCTCACCTACGATGCCTCCGATACCGAGATCAGCCAAATCATCACGATGTGGCGCGGCGACCTTGACCAAATCAGCGGCAATGTGGTGCAATTTTCACGTGGTGCCATCAGAGGCAAACATTACATAGAGTTGGTCAAGACCGACCATCTCGGCGTGAGCGAAAACGAAGACCAGGCCTACAAACTGATAATCACTCGAAACTCCATCCGCATGGAGGCGACCACCAACACGGGGCTTTTCTACGCCACACAAAGCTTGAAGCAACTCTACCGCTACGCTTTCTTGAAGAACAAAGGCGAAGTCACCCTCCCCTGCATGACCATCACCGACTGGCCTAACTACAAGATTCGCGCCTGGCAGGACGACATCAGCCGCGGGCCTATCGTCAGTATGGACTATCTGAAACGCCTCATCCCGCAGATGGCCGAGTGTAAACTCAATGCCTTCTCGTTCTACACCGAGCACACCTTCAAGACCAAATGTCATCCCGATGTCGCCCCCACCGACGCCTTCACTGCTGAGGAAATCAAGGAATTAGAAGACTTTTGCAAGCCCTATCACATCCAAATCATCGGTAACCAGCAATGTTTCGGGCATTTTGAGGAGATTCTATGCAATCCGTTCTATAGCGACCTCGCCGACACGAAATGGAACCTCAATCCCGCCAAGGAAGAGACCTACAAGTTTCTCGAGGACCATCTGAAAGAAGTGGCGAGAGCCTATAAGTCGCCTTATTTCAACATCAATTGCGATGAAACGGAATGCCTCGGACAAGGCTATGCCAAGGCCTATGTCGACTCCCTTGGTGCCGAGACAGTCTATTACCAACACATCAACCGTGTCAACAAGATACTGCGCCCTTACCGCAAGCGCGTGATGATGTGGGGCGACATCGCCGATAAGCATCCAGAAATCCTTGACAACCTAGACAATGACATCTTCCTCATCGCGTGGAGTTATGACGGCAGGGATGACTTCAACGACTTCCTGCAACCCTACGTCAACTCGGGGCGCAAATTCTTCGTCGCTCCCGGCGTAAGCCTCTCCGAAAGGGTGTGGCCAAAACACTACGAATTCAAGTCAAACATTGCCAACCTCTGCCGCGATGGGTACAAAAACGGTGCGATGGGTGTCATCAATACTTGTTGGGATGATTTCGGCGAGTCGCTGACCAATTGCGCATTATACGGTCTTGCTTACGGCGCGGAGATGAGTTGGAATGCCACGACCACCAACGACCGCAATGTCGACGCCAACTTTACCATGTATTTCATGGGCAGCCTTTCCGAAACTATTTGCAAGCATCTTGACGAACTCTCCGAATGGACGAAAATCGATGGCATTGGCAAATTCAGCGCCATGACAGAGCCTATGGTGCCCTTCTACCCTGCCCTCATCAGCGATTCTATTGAGGCATTGAACCATGTAGCGGTTGAGGCATTGACAAAATTGGCTAAAGCCTTGGAAAACGACAAGAAAACCGTCAAGACCAACGCGGATCTTTTCGACAACGCCCTCTATGCCGTGCATCGGATGCAATGGTGCGCCAACCGGAACGTCGCTCGTTGCCAACTCTACCGTACATACAACGACCCCTCTGAAACCAATATTTCCGAAAGCAAGACGATGATTCATAATCTGATTGCATCACTGCACGACTTGAAAAACGAGTATGTCAAGGTGTGGAACAATGAAAGTCGCCCCTATTGGTTGGATGTCAACATGAAGAAATACGATGATGTGGCGCGCGAATTGCAACAAATTGAATACCTTCCCTTCATTGAACCCACAACAGACAACAAAGGTAATGCCGCCATTGCGCTGAAAACCCTTTTCGCCGACAAGGAAATCCATTTTACCACTGACGGTAAAGAGGTAACCCAAAGCGACCCAGTTTATTCGACACCCATAGTCTTGGAGAGACCTTGCGTCGTCAAGGCGGCTTGTTTCGACGAATTAGGTGAGGTCGTACGTGCTGAGCGTTATTTCTGCCACCACAAGGCCGTGGGACGCCTGAAGCAACTCAACAGTCCTTCGGGTGACTATCGTCCCGAGTATTCGGGAGGAGGCGACAACGCCCTCGTTGACGGCACCCTCGGCAGCAACGATTACAAAGACGGCCACTGGCAAGGTTTCTATGGCATCGACGCCGACCTTGAAATCGACTTTGGCAAAGTCCAAGCCATCAAGGCTCTCAACATCGGCTTTCTAGTCAATGCCCATGACTGGATATTGCGCCCCGACGCGGTAGAAGTCTACACCTCCAAGGACGGCAAGAACTACAAGCCATTCAGGACCCTCGCTCTCAAGACCGAGGTGCCGCTGACAGGCAACCACACCTTCCGCGAACGCTTTGAAATGCCAAACCTCTCGACGCGCTACCTTCGCATCGTGGTGAAGAATCCCGGAAAGCTACCGGAAGGTCTTCCCGGAACTGGTTATGACTCATGGATTTTCATGGATGAGATTATGGTGGAATGATCAATACCTCTTGGTTCTGTTGTAGCCTAACTCCAATTCATAATACTGTGGAGTGACCTCCCAACCCGACAATTCCACCTGTAGCACACAGTTTTCCTTGATCGTGCTTTTAAATGAAAGCCGTTCGGTGCGTTGCTCCCCTTCCAGCAAGTCGGCGAGGGGGAAATATTCGTCTGCGAGCAAGCGGTTTCGCGTCCCTTTCTGTATGATGCGCACATGTATTCCCAAATCCGTCACCTTGCCTGGACCCAGGTCGTGAAGGTCGACCTGCAACTCGCAATTCGCCTTTTCATCGACCCGAGCCCCTTGCGACTCAAACCGCACCCCTTTGATAAGCAGGCTCGGCATGGTATCCACTGGCACGACTTCTATCTCGGCAGAATAATATTTCTCGGGGATGTCACCGATACCCCAATCGGGCATGGTGGTCTCCAAATAATGGTATTTCTTGCCTTGGAACAGCAAATAACGTGGAAGGTCCACCTCATCGCAATACACTCCAATAGCCATATGTTCGGGCAACACCAACAGGACGAAATCGACATCCATCTCATAGAGCAAGGCCGCCAACAAGGCCACCTTGTCCTCGCAGTCGCCACAACCGTCCACTAGGGTCTCAACAGGATAACGCATATACTCGTCCTCTCCTTTGGTGTCACTATCGTAGGCGTAGGGTAGCGACTGTACAAAGGTAAGCGCCAAAAGGATACTTTCTCTCTCCGAAGTGGCATGACTAGCAAACTGATTAGCCAAGCCATGCAGCACAGGGCGGTCGTGTTCCGACAGCATGAAACCATAGTAATTCGGCTCCACCTCGTCCTCATTGAACCTATACTTATAAGCCAGATGCTCACGGTCGTTTCGGTAATAGCTGTAAAGATGTTTGCTGATATTCAGCGAGATGGTGCAATTCTTCTTGTTGAATTCCCAAGTATGCTTCACCTCATAATACCCCTCGTGCTCCACCACGGAATGGGCAAAGGCAGTAAGGCTAAAGAAGGCCAATAATATTATAAGGTGCAAACGCGCTCGCATAGGATAGGCTTTTTACCGTGCTAACGCAAAAAACGTGCAAAAATTGTTGTAGAGCCAGCCTCCTATGTCATTCCCACGAGGGCAAGTGCGAGGCAAGGAATCTATAGGAGGCGGTTCATAAGGCAAAAAACCAAATTTACGGCCTCATCAGGTATAGATCCCATGCCTTTGCCCACATACCCACGTTGGGATGACATACCTGTTGAGGCCTGCACCCAATAGGGGGATGTATGCTTTCTGAAACCTTCAACGCATTTTTACTTTCCCCAGTAATGGAATTCCTTCACCTCCTCCAGCAGTTCCTTGACGGCAGCCTCCAGTTGTTCGTCAACACCTTCCGCCATCTTCTCGGGTGTGTTACGCACCTTTATATCAGGTTCCAGCTGCGTGTTTTCCAGCCAGTTGCCTTGCTCAGTGCGGTAACCCACCACGGGCAAGCCAAAATACAACGAAGGATCTTGCAACGTTTCCCAAGTCACACTCGACATGGTGCCAGGCACAGGCATACCGACAAGGCTGCCCATCTTCTTGTATTTGTAGACCCATGGCGTGCCATGTGCATTGCTGTAGTTGGCCTCGCCGACAATCATGATGGAAGGCTTGTTGTAGCGCCGTGATGGCATCACGCATGCCACACTGTCATTGATGACCTGTTCCAAGTATTTTTCGCCGCTGAACAAGATTTCGATGTCCTCATGCAGGCGACCGCCACCATTGAAACGCGTATCGATGACGATGCCGTCACAGAGATTGTACTTTCCAAGGATTTGGGAATACACATCACGGTAACTGGCATCGCCCATGCTACGTATATGGACATACCCCAAACGACCCTTGGAAAGCTTTGTCACCACCCAACGGTTGTAAAGCAATTCGTTCATCGCGCCGTGGCTGATGGGTTTCACGGTCTCCTCCCAGGTCTTGCCACCGTCGGAAACAGTCACAAGGACGGTCTTGCCGCTCTTGTTGTTCAGCAGCGGATAATAATCCATGCCCTTGGTAATCTCCACGCCGTCAATCTTCTCAATGATGGCACCTGCCTTCACCTTGGAATTATTCTTGTCGAAGGGACCGCCTTCCACCACCTCGGCAATCTTCAGGCCGTCGCCTTTGTAATCGAGGTCAAGGAGCACGCCAAACTCAGCCGTGGCATCGCCCTTACTTGAAGGACGGTAGCCCGAGCCTGTGTGTGACACATTCAACTCACCCAAAAGCTCGCTCAACATGATGGAGAAGTCGTAGTTGTTGTTGATATGAGCCAAGAAAGGCTGGTAGGCCTCCTTCATCATAGCCAAATCCACGCCGTGATGGTCTGTCATGAAGAAACGTTTCTCGATTTGCAGGAAGACATGGTTAAACATGTATTCACGCTCGGCAGCGAGATCGAGCTCCATGGTGGCGTCATATTTGATTGGTGTCGACTTGCCACTCTTGTCCACCTTTTGCAGGTTACCTCCCGAAAGCAAGAAGATGTTGTCATCCTTCATGGCCAGATGGGCGCCACCCTGCCCCATCTTCTTCAAGATCTTCATCGATTTCTCACGCACGTCGAGTTCCCAGAGGTCGTAACCCTTCTCAAACGAGGTCATGAAATAGAACTTCTCGCCGTCCTTCGAAAGCGCCATGCCACTCAGGTTGGATGACATGGGCGTCAGACGGATGACACGGTCTTGCAGATGCTCCAAATCCACCTCGATGGCCTTGGTCTCAACCGGTTTCTCTTCTTTCTTGTCATCTTTCTTGCCTTTGCCTTCTTTCTCCACTTTTTTCGGGTCTTCTTTTGGGTCCCCTGAGCCTGTCGAAGGGTCTTTCTTGCCCTTTTCTGTCTCTTTCAGCAGAGCATATTCCTCTTTGCTGAGTCGGAAACGGTCATAGGCATCCTGGTTCAAGAAGGCAATGAAGGCATCCCTCTGGCTACCCCAAGAGGCATGGGAACGCATACCATATCTATCTGAGTTATAAATAATTGCATTACCATCCAACACCCATTGTGGGTCATCGTCGAAATAAGCACTTTCGGTGATATTGTAAATCTTCATATCACCATTAGCTGAAACAATGCCGACATCGGAATAAGGATCACGCATGTGGGTAATCAAGGTCACGGCAAACCATTTGCCGTCAGGCGACCATTGATAGTCTATGCTGCCGTAATGCTGTGTGCCATCCGTAATCTGACGCACTTTTTTTGAATTCAAATTATAGACTTTCAACACTTTACGATTCTCAATAAAAGCAATCTCCTTGCCGTCGGGCGAATACTCAGGGTGGCTGCGTTCAATGCCGTCGTTGTCGAACAAAGGCTTCTCGTCAATCAAGGTAGCATAAGCGAAGTTGAAATCCTCCTTACGCACAATAGTCGCTTGGTAAAGGTTCCAGTAACCATCGCGTTCCGAGGCATAGACCAAGGTGCGACCATCATTCGAGAACGAGGGGCTGCGCTCAGCCTGCGGCGTATGTGTGATCTGCTTGGTGGTGGCATATTCGTCCACACCCGTAACGAAAACCTCACCACGAGAGACGAAGGCAATCAGCTTACCGTCGCTGCTCAGCGTGAAGTTGCCAGCGCCCTTGAAGTCCTGCTTCACGAGCTGCTCCGTCTCTTGGTCGTTGACAATCTCAATGTTCACCTTTTGCGGCTCACTGCCTATACGTTGCGTGTAAATCTCGCCCATATAACCATAGCATAACAGGCCATCATTGGCCACCGAGAGAAAGCGCACGGGATGCGTCTGAAAGTGCGACACCTGCTCCACCTGTTCGAGGTTGTTGGAGGGAGCCTTGTAGACGTTGAAGCTGCCGTTGTTGCGTTCGCTCAAAAAGACGACATCCTTATATCCAGGCAGATAACGCGGATCACGGTCCTCACCCACATTGGTCGTCAAGATGGTATGCGTCTTTTTCTTGGCATTGTAATACACCACATCACGTGTCACGGAAGAGGTGTGGTGTTTGCGCCAGCTGTTCTCGCTGCCTTTGCGGTCGTAGTAAAGGAAGGACCTGCCGTCCTTATCAAACGACATGCTGCACACCGGCACGGCCACGACCTGCTCGGGACGACCGCCTTCGGTGCTCACCTTATATAATTCCGTAATCCATCCCGAGGCGAACTGCACATTCTCGGCGGCTTTCTGGATTTGGGCAGAGAAATAAATCTCTTTGCCATCTGGAGAAAATGCCAAAGGCAACTCGGAGGCAGAGTTGGTCGTAATGCGTTTGGCTACGCCGCCTTCAGCGGAGACCAAATACACATCAAAGTTGCCGTTGCGGTCGGTGGCAAAGGCGATTTGTTTGCCATCGGGCGACCAAATAGGTGCCGTTTCGTAGGAAGTATTGGTGGTCAATTGCTGGGCCTTGCCGCCTTGGGTGGGAGCCACATAAACGTCGCCTTTATAGCAGAAGGCAATCTTGTCGCCCTGTGGCGAAATCACGTTTTCGCGCATCCACAAAGGCTGAGCGGGGAGTTGAAATGCCACTGCGAGCAGGGCAAAGAGAAAGAGTTTTTTCATTAGTTATCTATTTATAATTGTTTATCAATACTTTAAATCACGTCAAACCCAAACAAAGGCTCGTCCTCCAAAAAGAGCTCCAGCTTGTCGCCGACATGCACCTCACCGACCCCTTGTGGTGTGCCAGTGAAGATGCAGTCGCCCTCGCACAAGGTGACGTAACGCGAGACATGGGAAACAATCTTGTCGAAGCCGAAAATCATGTCACGGCTATGGCCTTGCTGCACCCATTCGCCATTCAGTTTCATGCCGAAAGCGATGTCTTCAGGATGTTTCAATTCACTGATTTTCTTAAATTTTCCCATCGGAGCCGAATAATCAAACGCCTTGGCGATTTCCCAAGGATGACCTTTGGCCTTGCATTGACTCTGCAGGTCACGGGCGGTGAAGTCTATGCCTACGGTAATGGCATCATAGTAATCGGAAGCCTGAGATTCGGCGATATTTCGACCCGACTTGCAGATACGCAGCACCAGTTCCGTCTCATAATGGATTTCATGGCTGAATTCGGGATATGGGAAAGGCGCACCTGGAGCCAACAATGCCGTTTCGGGCTTCATGAAGAACATGGGTTCTGCCGGCAGGGCGTTGTCGAGCTCCTTGACATGCGCCAAATAATTGCGGCCTATGCAGATGATTTTCATGGCTTTACTTCTTCACTTGTTTGCCGCCCATGCGCAGTTTGATGGCTGTCACCACCTTCTTCGTATAGCGCGGGAAGTCGTTGTTCATAATCCATGCGTAGTATGGCGGCTCTTGTCGGAAGACGTCCTCCACCCTTTTGCCCTTGTGTTTGCCGAACATGAAGACCTCCTTGCCTTCCTCGTCGAAGATAATTTGCCCCGAAAGGTCGGCATTCCTATGGTGGGCAGAAAACTCGGAGAGTTGCTTCATGTCGTTGGTCGGACCTTGTGACTTATTCCCTTTACCGTCTTCATAATCAACACCTTGATATTTATCAAGCATGGCACGAAGCACATCGTAAGTGGCTTTGGTGTCGGCCATGGCACCATGCGCGCCCACCAGTTCGGCATGACAGAAATAGCGGTAAGCGCTCTTCAAATTGCGAGGTTCCATCTTCATATAGATGTTCATCACGTCAATGAAGTCGCGGTCCTTGAGGTCAAAGTCGTAGTCCACACGCAGAAACTCCTCCACCAGCATCGGCAGGTCGAACTTCAGGATGTTGTAACCCGCCAAGTCGGCATTGCCGATGAACAAGGCGATCTCCTTGGCCTTCTCGCGGAAAGTAGGCTTGTCGGCCACCATTTCATTCGTATAGCCATGCACCGAAGCTGATTCTTCGGAGATGGGCATTTCGGGGTTGAGCAGCCACACACGTTGTTCCTCGTCGCCGTTCACGTTGATTTTCAGAACACTCATCTCCACGATGCGGTCATGCGAGGTGTTCAGGCCCGTCGTCTCAAGGTCGAAAAAGGCGATGGGGCGTTTCAAATTCAGTTCCATGGTTATTGAGTCTATCGAAATATGGTGTTACGATTTTGAGTGCAAAAATAATACATAAAAGAGAGAAATATCCATTTTTTTCCTATTTTTGCCCCACTTTTCAAACATAAAAGACCTATTTAGAAAGAATCAAATTATTGAAAGACATGATGGAAGAAAATGAAATGAAAGAAAAAGACGAATTGTTCTCAAAGGCAGTGAAAGCAGGAAAGAGGACTTACTTTTTCGATGTGAAGTCAACGAAGAACGACGAAAAGTACATCACCATAACCGAAAGCAAGCGCCGTTTTGATGAAGACCAGCAGCGCTTCTTCTACGAGAAGCATAAGATTTTCCTTTACAAGGAAGACTTCGAGAAGGTCGCCAAAGGCCTCAACGATGCCATCAACTACATTGAGACCGGCGAATATCCGGCAGACTATTACGACCAACCCGAGCCGCGCCGTTTTGACAACGTCGAAAGCGAAAGCCACAGCGAAATCGACAGCGCCATCGACAAATGGTTCGACAATCTGGATAAATAAACCTTTTCCACCCCTAAAAAAGGAAGGCTGCGACCCGTTCGCAGCCTTTTTTGTTGCATTGCTCCACCGAAATAGAAACTTATCAACAAATCGTGCGGATGTTGATAACTTTCCACTTGAGACGGCAATAAAACGCTACAAAAATGCGTATTTTTGTAGCGTAAAACGAGTGAATAAAAAATGGGAAAGACAATAGCAATAGCCAACCAAAAAGGCGGCGTAGGCAAGACCACTTCCGCCATCAACTTGGCGGCCAGTTTAGCCGTCCTTGAATATAAGACCCTCCTTATCGATGCCGACCCCCAAGCCAATGCCACTTCGGGCGTGGGCGTTGACCCAAGGACCGTGGAAACGAGCATCTACGAATGCATCATCGACCAGGTGGACCCCAAGACGGTTATCACCGAAACGGAGACGCCCAACCTCTTCCTGCTCCCCGCTCACATTGACCTCGTAGGTGCCGAAATCGAGATGATCAACCTGCCCGAACGCGAGCTCATGATGAAAAAGCTCCTCGCCCCCATCAAGGAAGACTACGACTTCATCATCATTGACTGCTCGCCGTCGCTGGGCCTCGTCACCGTCAACTCGCTCACTGCCGCCGACTCGGTCATCATCCCCGTGCAGTGCGAATACTTCGCCCTTGAAGGCCTTGGCAAACTATTGAACACCATCAAGATCGTCCAGACCCGCCTCAACCCCGACCTCGACATCGAAGGCATCCTGCTCACCATGTTCGACACGCGTCTGCGTCTTTCCAAGCAGGTGGTGGAAGAGGTCAAAATGCACTTCCAGGATATGGTGTTCAACACCATCATCAACCGCAACACGCGCCTGAGCGAGGCCCCGAGTTACGGCAAGACCATCGTGATGTATGATGCCAACAGCACGGGAGCCATCAATTACCTCAACCTGGCTCGCGAAATCCTGGAGAGAAACAACATGTCCAACCCTAACGAATAACTGAAATGGCAGAAACGAAGAAAACAGGTCTGGGAAAGGGTCTTGACCGCATTCTCGGCAGCCCCGAAACTGACATCACCAGCAAGGACATCAGCGGCGATTTCGTGGCTGGCGCCGTGGCAGAAATCGACATCAACCTCATAGAAACCAACCCCTTCCAACCCCGTACCGAATTTGACGAGACGGCATTACGCGAACTGGCGCAGTCCATCAAGGAACAAGGCATCATCCAGCCTGTTACGGTAAGGAAACTCGGCTACAACAAATACCAACTCATCTCGGGTGAGCGTCGTCTGCGTGCCTCCAAGATGGCCGGCCTGACCACCATTCCGGTATTCATCCGCGTGGCCAACGACGAACAGATGCTCGAACTCGCCCTCATCGAGAATATCCACCGTGAGAACCTCAACGCCATTGAGGTGGCCATCTCCTACCAACGCCTCATCGACGAGTGCAACATGACACAAGAAGAGGTGAGCGAGAAGGTGGGCAAGAGCCGTAGCGCCGTCGCCAATTTCTTGAGGCTGTTGAAGCTGCCGGCAGAGGTACAGATTGCCATCCGTGACGGACATATCAGTATGGGTCACGCTCGCGCCCTCATCAACATCAATGACAAAGAAGAACAACTGAAACTCCTCCAGCAGATCATCATGGACGAGATGAACGTGCGCCAGACCGAGGAGATGGCAGACAAGGCCAAAGGGCAAGGCAAGGAGAAGAAGCAGACCAACTTCATCCCCGAGCATTTCAAAAGCAAGATCAAGACCTTGTCGCAGACACTCAACACCAAGGTGAAGGTGAAGCGCGACATCAAAGGCCACGGCAGCGTGGTCATCGACTTCAAGGACGAAGCCGAGTTTGACCGCATCATGGAACTCTTCAACCACAAATAAACGCTATGCCGCGCCGTTTCCTGTTCCTTTTGGGCCTTCTGACCCTCCTCGCCTTTCAGAAAACGGAAGCGCAGAATGTAGTGTTCGACACCGTTGGCAACACCATCATCACCGCCGACACTGTCGTCAAGGAGACAAAGGCCACCAAACCGGCAAAGGCTAAAAAGTTCAATCGTCCAACGAAAGCCGCCATCATGTCGGCCTGCCTGCCCGGGTTGGGACAGATCTACAACCGCAAATGGTGGAAAGTGCCCATCGTCTATGCCGGATTGGGCGGCATCGGCTACCTGTCGTACAGCAACTATTCCGAGTACCGTTCCTATCTCCATGCATACGAATTCAAGACGGGTGACCTTCCCGATGGGGTGACGCTCAACGAATACGAGGCAGCGTTGGCCAGCAGATATGCCGAAGGGCAACTTCAAACCTACAAGGAGTCGTATCGCCGCGACTTCGAACTATACACCATCCTCACCGTGGCCTGGTACGGCTTGAACATTATCGACGCCATCGTGGATGGACATCTTTACACCTACGACATCAGCGACGACCTCAGCCTCAACGTCGACCCATATCTGAAGCCGACGGAGACGCCAGTGCCAATGCCGCAATACGCCCAACTAGGGGTGTCGTTTAAATTGAACTTTTGACAATGTTTATGCACTACAATAGACGCGAGACTGCGAGACACGAGACACGAGACGTTGGTCTTGTCCCGCGTCCCGTAGTCCCGTGTCCCGTGTCAATCACAATATCATGAAAATAGCAATCATAGGATATGGAAAAATGGGCCACGAGGTGGAGAAAGCCGCCCTCGCCCGCCAGCATGAGGTCATTGTCACCATTGACAATCCACAGGAATGGGAAGAACGCATCGAGCTTGTCAAGCAAGCCGATGTCGCCATCGACTTCAGCCAGCCCGACCAAGTAGCGGGCAACATCCACCACTGCTTTGACCTGCACATCCCGATTGTCGTGGGTACCACGGCATGGCAAGAGCACTTTGAAGAAATCAAGGCACGTTGCTTGGCTGAAAAGCAAAGCCTCTTTACTGCACCCAACTTCAGCATTGGCATGAACATCATGTTCTTACTCAACAAACAGTTGGCCAAGTTTGCGGAGAAATATGGCTACCAACTCTCGATGGCCGAAACGCACCACATCCACAAGCTCGACAAGCCCAGCGGCACCGCCGTGAAACTAGCCAATGACATCCTCACCGTCAACCACGACTATGACCATTGGAGCATTGATGCCCCCGCGGACCATACGTTATATATTAAAGTGACGCGCGAGGGCGAGGTGAACGGCATCCACAGCGTGATGGCCGAGTCGCCTGCCGACAAGATCACCCTCTCCCATGAGGCCTACAACCGTCAAGGCTTTGCCTTGGGTGCCATCGCCGCCGCCGAGTTCCTTATCGGAAAGACAGGCTGTTTTGGGATGGAGGATTTGATTGGTACATAGTTTTGTGGTCCACAAAGTTGTGGTCCACAAAGTTGTGAACTGTTAATATATGGTTGTAATTAACTCAAAATCAATAATTAATCACACCATTTTTTAACGCAAACCTTAATTAATTAGAATTTCTCCCTACTTTTGCAGCCGATAATACTATTTCATTTATCCATTCGTTAATAAAGAAATCACGAATAAAAATGTCACTAATTCTCTTTATCCTTATTGTCCCGGCGCTCTTTACCATCCCGATTGCGTTCTGCTGGAAGCAGTTTGAGAAAGCCGGACAAAAAGGCTGGTACAGCCTCATCCCCTACTACAACATTTTCGTCATGCTGAAGATCATCGGCAAACACAAAAAGTTCTGGTGGTGGTTCTTCATCGTCTTCCCTTACATCAACATCTTCATGCTGTTGCTCATGCTCGTTGAGATGGGAAAATGCTTTGGCCGATTCAAAATCTGGGAGGAAGGCATGGCCGCCATTTTGCCCTTCATTTTCTTCCCCATCATCGCCAAGGACGACAAATACCAAGACCCTTCCACGACCACAAGACCCAAGAAATCGACCGCCCGCGAGTGGTTCGATGCCATCATCTTTGCCGTGGTCGCCGCACTAATCATCAGGACCTACGTCTTCGAGGCCTTCACCATCCCCACTTCGAGTATGGAGAAGTCGCTCTGCGTCGGCGATTATTTGATTGTCAGCAAGATACATTATGGCCCCAAACGTCCCAACACACCGCTTTCGTTCCCCTTTGTGCACAACACCTTACCTGGCAGCAAAACTGCCAAGTCGTATGTGGAATGGATCAAGCTGCCGTATCACCGCTATCCTGGTGTGTCGACGATGAAGCGTTACGATCCCATCGTGTTCAACTATCCCGCCGGCGACACGGTCTGCGACATCTTCCAAAGCAGCATCAGCTATTACGACCTCGTGCGTGAATACGGCCGCCAAACCGTTTGGAACGACCACCAAAACTTCGGCAAGGTCATCGCACATCCAGTGGACAAGCGCGAAAACTATGTGAAGCGTCTCATCGGCATGCCTGGCGACAGCCTGAAGATTGTCAACGGTGTGGTGTTTATCAACGGCGAGAAGGCCTTTGAGCCCGAGAACATGCAGTTCAACTACACCGTGGTGACCACCAACGGCGGCATCAACAAGCAGACCCTGGACAAGTACAACATCACCGAGGGTTACCGCACCGCCGACCCCAACACCTTCATTCTCAACATCAGCGCAAAGGTGGCTGACGAGCTCATCAAACTGCCTTATATCACCTCCGTGATGCGCAACATCGAAGCCCCAGGCGAAGGCACCAGCACGAGCCTCTTCCCCAACCGCCCCGACCTCTATCCTTGGAACGTGGACAACTTCGGTCCCATCTACATCCCGAAGAAAGGCGAAACCGTGAAACTGGATATCAACACGTTGCCGCTCTATGAGCGTATTATCCACGCCTATGAGTTGCACGACGTGAAGGTAATTGGAAACAAGATCTTCATCGACGAGCAGATGGCCGACAGCTACACCTTCGAGATGGACTATTATTGGATGATGGGTGATAACCGCCACAATTCCGCCGATTCACGTTTTTGGGGATATGTACCTGAAAACCACATTGTTGGCAAGCCCATACTCATCTGGCTCTCCAGAGACAAGGAGAACGGTGGCATCCGCTGGAAACGGATGTTTAAGATTCCGAAGTAGCTTCACACTCCAATATTTTAATACAACCCAAAGCAATCTTACATTTTTTGTAAGATTGTTTTGTTTTTTGGAATAATTATTGTATGTTTGCAGCATCAAAAAGAAAACAGCATGAGAGTCATAGCTAAAAAGAAACTGGTAGAGTACTATACAGAACATCCTCAGGCCAAGACCGCTCTTGACGATTGGTTCGAGAAAACGGAGAAAGCAGAATGGCATAGCTTTGCCGACATCAAGCAAACCTTCAACTCGGTAGATTATGTTGGCAATCAGCATTATGTCTTCAACATCAAGGGAAACGACTTCCGTTTGGTCGTAGTGATTAAGTTTACACCGCAGAATGTATTTATACGTTTTATCGGCACCCATGCTGAGTATGACAAAATAGAAAACATTGAAAACCTTTGAGATATGGCACACATTAAGACAGAAAAAGAATACGAAGCGGCCATGGCCCGCATTGACGAGTTGCTTCCGCTCACTTGGGCAGATGGCGTCCCGGAAGATTCTCCAGAAAACATCGAGTTGAACCTTCTTTCCGAGCTTGTGGCAGAGTACGAGGACATCCATTATCCTATTGGCAAGCCGTCACTCATCGACATCATCAAGCTTCGCATGTACGAGATGGGGCTTTCGCAAAAGGCCATCGCTGCCTTACTTGGCATCAGTGAACCTCGGATGAGCGAAATCATGCATGGTAAAACCGAACCTTCATTGTCGCTTGCCCGCACAATGAGCCAAAAATTGAATATTGATGCAAATGTTGTTTTGGGGGTGTAAATTATCAACAAAACATCTTTCCAAACAGCAACATTTTGTGTATTTTTGCAATTCCATAACGAAAATAGAAAATGGCAGCAGGAAACAACCGTAAAGAAAACACCTTTAGGCCGAAAGCCTTACCCGAATCCGAATTGCTGGTGGAGCAGCCCACGATAACTGAAGAGAAGAAAAAAGAGGAGAAACCTAAAAAGAGCGATAAAACCCCTAAAAACAAGGACTCCAAGCCAAAGAAAGACAAAGAGAAAAAGGAGACCGATGGCCGTTTGACGCGGATCATCGGCATCCTCTTTATCTGCCTCGCCGTGTTTTTAGGTCTCGCCTTGATTTCCTATCTGATCAGCTTCTTCAGCGGACACCACCAAGAATATGGCTACCAGATCTTCAGCCAAAAAATCGACATCCAAAACCGTACGGGGCGCGCCGGCGTGTTCCTTGGCCAGACGCTCATCAAGGAGTCGTTCGGCATCGGATCTTTCTTCTTTGTCTATCTGCTGACACTCATAGGCCTACGACTTACTGACGTCGCCAAAATCAAGATGTGGAGCATCTGGAAATATGCGCTGTTGTGCCTGGTTTGGCTGCCTTTGTTCTTCGGCTTCCTCTCCGGCCCGAAATGCGGTGTCACATCCTGCGCTATTTTCGGCGGTGCCGTGGGGCTTTGGCTCAACACGATTCTCCAAACCTACATCGGATGGATAGGCACGTTAATCGTGCTCATCTTCCTGTTCCTTGTCTTCGCCGTCTATCAATTCAACCTCACCCTCAACTACTTCAAGGAGCTGCGTGAGAAACGCGAAGACGAACGCCGCCATCAGGCCGCCCTCCTCGCCGAACAACGCATCAAAGACGAAATTGAAAGGGAGAACAACCAAATGAACCATGGCGAAGACCTCGACCCCGACGCCATCGAAGACGAAGAAGACACAAATAATCTTCCCCCCGTCACCTCTTTCACCAAAGACCCTTCCTTTGAAATCGTCAGCCCCGACAACAATAATGAGACAAAAGAAAATGTCTTCAAGAAACCAACAGACGTCACAGAGACTGGAATCACGCTGGACCCCATCGTGACATCTAACGACGATGCCAAACCCAAGGATGTCATTGCGGAGAAGAAAGACGACAATGTCGAGTTGGTCATCGAGGAAACGCCCAAGGAAGAGGTTGTTGAGAAGTCCAAAAACATGGAGCACCACACCTTGGACACCCTCTATGACCCTCGCTACGAGCTGCGCGACTACAAGTTCCCGACTTTGGACATGCTTAAAGACTATGGCGCAGGAAAAGCCGAAATCGACAATGAGGAATTGGAAGCCAACAAGAACAAGATTGTAGAAACCCTTGGCAACTACGGCATCACCATCGACAGAATCAAAGCTACCATCGGCCCTACGGTCACCTTGTACGAAATCGTCCCTGCCGCAGGCATCCGCATCTCAAAAATCAAGAACCTAGAAGATGATATTGCTCTGAGCCTCGCCGCCTTAGGCATCCGTATCATCGCCCCCATACCAGGCAAAGGCACCATAGGCATCGAAGTGCCGAACAGCAAGCCCGAAACCGTCTCCATGCGCAGTGTTCTGGCATCGGAGAAGTTCCAAAACTCAAAATATGCCCTGCCTTGTGCCATCGGCAAAACCATCTCTAACGAGACTTATGTCTTCGACCTTGCCAAGAGTCCGCACATCCTGATGGCCGGCGCCACTGGACAAGGTAAGTCGGTAGGCTTGAATGCCATCATTGCCTCGTTGCTCTACAGCAAGCATCCGTCAGAGCTGAAGTTCGTCATGGTCGACCCGAAAAAGGTGGAACTGACGCTCTACAAACGCATCGAACGCCATTATCTGGCCAAGCTGCCTGACTCAGAAGACGCCATCATCACCGATGTGAAGCAAGTAGTGCGTACGCTCAATTCCTTGTGCATCGAGATGGATCAGCGTTACGACCTGCTGAAGGCCGCCGAATGCCGCAACATCATCGAATACAACGAGAAATTCAAAGCACGTAAGCTGCTGCCCACCGAGGGTCACCGTTATCTGCCTTATATCGTACTCATCGTCGACGAGTTCGCCGACCTCATCATGACGGCAGGCCGTGAAGTGGAATCCCCGATAGCCCGTATCGCCCAACTGGCACGTGCCATCGGCATCCACCTCATCATCGCCACGCAACGTCCGTCGGTCAACATCATCACAGGTTCCATCAAGGCCAACTTCCCGGCCCGTATCGCCTTCCGCGTCATCTCGCAGGTTGACTCTAAGACCATCCTCGACCAAAGCGGTGCCAACCAACTCATCGGTCGCGGTGACATGCTGCTCTCCACGGGTAACGACTTGGTACGTCTGCAATGCGCTTTCATCGACACGCCTGAGGTGGAGACCGTCACCAAGTTCATCGGCGAACAACGTGGCTATGCCGAGCCCTTCCTGCTGCCTGAAGTGCCCGAGGAAGAAGGCGAAGCCGCCGACATCGACGACGATGGCGAACGCGACAGCCTCTTCGAGGAAGCCGCTCGTATCGTGGTGCAGACCCAACAAGGCTCCACTTCGATGATCCAACGCAAGCTGAAACTCGGCTACAATCGTGCAGGCCGTATCATCGACCAGCTGGAGGCCGCTGGCATCGTCGGGCCCTTCTCCGGCAGCAAGTCGCGCGAAGTGAAAGTAACCTCCGAGGCCGCTTTGGAACAGATTTTGCGGGATATCTACAATACAGACAACGGATATTGAAAATGAAGACTAGAAACATCATTGCCTGCTTGTTCTTATTATTTGCTACACAGGCTGTTACCGCACAAAACAACGCCGAGGCGCTCGTCCGCCTCATGATCGACCAGATGAAGAGCCACAAGAACGTTGAGATGGACTACAAGTACCAAATTAACTCCAATGGGCAAACCACCGAAGAGCAACAAGGTAAGGCTTGGCTGCAAGGCGAAGCCTACAAGGTGGAAATGGTCGAACAGCAGATGATTTCGGACGGCAAGACCATTTGGACTTATCTCATCGACGACGAGGAAGTCATGGTCAGCAACGCCACCGAGGGCGAGGACAACACCCCTTTGAAGCTCCTCACCTCTTTGGACAAGAACTATGTTGCCACCCTTACAGGCATAGATGCAAAGGGCAATGCCGCCATTGAGTTGGCCAACCCGAAGGGACAATACCGCCGCGTGACGTTGCGCGCCAACACCAATAAAATGGAAATCACAAGTATGGATATCTATTTAGAAGACGGCACCAAGCTGATAGTCACCGTCGACGAGATGAAATTCGACCAAGAACTAGACGAGAAATTCTTCACCTTCGACACGAAAAAATATCCCAAGGTGGATGTGATAGATATGCGATAATGCAATAAAACGCGGATTATTCCGTAATTATACAACAAGAAGCGGCTGCCACGATGTGACAGCCCTACAAACGAACCAACAATTCAACAACAAATATGAATCTCCTACAAATCCAAGAGGCTGTCAATGATTTGGGAACAGCCGCAGCAGAAACCGCAGCCCAGCCTACGGAAATCAAACTCTCCATCCTCGACCTCGCCACCAAAGGCGGCTGGATCATGATTTTATTGGCCGTTTTGTCCATCATTGCGGTTTACATCTTCATCGAACGTTACATCGTCGTTTCACGCGCCACGAAATACGACAACAGCTTCATGGACCGCATCCGTGAATATATGAAAGACGGTAAGCTTGATTCCGCCAAGGCCTTGTGCCGTGGCAACTCCACCCCTATCTCCAGGATGATTGAGAAGGGTTTGTCACGTATCGGCCGTCCCCTGGGCGACATCAACTCGGCCATCGAGAATGTGGGCAACCTTGAAGTGGCGCAGCTGGAACGCGGCGTGAGCATCCTAGCCATGATTGCCAGTGCCGCCCCGATGATTGGTTTCTTGGGTACCGTAACAGGTATGATTCGCGCATTCTACAACATGTCGATGGCAGGCAACAACATTGACATTGAACTACTTTCATCAGGCATCTACGAAGCCATGGTGACCACGGTCGGCGGTCTGATAGTGGGTATTATCGCCTATTTTTTCCACGCCATCCTCTCAACCAAAATCCAGAAGGTCGTCAACCTGCTTGAAGCAAAGGCGACTGAATTTATGGATGTCTTGAACGAACCCGCATAAAATCAGCGTATTATGGCCATCAGATCAAGAAATAAGGTCGAACCCACATTCAACTCCTCGTCCATGTCGGACCTGGTGTTTCTGCTGCTGATTTTCTTCATGTTGACATCAACCTTGGTTGCGCCTAACGCCATCAAGCTCATGTTGCCTTCAAGCACGAGCAAGACCATGGCCAAGCAGACCGTCACGGTATACGTCAACGAACAATACCAGTACTTTGTGGACGAGACCCCTGCCGACGAGACCCAGCTCACCGACCTCATCAATGCCAACATCGGCAACGACAGCCAGGCCACGGTGGTGCTGCGTTCCGACAAGACCGTTCCAGTACAATACATCGTCAACGTGATTGATGCCGTCAACGAAATCAACAACGCCACCGGCAACAACCACAAAGTCATCTTAGCCACAGCACCAAAGAAATAGGAGGCGCTATGAACAGCAAAGAAAAGAAAGACAAAGGCATAGCCGCTGCGGGGACCATCATCGTCCACGCCCTGATTGTGCTTGTCCTCTTCTTGATGGCCTTCAGGACACCTCTCCCGCTGCCTGGAGAAGAAGGCGTCGAGGTTGACTTGGGCATGATGAACCAAGGCATGGGCAACATCCAGCCCGAAAAGCCCGCCATCCCTCAAGCCGCGCAACCTCAACAGCAGCCTAACAAGAGCGAAGAAGACATCGTCACGCAAAATGACGAAGAGGCTCCTGCCATAACAAAGCCAAAGGTAACCAAGCCGAAACAGGAAACGAAGCCTGTGGAAGAGCCTAGACCTACTGTCAACAATAGAGCCATCTACCATGGCAACAGCAACCCGCAGGCGGGCGGTTCGGAAGGCATCACAGGACAACCTGGCGACCAAGGCAACCCGAACGGCTTGGCAGGCGTGAGGCAATACGAAGGCAACGGCGGTCGGGGCAACGGCACCGGTTATGACCTTGGCGGTCGAGGTGCAAAGTCATTACACCGCCCAGACGACGACTTCAGCGAAGAAGGTAAAATCGTAGTTGACATCTGGGTCAATCGCTCCGGACAGGTTGTTCGCGCAGACGTCGCCAAGAAAGGCACTGATATCATCAACAGTGCGATGCGTCAGAAAGCCGTACAAGCCGCCTTACGTTCCTCCTTTGCCGCCGATGCCAACGCGCCAGAGGAACAACACGGCACTATCACATACACCTTTGTCATCAACCAATAACCATGACTTACCAAGAAACCCTAGACTGGATGTTTAACAAGCTGCCGATGTATCAACGCATCGGCGGCGCTGCTTATAAAGCAGACTTGAACAACACTATCCAACTCCTCAATCTTTTAGACAACCCGCAAAACAACTTCAAGTCCGTGCACGTGGCCGGAACCAACGGCAAAGGCTCCGTTTCGCATATGCTGGCCTCCGTGTTTCAGGAAGCGGGCTACAAGACCGGCCTCTACACCTCTCCTCACCTCCGTGATTTCCGTGAACGCATCCGCATCAATGGCGAGATGATTCCCGAGGAGAACGTGGTGCAGTTTATCGACACCTACAAAGCCAAGTTCGAGGCAATGGAACTCTCCTTCTTCGAGATGACCGTGGGCATGGCCTTTGACTATTTCTCCAAAGAGAAAGTGGATATTGCCATCGTCGAAGTGGGCATGGGCGGCAGGTTGGACTCCACCAACCTCATCACGCCTGAACTTAGCATCATCACCAACATCGACTTCGACCACATGAAGTTCTTGGGCGACACAAGGGCCAAGATTGCCTACGAGAAGGCTGGCATCATCAAGCCGAACATCCCCGTCGTCATTGGCGAGACCCATCCCGAGACCGAACAGGTCTTCATCGACAAGGCCAAAGAATGCAATAGTCCTATCTGTTTCGCCGACCAAATCTTCGACTGCGACAAGATCCATATCGAATCAGACATCATACAAAAATACGACGTCTGGAAAAACAGCGAGTTGTACCTTGAAGCCCTTGAGCTCCCGTTGATGGGCAACTACCAACAGAAGAACCTCACCACCGTGATGTGTGCCCTTGACTTGCTACGCGACAAGTTCAACCTTTCGGAAGACGACATTCGTGACGGCATCGCCAAGGTGATCCGCAACACCCATCTCATGGGTCGCTGGCAAATCCTTTGCAACGACCCGTTGACCATTGCTGACACAGGACATAACGTGGCCGGCATCAAGGAAGTGGTGCTTCAATTGGCCGAGATGCAATATAACAAGCTGCATTTCGTCCTTGGTATGGTCAACGACAAGGACATCGACAGCGTGCTGCAGCTCCTGCCCCACGGTGCAGAATATTACTTCTGCAAGGCCGACATCCCAAGAGGCTTGGATGCCCATGTCCTGGCAGAAAAAGCCTTTGACATGGGTCTACGTGGGCAGGTGTTTGAGAGCGTCAGCCACGCCTACCGTTCTGCCATCAACAACGCACACTTCGGCGATGTGGTCTTCGTCGGTGGCAGCAATTTCACCGTAGCCGAGGTGGTGTAAAGAAATAATCCTTACCTTTGCCGAAAATCCCAATCCCTTGTGAAAGGCAAAAGGCTCCATATCATTCTTGTCATGCTTGCGGCAGTGCTGCTGTCGTCGTGTTCCATTCGCCGTTTTGTCCCCGAAGGGAAATACCTGGTGAAAAGCAACAAAGTCGTCATCGAGGAAAAAGGCACGGAGATCAGCAAGCCTGGCGTGTCGAAATACATCTCCCTGAAGCCATACAAGAGTGCTATACGAACCAACATCCCCACCTGGATTTACTACAAATGGGAAGGGCATCAGAAAAGCGTGTTTTGGAAATGGCTGAACAAGAACTTCGGCAACCAGCCCGTCTATTACGAAAAATCGGAGGCTAACAACTCGTCGACGCAGATGATGCGGTACCTCAACAATGTGGGCTACTTCAACTCAAAAGTCTCACATACGGTTAAGACAAATAATAGGAGAAAGACCGCCAAAGTCACATACCATATTTATCCAACGAAGCCTTATCGTGTCAAAGCCATCAAGTATGTCATCGAAGACAGTCTGGTGCGGTCTTACATCATGCGCGACAGCACGAAGTTCCCGCTTAATGAAGGCGACATCTACAATGCCTATTCGTTGGACGAGCAACGCGAGATCATCACAGAAAGGCTAAAGAATTCCGGTTATTACTATTTCAACCGTGACCACATCTACTTTGAGGTAGACAGCAATTTCATGAATCATACGCTGGATATCACCATGCGCCTGAAAAAGAACGATATCGCCTATAAGAAGTATATGATTCGCGACATCAGCGTTTATCCCAACTTCTCCATCTTCCAAATGAACGAAAAGCCTTCCGACTCTGCAACGCTCGTCACGGAGTTCGGCATAAGGAGAAAGATCACCAACATACTGGATTTCTATTATTATGGGAAGCCTCAGGTGAAGCCACAGACATTCCAGCATTCCATCAACATTATTGAAGGATTCCCGTATAGCCAAAGGCTGGTCACAAGCACCTACAAATCGCTTAGTAACTTCAGGCTTTTCAGCAACGTGACCATACAGTTCGACAGTGTCCCGAACGACAGCCTCAATCTCCTCGACTGCCGTATCACGATGCAGCAAAACGACATCCATTCGTTCACCCTTCAAGCCGAGGGAACCAATTCTGATGGTGACTTGGGCATCAAAGGCAGCTTTGCCTACACCAATAGGAACATTTTCCATGGTTCCGAGACATTCCAGCTCAGTCTCAGAGGTGGATTGGAAATGCAGAAGCTCCTTGACGCAGAGGCGGCTGAAAGCGGACAGAAAGTGTTTAACACAAGAGAAGCTGGCATCACGGCGAGCCTCTTTTTCCCGAAGTTCCTCAGTCCGTTTGCCTTCAACGACCTCGCCAGAGACTATATGCCGACGACCTCTGTCTCCCTAGGTTTCAACGCGCAAATCAGGTACTATTATTCGCGCTATATCTCCATGGCCTCGTTGAGCTACGACTGGAAGAGCCTCAACCGCATTGGACACACCTTTACGCCCATCTTCCTCAACGGCGTAAAGATCGCCGATATCAATCCCGCTTTCCAATCCTACCTCGATGCCGAAACGAGTCAAAGGAAAAAAGACCAATATACCAGCCACCTGTTGCTTGGCACACGCTATTCCTTCACCTACAGCAGCCAACGCCTCAGCCAAGAAGGCAGTTTCGTCTATTTGCGCGCCGACCTGGAATCAAGTGGCAATTTGCTCTCCCTCTTCAACAAGACAAAGCTCATCACCGAACACGATGGGCACCACGAATTGCTGGGCGTCCGTTATGCGCAGTATTTGAGAGGCAGCTTCGACATCCGTCAGCACATTGACTTAGGGCATGAATCGTGGCTTGTGTTCCGCGAATTCATAGGATTAGGTTTGCCCTACGGCAACTCGCGCGACCTGCCTTTCGAGCGCAGCTTTTACGGTGGCGGCTCCAATGGCCTGCGCGGATGGTTATACCGCACTGTCGGTCCCGGTGGCTATGTGCCTAATGACGAAAGCATGGAAAAGACCGGAGACCTCCAATTGGAAGTCAACGCCGAATACCGTTTCCCCATCTACAACATCTTCAACGGCGCCGTCTTTGTGGATGCAGGTAACGTCTGGGCCTACTACCCCAACGAATCCATGCCCAATGCCGAATTTAGATTCAACTCCTTCTATAAGCAATTGGCTCTTGATGCAGGCCTTGGCGTCAGAATGGACCTGTCCTTCCTGATCATCCGCCTCGATCTTGCCTATGCCATGCGCAATCCCTATTGTGATGAAAGCGGCAACTATTGGCGTTTCGGTCAAGACGAGAACCTGAGGCTGCAGCTAGGTATCGGCTATCCCTTCTGATGAACAAAGCGATGGGCAGACAAGAGTTATTCGATCACCTCACGCAATCCTTTGGCTTCGAGCCCACCGAGGGGCAAGCCATTGCGTTGTATCATCTAGCCGCATTCCTTCTCTCGCAAAAAGAAAATCCCACCTATATCTTGAAAGGCTATGCCGGTACGGGAAAGACTTCACTGGTAAAAACGCTAGTCAGGACCTTGCCGTCCATTGGCATGAAGTACGTGTTGATGGCACCCACGGGAAGGGCTGCCAAAGTGCTTAGCAGTTATACGGGCCAACCAGCCTCCACCATCCACCGAAAAATCTATCAGGCCAAGGCTTTCCCTGACGGAAGCGTACTCATCGCCAGGGCAGAAAACAAGGCAAAAAAAACACTATTCATTGTCGACGAAGCTTCCATGATAGGCGAGCAAAGGGATTTCGGCGGGAGCAGTCTGCTTGACGACCTGTTGGCTTATGTCTTTAGCGGAGAGCAATGTCGGCTTTTACTCATTGGCGACACGGCACAGTTGCCACCTGTAGAGAGTTCGGAAAGTTCCGCCCTCAATTGCGAATACCTGAAATCGGAATTCCCCATCACCGCCGCCACGTATGAACTCACCGAAGTAAAACGTCAGGCCTTGGAATCGGGGATTTTATATAATGCCACGGATATCAGGCAGTTGCTTGGGCAAAACTTGTATGAATACAACCTGCCCATCTTTCATCTGGACGGATTTGACGACGTTGAAAGAATTGAGCCTGAGACCTTTGAGGAGATGCTACACAACGTCTTCGCCAATACCTCCGACAACGAAGCCGTCATTGTCTGCAAGTCGAACAAACGCGCCAACATGTTCAACCAAGCCATCCGAGGGCGCATCCTCAACATCGAGGGAGAAATTGCCACGGGTGATAAGCTGATGGTGGTGAAGAACAACTACTTTTGGGCCGACGGCAACGATGCCATCAGTTTCATCGCCAACGGCGACATGGCTGAGATACGGAAAATCAAGCATTTCGACGAAATGTACGGTTTCCGTTTCGCCGACGTGGAACTCAGCTTCACCGATTATCCCGATGCGCCCAATGTGGAGGCCAAGATTTTGCTCGACACGTTAAACAGCAACAGCGCCTCGCTGACGGAAGAGGAAAGCAAGCGGTTGTTCAGCGCCATCGAAGAGGACTATATGGATATTCCCAACCGACGGGAGCGCTACAAAGAAATGAAGAAAAACCCTTGGTTCAATGCCTTGCAGGTGAAGTTTGCCTATGCCCTCACCTGCCACAAGACCCAAGGTGGGCAGTGGAACACCGTTTTCATTGATTCCTCGCTGAACCTAAAAGAAACGTTAGAAGTAAAAGATTTGCGTTGGCTTTACACCGCCTTGACCCGTGCGCAGGAGCGGGTTTGTTTCGTGAATTTCAAGGAAGAGTTTTTTGGGTAATAATTACCTCCTAAAAACAGAAAACCCTCCCAGAATTCTCTGGAAGGGTCTCCGTTGTGGGTGGGCGGCGAGCTACTTTCCCACGGTCTCCCGCAGTATCATCGCCGCGGCGGGGCTTAACTTCTCTGTTCGGAATGGGAAGA